>CBDIQA010000001.1:0-325000 GCA_965283865.1 Allorhizobium sp.
GATCAAACAGCCCTTGATAAGCAGCGCGAGCGCCGCCCGGTATTCCGACCAGCGGCCCAGCCTCTCGGCGCGGATGCGTTTTCGATCCGCGCCTTTGGGCGTCATGCGGCCCCCTTCAGCTCCAAAAGGCGCTGGTAGAGCTCCTTGCGCGGGAGGCCGGTGAGCTTAGCCGCTTCGGTCAGCGGCCTTGGCCGTCGGGCATGGTGGCGGAGCAAGAGCATCGACTGATCGCATCGAGATCGAGACCGTCAGGGTGCCGCTATCGGGGGCCGGCGGCGCCGATGACAAGGACGATCTCGCCCTTGACATCGTCTTGTTCGGTATAATCGGCGGCGAGATCGCCGAGCAGGGTTCCGCGGCGGAATTCTTCGAAGGTCTTGGTCAGTTCCCGGCAGACGGAGGCATCGGTCGATCACTGCCGAGTTCACTCGGCGGCATGTCAACCAGCGTATCGCCGATAGCCTGATGCGGGGACTCGAAGAAGATGCAGCGTCGCCGGGTACCTTGGCGGAGCTCGCGTCAGCCGGTCGCGGCGTCGCCTTGTCCTTGGTCGGCAGGAAGCCGGCAAAGAGAAAGGCGTCGTTGGGCAGGCCCGAGGCCGACGAGGGCTGCGAGCGGAGCAGAAGGCGCCGGGGATCGGCATCGACGCGGTGGCCGGCCTCGATGGCACAGCCTTGGCCGAGGCGATAGCCGGGGTCGGAGACGAGTGGCGTTGCCGGCATCCGAGACGAGCGCCACGGACTTGCCGGCTTCGAGCGCCGCGAGCAGCTTCGGGCACCGGCCTCGTCGGCGTTGTATTCGTGATAGGCGTAAGGCCCGGTTCGTCGATGCGCGTAGCGGTTCGAGGAGGACGCGGGTGACGCGTGGTATCCTCGGCAGGCGATGCACATCGGCACCGGCCAGCGTTTCCAGCGCGCGGATGCGTGATGTCGCGCGAGATTGCCGATCGGCGTCGCGCACCAGATAGAGCGCCAGGCTCGAGCGGCCGCGCGACAGCGATCGAGCGTGTCGTTGAGGCGGATAGCTGCTTCGAAGCGCGCCGCGACCGTGCGCATCGTCGTTATCTGCCAAGGCTGTCATGCGGCCTTTCATCCTGCTGACCCCCATGCTCGCAGGCAAGGGTTGCACGCCGCCATAAACCATTCCGGCAAGCTCTGCTGGGGACTGGCGTGGAAAACCTTAGAGCCTCTTGCTTTTCCCGCTCTGTAATTACTGCCATTTTGCCCGTCCACATCGTCACGGCCCGGCGGACTGCCCGGCCCCTTTTTCCGATCCGGAACTCCGGAAGACGACACGTCAAGAAAGCGGTAGCATCACACATGCGTATCACTCTCGAACGGTCCAATCTCCTCAAGTCTCTCGAACCACGTGCACCGCGTGGTCGAGCGGCGCAACACGATCCCGATCCTGTCCAACGTGCTGCTCAAGGCCGCAGGCGCGAGCACTGGTGATGAAGGCGACAGGACCTCGATCCTTCGAGATCACCGAAAGCACGGCGGCCATGGCCGAGCAGGCCGGCGCCACGACCGTTCCGGCGCATCTGCTCTATGAAATCGTGCGCAAGCTGCCTGACGGTTCCGAGGTTCGGCTCGGCCACCAATCCGGATGGCAGCAGCGATGACGCGTCGCCTCTGGCCGCTCGAAGTTCTCGCTGCAGTGCCTGCCGACAGTCGACTTCCCGGATCTGACCGCTGGCACCTTCAGCTCACTGCTTCCAGATCGAAGGCATCCGACCTCAAGATGCTAATCGATCGCACCCAGTTTGCGATCTCGACGGAAGAGACCCGCTACTATCTCAACGGCATCTATTCCTGCACGCGATCGAAGCCTGCCGGCGCACTCAAGCTGCGCGCTGTCGCGACCGACGGCCACCGTCTGGCCCGGGTCGAGGTGTCGATGCACCCTCGGGCTTCGGAAGGCATGCCGGGCATCATCATTCCGCGCAAGACCGTCGGCGAGCTCCAGAAGCTGATGGACAATCCGGACACTGATCGTGCGGCATCGAGATCTCCGACGCCAAGATCCGCCTGTCCATCGGCTCGGTCGTTCTGACCTCCAAGCTGATCGACGGCACCTTCCCCGATTACCAGCGGGTCATTCCGACCAGGCGAACGACAAGGAAATGCGCGTCGACTGCCAGACAGTTCGCCCGCGCCGTCGACCGCGTCTCGACCATTTCGTCCGAGACGTGGCCGCGCCGTCAAGCTTGCGCTCGCCGATGGCGCAGTTGATGCTGACGGTCAACAACCCCGATTCCGGCAGCGCTACCGAAGAAGTCGCGGTCGGCTATGAAGGCGACGCCGCTGGAGATCGGCTTCAACGCCCGCTATCTGCTTGATATTACCGCCCAGCTTGCGGGCGAGGATGCGGTCTTCCTGCTGGCGGATGCCGGCTCGCCGACGCTCATTCGCGACACGGCGGGCGCCGACGCGCCTCTACGTGCTGATGCCGATGCGCGTTTAACGCTTCAAGGTTTCTGGCGGGCATTTTGCCCGCCAGCGTCATTCTCTCTTGCGTTTGCGACAAACTGGCCCAAAATTGTCGCAATCGGCTCGCAGCAATCGAGCAGCAAAAAGAAGAGGGACGATCATGGCCATCCGACTGAAGGAACGGTTCGAAAAGAAATTTGACGAGGAGATCCGTTTCTTCAAGGGCATGATGCAGGGTCCCAAGACCGTCGGCGCCATCGTGCCTACTTCGTCGGTCACGGCGAAGCGCATGGCAAGCGTCATCGACGTCAAGTCGGGCCTGCCCGTGCTCGAACTCGGTCCCGGAACCGGCGTGATCACCAAGGCAGATCCTGGCGCACGGCGTTCACCGCCGAAAAGATCGTTTCCGTTGAGTATTCGGAGGACTTCTGCCGGCGTCTCGTCGAGGACTATGCCGGCGTCAACTTCATCCACGGCGACGCCTTCGACCTCAAGAACATCCTCGACGGCTTTGCCGATCAGACCTTCGACTGCGTCATCTCCGCAGTACCGATGCTGAGCTTTCCGATGGAAGCCCGCATCCAATTGCTGGAAGACCTGCTGTCGCGCATCCCAGAAGGGCAGCCCTGTGGTCCAGATCACCTATGGACCCGTCTCGCCAATCATCGCCAAGCCGGACCGCTACCACATCCAGCATTTCGACTTCGTCGTGCGCAACATCCCGCCGGCCCAGCTCTGGATCTACCGCAAGGCGTGATACCAAGTGTCGATGATCGGGACCTATAGGATCGGCTCGACCGTCCTTTCTGGCTAGGAGAAATCCGAAGAGCGATGCTCTCGCATCGGTCAAGGAATTCGACGACGCCAGGATGGGCGGGAAGCCGACCGAAGGTGGCTTCTTGCAGGCCCCTGGCGTTGTTGCGCCGCTTGGCCGATGCGTCAGCATCGCCCAGCGCGCCGCGCCTAGCCAGAGACCCGCAAGCCATCCTATCGGGTTCCTATCATCGACGCTTGGTATGACCGACCAGTTTTGCGGAGAACGGGGGATCGTCGATCCCCCTGCCCCCGTCATGCTTGCGATTCCGCGCGCGGCATGCGAGTGGACGGGGCATGGAAGATCGGGCAGGAGTCTCCGTCTTGAGCGCACGTCACCGCCTCATCGTCGGACTGGATGTTCCGACAGTCCAGGAAGCGGAGCGCGTCGTCTCGACGCTCGGCGACAGCATTTCCTTCTACAAGATCGGCTACCAGCTGGCTTTTGCCGGCGGCCTGGAATTCGCCCGTGATCTTGCAAGGGACGGCAAGCAGGTCTTCCTCGACATGAAGCTGCTCGACATCGACAACACGGTTGCGTCCGCGCGTCGAGAACATCGCGCGCATGGGCATGACCATGCTGACGCTGCATGCCTATCCGAAGGCCATGGCAGCGGCCGTGAAGGCAGCCGAAGGCTCCGGCCTCTGCCTGCTCGGCGTCACTGTGCTCACGTCGATGGACGAGCACGATCTGACAGATGCCGGCTACGAATATGATCCGCATACGCTGGTACTCAGGCGCGCCGAACAGGCGCGCGCTGCCGGCATGGGCGGAATCGTCTGCTCGGCCGAAGAAGCGTCCGCCGTACGCGGCATCGTCGGGCCGAAAATGGCGATCGTCACCCCCGGCATCCGGCCGGCCGGCGCTGACAAGGGCGACCAGAAGCGCGTCATGACGCCATCAGACGCGATTGCGGCCGGCTCCAGCCATCTCGTCGTCGCGCGCCCGATCGTCAAGGCCGAGGATCCGAAGGCAGCCGCCCTTGCGATCCTTGCCGAGATGGACGAAGCACTCGCCAAGCAGCCGTAAATAAAGACAAACCGGGAGGAAGACATGGCCAAGGGCTATTGGATCGCACGCGTGGATATCCGTGACGCAGAGCGCTACAAGGACTATGTCACAGCTGCAAAACCCGCCTTCGAGAAGTTTGGCGCAAACTTCCTCGCCCGCGGCGGTGCATTCACCGAGCTTGAGGGCCAGGCACGGACCCGCAACGTTGTAATCGAGTTCCCATCGCATCAGGCAGCCGTCGACTGCTACAATTCGCCGGAATATCAGATTGCCGCGAAGATCCGCCAGGAAGTGGCGGATGCCGAGATGGTGGTCGTCGAGGGCGTCTGAGCCCTTCCTCGCCTATAGCGGAATGTCCCCAGGGTGCGGCTTTGACGGGCCTTTCCCCGGTCAGACGATTTGGCTAAGAGAGGCTAGGCGCTACCTACCTACAATGTTCTTCAGGAGCAGCCTCATGACCTTGTCCAACCTTCCGCCGCTCGTCACCGTTTTCGGCGGCTCGGGCTTCGTCGGTCGGCATGTGGTGCGCACGCTCGCCAAGCGCGGCTATCGCATTCGCGTTGCCGTTCGTCGCCCAGATCTCGCCGGCTTCCTGCAGCCGCTCGGCAATGTCGGCCAGATCTCCGCCGGTGCAGGCCAATGTGCGCGTGCGCTGGTCGGTCGACCGTGCCGTGCAAGGCGCCGACCATGTCGTCAACCTCGTTGCCATCCTGCATGAGACCGGCCGGCAGAAATTCAACACCGTTCACGAATTCGGTGCCCGCGCCGTTGCCGAGGCCGCGCGTTCGGTCGGTGCCGGCGCTGACGCATATCTCGGCGCTCGGCGCCGATGCGGACTCCGGACTCGGTCTACGCTGCGCACCAAGGCGCTTGGCGCAGAAGCGTCCGTGCTGAGACGATCGCCGACGCGGTGATCTTTCGGCCGTCGATCGATTTCGGCCCGGAAGACAGCTTCTTCAACCGCTTCGCCAACATGGCGCGCTATTCGCCGGTGCTGCCGCTGATCGGCGGCGGCCAGACGAAGTTCCAGCCGGTCTATGTCGACGATGTCGCCGAAGGCCGTGGCCCGCTGCGGTCGACGGCTCCGATCGACGCGGCAGATCTACGAACTCGGCGGTCGTGACGTTGCCGACCTTCAGCAGTGTCTCGAGATGATGCTTGAGATCATCGGCCGCAAGCGCGCACTCGTCACGCTGCCGTTCGGTATCGCCTCGCTCATGGGCAGCATCAGCTTCTGCCGTGCCGCTGATCACGCCGCCGCTCACCAGCGACCAGGTCAAGCTCCTCAAGAAAGACAATGTCGTGTCCGCCGCCGCCAAGGCCGAAGGGCGCACACTTGAAGGCCTCGGGATCCAGCCGGTGACGATGGCGGCAATCCTGCCGACCTACCTCGTGCAGTATCGTGTGCATGGCCAGTATACGGGATCCGGCAAGGCGGCGTGAGCCGCCTTTTCCGGCGCTTCCGATCGGCAGCAACCTGCACCAGCGTTGCACAAAAGACGCAGCTAAACAAAGACCTGCGTTAACTCAGGATAAAGCAAGTTCGCCTATTGATGGCGATCGTGGCAATGCGTAAAGACTGGCCCCCAACGGCCGGCCGGCAGCGGTTGCCGGCCCCTTATTTCAGACAGTCTCAAGAGGCATTTCATGGGCAAGTCCATCGCACTGTTCTTCGCATGTGCGGCGCTGGTTATCATCGCTGGCTCCTTCGTCGCGCCAACCACGGTTGCGGCCCGCAAGGACAATTGCTCGCCTGCTTATGGCATCGACCCCTGCTCGACGGCATCCATCCCGTCGACCAACTGATTTCCCAAAATCAAAAAGGCTGCCCCTCGGGACAGCCTTTTTTCTTGTCTCGGATCTGTCGGCCTCAGCCGAACATCAGCAGCCCGAGAATACCCGCCGTGCCGACGGCGATCCGCCACCAGGCGAAGGGCGCATAGCCCCGTTTCGAGACGAAATTCAAAAGCCCCCGCACCACGAAGAGCGCCGAGACAAAGGCGGCCACGAAGCCGATCCCGATGATCATGGTGTCGTCGACCGTCAGCGCATTCCGGTTCTTGTAAAGATCGAGCGTGAAGGCGCCGAGCATGGTCGGCATGGCGAGGAAGAAGGAAAATTCGGCCGCCGAGCGCTTGTCGGCACCCAGCAGCAGCGCGCCGACGATCGTGGCGCCCGAACGCGAAGTGCCCGGGATCATCGCGACGCACTGGCAACAAGCCGATGCTTGAAGCGCGAGCGACAGCGGATATTCCGTGACGTCGTGATACCGGGGCTGTGAGCGGCAGACGGTCGATCCAGCAGCAGGACGAAGCCGCCCAGCGATCAGGACGACAGCAGATGAGCATCGGCGATCTCGAAGAGCACGGTCTTGATGAAATCATGCGCGATGACACCGATCACGGCAGCGGGCAGGAAACCCAGAAGGATCAGCACCGGACGAAGCGACGGCTCTCGCGCGCTGGTCGGCAGAGACAGCGCGATGCCTAAGAGCTTGCGCAAAGTAGACGCTGCAGGATCGCCAGGATTGCACCCAGCTGGATAAGCACCGCAAACGTGTTGCCGGGCGATCTCAAAGCCGAGGAAATGGCCGGCCAGCAGAACATGGGCGGTGGAGGATACCGGCACGAACTCGGTCAGGCCTTCAATCAGGCCAAGGACCATGCGCGCTGATAGATCGATTGATCTTCCATGAGGATCTCCTGATGGCGTAGGCTGGAAAGGCAAAGATGGGAATTTGCTTGTATTGTCAGGTCGAGCCGAAACGGACCGTATAGACTTGAACGGGCATAGCCGTCTGGCTCGATGCGATCCAGACCCCTGCGGTTGCGGGGCCTGCGAGCCGAATCGCTTGTCTCTGACGGTGCTCATTCCTGTATCGTCTTGAACCATTGCCTGACCAGACATCCGACCGAATTCCGAATGCCGACGCCTGTACTCTATCACCACCCGATGTCCACCGCGTCCCGTTTCATTCGCCTGGTCTCTGTCCGAATACGGCTTCCAGACGGAGTCTGGTGGAAGAGTCAGACCTGGGAGAAGCGCAAGGAGTTCCTCGCCCTCAACCCGGCCGGTACGCTGCCCGTCTATGTCGACGACAACATGCGGGCGCTTTGCGGTCGCGATCGATTATCTCCGAATTCATCGACGAGACCCAGCGGCGTGCTTGAAGCGCGACCGGCGGCTGCTTGCCGAAGACCCGTTCCAGCGCGCGGAAATCCGCCGCCTGATCGGAGTGGTTCCTGCAGAAGATGGAGCAGGACGTGACAAGGCCGCTGGTGCGCGAGCGCGTCTTCAAGCTGCAGATGACCCCGGACTCAGGTCGGCGGCGCGCCTGATTCGAAGGTGCTGCGCACTGCGCGCGGTCCAACATCCGCCATCATATGAAGCTACCTCACCTGGCTGTCGGGCTCACGCACAGTGGATTGCCGGTGAGCGGTTGAGCTATGCCGATCTTTCGGCCGCCGCTGACCGTTTCTGTGCTCGACTATCTCGGCGAGATCGACTGGAACGACATTCCCGGTGGCCAAGGAATGGTACCAGCGGCATCAAGTCGCGGCCATCAGTTTCCGGCCGCTGCTCACTGGAGCGTGTGCGCGGCATTACGCCGGTGTCGCATTACGCCGACCTCGACTTCTGACGGTTACTGTCATGAACGAGCCGCAGCATCGATCCCAAAGATCCGGCAAGGCGGCGGGCAGATCTCACGCGGTTTCTGCGCCAGGAGGCTGGCCCAAGACTCAGGGCTTCGATCATCTGTCGCATCACGCGTGCCGGATGCCGATTCCCGAAGCACCGGCGCCGGTCTTGCAGAACTTCCTCGATGCCGGCCGTCACGGCACCATGAGCCTGGATGGAAGAGACTAAAGAGCGCCGCGCCGATCCAACGCAGTTCTCTGGTCCGAACGTGCGCTCCATCGATCATGTTCGGAATGAATTACGGCCCGGACAAGTGATCCTCGCCTGCTGCAGCGCGACAGTCGCAGCAGGCGGCGATTTCTCGGTCTATGCCCGCAACCGCGATTATCACGACGTCATCAAGGGCAAGCTCAAGGATAGTCGGCGACACGCTTTGCCGCCCGCGCCAAGGCGCGATGATGAAGGTCTTCGTCGACACCGGCGCCGGTGATGGAAAAGCCGCTCGCGGCCGTCAGCCGGCCTCGGCTGGCAGGGCAAGCACACCAATCTCGTCAGCCGCGACTTCGGCTCCTGGCTCTTTCTCGGCAGCCTGTTCACCACGGCTGAACTCGAAATTGACGACGCCGAGCGTGACCATTGCGGTTCCTGCCGGGCCTGTCTTGACGCCTGTCCGACGGACGCCTTCCCGGCACCGTACCAGATCGATGCGCGGCGCTGCATTTCCTACCTCACGATCGAGCACAAGGGGCCGATCGACCCTGACGAATTGCGGCCTGCCTGATCGGCAATCGCATCTATGGCTGCGACGACTGTCTGGCGGCCTGTCCGTGGAACAAGTTTGCAGCCAGGCCGCCCGCGAGATAAAGCTGCACCGCACGCGAGGACCTCGAAGGCGCCACCGACATCGGCCTTCTTCCTGACAGCTGGACGATACCGACCTTCCGGAGCTTCTATTTCAGCGGCTCGCCGGTCAAGCGGATCGGACGGGATCGCTTCGTGCGCAACTGTGCTGATTGCAGCCGGCAATTCCGCCGCTCTCGCGATCTGGCTTGCCGCGGCTGCAAAGCGACTGCTGGACGGATGTCTGCGGCGGATGTGCGCGGCATGGCGGTCTGGGCGCTCGTCGCGGCTTTTGACCGACGAGGGTTTCCAGAGGCCTTGCCGGATGGAGCCATCTGATGGAGCAAGAAGCGGACGCAGACAGTGCCGGACAGGAATGGATGAAGGCGGGAGCTGACGCCATGACGTTTGATGATTTTCGGAGCGGGATATTCGGGCAAGGCCATCGCGCAAGCTTGCTCGGCAGCGAGGGCGCCTGCGGTCGCCGGGACCACACGCAGCGCCGACGAAGGTGCAAGGCGCCTTGAGGATACTGGGCATCCGGCCGCTGCGTCTTCGACAGTGCCGAGCCTTTCGGAAGCCACTTCAGCGCCGACGCTCTTGGACGACCACGCATCTCGTTCAGTCTATCGCCCCCGGCAGCGAGGGTGACCCGCTGATCCGCCTTTGCGGAGAGCCGGGCATCAAGGCCTTGATGCCCAAGCTCGAATGGCTCGTCTATCTCTCCACCGTCGGGGTCTATGGCGACCATCACGGCGCCTGGGTCAACGAAGAGCGCGAATCTGCAATCCCGTCTCGTGGCGCTCGCGAGAACGGGTCGATGCCGAGCAGGCCAGTGGCAGGTGGTCACGGCGCGACGCCGGACTGCCTGCTTGCGATGCTGCGGCCTCTCCGGCATTTACGGCCCGGGTCGCAACACCTTCATGAACCTGGCCAACGGGCACTGCCCGCCGACTGGTGAAGAAGGACCAGGTGTTCAACCGCATCCGCGTCGAGGATATCGCATCGGCGACCGCCTTCCTCGCCGGCCCGAAGACCGGCGGGATCTTCAATGTCACCGACGACATGCCCTCCCCGCCGCAGGACGTGGTGACCGAAGCTGCCCGGCTGATGGAGATGGATGCACCTGCCGAGCAGCCGTTTGAGACGGCAGAGCTGACCCCCATGGCGCGCTCCTTCTACGGCGAGAACAAGCGAGTTTCGAACGCCAAGATCAAGTCGCTCGGATTCAACTTCCAGTACCCGAATTACATGATGTCGCTGGCCGATCTACTTGGCTCCGGCACATGGAACCAACGGGGCTAAAACCGCGTTTCACGGGGTCAAACTTTGCGCTCAGAGCGCCAGAAAGCCTACGCAGACGAGCATCTGGCCCCGCCCGCACCACAATTTGGGCAGCAAATATGACGAATGAGCAAAATTTTTCTTCGCCAAGTTCGCAATAGAATGCCGCATAGAGGTGGGATCGTGAGTTTTAATTCCCCGAAGAGTCATCGGAATCAAGCAATTTTTCCGTAAAATTCATATTTTGTTAAGGTAAAGATCCCGCTCGCGCTCATCACGAGTGTTACAAGCCGTAACGTTTCGTGATCACTCATGGGCACGTTTTTGCCATTTTTGACCCTGCCTAGCCGATGCCACGCAAAAAACCGCTCGTGTCAACGACTAGGGACGTAAAACTTGACGATCAACCGACGCTGCTATTTTCGCCGCTGCAACTGTTGCTGCACTCTACGCTTTCGCGCCTCACAGTGCAAATGCGAAGTCTTCCTGCGGTGGTGCCTCCTGGTACGCACTGCATTCGAAGACCGCTTCCGGCGAACGTATGAACCCGGCCAAGCTGACGGCAGCCCACAAGAGTCTGCCCTTTGGCACCAAGGTGAAGGTCACCAATGCACGCAGCGGCAAAAGCGTCGTCGTTCGCATCAATGATCGTGGCCCCTTCATCCGTGGCCGTGTGCTCGATCTTTCCAAGGCAGCCGCGCAGAACATCGGCATGATCCGCTCCGGCCACGCCAAGGTCTGCTACGAAATCATCCGCTAAGACACCCAACTTCTGGAGCGGCGATTGGTCCGTCGGGTTTAGGCGCTTGCTCTTGCCCCTGATCGCCGTTACCACGCTCTCTTCTTTCAGAAGGAGAATAACCATGCGTCTGGGCGGCCGTCTTGCCGGTGCGATCGAAGTCTTGAGCGATATCGAGACCCGTCGCCGTCCCGTTGCCGATGCCCTCAAGGATTGGGGCCTTTCGCATCGCTTTGCCGGTTCCGGTGATCGTGCGGCAATCGGCAACATTGTCTACGACGCACTGCGCATGAAGCTCTCCCATGCCTGGCTGATGGACGACGACAGTGCCGGTTCGCTTGGCTGGGCCGTACTCCTGCGCCAATGGGGCATGAGCCTTGAGGCTCTGCAGGCCGAATTCGAAGGCGATAACTTCGCGCCGACGGCCTTGACCGAAAGCCAGATCCAGGCCTTTTCGAGCCGTGATCTCGCCGACGCACCCCTGCATATCCAGGCCGATATCCCCGACTGGGTGCAGCCTTCCTTCGAGCAGGCCTTCGGAGACGATTGGCTCGCCGAGGCACAGGCGCTGGCCACACGCCCGACGCTTGATTTGCGGGTCAACACGCTGAAGGCCAACCGCGACAAAGTCCTGAAGGCGCTCGACCGTTCCGGTGCCCAGGCCTCGCCGATCGCGCGCTTCGGCATGCGCGTGCCGGCTGGGGAAGGCCCGTCGCGGCTGCCGAACGTCACGGCCGAACTCAGCTTCCAGAAGGGCTGGTTCGAAGTGCAGGACGAGGGTTCGCAGATCGTGGCCGATCTCGTGACACCGCGCGAAGGCGACCAGGTGCTCGACTTCTGCGCTGGCGGTGGCGGAAAGACGCTCGCCATGGCGGCTGCCATGAACAACAAGGGCCAGGTCCACGCCTATGACGCCGACCGCAAGCGGCTGGCGCCGATCATCGAGCGGCTGAAGCGCGCCGGCACCCACAATGTCCAGGTGCATGACAGCACCAAGGGGCTGGCCAACCTGAAAGAACGGTGCGACCAGGTCTTGGTGGATGCGCCCTGCACCGGCACCGGCACATGGCGTCGTCGTCCCGACACCAAGTGGCGCCTGACCGACCGGAACCTGCAGGAGCGCGTGGCGCAGCAGCAGGAGGCACTCACCGAGGCCTCGACCTTCGTCAAGCCGAATGGCTCGCTGCTTTATGTCACCTGCTCTGTGCTGGCGGAAGAAAATGACCGCCAGGTCCAGGCCTTCTGCGAGGCCAATCCGAGCTTCGAGATCGTCTCGGTGGTTGAAGACTGGACGCGTCTTTTCGGCGCTTCCACTGCGAAGCCGCGCTCGGCGGATGGCAAGACGGTCACGCTCAGCCCCGCCAGCATGGACACAGACGGCTTCTTCTTCTGTCGCATGCGCCGTCGCCCGACGTGATTTGACCATCGTCAATTCCAACGGTTGTTTCTTATAGTCGACTGTTTGACACCAGTTTCTTTTTGCGCGAAGACATGGCCGTCCGTTCAATACGAGGCGCCATCGGCGCCGCAGGGAGACACCATGATCCGGAAATCCGTCATCGGCGCATCGATCGCGCTGCTGGTCACATCGGCTGCCATCTTCGCTGGTCCGGCGCTCGCCGCGCCGGCACCCAAGGACGTGCTGACCCACTACAGCGCGCTGGCTGAAGCCAAGTTCCAGGATGCACTTTCGACCGCCAAGGCACTCGATGCCGCCATCGACGCGCTGATCGCTAAGCCCAGCGACGAAACGATGAAAGCCGCGCGCGCGGCCTGGATCGCCGCCCGCGTGCCCTATCAGCAGACCGAGGTCTATCGCTTCGGCAACCCGATCGTTGACGATTGGGAAGGCAAGGTGAATGCCTGGCCGCTGGATGAAGGCCTGATCGATTACGTCGATGCTGCTTACGGCACCGAAAGCGATGGCAATGCGCTTTACGTCGCCAACGTCATCGCCAGCCCGAAGGTCAAGATCAACGGCGAAGAGGTCGATGCCTCCCAGATCACGCCGGAATTCCTTGCCGAGACGCTGCATGAAGCCGGCGAAGTCGAAGCCAATGTCGCGACCGGCTATCATGCCATCGAATTCCTGCTCTGGGGCCAGGACCTGAACGGCACCGGTCCGGGCGCCGGCAACCGCTCCTGTACCGACTATGACAAGGCCAATTGCACCAATGGCAATTGCGACCGCCGCGCTGCCTACCTGAAGGCCGCTTCCACACTGCTGGTCCAGGACCTCGAAGAGATGGTCGCTGCCTGGGCACCCGAGGGCGAAGCAACGAAGGCCGTTCTCGCTGACGAGCAGAAGGGCATCTCCGCGATCCTCACCGGCATGGGCTCGCTCTCCTACGGCGAACTCGCCGGCGAGCGCATGAAGCTCGGCCTGCTGCTGCATGATCCGGAAGAGGAGCATGACTGCTTCTCCGACAACACGCACAACTCGCACCTGAACGACGCCATCGGCATCGCCTCTGCCTATACCGGCGAGTACACCCGCGTCGACGGCACCAAGATGACAGGTCCGTCACTCTCGGAGCTGGTTGCCGCCAAGGATGCTGCACTCGATGCGGAAATGAAGGGCAAGCTTGAGAAGACGCTCAATGCCATGAACACGATGGCCGAGCGCGCTCAGACCAAGGAAGCCTATGACCAGATGATCGGCGAAGGCAATGCCGAGGGCAATGCCACCGTGCAGGCCGCCATCGACGGCCTGATCGATCAGACCCAGACCATCCAGCGCGTCATTGCGTCGCTGGATCTTGGCACGATCGAGCTTGAAGGCTCCGACAGCCTTGATAATCCTGGCGCCGTCTTCCAGTAAGTAGCAAAGGCGGGCCGCCCCTTCCAAGGGAGCGGCCCGATCCCATCATGAGAACTCGCAAGGCCATCCTCGCCGGCCTCGGCATGCTTTTGACAACGGGCGTCACTATCTCGCCCGTTTCCGCCGGAGAGGCTGCCGGGCGAACCGACCTGACGCCAAAGGACAAGTCCCGCGTCATCGCCGTGACCCGTCCGACTGGCGACTTCAGCAAAGCCGAGAGTTTCGAACTGATGCAAGGCGGGGCCGGTACGTCCCCACGCGGTGTAAGCGCGGACTCCTTTTCGGACTTTACCGCCAATATCACCTTCGCCGAGGAGCAGGAGTTCAAGCTCGGCAATGCGCTCTTCCGCAAGCTCTGGGTGTCCTCCCCCTCCTCCACTCAAGCGTCCGACGGTCTCGGCCCCCTGTTCAACGCGCGGGCCTGTCAGAGCTGTCACCTGAAGGACGGACGCGGCCATCCGCCGGAAGGCGATCGCGACCATACCTCGATGTTCTTCCGCCTCGCTCGGCCGGCCGCCACGGCAGAGGAACAGGCAACGCTCGATCGGCTCGACATCGCCTCGTTGCCCGACCCCGTCTATGGCGGCCAGCTGCAGGATCAGGCGATCCCCGGCATGGCAGCCGAAGGGCGCATGGTGATCACCTATACCGATGAGCCGGTAACCCTATCAGGCGGCGAGACGGTGATGCTGCGTCGCCCCAGCTATTCCGTGAGCGACCTGAATTACGGGCCGCTCGATCCGGGCACGGTGCTCTCGCCACGCATCGCCAATCCAATGATCGGGCTCGGCCTGATCGAAGCGATCGCCGAGGAAGACATCCGGGCGCTGGCCGATCCCGACGACCTTGATGGCGACGGCATATCCGGACGCGCCGCCCGCGCCCGCGATCACCGCACCGGCGAGATCAAGCTCGGCCGCTTCGGCTGGAAGGCGCAGAACGCTTCTGTGCGCGACCAGAGCGCCAGCGCCTTTGCCGGCGATATCGGGATTTCGACGCCTGACGATCCCAGGCATTTCGGCGACTGTACGGAGAAGCAGACCTCGTGTTTCGAGGCCGCCACCGGCGTACAGCCTCGGCTGGGCGACACCGAGGCGCCCGATCCGGTGCTCGAACTCGTGACCTTCTACGCGAAGAACCTGGCCCTACCGAAGCGGCGCAACGTGGACGATGCACAAGTCCTGCGCGGCAAGGAGATCTTCTACGCCAGCGGTTGCACCGCCTGCCACCGACCGAAATTCGTCACCAGCCGGAAGGCTGAAAACAAGGCGCAGGCCTTTCAGCTGATCTGGCCCTATTCCGATTTCCTGTTGCATGACATGGGCGAAGGTTTGGCCGATGGTCAGGCCGTGGGTGATGCCACCGGCCGGGAGTGGCGCACGCCGCCGCTCTGGGGTATCGGTCTCACACAGGTGGTGAGCAGCCACAGCTTCTTTCTGCATGACGGACGGGCGCGCAATCTGACCGAGGCCATTCTCTGGCATGGCGGCGAGGCAGAAGCCGCCCGCAATGCCTTCGCCGCCGCCCCCCTTGAGGACCGAAAGGCCCTGATCACGTTTCTGGAGTCCCTCTGATGTGGTTTCTCGCGCGCCTTGCCCTCTTCTCCACGATGTTGCTGCCCCTGCCCGCGCTGGCGCAGGAATCGAGCCCGACCGTCGGTGTGCTCGACACCGCCAAGGTTCCGACCGTGATGGCCCGGGCCGTCGACGGTTTCATCCGCCCCGGTTACCGCCACTTCACCGAAGAGGCCGCGACCATGGAGGAATCCATGGCCATGCTCTGCGAAGCGCCCTCGACCGAGAGCCTGTTGAACGCGCAATCGACCTTCGGCGATCTTGTGGAAGCCTGGTCGCGCATCGAGATCGTGCGGGTCGGCCCTGTCCTCGACGACAACCGCTTCGAGCGCATCCTGTTTTTCCCCGACCGCAAGGGCACGGGGCTAAAGCAGGTTCAGGCAGCCCTCGCCAAGCCTGATCCGAGCGTGACGTCGGTCGAAACTTTGAAGGGCAAGAGCGTTGCCATGCAGGGGCTGGGCGCGCTGGAATTCGTGCTCTTTGGAACCGGCTCGGAAACGCTCACCGCCACCGAAGGCAACTACCGCTGCCAGTATGGCACGGCAATTGCGGCGAACCTTGAGCGTCTCGGTTCGGAACTCTCTGCCGCCTGGGATGCGCCGGATGGTGTAGCAGCCGCCTGGAAGACGCCGGGACCCAGCAATCCGATCTTCCGCGACGAGGCCGAGGCCGCCAAGGAGCTGCTCGGCGTGCTCGTGCATGCGGCCGAGACGATCCGTGACCAGCGCGTCGAGCACTTCTACAAGGGCGACCCGAAAAAGGCCCTGCCGCGCCAGGCAATCTACTGGCGCTCGGGCAACACCTTCCGTTCGATCACCGCCAATATCGAAGGCCTGCGCGACCTGCTCGACACATCGGGCATGGCCGAGCTTCTGGCCGAGGACAATCGTTCGGTCGTTTCCTCGACCGATTTCGTAGCCCGCTCGCTGTCGCGGGTCTCCGCCGACATCAAGCCGGATGTGGCGAAGATCTTCGAGGATCCGGCGCAGATCGCCAAGCTCGACTTCCTGCTGCTCAACAGCCGCGACCTGATCCTGAGGCTCAACAACGATCTCGGCGGCGGTATCGGGCTTGCTGCCGGCTTTTCCTTCTCCGACGGCGACTGAAATGATCGCAACGCCGCTCATTGATCGTCGTGCTTTTCTGCGCTCTGCTGGTCTTGCCTTTATCGCTGGCCTCGCGCCGCGTGCAGCCTTTGCGCTGGAACGCGCGGATGCCGTCTATGCCAGTGGGCTGAAGCGCGCGGATGGCTCCTTTGCCATTGGTCTGGTCAGCGAACGGGGCAGCCTGATCGAGGAGATCGCGCTGCCAGGCCGTATTCACGGGCTGTGCCACAGCGCCGAAAACGGCCTTACCGTTGCCTTTGCCCGTCGACCCGGGACCTTTGCCGTCGTGTTCGATGGCAAGAAATCCATCGAGCCGCGGATTATCGCGGCAGCGGAAGGCCGGCACTTCTTCGGCCATGGCGCCTTTGCGCCCGATGGCCGGCTCTTTTATGCCAGCGAGAACGACTTCGACGCCAATGCGGGTGTGATCGGGATCTATGACTGCCTCGCCGGCTTCGAGCGCGTGGGCGAGGTGCCGGCCCACGGCATCGGCACGCATGACATCACCGTCACGTCCGATGGTCTCCTGGTCATCGCCAATGGCGGGATCGAAACGCATCCGGATTTCGGCCGTACCAAGCTGAACCTCGACCACATGGAGCCGTCACTCGTTCTGGCCGATGCCAGGACCGGGGCGCTGATCGAGAAACACACGCTTCCGCCCGAACTCAGGCAGCTCTCCACCCGGCACCTCGATGTCGCCGCTGATGGGCGGATCTGGTTTGCCTGCCAGTATGAGGGGCCGCGCACCGATCGGCCGCCGCTGGTCGGCCATTTCGCCAAGGGCGAGGCAATCACTTACCTCCAGCTGCCCGACGAGACGACCGACCGGCTCGGCAATTATGTCGGCGCCATCGCCGTCAACCGCGCGTCAGGCCTCGTCGGCATCGCCTCGCCGAAGAACGGGCTCTGGGCGGTGCTCGACGGCAAGGACGGGCGCGTTCTGTCCGAGACGGTGCTCGCCGATGCAGCGGGCATTGCCCCCTCGCCCGACAGTTTTGCCGTCTCTTCCTATCGCGGCTATTTTCTCGACCGACACAGCCCCGTCGCTTGGGACCAGCACATCATCCGCCTGTGAAGGCTGGCAGAACCAGACGCCACGCCCTAGATGTCTGTCATGTCCAAGATCGTAAGCTATATCCTCTTCATCGGTTTCGTCGTCGGCGCGGGCCTTCTGGCCGGCGTATCTAACATGCCCGGCGACTGGTATCAGTCGCTCGAAAAGCCGTTCTTCAACCCGCCTTCCTGGCTGTTCGGCCCGGTCTGGACAACACTCTACGTGCTGATCGGCGTGGCAGGCGCCCGGATCTGGCAGCGCGCGCCGAAATCTGCGGCCATGCAGCTCTGGTTTGCGCAGATGGCCTTCAACCTCATGTGGTCGCCGGCCTTTTTCGGTCTGCAGAATCCGGAACTGGCACTGGCCGTGATTGCAGGCATGCTCGTGACGATTATCGCCTTCATGGTGAAAGCGAAACCGATCGACCGGCTTTCGACGCTGCTCTTCGTGCCCTATCTTGCGTGGGTTGCCTTTGCGAGCGTGCTCAACCTCAGCATTGCGCTCATGAACTGATTTCCTGCCGTCTCGCCTTGCCTGCCGTGCCTGAGCATGCCAATTTCCCGGCGAAACAGGACGGGTTTGATGGTGGAACTAGATCAGGACGCAGCGGAAGCGCGCATTCGCGCAAGTTTTGCGCGCCAGGGCGCGATGGCGACACTTGGTGCGTCGCTGCACGGGATCAGTCCTGGCGTGGTGGAGATCGAACTTCCCTTTGACGAGAAGCTGACCCAGCAGCATGGCTTCCTGCATGCCGGTGTCATTTCGGCAGCCCTCGACACGGCCTGCAGCTATGCGGCGCATACGGTGATCGAGCCGGAGGCCTCGCTGCTGACGATTGAATTCAAGGTGAACCTGATGTCGCCAGGGCGTGGCGAGCGCTTTCTGTTTCACGGCGAGATCACCAAGCCAGGCTCCAATATCATCGTCGCCGACGGTCGCGGCTATGCGCTGACAGATGGGCCGGCCAAGCTCATTGCTTCCATGACCAGCACGATGATGGTGATCCGAGGTCGGGAGGGGATTTCCGGATGACCTATGAAATGAAATTGATGGCAGGCAAGACCGTGCTCTTCGTCATGGCAGCAGACGCCGAGTACGGCGTTTTCCTGCGCACACGCATTTCTCCGCTGATGACCGGTGTCGGGCCGGTTGAAGCTGCCGTCGCACTGACCAAGGAACTGGCCCGCCTCTCATCGCATGACGACCTCCCGGATCTCGTCGTCTCGCTCGGCTCGGCCGGTTCGGCGACTCTTGAGCAGGCTGAGGTCTATCAGGTGTCGGAAGTCTCCTATCGCGACATGGATGCCTCTGCCTTCGGGTTCGAGAAAGGCAAGACGCCGTTCCTCGATCTCCCGGTTTCCGTCGAACTGCCGCTGCGCATCCCCAGCATTGCGACCGCCACCCTTTCGACCGGGGCAAATGTCGTCTCAGGTGCGGCCTATCAGTCCATCCCGGCAGACATGGTCGATATGGAAAGTTTCGCCATCCTGCGCGCCTGCCAGAGCTTCTGCATCCCGCTGATCGGGTTGCGCGGCATTTCCGACGGCCGCCACGACGTCAATCATATCGACGACTGGACGCAGTATCTTCATGTCATCGACAAGAAGCTGGCGCTTGCCGTCGACGGGTTGCAAACGGCGTTGGAAGACGGCGTCTTCTGGTTCTGAGCCAACGCACAAATTTTCAAGCCCGCCATTGAAAGATGGCCGCGATTTCTTTAAAGGCTCGCCATGACCCAGACAGCACATCCCGACAGTGTTCTCATCGTCGATTTCGGCAGCCAGGTAACGCAGCTGATCGCCCGCCGCGTTCGTGAATCCGGCGTCTATTGCGAAATCGTCCCCTTCCAGTCCGCCGAAGAAGGCTTCCACCGGTTGAAGCCCAAGGCGATCATCCTGTCGGGAAGCCCCGCTTCCACGCTCGATGAGGGAAGCCCCCGCGCGCCTCAGGTGCTGTTCGACAGCGGTCTTCCGATCTTCGGCATCTGCTATGGCCAGCAGACCATGTGCGCCCAGCTCGGCGGCAAGGTCGAAGGTGGCCATCACCGCGAATTCGGCCGCGCCTTCCTCGAGGTCGAACAGGATTGCGACCTGTTCAGCGGTCTCTGGTCGGTCGGTTCCCGCCACCAGGTCTGGATGTCCCATGGCGACCGCGTCACCGCGATCCCGCCGGGCTTCAAGGTGCTCGCCACCTCGGCCAACGCACCGTTTGCCTTTATCGCCGACGAGGCGCGCAAGTATTACGCGGTACAGTTCCATCCGGAAGTTGTTCACACGCCCGATGGCGCGAAGCTCATTCAGAACTTCGTGCAGAACATCGCCGGCGTGAAGGGCGACTGGACCATGCATGCCTATCGCCAGAAGGCGGTGGAGCAGATCCGCGCCCAGGTCGGCGACAAGCGGGTTATCTGTGCGCTCTCGGGCGGCGTCGACTCGTCCGTCGCAGCCTTGCTGATCCACGAGGCGGTCGGCGATCAGTTGACCTGCATCCTCGTCGATCACGGCCTGATGCGGAAGAACGAGGCAGCCGACGTCGTTGCCATGTTCACGCGAACACTACAACCTGCACCTCATCCATGTGGATGCTGTCGACAAGTTCGTCGGCGAGCTGGAAGGTGTTTCCGACCCAGAAACCAAGCGCAAGATCATCGGCCGGCTGTTCATCGAGACCTTCGAGGAAGAAGCCAAGAAGCTCGGCGGCGCTGACTTCCTCGGCCAGGGCACGCTCTATCCCGACGTCATCGAAAGCGTCTCCTTCACCGGCGGCCCATCGGTGACGATCAAGTCACACCACAATGTCGGCGGCTTGCCCGAGCGCATGAAGATGCAGCTCGTCGAACCCTTGCGCGAACTCTTCAAGGATGAAGTGCGCGTGCTCGGCAAGGAGCTCGGCCTGCCCGACTCGTTCATCGGCCGCCACCCCTTCCCGGGTCCGGGCCTTGCCATCCGCTGCCCGGGTGGTGTCACCCGCGAAAAGCTCGACATCCTGCGCGAAGCCGATGCCATCTATCTCGACGAGATCCGCAAGGCCGGCCTCTACGACGCGATCTGGCAGGCCTTTGCCGTGCTGCTGCCGGTCCAGACCGTCGGCGTCATGGGCGATGGCCGCACCTATGAATTCGTCTGCGCGCTCCGCGCCGTCACCTCCGTCGACGGCATGACCGCCGACTTCTATCATTACGACATGGAATTCCTCGGACGGGCTGCTACCCGCATCATCAACGAAGTCCGCGGTATCAACCGCGTCGTCTACGATGTGACGTCGAAGCCGCCGGGCACGATCGAGTGGGAATGAGGCAGTTGCCTCAACCGTCATGAACGAATGAAACGGAGGGCCATCGCCCTCCGTTTTTCTTGGCCCCTTTTCAGAAGCCGAAGGACTGCTGAGCCGGGGTGGTGTCCGGCAATTCGACACCTTCCAGTTCCAGCATACGCTGCTTTGAGTCCGATCCGCCGGGGGCGGAAAAGCCACCGATCTTGCGACCCGCCGCCAGAACCCGGTGACACGGGATGATCAGCGGGATGGGGTTCTTGGCCATGGCCTGGCCGACCGTCCAGGCGCCTGCCGGCCCAAGCTGAAGCTCTCCGGCGAGGCCGCCATAGGTCGTCGTGCTGCCCCAGCCGAGACGAAGAGTGGCCAGGTAGATCTGGCGGTACAGTTCCGTCTGGGCGGAAAGGTCGAGGCGCAGATCGGAGAAGTCGCTGCGTTCACCTTCGAAGTAGCCTCGCACACGATCGATGATGACTGCGATGTCCGGGGTCGGAGACAAGCGCTCCGCACCCGTAAAGCGCCGACAAATGGCGCGCTCTGCCTGCTCCGGCTCGTCACCCGGCAGATGAAAACCGCAAATGCCCGCATCGGTCCAGGCGATCGCACAGGTGCCACTCTTCTTTTCGAACACCGCAAAAGCGTGGTTGGTCGCCATGATCAAGCATCCTCTCCCGACGCCACAGGTTGGCCCGCGCTAGGCGATCGATCAACCCGTTTTTGCCGGGCCTGCAAAGACTTTCCAACGGGTGTGCCGCGAGGCAAAGCGGTCGGCTTGCCAGCCGTGTGATCGTCTTGCTATCCGTCGATCCCGAACAGGAGACATGCGGCATGACCACCATCTACGGCATCAAGAACTGCGACACGATGAAGAAGGCGCGCACCTGGCTCGATGAGCATGGCGTGCCCCATGATTTCCACGACTACAAGGCTAAGGGCATTGACGCGTCTACACTCGACGGCTGGATCGGCAAAGTCGGCTGGGAAGTGTTGCTCAACAAGGCCGGCACGACCTTCAAGAAGCTCGAGGACGCGCAGAAAGAGAACCTCGACGCGGCAAAAGCCAAAGCGCTGATGCTGGAGCAGCCGTCGATGATCAAGCGGCCGGTGCTGGATGTGGACGGCAAGCTCACGGTCGGCTTCAAGCCCGAGACCTATCAGCAGATCTTCAAGGCCTGAGCCATGGCCAAGACCACCCGCGCCACGCAGTTTCTCGACAAGGCCGGTGTGGCCTATACCACCGCGACCTATGACTACGACCCGAATGCCGAGCGTATCGGGCTGCAGGCGGCAGAAGCGATCGGCGAGCATCCGTCGCGGGTGCTGAAAACGCTGATGGCCGAACTCGACGGCAAGCCGGTCTGCGTCGTCGTGCCCTCCGACAAGGAGGTGTCGATGAAGAAGCTGGCGAGCACCTTCGGCGGCAAATCTGCGGCGATGATGAAGCCGGCCAATGCGGAAAAACTTACCGGCTTCGTGGTCGGCGGCATCAGCCCCTTCGGCCAGAAAAAACAGGTGCCGACGGCCATCGAGATCTCAGCCATGGACGACGCGCTCGTCTATATGAATGGCGGCCAACGCGGGTTGCAGGTGCGGCTGTCGCCCAAGGATGCGCTTGCCGCCCTGGGCGCTATCGCGGCGGCTCTCACGGCCTGACCTGATCCATGGTTTGGCGCCCATGGTCTGGACTTCGCCATCTTTCCCCTTAAGTCTGGCGTGACAGCCACAACAGGAATACTTCATGACCCTCCCCGATCTCTCCGCCTCCATCGATCCGCACAAGCTCGACAAACTCGCCGAGGTGGCGATCAAGGTCGGGTTGCAGCTGCAAAAGGGACAGGACCTGGTGCTGACGGCACCGCTGGTCGCCGTGCCACTGGTGCGGCTGATCACGGCGCATGCCTACAAGGCTGGCGCCTCGACGGTCACCACCTTCTATTCGGACGAGGAGACGACGCTGGCGCGTTATCGCCATGGTCACGACGCGAGTTTCGATCGCGCGCCGAACTGGCTCTATGACGGCATGGCCAAGGCCTATGAGAACGGTGCTGCGCGCCTGGCGATCGCCGGCGACAATCCGCTGCTGCTGTCCCAGGAAGATCCCACGAAGGTCGGGCGCGCCAACAAGGCGACCTCGATCGCCTACAAGCCGGCGCTGGAGCACATCTCCAACTTCGACATCAACTGGAACATCTGCTCTTATCCGAACCCGTCCTGGGCGAAGCTGGTCTTCCCGGATCTGCCGATCGAAGAGGCCGTGCGCAAGCTGGCCGATGCCATTTTCGCTGCGTCCCGCGTCGACCGCGATGATCCGATTGGCGCATGGGCTGAGCACAATGCAGAACTGAGGAAGCGGTCGACCTGGCTGAACGGCGAGCGCTTTGCTGCCCTCCACTTCACCGGTCCGGGCACCGACCTGAAGGTCGGCCTCGCGGACGGTCACGAATGGCATGGCGGCGCGTCGACGGCGAAGAATGGTGTCACCTGCAATCCGAACATTCCGACCGAGGAAGTCTTCACCACCCCGCATGCGCTGAAGGTGGAGGGCCATGTCTCCTCGACCAAGCCGCTTTCCCATCAGGGCACGCTGATCGATGACATCCAGGTGCGCTTCGAAGGTGGCCGGATCGTCGAGGCCAAGGCCTCGAAGGGCGAGGCCGTGCTCAACAAGGTGCTCGACACCGACGACGGCGCACGGCGCCTCGGCGAAGTGGCGCTGGTGCCGCATTCATCGCCGATCTCGGCCTCGGGCGTGCTCTTCTACAACACGCTGTTCGACGAGAATGCCTCCTGCCATATCGCGCTTGGCCAGTGCTATTCGAAGTGCTTCCTGGATGGCGCCTCGCTCAGCCGGGACCAGATCAAGGCGCAAGGCGGCAACTCCTCGCTGATCCACATCGACTGGATGATCGGCTCGGACAAGGTCGATATCGATGGCATCCGGGCGGATGGCTCGAAGGTTCCGGTCATGCGCAAGGGTGAGTGGGCCTAAGGCCTCCGCCTCCAAGCCATGGACAACAAAAAACCTCGTCCTGTTGCCAGGGCGGGGTTTTGTTTTCAGGGCTTAGTGTCGATCAGCGATAGTAGACGACCTTGCCGCCGTTGAACGCCGTCTGCACCCAGAGTACATTGTGCGGGGCAATGCCGCGAACTTCGAGGGCAGCCGAAAGGCTCGGGTCTTCCGTCACCATAGCCTGTGCCAGGCGCATACTGTTACCGGTTGGGTAGATGGCCTGCTGCGGGTATGTGTGGCGTTCAAAGCTGCCACGATCGACGCGGATCGCGGTGACATTGCCGTTGTACTGCTTGCCGAACAGGATTTCGCGGGGTGTCCAGCCGCCGGCTTCGACAAAGGTCGCGGCCTGGGCTGAAACGCCACCGACAGTGGCCGCAGCCAAGGCCGCGGCGAGAACAAGTTTCTTCATCATAGTCATGCTCCGTTTGACCGGATGCTTGGGAGCACATCCGGCTTCAGGCGCAGATGTGGCAATGATGAAGATAGTTGTCTAGTATAATCACATGAGATTGATCGATTGCGCGCAATCGATCTTCACATCATCGATTTTCACATCGCGGGGGGCCACCGACTGTCGCGATGGCCTGTCTTCACGGATGGGCTCGATCGCTCATCCGACGGCTGGGATCAGCCCTGGCGCGCCTTGCGGGCGGCGTAACGACGGTCGCGCTCGGCCTTGCGGGCTGCTTCGTCTTCGACAACGCGGCTGATGCGCGAAGCTTCTGCGTGTTCGCGAGCGACCTTTTCGGCGTTGGCCTCGGCGATCAGGGCTTCCTCGCGTTCGCGGGCTTCCTGTTCGGCGCGGGCCTTTTCTTCGGCCTTCAGGCGGGTGCGCTCGGCATGGCGCTGCTCGCGCTCTTCGGCGCGTGCGACACGCTCTGCCATGCGGGCTTCGCGTTCGGGGTCGGCTGCGGCATGGGCCGCCTTATAGGCCTGAAGCAATGCCGCCTTGGCGTCTGTTGCTGTGGTGCGGCGTTCGGCCAGGCCATGGTCTCTGCTGAATTTCATCGGTGCTCCGATCTCTTGGACAATAGGGGGTCAGGTACGGGCGCGCTTGGCGACCAGAGCCGCCGTTGCGCTTTCGCGCGCTTCGCGTTCGCGTGTCAGACGGGCTTCGCGCAGGCGCAGCGTCTTCTCGTCACGGGCAGAGGTAATTGCATCCTGCTCGTCGATCGCGCGACCGCGCGCGAGAAACTGAGACTGCGTCTTCGTAAAAGCGATTTCGGCGGTCTGGCGCGACTTGGTGAGTTGTTCGGTCATGTCGTCTCCTTTCAGGAGCACTGCCCTTCCGGGCAATAAAAAAAGGCCAGGCGAACCGCCTGACCTTCCGTGGGATCGTGCCTCTCGACAGTGCCAGTACATCCGTGGTCAAAGGAAAGCAGATCCCGGATCTATCAGGCTGCCTGCAGGTTGCAGGCCGACATCTTGCCCGACTTGTTGTCGCGCTCCATGTCGTAAGCCAGCTTCTGGCCTTCGACGATTTCGCGCATGCCGGAGCGTTCAACTGCCGAGATGTGAACGAATGCGTCCGGGCCGCCGCTGTCAGGCTGAATGAAGCCGAAGCCCTTGGTGGAATTAAACCATTTTACTGTGCCAGTGGTCATGATGAACCCTTTCATAGCGCATAGAGTGCCGCAGCGCGGATGCGCTGTGGAGGTAACGATTTTTGAAAGGAAGGTTCGACAGGGCGCGGGCTGTTCCGCGCGATAACCAAAGCTTATCAAGCAACAATCGATGAGCCATAGATGGAGGCCTTCCTAATGAAAGTCAACCATCGGTTTTCATTCGGGTCGAAACCTCAATCAAAAGTGTAATTCGACACAATGCAACCGAGGTGCCCTCTGCGTCGCTACAGACTTGCAAAAGCTGCCTTGATCCTTGTCAGGAAGCGCTTGCGCTTTTCATCCGTCGCGCGGTCCATGTCGTGAATGGCGAGCATGCGGAAATCGACGCCCTTGGCACAGAAGGCGGCCACGCCTCGCTTCAGGATGCGCTTGACTGGATTGCCCATATAGAGATGGACCACCCACCAGGGCGAACCGGTCGAGGTCACGACCCAGAAGCTGCGGATATTGGTCATCAACGGCACGATCCGTCCGCCGGCCTTGTCGTGGCCGAAGGCGACGCCGGGCACGAAGATGCGGTCGATGAAGCCTTTCATGATCGCCGGCAGATTGAACCACCACTGCGGAAAGACGAGCACCAGACCATCGGCCGCCTTCAGCCGCTCGACGATGCCGGAGACTTCTGTAGGTTGATAACCGGGCTCCATATAGGCGGCGCGTTCGGCAGCCGTCAGGCGCGGGTCGAAATCCTCGGCATAGAGATCGAGCAGGTCGACCGTGTGGCCCTTCGCTTCCAGCGTTTCCACCACCGCCCTTGCCGCAGAAGCGGCAAAGCTTTCCGGCAGGGGATGAGCGAGTACGACGAGGAAGCGTCGGGCGACCATCAGAAGAGACTGCCCTGCCCGGCCGGCGGCTCGCTCTTGCGCACCGGCTTGGAGACTGCTGCGGCGCGGGTCGGCAGCGCTGCCGACGGTTCCGGCGGTGCTACACCTTCGCCGGCGACGGCAGCGACGCGGCCATCGGCGAATTCGATCGCGATCGCCTGACCATGCGACAGTCCTTCGGCACGGGACAGGGGGCGATCGTTTTCGTCGCGGATCACGGCATAGCCGCGGGCAAGCACGTTCTTGTAGGAGAGCGACTGCAAGACGCGATCCTGCGAGACCAGAGCCTGACGCGCACGGCGGAGGTCGTTCATCACGGCACTGTCGGCACGACGACCGAGGCTTTCGAGCCTGTCCTTCGAGCGCTCCATCATCGCCTTCAGCCGCGCGGGCACCGCCGTCAGCGTCGCATCGAAGCGTCCCAGCCGCGCCTTGTTGCGCTCGATCAGGCGCTCGATAACGCGTTCAGCGCGAACCGCGCTTTCAGATAGTTTCTGCTTACGCTCCACCAACTGCCGCGCCAGCATATCCGGCGAGAGCTTGGCCGCCGCACGTTCAAAGCTGCGGCGTTTGTTCATGGTGTTGAGTTCGAGGCTGCGTCCAAGACCGGCGGCGACTTCGTCGAAGCGGCGGCGCGGCAAAGCCAGCAACTGATCGAGCGAGGGCAGCGCGCGGACCAGGCTGCGCAGGTTCTGACGGCGATTGTCCATCTGGCGGTTCATGGCACCGGACAGCCGCGCGGTAAGCGTTGCGACCTGGGCCTCGAGATCGGCTTTGACCGGGACTGCCATTTCGGCCGCCCCCGTCGGCGTCGGCGCGCGCACATCGGCGGCGTAGTCGATCAGCGTCCAGTCGGTCTCGTGGCCGACGGCGGAGATCAGCGGAATGGTACTTGCAGCGGCCGCACGCACCACCGCCTCGTCGTTGAAGCTCCAGAGGTCCTCGAGGCTGCCACCGCCGCGGGCCACGATCAACACGTCCGGTCGCGGGATCGGCCCGCCAGGCTCGAACGCGTTGAAGCCGTGGATGGCATTCGCCACCTCGTCGCCGGAGCCTTCGCCCTGCACCTTCACCGGCCAGACCAGCACACGGATTGGGAAACGGTCGGAGATACGGTGCAGGATATCGCGGATGACGGCGCCGGTCGGCGAGGTCACGACGCCGATCACCTTCGGCAGGAAGGGCAGGAGCTGCTTGCGGGCCGGGTCGAACAGACCTTCCGCCGTGAAGCGGCGCTTCCTCTCCTCGATCAGCGCCATCAGCGCGCCGGCACCGGCCGGCTCCATCTGCTCGATGACGATCTGATATTTCGACGAGCCGGGGAAGGTGGTGACCTTGCCGGTCGCGATCACTTCCATGCCCTCTTCCGGACGATATTTCAGCTTCGAGAAGGAGCCTTTCCAGACCACCGCATCGATGCGGGCCTTGTCATCCTTCAGGCTGAAATAGGCATGGCCCGAGGAATGCGGCCCGCGATAGCCGGAGATTTCGCCGCGCACGCGCACATGATCGAAAGAGGTTTCGATGGTGCGCTTGATCGAACCCGAGAGTTCCGAAACGGAGAACTCGGTGAGGTTCGTCGGCGAATCGCTGTCGAAGAAATTGCTCATGGCCATTTCCTAGCGGAAAATCAGAGCGAGATCAGCCCGCCTACGCAGGTGATCCCGCGCTTTCCGTCAGGGCAGTTCGACGCTGTAGATCTGCATGCTGGAGGAGGGGTCGACCTGTACCCGCCGGAGATAGACCGGGACCTCGCCCTTCATCATGCCGGCATAGAGACCGTCGGCCTTGGTCAGGGCGATCTTCTCCGTCTGCGGGAAATCCGGGCAGAAGACGAGGAGCGTCGCACCCGCGCCGCGCAGGAAGGCTGCCGCCTCGTCGGGCTTGGAGAGGCCAACATGCAGCTCGGTCAGCATGCCGCCCTGGTTGCGGTGATAAGGACCGGAGAGCGCCCGGTGGCGGGTGAAACGCAGGATCTCCGGTCCCATGTCGGATGCGGCCACGACGACGCCGGTCGGCAGATCGTTGAGTGCGGCAAACCCGGATGGCGCGTCGCAGGCAGCGGTCTGCTCGGTTGTTGCAGCCGGCGTCTGGGACAGGCCCTTCACCCGGTTGGTGACACCCGCCGTGCCCTCGACGAAGAGCACGCCGAACAGCGCCCAGGCGCTCGGGACCGAAAGAAAGGCGGCCAGCGCAAAGAGCAGGCCCGTCCCCAGCTGATCGGGTTCTTCGCGCGCCTTGCGACGCAGCTCGCCGATCAGCAGGGCCAAGGGCGGGATGGCGAGAAGATTGGCGAAGATGGCACCGCGCACCTGGATGAGCGCGATCAGCCAGCAAACAGCGACCAGTGCCAGGACAATCGCGTGGGCACGCACCCGATCACCGTTGAGGATGCGGAAGAGGCAGACACGGATCGCGAAGAAGCCGACGGCATCAAGCCCACCAAAGCAGCCGGCTCCTTGGAGATCTGGTCGAGGAACGACTGCGCTTCGATGACACCGGCAAGCCACATGGACTGCAGAAGCGGGTCGAGTTCGCTCAGCGGGTTCTGCAGGCATTGCGGCGCGATCGTCACCGCACCGAGGCCGACGAGCACGCCAGTGACGCCAATCGCTGCGATGCGCAGGCGCAGATTGCCCATGCCCGGCAGCTGGGTGGCGATGAAGAGCGAGGCAGCGCCAATGCCGACCACGGCGTAAAAGCCGACCGAGAGACTGTCACAGGTGACATCGGCATATTGTGACGGAGGAACGGTCGCAAAGAAGAAGGCCGAGAGGCTGACGAGAAGTGTGAGCGAGAAGGCGCGGGCGGCTCTTGCATAGTCCTCGCCTTGCACAGCCCAGAGCACACCGACGATGGCGCAGGCCGCCGCCACGAAAGGCGTTGTTTCGGCACCGATCGCGATGGCCGCGGCGGCCGCGATGCCGGCAAGCGCATGCCCTGCCAGGCCGCGCGCGGGATCGATGAGGCCGGCTGCGATGGTCGCGACCAGGACAAGCTGGACATTGTGATGGTCGATCGATCCCGGCAGGAAGCGATTGCCGGTGATGACGAAGACGCAGGTCAGCAGCAGCGCGAGATGCATGGTGACATCGTCGCCCAGACGGCGAGCAGCAGTCGCGATGGCCGCCATCAGCGGCAGGATCAGCAGGAAGGGCCAGACGAGAAGCGCCAGCGCCTCGGCCTGTGGCATCGGCACGATCTGGGCAAAAAAGCGGATCAAGAGCGCGATAGGCAAATCGATCAGCCGCGACCAATGCATCAAGGTGCCGCCATCGAGCCCCAGCCGATACTGCGTCAGGTCGAACCAGGACTGGCCGGCCAAGAGGTCGCGTACCTGCACCAGACGCATGACATCGTCATTGTCGTTACCGACATAATCGCTGGCGGCCGGGAGATTGAGCAGGGCTATCACGGCCATGGTGAGAAGGCCGTAAACCAGCGTCCAGAGTAGGAGCGGACGCGCGGTGGAGGGTCTCGACGCGCTCGGCAGGGTGATATCGGCCATGCTTGGTCAAACCTCCAGGCCCACCAGGCAATATCCCCTTCGGGAATACAGCGGCAGACCATATTTCAAAGACTGATCTTCCCTGAAACCTAGCCTTAACCTTCTCAAGAAATAGTAAAATCAATGGTGGCCTGAGGGCTGCCCGAACCCCAGCGCTTTGAGCAGGTCCCCATGAGCCGTGCGGCCACCCCTTCCCTCGACATCGCCGTTCTCCTGCCATGCTACAACGAGGCAGCCACGATCGGGCAGGTCGTGACCGACTTCCGCACGGCGCTGCCGGAGGCGAAGATCTATGTCTACGACAACAACTCGACCGACGGCACGGCGCTGAAAGCCATGCTCGCCGGTGCGACCGTCGTGCGGGAACGCCGTCAGGGCAAGGGCCATGTGGTGCGCCGCATGTTCTGCGACATCGATGCAGACATCTACATCATGGCCGATGGCGACGGGACCTATGGCCCTGCGGACGCCGAGGAATTGATCCGCACGCTGATCACCGAACGCGCCGACATGGTGGTCGGTACCCGCCGCGGCGTGCATGATGATGCCGGCCGCAACGGTCATGCTTTCGGCAACCGGCTGTTCAACCTGCTTTACCGCGTGCTGTTCGGCAATGACTTCACGGATATTCTCTCCGGCTACCGCGCGTTCTCGCGCCGCTATGTGAAGAGCTTCCCGGCCGTTTCCGCCGGCTTCGAGATCGAGACGGAAATGTCGGTGCATGCCTCACGGCTGAAGCTTCCGGTCTGCGAGATCGAGCTCGATTACGGCCGCCGGCCGGAGGGTTCGCATTCGAAGCTCTCGACCTTCAAGGACGGCTTCAAGATCCTCTGGATGTTTGCCATGCTGATGAAGGAAACGCGGCCCTTCGCCTTCTTCGGCCTGATTGCGGCTGGCCTGATGGGCGTGAGCCTCGCGGCCATGGCACCTGTGCTCTACGAGTTCTTCACCACCGGCCTCGTCTCGCGCATGCCGACCTGGATCGCCGCGATGGCGCTGACGATGATGTCCTTCCTGTCGTTCACGGCAGCGCTCATCCTCGATTCCGTCGCGCGCTCGCGTGCCGAACAGCTCAGGATCCACTATCTGACGCTGCCAGCCCTCAGCACGGCCAAGCTCCAGGTTAAACCCGTATCGCCGGACGAAAAGCCCAAGCGTGAGCGTTCGGCCAAGACTGCGGCCAAGGGCGGCTCGTCCCGCGCGGCATGAAGAAGTTCCTACGCTTCGTCGTCGTCGGCGCCACCGGCTTTCTCGTCGATGCCGGGGTGCTCTGGCTGTTCCTGACCTTCACGCCGATCGGACCGCTTGCCGCCCGCATCTTGGCAATCGCGGTTGCCATGACCACGACCTGGCTGCTCAACCGCCATTTCACCTTCGGCGCCTCGAAACGCTCTGTTGTCAGCGAAGGCTTTCGCTATGGTTTCATCGGGGTCGTGACGTCGCTGATCAATTACGGGGTCTATGCCCTGCTGCTGATCGGCGCACCGCTGCTCAGCCCCTATGCCGCGCTGGTCTTTGCGTCCATCGCAGCCATGCTGTTCAGCTTCTTCGGCTATTCGCGCTACGTGTTTCGCCGCTAGAGCAAATCCAGCAAAAGTGCGAAGCGGTTTTGCGTCCGGAATTGCGCAAAAACCAAATGATAGAGCATTGACGGCGACTCCGTTTTTTCCGGAAATGCTCTAAGCGACGAGAAGCGGCTTACACCGCTTCCCAGCCGTCCTTGCCCGCTGCGCGATAGATCGCGTCGATCAGCTTCTGGTTCGCCTTCGAGCTTTCCAGCGTGACGACCTCGCCCTTGGTGCCGGCGACGGCACGGGCAAAGGCTTCGGCTTCCAGCTTGTACTGGCGGCTGTCGGGGAAGCGGAAGATCTGCGAGACGTTATGGCCGCGATTGGTGAGTTCGACTTCCTCGGCGCCCCAGCGATCGGCGTTGAACGGCGACTTCACCTCGATGAAACCATCCGTGCCGTGGAAGACCATCAGCTGGCGATTGGCCATCTGGGTGGAGACGTAGAAATTCAGCTCGAAATCGCCGAAATCAGCGCGCACGCTGGAATAGACGTCCGTGCCGAATTCCGGGTCGCGATCGGTGCTCGCCTGCACGCGGACCGGCTCCTTGCCGGTGGAAAAGCGCGTGGTGATGGTCGGGTAGACGCCGATATCGGGCAGGCCGCCGCCGCCCAGCTCCGGAATGTTGCGCATATTGCCGGGGTCGCGGTTGAAATAGGTGAACGAGCCCTGGACCATTTTCAGTGTGCCGATGGCACCTTCAGCGAGCAGTTCGCGGACCTTCAGCCAGACCGGTGCGTAAGTCACCATATAGGCTTCCGTGATGAGCACCTTGTTGCGATCGCGCGCCGCGATGATCTCGTCGATCTCTTCAGCCTTCAGCGCGATCGGCTTTTCGCAGAGCACATGCTTGCCGGCATCTGCTGCCTTGATCGCCCATTCGACATGCTGCGAGGTCGGCAGCGGAATGTAGACGGCGTCGATGACGTCGGAGGCGAGCATTTCCTCGTAGGAGCCGAAGGCGTGGGGAACCGAGAAGCGGTCGGCCATCTCACGGGCTCGGGCGAGATCGCGGCTCGCAACCGCCGTGACGACGGCGTTTTCGGCATCCTGGATCGCCGGTACCACAAGCTCGCGACCGATCTTGGCCGTCGACAGAATTCCGAAACGCAGCATCTTTGGTCCTCCTCAAAATGTCGGGGCGGACATTAGGCGAAGCACCGGCAAGGCGCAACGGGTTGTCAGACAATCAGCTTGCGCCGAGAAAGAGATGCTTGGCCAAAAATGTCCGCTCTTCGTCCGGCAGGCGCATGGTGACTACAAACCAGGGATCTATGCTAGTCTTCATCGCAAAGACAGGAGACGAACATGTCCGCTCAAGACACTGCCCTCATCGTGGTCGACGTTCAGGAGAGCTTTCGCCAGGCACCCTATTGGGACGCGTCGGAACTGCCCACCTATCTTTCCCGCCAGCAGGCGCTGATCGATGGCGCCAAGGCGGCCGGCATGCCGATCGTGCAGATCTTCCACGTCGACACCGACGAAGCCTTCCGGCTGGAAAGTGGCCTTGTCCGCACGCTCGAGGAGATTACGATTGCGCCGGACGTGACCTTGCACAAGGGTGTGCATTCAGCCCTGGTCGATACTGGGCTCGACGCCTGGCTGCGCGCAAACGGCATCCGCCGCGTCATCGTCTCGGGCATCCGCACCGAGCAGTGCTGCGAGACCACGACGCGCCACGCGTCCGATCTCGGCTTCGAGGTTGACTTCGTGACCGAGGCGACGCTGACCTTCCCGATGACGCATGCCTCGGGCAAAGTTTTTTCCGCCGAGGACATCCGCGTCAGGACGGAACTGGTGCTATCAGGCCGCTTTGCCCGGATCGCAACAGTCGAACAGGCGCTCGCGCCTCTTTCTGCCGCCGCCTGAGATTGACCACGATGGACGTGATCCCGGTCTTCATCCTCGTTCCGCCTGACACCCTGCTGATCGACATTGCCGGTCCGCTGGAAGTGTTGCGTTATGCGAACCAGGAACAGGACCGGGTCCGTTTCGACTATCGCTACATCTCGGCCGCAGCCCGGCAGCAAACCTCGATCGGACTGATGCTGGAGGGGCTGGACCCCCTGCCCGACAGCCTGCCGGACAATGCGATCCTGATGATTTCGGGAAGTCTCACCGTCGGGATCGAGGAGATTGCGCGGGACGCGGAACTGAAGACACTCACGCGATGGCTCAGCCGCACGGTGCGCCCCGACACACGTCTCGTCACCATCTGCTCCGGTGCGCTGCTGGCGGCCGCCGCCGGGCTGATGGAGGGGCATCAGTGCACCACGCATGCCGAGTGTCTGCACGAACTGCGCTCGCTCGCCCCGACGGCCAGCGTATTGGAAAACCGGCTCTATGTCGAAGATGGTAACCGCTTCTCGAGTGCGGGGATCTCGACCGGCATCGACCTGATGCTGCATCTCGTCAGCCGCTTCGCCTCGCCGCAAGCAGCTCTATCTGCCGCCCGCAAGATGGTCATCTATCTGCGCCGCAGCGGCCAGGATCCGCAGATGTCGCCCTGGCTTTCAGGGCGCAACCACATCCATCCCGCCATCCACCGGGCTCAGGACGCAATCATGGCCGATCCGGCGCGGGACTGGTCCCTGCCGGGGCTCGCCGACATCGCGCACCTGAGCGAACGGCATCTGTCGCGTCTCTTCCGCGAGCATGTCGGTCAGTCGGTTGTCGATTACGTCAACCTCATGCGGGTGACGCTCGCACAGGAGCTTCTCAAGCAATCGAGGCTCGATATGGAAAGCCTGGCGCATCGCGCGGGTTTCGCCTCCTCGCGGCATATGCGGCGGGTCTTTGCCCAGCATCACGGCCTGCCACCCAGCGCGTTTCGCAAGACTGGGGACTGAAAGCCCCCACGACACTGGAAAGCCGCAATGCGAGACCCATATCGAGGCCATGCGCGGGCGATAGGACAAGCCCGCTTCAGAACCCATCAATGCTTTTCAATGGTGCCGTCGACTTACGCTTGATAGCGTCGCCCTGATCCTTCCTTTCCCCATCTATCCGAGGCTTCACATGCAGAAACGTGCTCTCGGCCGCACCGGCCTTTCGATCGCCCCCGTCGTGCTCGGCGGCAATGTCTTCGGCTGGACCGCCGACGAGAAGACGTCGTTCGAGGTTCTCGACCGCTTCTTCGACGCCGGCTTCAACACGATCGATACGGCCGACATGTATTCGCTCTGGGCCGACGGCAATGTCGGCGGGGAAAGTGAGACGATCATCGGCAACTGGCTGAAGCGCGGTGGCGTCAAGCGCGAGGATGCCGTCATCGTCACCAAGGTCGGCGCCGATCTCGGGGGCAAGCGCCGGGGCCTCAGCGCACGCCGCATTGCGGAGGCCGTCGAGGATTCGCTCCGCCGTCTGCAGACCGACTATATCGACCTCTATCTTGCGCATTGGCCGGATGCGGAAACCGATGACGAGGAAAGCCTTGTCGCCTTCGCCAAGCTGAAGGACGAGGGCAAGGTGCGCGCGATCGGCTGCTCCAACCTCGACGCCGAGCAACTTCAGGCGACCTTCGACGCGGCGGCGAAGGCGGGCGTCGGGCGTTACGATGTCATCCAGCCGGAATACAATCTCTACACGCGTGCGAAGTTCGAAAATGATCTTGCTGATCTCTGCCAGCGGGAAGAGATCGGCGTGATCACCTATTACGCGCTGGCCTCTGGCTTCCTCACTGGCAAGTATCGCAGTGCGGCGGATACCGAAGGCAAGGCACGCGGCGAGGACATGGAGCCCTATCTCAACACGCGTGGCTTCCATATTCTCGGAGCCCTCGACCAGGTGGCTGCCGAAACCGACACCAGCCCTGCCACCGTCGCCATCGCCTGGGTTGCTGCCCAGCCGGGGATTACCGCACCGATCGCCTCAGCCACCAGCCTCAGCCAGCTCGACAGCCTGATTGCCGCCGGTAAGCTTGAACTGACCACGGCGCAGATCGAAGCGCTCAATGCGGCCAGCGCATGAGCCGGCCTCTCGTCATTCGGGACGCCACGGCGGCTGACGAATCCGCCTGGCGGGGTCTCTGGGATCAGTATCTCGCCTTCTACAAGGTAGACCTCGCCGACGATGTCACGGCCCATACCTGGGCGCGCATTCTCGATCCGTCGTCGCGCGTCGCCATGCGCGTAGCGGAGGTGGACGGCACTCTGGCCGGTTTTGCCATCCACCATTTCCACGATTCAACCTGGGTGAAGACGCCGGATTGTTACCTGGAGGACCTCTTCCTCGATGCGACCTATCGCGGTCAGGGCATTGGCCGGGCGCTGATCGACGATCTGATCGCGATCACGAAGGCAAACGGTTGGTCGCGGCTGTACTGGCATACCGACCGGGACAACGCCACGGCCCGCAAGCTCTATGACACTTACGCGCCGGAAGACGGCCATGTCCGCTATCGGCTGAAGCTCGGCGGATAGCCGTCAGCCGCGCCACCGGAAGAAATCGATGAAGGCTCGCAGGGCCGGGCGCATCTGGCGGCGGCTGGAATAGTAGAGCGAGAAGCCGTCGAAGGGCGGGCACCAGTCGTCGAGAACGCGGATCAGCCGGCCTTCGCGGATATCCGCCTCGACTCCGGTGTCGAAGAGATAGGCGAGGCCCGCGCCATCGCGGGCGGCCTGTCGCATCAGGCCCTGATCCGACAGGATCAGCGGCCCGCGCACATTGATAGAGAGTGCGCGACCGTCCTTCTCGAATTCCCAGCGATAGATCGTGCCGCTCTGGAAGCGCCTGCGGATACAGGCGTGTTCGGTGACGTCGCGCGGTTCGCGGGGCACGGGATGCCTTGCAAAATAATCCGGCGAACCGACGACAGAGCCGCGCCAAGGGCCGCTCATTCTGACCGCGATCATGTCGGCATCGAGATGTTCGCCCAGACGCAGGCCCGCGTCATAGCCCTTTTCGACGATATCCTCGAAGCGATCGTCGGTCACGATCTCCAGTTCGATCTCGGGATAGGCGGCGGCAAAGGCGCCGAGACGAGACGCTATCAGGCTTTGCGCCGCCAGCATCGGCATGGTGATGCGCAGCGCGCCAGCAGGGCAGCCACTGCTGTCGGAGAGCGCCTCTATAGCCGAGGCGATATCGGCCAGCGCAGGCTGCAGGGTTTCGAGAAGCTGGCGACCTTCCGCCGTCGGCGCGGCACTGCGGGTGGTGCGTGCCATCAGGCGGAGGTTCAGGCTCTCCTCCAGGGACGAGATCGCATGGCTCACTGCGGAGGGCGCAATGCCGAGTTCAGCGGCTGCCTTGCGGAAGCTGCCGTGATGCGCCACCGTGGCAAGCACGGCGAGTTGCGAAAGCTGGGTCCGGTTCATTGTGCGAAATGATAGAACAAGGTGATCGGCAATGCATGGATTTTCTGAAGAACGCTTTCGCCGTAGTTTGCCCTGACCAGCCGCGCAGCTTTGCGCAACATCGGTATCACAGGAGGCCATCATGAAGACCCGCACACTCGGCTCACTCACCACTTCGACCATCGGTCTTGGCTGCATGGGCATGAGCCATGCCTATGGCACCAATATCGACGAGGCGGCTGCGCAGACACTGTTCGACCGTGCTGTCGAACGCGGTGTCACCTTCTTCGACACGGCCGAGGTCTACGGCCCCTTCACCAATGAGGAGCTGGTCGGCAAGGGCCTGAAGCGCCATCGCGAGCACGTGGTGATCGCCACCAAGTTCGGCTTCACCATCGGCGAGGAAGCCAAGGCCGCGCGCCCCTCCGGCCTCGACAGCCGGCCGGAGCATGTTCGGGCCGTCGCGGAGGCGTCGCTGAAGCGGCTCGGCGTCGAGGTCATCGATCTCTTCTACCAGCACCGCGTCGACCCTGATATTGCGATCGAGGAGACGGTCGGCGCCATGGCGGACCTCGTGAAAGAGGGCAAGGTGAAGGCCCTCGGCCTCTCGGAGGCAAGTGCCGCGACGCTGCAGCGCGCCCATGCTGTGCACCCGATCTCCGCCATCCAGAGCGAATACTCCCTCTGGACCCGCGACCCCGAAACCAACGGCGTGCTCGACACCTGCCGCGAGCTCGGCATCGGCTTCGTGCCCTTCTCGCCGCTTGGGCGCGGCATGTTGACCGGCGCCCTGAAGGACCTCTCCAAGCTCGGTGAAAACGATTTCCGCCGCGGGTTGCCGCGTTTCGATCAGGAGAATTTCGACGCCAATCTGGCGCTGGTCACGGCGCTCGAAACCATGGCGGCGGAGAAGGGTGTGTCGCCCGGCCAGCTGGCGCTCGCCTGGGTTCTCGCCCAGGGCGATTTCATCGTGCCGATCCCCGGCACCGCCAAAAATCGCCAATCTCGACAGCAATATCGATGCGACCGGGATCACGCTCTCGACCGACGATCTCGCCGCCCTGTCAAATACCGTCTCGCCCGACAAGGTGGCCGGCGCCCGCTATGGCGAGGCCATGGCCAAGATGTCCGGGCGCTAAGATAACCCTCACGCAAAGCGCCGGCTGCCCGCCACGCAGAGTACCACGAGCAGGGCTGTCGCCAGCATGGGAAGGCTGACCTTCTCATGCAGCAGCCCTGCTGCCAGCACGAAGCCCATAAACGGCTGCAACAGCTGCAGCTGACCGACCGAGGCAATGCCGCCGAGCGCCAGGCCGCGATACCAGAAGATGAAGCCGATCATCATGCTGAACAGCGAAACGTAAGCCAGGGCCAACCAGCCGGATGTCGAAACGGCGCCAAGATCCTCCGGCACGGTCCAGAGTGCGAGCGGCAGCATTGCTGGCAGCGACAGCACCAGCGCCCAGCTGATCACCTGCCAGCCGCCCAGCCGCCGCGACAGGCGCGCGCCTTCGGCATAACCCAGACCACAGGCAAGAACCGCTGCGATCATCAGCCCGGCACCCGCGATCGCCATATCCGCCGTCGTTGACAGCGCGAAACCGGCAACCAGCGCCGCGCCCGTCACGGAGAACATCCAGAAGACTGCAGAGGGACGCTCGCCGGCCCGCAACACGCCGAAAAGAGCTGTGCAGAGCGGCAGCAAGCCGACGAAGACGATCGACTGGGCCGAGTTGATGCTTTTCAGCGCCAGCGCCGTCAGCAGGGGAAAGCCGACCACGACGCCGAGGGCCACGACCGCCAGCGGCAGCAGATCGCTGCGCAGGGGACGCTTCTCTCGCATTGCGATCAGCAGGACGGCGCCCAGGGCCGCCGCGATCACGGCGCGCGCCGAGGTCAGGAACAGCGGGGCAAAATCGGCCAATCCCACGCGCGTTGCCGGCAGCGAGCCGCTAAAGATCAGCACGCCGATGAAACCGCTGGCCCAGGCTTTCCAAGACTTCGTCATTCTCGTCTCCTTTTGTCTGCGATCCCCTATCGCGCGGAGGGGCTGGCGTATCCAGAGACGGAGCGATACAATCTGCCCAAACTGTATTGATGACAAAGGCCATACAGATGAATGAGCGCGTTCAACCACCGGAGCTGCCAGCCTCGCGGACGGCGCAGGTCATGGCCGATATTCGCGGGCGCGTCGGCTCAGGCAAGCTTGTCCCCAACGACCGGCTGCCATCGATCCGCCGGCTGGCCATAGAGCTCTCGGTTTCGCCCTCCACCGTCGTCGAGGCCTATGACCGGCTGTCCGCCGAGGGGCTGATCCGCCCCCGCCCAGGCTCCGGCTTCTTTGTGACCGAGGCCGGTCGCACGCCCGCACCACTTGTCCGGCTGGAGCCGCCCCGCGCGATGGAGGTCGACCCTTTCTGGGTGGCCCGGCAGGCGCTGGACGCCGATCCCGGCACCTCCAAGCCCGGCTGCGGCTGGCTGCCGCCGGACTGGATGCCGACGGCCCTCCTGCATGCCGGCATGCGCAACGTGCTGCGCCAGGCGACCAGCCTCACCACCGATTACGGTCCCTCGCGGGGCAGCGCTGGCCTCCGGCGCTTCGTCGAAACGCGGCTGCGTCAGCAGTCGATTACGCTATCCGAAGATCAGGTTCTACTTGCGGGCTCAGCCACGCAGGCGCTCGATCTCGTCTGCCGGCTTTTGCTCCGTCCCGGCGATCGCGTCATCGTGGACGATCCCTGCTATTTCAATTTCCAGGCACTGCTGAAGGCCCATCAGGCCATCGCGATCCCTGTGCCTTATACGGAAAACGGCCCTGATATCGCCGCCTTCGAGGCCGCCGTCGCCCGCGAGACGCCGCGCCTCTATCTCACCAATTCCGGCCTGCACAATCCGACCGGTGCGACACTCTCGCCGCAGGTTGCCTTCCAACTGCTGGGTATTGTCAGCCGGCAGCGAGACGATCATCGTCGAGGACGACATCTTCGCCGACTTCGAGCCGGAGGCGGCGATCACGCTTGCCACCCTCGACGGCCTCTCCCGTGTCATCCGCATCGGCAGCTTTTCCAAGACCATTTCGGCCTCGCTGCGCACAGGCTTCATCGCCACCGATCCCGAGCGCATCCGGCTGTTGACCGACCTGCAGGTCGCCATCCAGTTCGGTGGACCGAGCCAGGTGGCGACCGAAGCGATCCACGGCGTGCTCGCAAGCGGCGGCTATCGCAAACACCTTGAGCAATTGCATCGACGCCTGGATACGGAGCGGCGCGCGACCGCAACCCGTCTCGGCGACCTCGGCATCGCGCCGGTTCTCACGCCACGCGGCGGCCCCTATCTCTGGTGCCGCATGCCTGAAGGAGTCAGTTCCACCGCGCTCGCCCAGGCGGCCCTTCCCCAGGGCGTGGTTCTGGCACCCGGCAATGTCTTCAGCCCCTCGCTCTCGGCAGACGGCTTCATGCGCTTCAACGTGGCGCATATGGGCGATGCACGGCCGTTTCGCGTGTTGGAGCGTGCACTGACGGCAATGGGATAATCAGCCGCCGATCGCCCGGCGATAGGCCGACGGCGTCGTACCGGTGACCGCCTTGAACATTCGGGTCAGATGGCTCTGGCTGCTGAAGCCGCAGGCCGAGGCGATCTGGGCAATCGGCTCGGTGCCGGCGAGCATGCGCCGGGCGCGATCGATGCGGCGGTTGAGGATGAAGTCATGCGGGGAGACCCCGCAGCTTGCACGAAACATCCGCTGCAGATGGAATTCGCTCAAATCCGCCAGCTTGGCGAGATCCTTCAGCGTGATCGTCTGATCAAGACCCGCCTCGATATGCTCCACCAGCCGCCGCCTCAGGACGGGTGCCAGACCGCCGCGCAGCACCGGGCGCCGCTCGCCGCCATAACGCGGATCGGCAAATAGCTGCTCCACCGCCGTGACGATCGCCTGTTCGGCGAGCAGCCGGTCGCCGCCCTGCGTGGCCGTGGCCAGATGCACCAGGGCCTCCGCCAATCGTGGCGCCTCGTCGAAGGTCGCCTCCGGCAGAAGCATCAGCCGAGCATCGCGGTCGAAGGTCTCGGAAAAAAGCCGGCGCAGCTCGTCATCGGCGACATAGAGATGCACGAATTCGAAATTGTCGGTGATCTCCCATTCGGAGGAGGCCCCCTGCGGCATGATGCAGAGCGCGCCCGGCCAGCCGGCAATGCTGCCGGCATCGATCCTTCGCGTTCCATCGCCGCCGCGCAGGTAGCAGCTGAAGGTGTGGCCGTCGGTCCGCTCGTAGCGCATCCGGTCATGGCTGTTGCGCCAGATCGCACTTGCCCGGCCCTCGCCGAGGTCAAGCGTTTCCCCACCCTCGGCACGGGACGAGGCGGACAGGGAGCCGAAAACGGTGGCGGTGTGCAGCATTGATAGCCCTTAGAAGATTACCCGCATTCTAGCGCGGTTCCTGCGCTGCGCCATCACCAATCGGGCACCATTGGCCTACAGGCCGAAGTTCACCGCAAGATCATGCAAGAACCGATGGCAGCCGAGGCGTTACCTGCTGGCCGAAAGCGAGGCGCAATCCATGACCAATCTTCTTCTCTTCTCCTCCACCGTGCTGATCTGGGGCACGACCTGGATCGCGATCGCGCTGCAGATCGGGCCGGTGCCGGTGCTAGTCTCGGTCTTCTATCGCTTCGCCCTTGCCGCCCTGGTGCTCGTCGGCGTGCTGGCTCTGACCGGCCGCCTGAAAGTGCCGACGCTGAAGCAGCAACCCTTCATCCTCGTTCAGGCGCTGTCGCTCTTCTGCTGCAACTTCCTCTGCTTCTATCATGCGGCAAGCTATGTGCCCTCGGGGCTCATCTCCGTCGTCTTCTCGCTCGCCACCGTTTACAACGCCGTCAATGCCCGGATCTTCTTCGGTGATGTGATCAAGCCGCGCACGCTGATCGCAGCCGGCTTCGGCGCCACCGGGCTTGCGCTGCTCTTCGGGCCTGACATTTTCATCGCCGTCAATCCGGACAGCTGGAAGGGCATCGGCCTCTCTGCCTTGGGCACGCTGTTCTTTTCCTTCGGCAACATGGCGTCCCGCCGCAACAGCGCTGAAGGCATTGCACCCATCACTGCCAATGCCTGGGGCATGAGTTATGGCTCGGCAGCACTTCTCGCCCTGATCGGCATCACCGGCACGCCCATCGTGCTGCCGCCGAACCAGACCTATCTCGCCGCCCTCGTCTATCTCTCCGTAATCGGCTCGGTCGTCGGCTTCACCACCTATCTGATGCTGGTCTCGCGCATCGGCTCGCAAAAGGCCGCCTATGCCACGGTGCTCTTTCCTGTCGTCGCGCTGACGCTGTCGAGCCTCTACGAGGACTATCACTTCACGCCGCTCGCGATGGTGGGTCTCGCACTGACGCTCGCCGGCAATGCGGTGATGTTCGCCCGGCTGCCGCGCCGCCAGCCCCTAACCGCTGTCGAACCGGCGGATCTCAAGGCCTGATCGCATTCCGGCAACTGCGACGGATGACGCGGTCGATTTCCCGCGTCAGCGAAGAGTTTCTGCGCTATGAGAAGCGTCACCGTCTGATCCCAACGCTTGAAAGTGCCCATGGTCCAACGTCTTGTCCCGGCGGTCCGCCCTTGACCGGCCTTAACGATACAGCAGCGCTCGCGCGTCTCGGCTTCAGCGCCTTCTTCGCCGAGCAAGTGCAGCCTGACGAGGCCGAGTTCCTGGTGCGCCGAATATCTTCCGTGCATCGCGACCGACTGGAGGCGATCGATGCGACAGGGCCTGCGGAGATTGAGCTTGCGCCCAACAGCAATACCGCCGATTTTGCCGTGGGAGACTGGGTTCTCGCCTCGCCCTATACCGGCCTCCTGGTGCGACGCCTCGATCGCCAGTCCGTTTTTCAGCGGCGGACCGAAGGCGCCTTCGGCCAGCAGGTCGCCGCCGCCAATGTGGACACGCTGTTCATCGTCACCTCCTGCAACGCCGATTTCAACGCCGCTCGGCTGGAACGTTACCTGGTCATGGCGAACGAGGCGGGTACACGGCCTGTCATCGTGCTGACCAAGGCCGATACGGTCGATGATGCCACCGTCTACGCGGACGAGGCCCAAGGCCTGCAGCGCGATCTGCCCATCGTCATCGTCAATGCGCGCTCGCCTGAAGCCATCGAACCCTTGATGCCCTGGTGCGGACCCGGTCAGACCGTCGCTCTTGTCGGTTCTTCCGGCGTCGGCAAGTCGACGCTCGTCAATACGCTCGCCAGCCACAGCGCCGAGGCGGCGCAGAAGACCGGCGCGATCCGCGAGCATGATGCCAAGGGGCGGCACACCACGACGGCACGTTCCTTGCATGCGATCGCCAGCGGCGGCTGGGTAATCGACACGCCCGGCATCCGCACGCTCTATGTGAGCGACATCACCGACGGCATCGATATGCTGTTTGCCGAAATCACCGAGCTTGTGCCGCATTGCAAATTCCGCGATTGCAGCCATTCGCACGAGAAAGGTTGCGCCGTTCAGGCCGCGATCAAGGACGGCACACTTGACCCGGCCCGTCTCGATCGCTGGCGACAGTTGCAAGCGGAAAACCGGGAGCGCACACCGGTCTATTCCGGGCCGAAGGGCAACAAGACGCTGCGCAAGAAGAAGTATTGAGCTTTCGGTCTCTTATCCCTACATAAGAGCTATCAGCGACGCCCTTCGCACGCGTCGCATCCGCTCGCCACATGCGAGCTTTTCTTCCCCGTTTACCGCGACATTCCAGGCTCCGGCATCCTGCCGGCGCATTTCCAGAATTGGAGACCAGCATGGCAGACGACAACACCAAGGGCTATGAGCCCATTCCCTTTGCCAAGAAGCATCGCATCTCGGTCGAAGACGCCAAGGCGATCCTTGCCAAGCACGGCGACGACCGCAAGTCGGCCGACAAGGAAGGCCGTCGCGTCAGCCTCTGAGGCATGATGACGAAGCCCGACCGTACCGACGGTCCATGACCATCAGGTGCACATCAAAAAGCCCTTTCCCCGACATGCAGGAAAGGGCTTTTTTCTTTGTCTTACGGCAAGCGGAGCAAGTCAGCTCGCCATCGCCAGATCAGGCGCGCAGCGTGCCGCCCGTCGACTTCTCGACATTGCCAACGATCTTCTTCGTCAGCGCATCGAAATCCTCGTCGGTCAGCGTCTTGTCGGTCGGCTGGATCAGAACCTCGATCGCCACCGACTTCCGGCCCTCGCCGACGGATGCACCCTCGAAGATATCGAAGACGTTGACGCCAGAGATCAGCTTGCGGTCGGCGCTTGTCGCCGCCTTGATGATCGCGCCGGCTTCAACCGTCTTTTCAACCACGAAGGCGAAGTCGCGCTTCACCATCTGGAAGGCCGAAAGCTCGAGCGCCGGCTTGGTGCGGGTCGCCTTCTTCTTCGGCTCCGGCAGAGCATCGACATAGATCTCGAAACCGCACAGCGTGCCGGACACGTCGAGCGCTTCCAGCGTCTTCGGATGGAATTCACCAAAGGTGCCGAGGATGACCTTGGGGCCTGCCTTGATCGTGCCCGAACGGCCGGGGTGATACCATTCGGGGCCACCCTGCTCGATCTGCACATTGCCCGTGGGAATGCCGCAGGCTTCCAACACCGCGAGTGCATCGGCCTTGGCGTCGAAGACATCGACCGGCTTGCCGCCGCCCTTGGCCTGGTTCGACCACATGCGGCCGGAACCGGCAATCGACGCCGTGCCACGGCGCACGCCACCGGCGACGCGACGCTGCGTGTCTGGCGTATCGCCCTCATAGGTGCCGGAAACTTCGAAGATCGCCACATCGCCAAAGCCACGATCGGCATTGCGCTGGGCAGCTGTCAGCAGACCCGGCAGCAGCGAGGGCCGCATGTCGGACATATCAGCTGCAATCGGGTTGACGAGCTTCAGCTTGTCGCTGCCACCGCCGAAGAGCTTGGCATGTTCGGCCGAGATGAAGGACCAGGTCACGGCTTCCAGCATGCCGCGCGAGGCGAGCGCCCGGCGGGCCGAGCGCGTGCGGATCTGCAGTGTCGTCAGGATCTTGGCATTGACCGAACCGGTCGGCGGCAGCGGTTCCGGCTTGATGTTGTCGACGCCATGCATGCGCATGACCTCTTCGACCAGATCCGCCTTGCCGTCGACGTCAGGACGCCAGGAGGGAACGGAAACCTTGGCTGAGGTCTCGTCGCCCGACAGGATCTCAAAGCCGAGAGCTGCCAGGATCTGGCGCGACTCGTCGTTGGAAACGGTGAGACCGGTCAGGCGCTTCACTTCTGAGTAGGGGAAGTCGACAACCTTCTTCTCATGGCCCTTGTAGCCTTCGACCTTGGCTGCTGCCGCCGTGCCGCCGCACATCTCGAGCACCAGCTCGGTAGTGCGCTCCAGACCCGGGACCATGTATTCCGGATCGACGCCGCGCTCGAAGCGGTAGCGCGCATCGGTGATGATGCCATGGGCGCGGCCGGTCTTGGCGATGTTGATCGGATCCCAGAGTGCCGACTCGATCAGCACGTTGACGGTGTTCTCGTCACAGCCCGAATGCTCGCCGCCCATGATGCCGCCGATCGATTCCGGACCATTGTCGTCAGCGATGACGACGTTGTTCGGGTTCAGCTTGTAGGTGCGGGTATCGAGCGCGAGGATCTCCTCGCCCTCCTTGGCCCTGCGCACGACGAGCGCGCCCTTGACCTTGTCGGCGTCGAAGACATGCATCGGACGACCCTGATCGAAGGTCATGTAGTTGGTGACGTCGACCAGCGCCGAGATCGGACGAAGTCCAATCGCGAGCAGACGCTGCTGCATCCACTTCGGGCTCGGGCCGTTCTTCACGCCGCGCACGAGGCGGTAGGCGAAACCCGGGCAGAGATGATCTTCCAGTTCGAGCTTGACCTGGACTGGCGTCTCACCTTCGACCTTGAAGGCGGGCGCCTTCGGGGCCTTGAGCCTGCCAAGGCCGGAGGCGGCGAGATCGCGGGCAATGCCGAAGACCGACGTGCAGTCCGGACGGTTCGGCGTCAGGTTGATCTCGATGACCGGATCGTCGAGGCCGGCGTAAGACGCGAAGGATGTCCCAACAGGCGCATCCTCGGGCAGATCGATGATGCCGTTGTGGTCTTCGGAAATGTTGAGCTCCTTTTCGGAGCACATCATGCCATGGCTTTCGACGCCACGGATCTTGCCGACGGAGAGCGTCACATCGATGCCCGGCACATAGGTGCCCGGCCGCGCCAGTGCGCCGATCATGCCGGCGCGGGCATTCGGCGCGCCGCAGACGATCTGCACCGGCTTGCCGTCGCCGGCATCGACGGTGAGGACCTTGAGGCGATCGGCTTCCGGATGCTTTTCCGCCGTCAGGATCTTGGCAATGACGAAGGGCTTGTAGGCCGCTTTGTCATCGACATCCTCGACCTCGAGACCGATCGCGGTCAGCCGCTCGCAGATCTCGTCGAGCGAGGCCTCGGTTTCCAGGTGATCCTTCAGCCAGGAGAGTGTGAATTTCATTGTACCCGTCTCTTCTTATGCAGTGGGCGTCAGCCCTGATCCCGATTCAGTCTTTCCACGAGACGGAACCGCTCGCAAACCAATTCCATGTCCGGCGTGAAACCACCATTGCGGCGAAAATAGCGTTCATGTTCTAGTCGCCAGCTTTCCAGCGAGCGATCGCCCTCACCCTCATCGAAGGCGAAAGTAGCATCGACATCATGGAAACGGCGGATCTGCACATCCGTTGTTTCAATGACTGCTGCCGGGCGACCTCGTCCATCCAGAACGATATCCTGTCGACCGACTTGCGGAAGCGTTTCGCAGCCTTCCACGAAATCGCGCAACGCACCGCAGGTCGCCGTCTTCTTGCCTTCAAGGACCAGGGAAAGCAACTGGTCCGCCAGCTCCGGTGTATCCCCGAATGAAAATCGGACCGCGTCTGCATAGGCTTCGGCTGGAACTGTCACCTTGTTTTCAGTCAAGCCGCCTTCTCCGGCGCCCTGGCCTGCGGATATTTCCAGCCTGCCAGCATTCCCCGGATTGACAGATCCTCATCGACATCGGGCCAATGCACGCCTGCGAGCATCAATTCTATGTTGTTGCGCTGGGCAGGAGTTGCCGTGGAAAGGCGTGGGTACCACCACAAGGGCGTGATCACCTCGCGCCCATCGGCAAGCCGCACATGAACATTGTGAAGGTCGCACCACGCCTCGACCGGCCGTTCGTTTTCAGGATACAGACTTGGCGAATTCATTCCATGCCTCCACAAACTGCCCGTGATGATCATTGACGACATCCATAATACGTCTCAAGTCGGTCGCATTAAACCCCTTCGTCTCGACCAATTCGATTGGTTCAAGCCAGATTTTGGCTGTGCCGCCATGGCCAGTGACATGGATATGCCGAGGTTCACCCATATCGAAACCATAGAAATGGAAACGAAACCCATACTTGCGAAGGACCGTCGGCATTCCCTCACCCCTTCCACAATATCCTTCAACTGAAGGGCCTAATCCTATTGTCTCGTTCCCATCTGCATCTTGCCCGAACCGTTCAGCGGTTGCGCGCCTGACGCCTGCCTTCCGAGGAGCATGCTGACCACCGTCACATCGAGATCGATGTCGGGCCAGTGGATGCTCGACGGCATGAATTCCACATTGTTCCGCTCCACCGGCAGCGCCTCCTGCAGGGGCGGGTACCACCAGACCGGAACGCTGACGATACGACCGTCCGTCAGTTCCACATGCAAGAGGTCGTCATCGCAAAGCAGATCGACCGGGCGCATGTTTTCGAGATGTTCAATCACGTCGCATTGCCTTCATTCACAGGGATGGGGCAGCCTCCAACCGCCCCCTCCATCTGGCCGTCACTGCGGCCAGTTAAGCCCAGATCAGCTGCTCAGACCGCCAAACAGCGTCGGCACGTCCAGCGGGCGGAAGCCGTAATGGCTCATCCAGCGGACATCGGCGTTGAAGAAGTCGCGCAGGTCCGGCATGCCGTATTTCAGCATGGCGATGCGGTCGAGGCCCATGCCCCAGGCGAAGCCCTGGTATTCGTCCGGATCGAGACCGCCGGCGCGCAGCACGTTCGGGTGAACCATGCCGCAGCCGAGGATTTCCATCCAGTCCTTGCCTTCGCCGAACTTGACGATCGGGCCCGACGAGCGGTCGCACTGAATGTCGACCTCGAAGCTCGGCTCGGTGAACGGGAAGAAGGACGGGCGGAAGCGCATGGTGACGCTGTCGACCTCGAAGAAGGCCTTGCAGAACTCTTCGAGGATCCAGCGCATGTTGGCGACATTCGCCGTCTTGTCGATGACGAGGCCTTCGACCTGGTGGAACATTGGCGAATGCGTCGCGTCACTGTCCTGGCGATAGGTCTTGCCGGGAATGACGATGCGGATCGGCGGCTTCTGCGCTTCCATGGTGCGCACCTGCACCGGTGAGGTGTGCGTGCGCAGCACCTTGCGCTCACCATTCTCATCCGGCTGGAGGAAGAAGGTGTCGTGCATCTCGCGGGCCGGGTGACCTTCCGGGAAGTTCAGAGCCGTGAAATTATAATAGTCGGTCTCGATATCGGGACCTTCGGCGATCGAGAAGCCCATGTCGGCGAAGATCGCGGTGATCTCGTCGACGATCTGGCTGATCGGGTGGATGCGGCCGCGCTCGGCCGGCGAGGAACGCACGGGAAGCGAGACATCGAGCGTCTCGGCCTTCAGGCGGGCGTTGATCGCCGCATCCTTGAGCGCCGTCTTGCGCGTCGTGATCTCCTCGGTGATCTCGTTCTTCAGCGCGTTGATCGCGGCGCCGCGCGTCTGGCGCTCTTCCGGGCTCATCGTGCCAAGCGTCTTCAGGAGTTCCGAAACCGAACCCTTCTTGCCCATGGCCGCCACGCGTACCGCCTCGATCGCCTGTTCGTCCGCGGCGGCGGCGATATCGGCGAGAAGCTGCGTCTTCAAACTGTCGAGATCGGACATATTTCCGTTTCCTGCCCTTTGTGTCGCGCCGTGATACCGTCACAGCCTAACGGTCAAAGAAAAACCCGCGCCAGCCGTACCAGCGCGGGTTTCCCAATACTTGAATTTCAGTCGGGAAGCGCTGGCTTACTTGACCGCGCTTTCAAACTCGTTGGCCGTGCCGGCGTCCTTGAGATAGGCAAGCGCCTTCTTGGAAGCTTCGACCAGCTTTGCAAAGGTTGCCGTCTCATGGATGGCCATGTCGGACAGAACCTTGCGGTCGACTTCGATGCCAGCCTTGTTCAGGCCGTCGATGAAGCGGCCGTAGGTCAGGCCGTGTTCGCGGACGGCAGCGTTGATACGCTGGATCCACAGAGCGCGGAAGTTGCGCTTGTTGTTCTTGCGGTCGCGGTAAGCAAACTGCTTCGAACGATCGACGGCAGCCTTTGCTGCGCGGATCGTGTTCTTGCGGCGGCCGTAGAAGCCCTTGGCCTGCTTGAATACCTTGTTGTGCTTGGCGCGGGAAGTTACGCCACGTTTTACGCGTGCCATGTCATGATCTCCTTAATTGTCCAACAGCGATCGGGTCTCAGAGACCGTTCGGCAGGTAGTTCTTGATGACCTTCTTGCCGTCAGGTTCAGCCAGAACCATCGTGCCGCGGGCATCGCGAATGAACTTGTTGGACCGCTTGATCATGCCGTGACGCTTGCCAGCAGCGGCCGCGAGGACCTTGCCGGAAGCCGTGATCTTGAACCGCTTTTTCGCGGAGGATTTCGTCTTCATCTTGGGCATTTTGCTACTCCATTGTTCTTGTATCGAAACAGGCAGACGAATGCCCGTTTTCAAGCATAAAGAACGGCCACGGCATGCCCTGCCGGACCGTTCGGACGGGCGCTTATAACCGCAGACCCAAGAAAGCGCAACGGGTGGCCGAGGTGAATCTTCGTCTAGGCTGTCACAGGCAGGCGAAGGCTCACCTTCAAACCATCCGACGCCGCGCGTGAAAAGGCGATCGAGCCGCCATAGGCTGTCAGAATATCGGCCGTGATCGCAAGCCCAAGGCCCGTGCCCTCATCCTCGCCGATATGGACCCCGCGTGTCACAATCTCCGACAGGGCGTCCTCAGCGACCCCTGCCCCATCGTCCTCGACGTCAAGCCTGACGAAATCCTTCTCGCGCTCGGCCGTCACCCTGATTTCCGATCTTGCGAAGCGGGTGGCATTGTCGAGCACATCGCCCAGCGCCTCCGCAAGATCGGCCGGGTCCATGTCGACGGTCAGGTGCTCGTCCAGGTCGACATGCCATAACACGTCGCGGGCGGCCGTGACGGGTGCCAGAACCGAAATCAGCTTGCCGGTGAGCGAGGCAAGCCCGGTCTGCGCCATCTGCTCGACGCCGAGGCATGTTGATTGCAGCTGCCGATCGGCACGCTGCCAGCGAGGTCGACCTGCTGGCGGATGAGCATCTGCTCGCGTGGCGGCAAGTTGTCGGAGAGCTGTAACAGAACCGTCAGCGGGGTCTTCAGCCCGTGCGCCAGATCACTCGCCCGCGCGCGGGCACGCTCGACCGCCAGTATTCGCGCTCCTTCAGGCAAGCCATTCAACTCGCTGACAAGCGGACGCAGCTCCGTCGGCCCGGCACTGGGCAGTTGATCAGTGCGGCCCGATCGCACCAGGGCCAGTCCGTTCTGCAGCCTGGAGAGCGGGGCAAGCCCGATGCCGATCTGCATGAAGGCGGCGGCGAGAAGCACCGCCGCCGTTAGGACCAGCATGATCGTCATGGCTCCATGATATTCCGAGATCGCGTCGTCAATGACCCTGCGGTCGAAGGCTGCAAGCAGCGTCAAGGGTCGCGTGGCATCGGGATTTTCGATTTCGATCTGCCGCAGTTGGACCAGCAATGGCTCGCCATCGGGGCCGACCCCCTCGCGAAAGCCATAGGGTCCATCCAGAAGACCCTCAGGCTCGAGCTCGATGTCCCAGAGCGAGCGCGAGCGGAAGACCACGCCATCCTCGGCCACGATCTCCCAATACAGCCCGCTTCCCGGAAGTTCGAACCTCGGATCTCCCGGCTCGTTCTTCATCAGCGCCTTGGCGCCCTGAAACTCCACGCCCGCTGCAAGCTGGTCGATGATAGCAGACATGTCCGCCCGGTAGCGGTCAGCAACATAATTGGAGAAGATGCGACTGAGGCCTGATGCGACAAGGAGCAGGATGAAGGCAATCGCCAGAACGGCTCCGATAAAGAGACGCAGGCGCAGAGACTGTGTCATGCCCCCTCGCCGGCCAGCGTGTAACCGAAGCCACGACGGGTCGCGATCGCCGACGGGTGGGTCTTTCGGCGAATGCGGGCGACCATGGCCTCCACCGCATTCTTGCCGGCATCATCATCGCGGCCCTGAACCTGCCTGGCAATCTCCAGCGGATCAAAGACGCGCTTCGGCTCGGCAATCAACATGGTGAGAAGACGAAATTCCAGCGGAGTCAGCTCGATTGGTCGCTCATCATAGGTGACACGCCGCGTGCTCTCGTCCAGTACGAAGCCACCGCCTGCTGCGGCCGCGGTCCGGGACCGCCCGCCTGCGCGCCGAAGCAGCGCCTTCAGGCGCGCAATCAGCTCTTCGCTGCGGAAAGGCTTGGGCAGATAGTCGTCGGCACCGGCATCGAAGCCATCGACACGCTCCATCCAGGAGCCGCGTGCCGTCAAGACCAGGATCGGTGTTTCCACCCCCGTTGCCCGCCAGCGCTTCAGGATCGACAGACCATCCATGCCCGGGAGGCCCAGGTCGAGGATGATGGCACCGTAATCGCCTGTCTCCCCTTCCGCCCAGACATCCGGTCCCGTTGTCCGGTGATCGACGATGAAACCCTCAAGCTCGAGCTTGGTGCGGGTATGGTCCGCAATGGTTTGATCGTCCTCAGCGAGCAGAATGCGCATGTTTCACCATCCGAAGAGATTGAGCTTACGCCCGGTCGCGGCTTCAAGCTTGATTGTCCGGACGCGGGAACCGCTCTGGACCTTCAAAGTATAGTAGGGAGCACGGGCCTTCAGGTTGAGATCGACGGAGATCACCCGTCCGCCGCCGTGATCATCGACGCGCTTCAGAATTTCGCGCAGCGGCAGGATGCGTCCCTCATCCACCGCATCGCGGGCTTTCTGGTGATCCCGGCGACTTCCGGATTTGCCGGAATTGTCGTCGTCGTCATCCTTGTCATCGTCGTCGTCGTCATCATCGTCTCTGCCGCGGTCACCGTCGTCGTCGTCATCGTCATCGTCGCGGTCGGAGCCGCTGCCGCTGTTATCGTCGCCATCGTCGTCCCCACCGCTGTCACTGTCGCTGTCCCCGCCATCCTTGGCCAAAGCACTGCCCACCGGCAAAATGCCGGGGCTCAGAATGCCCAAGAGTGCAATCAAGAAAAGACGACGGTCCATGGTGGCTCGATCAGTGTTCAGATGAGAGTAGCGTGGCCGGCCGCCGCAGCCAACAGAAGAAAAGCTATCCCCGTCCGGTGGGGGCCGGACGGGGCGAAACGGATCGAAATTACCCGCGGCGGCTCGGGCTTCGCCGTTCCGGTTCGATTACGGTGCGGGGATGACGGTGACGCCCGTCAACGTTCCCTTCGGCGCCCGAAGCTTGATTTCTGTCTGGCCATGCTCCTGCTCGACTTCAAAGCCAAGGCGCTTGCCATTCTGGTCGACCGGGATCATCGATCCGCTGAGCAGTCCGGCCAGCTGGTTTTCGTTGACGATCAGGCGAATTTCATCGCGGTCACCGCCACGGCCACGGCCGTTGTCATCATCGTCGTCGTCGACGGAATCATCGTCATCATCATCGCCGCCACGACCACGGCCGCGACCACGGCGGTCGTCATCGTCATCATCATCGTCGTCGCTGCTGCTACGGTCCCGGCCCGAGCTGTCGTCGTCGCTGTCGTCACGGTCGCTGTCACTGTCGCGACCGCTGTCATCGCTTTCGCCGCTGCTGTCATCATCACCATCGTCGTCACCACCGCGGGCCTGAGCCTCATCAGTGACGAGCGCCGCGAGGGTACCGGGGAGCATGGCGCCGAGCGTCGGAACGAAGGTGATTGCGATCAATGCGGTGCTGGATACCAGCAGTGCGCGGCGAAGGAGCTTGGTCATCAGATTTCCTCCAGAAGGGGCTCGATGTGTTTCGATGGGAGGATGATGCACCAAGCACGCTGACAAAGCGGCGCGCGCCGTTGTCAGGGATCTGTCAGCCAAGCCGGCCCTCATCGGGGCGAGTATCGGAGGCTGAAAGAAAGCTACAAAACGTAAAAAACCGCCCCGAAGGGCGGCCTTTTCAACGTCACGCTCGTCTCCAGCTCACTTCGGAGCGAGAACCATCATCATCTGACGGCCTTCGAGCTTCGGCTCGGCTTCGACCTTGGCGATGCCGAGTGTGTCTTCCTTGACCTGAAGCAGAAGCTTCATGCCAAGTTCCTGGTGGGCCATTTCGCGGCCACGGAACTTCAGGGTCACCTTGACCTTGTCGCCCTCTTCGAAGAAGCGGTTCATCGCCTTCATCTTCACGTCATAGTCATGGGTGTCGATGTTGGGGCGCATCTTGATTTCCTTGACCTCGACGATCTTCTGCTTCTTGCGCGCTTCAGCCGCCTTCTTCTGGTTGGCGTATTTCAGCTTGCCAAGGTCGAGGATCTTGCAGACCGGAGGCTCGGCATTCGGCGAAATCTCGACCAGATCGAGCCCGGCTTCTTCCGCCATGCGCAACGCCTGATCCGTCGCGATGACACCGAGGTTCACGCCCTCTTCATTGATCAGCTGGACTTTCGGAATGCGGATTTCACGGTTGGAGCGCGGCCCGTCCTTCACGGGGGCATCGGTCTTGAACGGTCTGCGAATGGTCGTATTCTCCTCAAACAATTTCGGAATGTCGCAGCGTTTCCCCGCGCGCATCCGCGTCAAAGGGCTATGTGATATCTGCGACGGCAGTGTCAATAGCATGCTTCCGAAAGAAAATCACCTGTTGTCGGTGAGTTCCTGAATGTGTTTTACAACCTTCGACAAAAGGAGCACGCAATGACCGACAGGGCCAACATCCTCAGACAGACCACGATCACCGTCGGAGCCGCCGAGATGGCGCGCGACATCGCGGTGATCACCCGTCTCGGCACGGATGCGGATCGTCCGGCTCTCGTCTGGCTCGGCGGCTATCGCTCCGACATGTCGGGCACCAAGGCGATCGAGATGGATGCGCTTGCCGCAGAGCAGGGCATAACGGCCATCCGCTTCGACTATTCCGGCCACGGCGTGTCAGGCGGGGATTTCGCCAAGGGCACCATTTCGCGCTGGACCGAGGAGGCGCTCGCCGTCATCGCGGCAACAGGCGTCAGCAAGGTCGTCCTGATCGGCTCCTCCATGGGCGGCTGGATTGCCCTGCGCTTCATTCAGGAGGCGCGCCGCCTCAATCTGCCCTTCACGGTCGACGGCCTCGTGCTGATCGCACCGGCGCCCGACTTCACGTCCGAACTGATCGAACCCAGCCTGACGGAGGCTGAACGGCAGTCGCTTGCCGAACGCGGCTATTTCGAGGAACCGTCCGAGTATAGCCCGGAGCCGAATATCTTCACGCGCGCACTCATGGAAGACGGGAATGAAAACCGGGTGCTGACGGGCCTGATCGAGACGGGCTGCCCGGTGCATATCCTGCAGGGCATGAAGGACCCGGACGTGCCGTATCAGCACGCCTTGAAGCTGATGGAATTCCTGCCGCTGGACGATGTTGTGCTCACCCTGATTCGCGATGGAGACCACCGCCTGTCTCGCCCGGAGGATGTCGCCCGCATGAAAGCGGCTATCCTCTCGATGCTCTGAATGTCACGGGTTTTCGATATCTTGCCCTTCCTTGGGAACCGATTCTCTTTCGGAGGGTTCGAACTGTCGCATTTTAACCATAGCGGATGAATTGCGTGGGTGAGCACCGCCCACGGCGTTGACTCACGTCCTCCTGCAATCTTAACGTTTTGTTAAGGATACAGGGGACGTGTTCATGACGAACGGCTCGCGCGCCATCAAGGCGCTCATCATCGCAGTTGCGGTTCTTGCGCCTGCTCATGCGGGCTTCTCGGCGCCGCAGTCGCTGCGATCGATGATTACCGGCGACGTGACCTCCCAGCCGATTGGCCATTACGAATTCTGCAAGGCCATTCCGCAGGAATGCGCGGTTCGTAACCGCCCTTCAACCCCGCCGAAGGTCACGGACCATGGCTGGGGCGTGGTGCAAGACATCAATGCCAGCGTCAACCATGCCATCGTGCCGATGACGGATGCGGAGATCTACGGCCACGAGGAAGTCTGGGCCTATCCTGTCGATCTCGGCGATTGCGAAGATTTTGTCCTGCTCAAGCGCAAGAAGCTGATGGAAGCCGGCTTTTCGGCAGCCGACCTCCTGATCACCGTCGTCCGCAAGCCGGATGGTGAGGGCCATGCGGTGCTCACGGTCCGCGCCCAGTCCGGCGACTTCGTGCTCGACAACCTCAATGACGAGGTCAAGCTCTGGACCGAGACGCGCTACACCTTCCTCAAGCGTCAGTCGTCGACCGACAGCGGCCGCTGGGTGACCATCGAGAACGGCACCTCGGACGTGCTCGTCGGCGCGTTGCAGTAATCCAAGCTTTCACCGTCGGGTGAGCACCAGCGTCGCGACAACAGCGACGCCGGAGACCGCAATGAGCGCGCCAAGCGCAGCAGACGGTCCCAGCACTTCGTTCAGCCAGATCACCGAGACAGGCGCGATCGCCGAGGCGATAATCCTCGCGGATGCGAGCGAACCCATGGTCCGCCCATAACCCGCCGTGCCGAAATAATGCAGTGGCAGCACGCCACGGACGATCGACGTCAATCCCTGACCCGCACCATAGAAGACAGCAAAGGCGATGGCAAAGCCGGCAAGCGGTGCCCAGAGCGCACCGGCCAGCAAAACCATGCCGAGCGCCATGGCGAAGGCTGCTATAAGCGCGGTCAGCGGCGGGGCAAAAAGGTTGCGCCGCGCATATTCCACGAGGCGCGCGGTCACCTGGCTCGGTCCGATGAGGCTGCCGGCCAGTGTCGCCATCGCGGTGGCGTAGCCGAGGTCGCGCATCAGGACGAGAAGCGTGGCACCCACCGCAGACATGAGGAAGCCGCCGGCCGCGAAGGCCGTCCCCATCAGCAACATCCGCCGCCTGCGCTCTCCGTCGGGTTTCACGTCGTCGCTCGGCTCCTCGACACGGGCAGCCTCCGGCTCGTTGATCCTAGCCCGCGGCAAAGCAAGATGGATGGGCAAAGCAATCAGAAGGTTCATGGCCGCCAGAACGAGATAGACATCGCGCCAGTCCATCCAGGTGAGCAACCACTGCAGCAGCGGCCAGAAGACCGTGGAGGCAAAGCCCGCGATCAGCGTCACCAACGTTATGTGGGCTCGGGCGTCGCGCCCATGGCTCTGGGCGAGCGCTGCAAAGCCCGCATCATACTGGACCGCGAGCGCAACAAACTCGGCCACCAGCGTGATTGCGGCAAACTGCCAGGCATTCTGCATCACGGCAAACAGGGCGAGGGAGATGGTGGCGGCGATCGAGCCGAGGCAGAGGATCGATCGGGCCCCGAAGCGATCGACAAGACGACCCAGGACAGGGGCCGCCACAGCACCCGCCAGCAGCCCGAAGGAGAAGACACCGAACACATAAGCCTGCCCCCAGCCGAATTCGCAGGCGATCTCGGGGGCAAGCACGGAGAAGGAATAGTAGAGCGTCCCGTAACCGATGGTCATGGTGACGCCCAGACCGATGGTCGCGGGAGAGGCTTTCATGGATGCGCCATAACGACGGATGATTGCAGGCGTGTGACCATTTCATCCTGGCGCAAGGGATCGGCCTCGCCATCCGGAAATCGACGGGCTTGTCGCGCCCGCCGCTGTCTGCCACCATTCCTTCGGATGGGGGGACAGGTGCAAAGCGGACAGTTCAAACAGCTTCTCAACGAGGCGAGACGCCATACCCGACGCGCGGAAGAGGCAGAAGATCTGCTTCAGGATGCCTTTGTCGCGGCGCTCTCGGCAGGGCGAGAAGACCTTTCTCAGCCGGAAAACCTGCGGTGGGTGCGGGGCGTGTTGCGCCATCGGAGCGCCTTCATCGCCCGTTCGGCCGTGCGTCGACGACAGCGCGAGAGCGTCTTTCTCTCCCAGCAGCCGACGGCGAGCGAGCCTGTGGCGCCAAACGACATCGCCCGCCAGGTGCGACTGCTACCACCTGCGCTGCGCACAACATTTCTGCTCGCCGTCAACGGCCAGACCCATGGCGAGATCCGGCATCTCCTCTCGGTGAGCGAGGTGGCCTTGCGGCAACGGATCTGCGAGATCCGCAAGCGCCTCAGGGCCGCTGAACTGTCCGATATGGGACCCGAACGCCTCTCGCAACAGCTGTCCTTCGGCGCCATCCGGCGGTCGCTGCGTCCGCTGGTCTTGCGGCTCGGCGCCCAACTCGCGACCCACGACCCGGACGGTCACCTCATTTGTTTCGGCCACGACCTCACGAAATTGCGGTTGGCGGCAACAACAAGGCGTTAGCGTTCCAACACGGGAGTTCTCCATGCTGAAAACCAAGAAGCTCAACAATATCTGCTATTTTGTCACCGATATCGAGCGCACCGCCCGCTTCTACGGCGAGACCCTCGGGCTGCCCCTGCAGCGGATGGAAAACGAACCGGGAGAGCCGGACTGGCTGATCGCCTCGACGGCGAACGGGATCGATCTCCTGTTCTTTCAGGTCGAGTCGAAGCCGGGCAACTCACCCATCGTCGTGTTCGACCTCGAAGAGGGCGGCATCGATGACATGGTCGAAGGGCTTGCCGAACAGGGTGTCACGATCGTGACACCTGTCAGCCATTCGCCGGGCGGCTGGTCGGCAGAATTTGCCGACCCCGACGGGCATACGCTGTCGATGTATCAGACGGCGGAAATGCCTCGGCAGTTGAAGGCCATGGCCTGAGGCCGACCGCTGCTGGCAGGGGTCGCGCTACCCCTGCCCGATCAGGACGCCGGCGGCCAGTACCAGCGAGCCGCCGAGCACCACCTGCATGGCGGCGCGCCAGAAGGGCGTCTCCATGTAGCGGTTCTGGATGAAGGCGATTGCCCAGAGTTCGAAGAAGACAACGATGATCGCGGTGATCGTCGCGGTCCAGAAATGCGGAATGAGATAAGGCAGCGCATGGCCGAGGCCGCCGACCGTGGTCATGATGCCGGAGGCAAGGCCCCGCTTCAGCGGCGAACCGCGGCCCGAGAGCTTGCCGTCATCATGGGCGGCCTCGGTGAAGCCCATGGAAATACCGGCACCCACGGAGGCCGATAGGCCGATCAGGAAGGTCGACCAGGTGTCACCGGTCGCGAAAGCCGCCGCAAAGATTGGGGCTAGCGTCGAGACGGAGCCATCCATCAGCCCGGCCAGGCCCGGCTGGACATAGGTGAGCACGAACTGGCGCTTCTTCGTCTCGTCTTCCGTCGCCCGTGCATCCTCCGGCAGATGCCGCTCGCCGAGCATGGTGGCGACCTCTTCATGGCCCTGTTCGGCCATGGCGAGGTCACCAAGCAGCTTGCGGATGCCGGCATCGGACGTGTGCCGGGCGGCTTCATGGTAGAAGCGATAGGCGCCGTCTTCCATCCGCATCGCCTCTTCGCGGATCTGGTCGAGTGTGAGGTTCTTGCGCAGCCAGTCGGGCTTGCGATCATAGAAGCCCCGCACATGCTCGCGGCGGATCAGCGGGATGCGATCGCCGAACCGGTCACGATGCATTTCGATCAGCATATTGCGGTGGGTGTGCTCGACCTCGGCCATGTCCTCGAAGACCTTGGACGATTGCGGAAATTCGCCGCGCAGCTGATCGGCATAGGCGAGGTAGATGCGGGCGTCGTCCTCTTCGGAGGAGATGGCGAGCGCCAAAATCTCCTGTTCGGAGAGTGTCTCGAAGGCGCGCTTGCTGCCCCGGAATGAAATGCTGAACATGGCAACCACCAATCAAATTAGAATAATTCTAAACTTAGGGCAGATGGAGGCTTGTATCAAGATGCCGCATGGACCATTTGCATCATGAGGTTCATCACCCCTCAGACCGACATCAGTGACGAGACATACCATGACCACCGATCTTACCGGTCGCGCCGCCCACCGCGCCGAAATCACCGCCCGCGCCGAAGCCGAGATGGCTGCCATGGGCGTGGATGCCGCCTTCATCGATCGGATGGTTGAAACCTTCTACGGCAATATCCGCCAGCACCCGGATCTCGGACCTGTTTTCGAGGGGCGGCTTGCCGGGCGCTGGCCCGACCACATGATCAAGATGAAGGCCTTCTGGGGCTCCGTCGCCTTCAAGACCGGCGCCTATGGCGGCAAGCCCGTGATGGCGCATCAGGGCGTCGACGGCATGGCGGAAGGCCTCTTCCTGCAATGGCTGCAGCTCTTCTCCGACACGCTGATCCAGATCGGCGCGACTGAAGACGCGCATCGCTGGTTCATGGCGAGCGCCGAGCGCATTGCCAAAAGCCTCGTGCTGTCGCTTTTCTACAATCCTGCTCTCGACGATCCCCGCCTGCGCAGCCCGACCTGACAGTTCCTTGCGTTGAACAACGATCCGGCGAAACAAAACGCAGATTTGGTCCGGTTGCCGGACAATTTCGTGAGCATTTGACCTTGCACTCCCTGCCCTGCCCGACTAGACCCGCCGCGGGAGCTGGAGGAGTGCGTACAATCAGAGGCAAGAGATCATGAACCGCCGTCAATTCTTCAAGCAGGCCGGCGTTGCCGGCGTCGGGGCAGCCGCACTTGCAGCGCCCGCCATCGCCCAGGAAAACCCCAAGGTTACCTGGCGCCTCGCATCGTCCTTCCCGAAGAGCCTCGACATCATCTTCGGTGCCGCGACCGACATCGCCGAGAGCGTGTCGAAGGCGACCGACGGCCAGTTCGAGATCCAGGTCTTCGCTGCCGGTGAAATCGTGCCGCCGCTGCAGGTGGCTGACGCCGTCACCGCCGACACCGTCGAGATGGGCCATACCTGCTGCTACTATTATATCGGCAAGGACCCGGCCTTTGCGCTCGGAACGGCCATTCCCTTCGGCCTCAACGCCCGCATGACCAATGCCTGGTTCACGGCTGGCGGCGGCAACGAGCTGCTCAACGAGTTTCTGGCCAGCCACAAGCTCTACGCGCTTCCGGCCGGCAACACCGGTGCCCAGATGGGCGGCTGGTACCGCAAGGAAATCAAGACCATCGACGACCTCAAGGGTCTGAAGATGCGCATCGCCGGCCTCGCTGGTGAGATCATGGCCAAGGTCGGCGTCACGCCGCAGCAGATTGCCGGCTCCGACGTCTATCCGGCGCTGGAAAAGGGCACGATCGATGCGACTGAATTCGTCGGTCCCTATGACGACCTGAAGCTCGGCTTCTACAAGGTAGCACCCTACTACTACTACCCGGCCTGGTGGGAAGGTGGCCCGACGGTCCATGCCTTCTTCAACCTCGACAAGTTCAATGCGCTGCCGGAAAACTACAAGCGCATCCTGACCGACGCCTGCGCTGCCGCAAACGCCCGGATGCTTGCCCGTTACGACGCCTCGAACGCAGCAGCGCTTCGCGAACTCGTCGCCGGCGGCGCCCAACTGCGCGCCTTCTCGTCTGATATCCTCGACACCTGCCACAATGCTGCCAAGGAAACCTATGCGGATCTCTCGGCCAAGAACGAGTGGTTCAAGAAGCTCTATGACAGCCAGCAGACGTTCAAGCAGGACGCCTATCTCTGGGCGCAGATCGCCGAATACAGCTTCGATACCTATCAGATGATCCAGCAGCGCCAGGGCACGCTCTGACGCTTTCGATCACCGCAAACGACAAGAGGCCCGGGCATGTCCCGGGCCTCTTCGTTTTTCAGGCACCCAGCTTAGTGGCAGCAGCCGCTCTTCGTCTCGGCCTTGGGCGCACAGCAATCCGCCTCGCGGTTGTCGCGACTGTGGCCGTTTTTGTCGGCAGGCAGATCCATCGCGATATTGGCGTCGAAGAAACCGTTGGGCTTGAGCGTGAAGCCGGCATATTCGACCGGCATGATCGGAAAGTCCTCCGGCTTGCAGACGTGCGTATGGCCGAAGGAGTGCCAGAGAACCACGTCGGCATTCTCGATGTCGCGGTTCTGGGCGACATATGCCGGCAGGCCGTCGCCGCCGGCATGAACGTTCGGATAATCGCCGGACGCATATTTCTCCGCCGGATCAAAGGCCGTCACCCAGATGTGCTTTTTCGCAAAGCCACCACGCTGGGCAACCGTCGAGCCTTCCTGCGCCAGCATTAGCGGGCTCGGCATCACCACCATCTTGTAGCCCGGCGCCTTGCCGACGGAATTCTTGACGTTGGGGTTCTGTACCTTCCAGTAGCGCCCGGTCTCGCCATTGGCGACAGCGGGTGAATCCAGCTCGCGCTTCAGCACCTTGGTCTTGGTGTCGAAGACGTTGCCATAGGGGTTGTCGTCGCCCCAGGGACGGGGAACGAACTCATGCTCGGTGACGGTATTGCCGCCGCCATCGACATCCATGTGCAGGCGGGCGTTGAAGAAATGCTGATGCGTCGGGCCGCCGAGATTGTCGTCGACCATGCCGCCCCATTGATAGGTCTCGCCGGGGGCGACGGCTGCCGTCTGGATGATGCCGGTGAGCTTCGCCTCCAGCTGGATCGTGCCGTCCTGGTAGAGATACCAGTAGAAGCCGTAGTCGTAGTTTCCGACGGTGGCGAAGAAGGAGATGACCAGTCGACGCGAACGGCGGACTTCGAAGATGCCGTTGCGGAATTCGTAGTGCTTCCAGAGGATGCCGTAATCCTCCTCATGCATGCAGATGGCATTCTTCATCACCATCGGCTGGCCGAAATCATCGGCCGAGGGCACGTCGAAATAGTGGATATGCCCCAGGCAGTCGCAGCCGAGTTCCAGGCAGTTGGCGAGACGGCCGAGACCATATTCACCGGCGTCGAAGGCACTCTTCCAGAAGTGGTTCGCGGTCGGATCGGCATAGGGCACGACCATTTCCGTCACCGAGGCGCGGAAGACGATCGGACGGGTCTTGCCGCCGTCCTTGATGCCGAGTTCATGCAGCACGAGGCCTTCGCGCGGGGTGAAGCCGACGCGGAAGGACCAGTTCTGCCACTCGACCTTCCAGCCGTCGACGGTGAAGCTTGGGCCTTCCGGCTGGACGATGTCGAGGGGTTTGAGGCCCTGGCGCGTCTCGGGAAAAGCCTCCTGGCCGTAATTGCGCTTCTTCTTCGGCACCGGAATGATGCGGCCGTCATCGACCAGATCGACTACCTGGTTCTTGACGCCATCGACCACGGCGACGACGCCGTCGACCGGCATAGCCGTTGTCGCTGACGTGCCTCGCGCCAGTAGGAGACGGCGCTGCACGATGCGGCTGGCCCTTGTTCGAATTCCAGGCCGAAATAGCCCGACGAAAACGGGTCGATCTGGACGAGCGGAATGTCCTCGTCGGTAATACCGCGCTTCTTGACCGCCGCGATCCAGCGCGGATCGGACTTGACGGTTGCCTCGACCGTCTCGAACTCGCAGAGCATGACCGGCGGTTGGCCATAGGGCAGTTCGTCATGGGCCAGTCGCTTGTGGTCGGCGACGGTCTTTGCCGAGAGGTCAACGATGCTCTCAAACGTCGCGCCACTCGAGATATCGAGCGAAAGGATGAAGGCGAGACGCGGCAGTGGCTTGCCGGCCCGAAAGGCGGCAAGGTCGGCCTTTGCAGGCTCTTCAAGGCGGATGATCGGGAAACGAATGGTTTCCGCCAGCGCCTTTTCGTCCTTGAGGATGGCAACGGCTTCCGCGATTTCGGACAGGCTCAGGGGATCGAGCGGGTGGATGATGGTGTCGACGACGGCGTCCATGGGAGCGTCCTTCAGGTAACAAGGTTTGGTAGAGTTCGGGTGGCGCCGGAGCCGGGCGCCACCCGTGTCGTGTCAGCCGCGCCCTGCGCAGATCTCGGCCTCGATGGCCGGCATGCCGTGGATGCAGAAGAGATTGCAGAAGGCATGGCCCTCGGTGGCGAGTAGGATGGTCGCAGCGCTCAGGGCGATCAGCGTGATGCCAAGCAGGCGGTCGGTCGCGGGCAGTGTCTTCAGCGCGGTCATTCGAAGGCCTTTCCGAGCGAAGCGTAGAGTTCCGGCTTGGCCTTCCTGATCTGCATGGCAAAGGCTGCCCCGATCAGACCGATCAGGACGATCAGATAGGGGAAGGACTTGACGATGAGGCTTTCGGAACCGGAGAGCAGCGAGAGATTGGCGATGACCAGACCCAGTGCGCCCAGCAAACCGGCAAGACCGAGCGCCGGGGCAATCGTCGTCGTCCAGACCCCGTGACCCGTCTTCACCTTGCGGAAGAAGAGGATGATGGCGACGGAGACCAAGGCCTGGACCGTTAGGATCCCGATGACAGCGAGTGCCGACATCCAGGAGAAGACGACCGTATAGGGATCGGCACCGGCCAGGATGAAGAGCACCAGCACAACGGCGGCAATCGCACTCTGCAGCATGCCGGCGACATAGGGCGAACCATGCATCGGATGCACCTTGCCAAGCAGCTTGAAGGCGAGGCCTTCGCGACCGAGGGCAAAGAAGTAGCGGTTCAGCGTGTTGTGGAAGGATAGCACGCAGGCAAACAGGCTGGTGATCAGCAGGATGTTCATCACCTGCGAAGCCCAGGGGCCGAGAATGGTGTCGGTGGCGGCGAAGTAGAAGCCCTCGAGACCCGCGGCGGCCGTCGGCTGTACCGCTGCCGGACCGTAGAACTGGACGATTGCCCAGGTGGAGAAGGCATAGAAGACCGTGATCAAGAGTACCGCGACGTAAGTGGCGCGCGGGATGGTCTTTTCCGGGTTTTCCGCCTCTTCACCGAAGATCGCGGTCGCCTCGAAGCCAATATAGGAGCCGACGACGAAGACCAGGGCTACGCCAAGGCCCGGCGCAAAGACGGTTGCGGGCGAGAACGAGGTGAAGCCGAAGCCTTCAGGTCCGCCACCGGCCATCACGATACCGATGTCGAGGAGGAGCAAAATGGCGATCTCGGCGATCATGCAGACACCGAGGATGGCGCCGGAAAAGGCGATGTTGCGCTGGCCGCAGACATGCACGATCACGAGCGCTGCAAAGGACCAGACCCACCAGGGAAGCTCAACAATCGGCGCCATGGCACCGGCCATGAACAGACCGAAAAGGCCGTAGACGGCGATCTGGACCGCCGAATAGGTGACGAGTGCCATCAGCGCGCCGCCAACCCCGGCCGGCTTGCCGATGCCGTGGGTGATATAGGTGTAGAAGGCACCGGCCCCGCCGACATGGCGGCTCATGGCCGTGAAGCCGACCGAGAACAGAAGATAGAGAATGCCGGCTAGCACGAAGGCACCCGGCACGCCCGCACCATTGCCGAAAGCAAAAGCGGCCGGCGTTGCGCCGACCACGGCGGTGAGCGGTGCTGCAGCCGCGACGACGAAGAAGACGATATGTGCGAGGCCGACGGAATTCTTCGCCAGCCGATCCGTGGGACCATCCGCAATGGATTGTATTGTCATGGGAACCCCTCTTTTGCTTGATTTTCATCAAGAGGGTAGGCGCGACACTTTGGCCCCGAAATTGCACTTCATGCCATTGAATCGATAAACCGCGCCACGCGGCCACGTCAGGATGCTGAAAATGGCAGTTGCACCGCAAATGAACAGGCCAATGCCCGCAATTGCATCCATTCGGGCCTCGGTGCTTGCCCCGCTCGTCGAACAAATCGACCGGCGCAGCGGCAAGACCGATCTCCTGCTCGCATCACACGGCATTTTGCGCAGCCAGCTTGACGACCCTTACGCGATGATCCCGATGGCGCGTTACGTCGCAATCTTCGAAGAGGCGGCCGTGATTACCGGCGAGCCCTCGCTCGGTGCCCGGTTGGGCACCCTGTTCAAGCCGAGCGATATCGGCCCGATCGGCGTTTTGTTTTCGATCTCCGGCACAATCCGCGCCGGCTTCGAGCGCCTGGCGAAATACGTCAACACGGTGCAGAGTGCCACCAGCTCCGGCGTCTTCGAGGAGGACGGCAATCTCGTCTGGAGCTATAGGCTGGAAGACGTCCTGATGTGGCCAAGACGGCAGGACAGCGAGTTTTCGGTCGCCGCTTCCTGCCAGCTGGTGCGCTCCTGCTTCGCCAAGAGCTGGAAGCCGCTGGAGGTGCATTTCGAGCATCTGGCACCCCGGGATCGTTCGGTGCTGGAGCGCATCTTCCGCTGCCCGCTGAAATTCGGCGAATCCGCCAACCGCATCATCGTCGACGGCCGCGATGCCGCCCGTCTCTACCGCCAGGAGGACCCGGCGCTTTCTGCCGTGCTCGAACGGCATGTGGCGGAACTGGTCGGCAAGACAATCACGCCCGACAGCAGCAGCGAGCGGGTGCGGGCCTTGATCGGGATCTATCTCGGGCACAAGCCGATCACCCTTCCTGCGGTCGCCGCCGAACTCAGGATCTCCGTCCGCACGCTGCAGCGTCGTCTGGCCGAAGAGGGGACCTCGCTACGCCATCTCGTGCGCGAAGCCCGGGAAGCCATCGCCGCCACGCAGCTTGAGGCTCATGTGCAAAAGGCGCGCATCGCCGAGGTGCTGGGCTACGCGGATTCGACCGTCTTGTGGCGCGCCCAGAAAGGCTGGAGCCGGCGGCAGGGCTAACCCACCGACCGGCCGCAGCCATCAGCCCTCCAGGCCCTTCAGCACATTGGCGACGTTGAGGCCGATTTCCGGCACGCCGTAGCCGCCTTCCATCAGCGTCAGCACCGGCACGCCACTGGCCGCGATCTTTTCGCCCATGCGGATATAGTCAGGGCTCTTCAGCTTGAAGAAGCTGATCGGGTCCTTCTCGAAGGTGTCGACACCGAGCGAGACGACGATCGCTTCTGCGCCATAGGCCTTGATCTTCTTCAGGCTGTCTTCGAGCGCGGCCGCCCAGATGTCGAAGGGCGTGCCCGAACGGCATCGGGTAATTGGCGTTCAGGCCTTCGCCGTCGCCCTCGCCGGTCTCGTCGGCGTAACCGAGGAAGAAGGGGAAGGCGTCTTCCGGCTCGCCATGCAGGGAGGCGAAGAAGATGTCGCCGCGGCGATAGGTGATGTCCTGCGTGCCATTGCCATGATGGAAGTCGACGTCGAGGATCGCGACTTTCTTGGCGCCGTGGTCGATCAGCCGCTGGGCCGCGACGGCGGCGTTGTTGATGAAGCAATAGCCGCCCATGAAGTCGGTGCCGGCATGATGGCCCGGCGGGCGGCAGAGCGAGAAGGCGAAGCGGTTGCCTTCGTTCAGCCAGTCGGCGCCCGACAGGGCGACATCCATCGAGGCGATCGCCGCCTCGTAGGTCCCCTTGGAAATCGAGGTCTCGGCCGAATTGGTATAATAGCCGACGGCGCCGTCGATGTTCTTCGGCACGCGGCCCGTCTGGCTGCGGCGGCAGGGGAAGGAAGTGGCGATCGCTTCGCCTTCGAAGCCATGCGCCTGCCAACGATCCCAGCAGGTGCGGAGGAATTCGAGGTAGCCGGCATCATGCACCTTGAGCGCCGTTTCGAGCCCGTGTTCGGCCGGCGCACGGACATCGGTGAAACCCGCTTCCCTTACGCCCGCCAGCACCCATTCGGCGCGGAACGGCCCCTCGAAGGGTTTCACCAGCAGGCCACCATGCAACTCGGTCTTTGCGTCTCGGAGCTTGTGCTTTTCGGAATAGAATACGCGCATCTTCTGTTTTCCCCTGATCGTTTGGAGGAAAACTAGCCTCGTCTCCACAGGCGCCACAAGTGCAAAGGGGGCGATTTTCTTGGTCATTCGACCAGAAAATCGCCCCCTGCCCTCGGCCCCCGCCGATCCGAAATTACTCGGTCAGATTGATCTGCTCGGTCTCGCCACCGGTGCAGGTATAGCAGCAGTTTTCGCAGGTCTCGGCGTTGTCGGGACCCGTGCCCCAATAGCTCTGCTTGTCGCCGGAAATCCAGGCACCATAGCAGATCGTCTCGCCTTCCTCGCAGGACAGCGGGATCTGCTTGGTTTCGCCGTCGTCGAGGTAGAAGACATCACCATTGCCGGGCCAGACATATTCGCGGTCCTGGCTGTAGAGTTCGACCTCGACGGCGTTCGGATGGTCGTTGCGCATGACGAAGGTGACGTCTGCCGAAAACGCCGGCGCCGCCACTGCCATGGCCAACCCCAAGGCCACCCATTTCAAAATTCCGTTTCCGACCATAAGCGCCTCCCTGGCTGCCGAATTGCGGGACGATAAGCCTATGCTCACAGGAATGTGAAGAGTGGATGCCGGACGTTTTTTGGGCGAGATCTCAATCGCTTGGCAGCGATGCGTTCAAGCCACAGTCTTCCAGAAGATGACGGTGTCGCAATAGCGACCATCCGGGAAGAGCGCGTAGTTCGGAATGACGCCAGAACGCTGCCAGCCGAGCTTCTCGTAGAGCGTTTCGGCGAGCTCGCCGGCTGCCGTGTCGAGCACCAACAGCGTGCGCCCGGCCTCTGCTGCGCCGGCTTCCGCCGCCGCCATCAGCGCCTTCGACAAGCCGAGGCCCCGGGCATCGCGATGCACGAGCAGCTTCATCAGGTCACCCCGATGCGGCTGGTTCGGCTTGGACGCAAAGCCGACCTGCACGGTGCCGACCAGTCTATCTCCGACAAAGGCGCCGTAGAGAAGAACCTCACCGCGCCCGACCGCCTCGGCCACGCCCGTCCAGAAGGACTCGCCATCCCTAGGCGTAAAGGGCGACATGAAGCCGAGCGATGCGCCGTCTTCCACGCAATCGGACAGGGCTTCGCAAAGATCGGGCAACAGAGCGAGGGCATCGGCTTTGGACAGAAGGCGGATATCGGGCTTGGTGGCAGGCATGGTTCAGGTCCTGTGGTGGGAAAAAAGTCAGGGGCCGAGCGAGATCACGACGGCGTATCGGGCGGGTTTATCGGTCGGGTTGCGGTAGCCGTGCACATCGCCGACATTCATGAACAGGCAGTCGCCGGCTTCGAGCCGGTGCACGGTCTCGCCGACTATGAGTTCGATCACGCCCTCGAAGACCCAGACATGCTGAGTCTGGCTTCGACCGGTCGGGCGTCCGGGAAAGCGGACCTCGGCACCGGCTGGAAACTCGACCTCGACGATATCTGTCCCGCTGCCCGTGTCCTGCGGAGAGACTGCGCGGCGTAGATACCCGCTTTCCGGATCACGCCAGACTGGCTGATCAACGCGTCGCGCGAGCGGCGAAGGCTCCACTTCAGCGCTCGCAAAAAGACGGACAAGGACACCCCAAGCGCCGAGCAGAGACGCGCCAGCAAGGCAGCGGTCGGGCTTGCCTCCGATCGTTCGATGCGAGAGATCATGGCCCGGCTGACGCCTGAAAGCTCCGCCAGTTGATCAAGCGTCAGCCCCCGCTCGACGCGCAGGCGCTTCAGCCGTTCGGCGACATGTTTCTCGAAGTGATCTTCTGATTCCATTATCTGAGAATTTCATGCGCAGATACTGGAGTCAAGCTTTCATGCTCGCCCTCTTCCGTTGCGCCTGCCGGTCGGCGTAAAAGGGGCGGTCGGCGCCCGCCGGCAAGACCGCAGGACAAAGCCCATGCAGCAGCATACTCCCGAGATCGGCCCGGCCATCAAGCGCGAGCGCAAGGCGCGCAAGCTGACGCTCGAGCAGCTCGGCACACTGTCCGGCGTCTCAAAGTCGATGCGCTGAGCCAGATCGAGCGCGGCGAGGCCAATCCGACCTTTGCTGTGCTCTGGAGCCTCACCCAGGCGATGGAGGTCGAACTCTCCGATCTCATCGGCAATGGCACATCGGTGGCCGGGCGTGAAGAGATCGAGGTGACCTCGGTCATGCATACGCCGGTCATTCGTAGTGCCGATGGCTCCTGCCGGCTGAAGATCCTGAGTTCGCCCCGGCTCGCCGGCCAGACGGAATGGTACGAGCTCGAAATGGATCCCGGCGGCGAACTCGTCAGCCAGCCCCATTCCATCGGCGCCTTCGAACATTTCACCGCCTTCACAGACGGTTTCGAGATTTCCAGCGGCGGCAGCAAGACGGTGATCCGATCAAGCGAAACCGCGCGTTATCGTGCCGATGTTCCGCATGCGATCCGCAATGGCGGAACGGATATCGGCAAAGGCCTGCTGGTCGTGCTACACAGATAGGCGAAAAGGCAATTCCAAAATATCGATTGCCGCAGGGCAAAATTCCGATATGCTGGAATTATTCAGCATCGAGGGTTTTCCCATGCAGACCGGCTTTCTCGACCACATCACCAAAACTCTCAAGAGCATCGAAGCCGACGGGCTTCTGAAGCGCGAGCGCGAAATCGTCAGCCCGCAATCGGGCCGCATCCAGGTGCGCGATTCCAGGGGCACGCGCGAGATGATCAATTTCTGCGCCAACAACTATCTCGGGCTTGCCAACCATCCCGAGATCGAAGAGGCCGCCAAGGCCGCGATCGACAGCCACGGCTTCGGGATGGCTTCGGTGCGCTTCATCTGCGGCGCGCAGGATATCCATCGCCAGCTCGAACAGGCGATCGCCCGCTATCTCGACAAGGACGACGCGATCCTGTTTGCCGCCTGTTTCGATGCCAATGGCGGGATTTTCGAGACGCTGCTCGGACCTGAGGACGCAATCATTTCCGACAGCCTCAACCACGCCTCGATCATCGATGGCGTACGCCTCTCCAAGGCGAAGCGCTACCGCTATGCCAATTCGGACATGGGCGGTCTCGAAGACGAATTGAAGAAGGCAATTGCCGAGGGCACGCGCTTCCGGCTGATCGTCACCGACGGCGTCTTCTCGATGGACGGCTATGTCGCGAAGCTTCCGGAGATCTGTGCGCTCGCCGAGAAATACGGCGCCATGGTGATGATCGACGAATGCCATGCCACCGGCCATTTGGGCGACAAAGGCAAGGGCACGCCGACGCTGACCGGTGTCGGCACCCGCGTCGACATCATCACCGGCACCTTCGGCAAGACGCTTGGTGGCGCTATGGGCGGCTTCATCGCCGGTCCGAAAGCGGCCATCGACCTGCTGCGCCAGCGCGCACGGCCCTATCTCTTCTCCAACAGCCTGGCGCCTGCCGTGGCGGCCGGCTCGCTAAAGGCGATCGAGATCGCCGAAAGCGCCGACGACCTGCGCGCCCAGCTCTCCGGTCACACCAAACGCTTCCGCAAGGGCCTGAGCGAGGCCGGCTTCGAGCTCTTACCCGGTGAAACGCCGATCATCCCGGTCATGACCCACGACGCCGTGCTCGCCCAGAAGCTTGCCGCCGAACTCGATGCCCGCGGCGTCTATGTCGCCGGCTTCTTCTTCCCCGTCGTGCCCAAGGGCCAGGCCCGCATCCGCACGCAGATGTCGGCAGCGCTCAGCGAGGCCGATATCGACACCGCCATCGCCGCATTCATCGATGCCGGCAAGACCATCGGGATGATCTGATCATGAAGGCGCTTTCCAAGCAGAAATCCGAAGTCGGCATCTGGATGATCGACGCGCCGGTCCCGGAGATCGGGCCCGACGACGTGTTGGTCAAGATCAACAAGACCGGCATCTGCGGCACAGACGTCCATATCTACAAATGGGACGAGTGGGCGCAGAAGACGATTCCCGTGCCAATGATCACGGGCCATGAATATGCCGGCGAGATCGTTGCCGTTGGTGCCAATGTCCGCAACCTCCAGATCGGCCAGCGCGTCTCCGGCGAGGGCCATCTGGTCGGCATGAACAGTCGCGCGTCACGGGCGGGCAAGTATCACCTTGACCCGGAAACCCGGGGCATCGGCGTCAACGTGCAGGGAACGTTTGCCGAATTCGCCAAGATCCCGGCCTTCAATATCATCCCGCTACCGGACACGATCGACGACGAGATCGGCGCGATCCTCGATCCTCTCGGCAATGCCGTGCACACCGCGCTCGCCTTCGATCTCGTCGGCGAGGACGTGATCATCACCGGCGCTGGCCCGATCGGCATCATGGGGGCAGCAATCGCCCGCCATGTCGGCGCACGTCACGTCGTCATCACCGACGTCAATCCGGAGCGGCTGGCGCTTGCGGCTGAAGTCGCCGATGTGCACCCGGTCAATGTCGCGAACGAAGACCTGCGCGATGTCATGGCGAAGCTGAAGATGAAGGAAGGCTTCGACGTCGGCCTCGAGATGAGCGGCTCACCGGCGGCCCTCGACCAGATGATCGACCATCTCGTGATGGGCGGGCGGATCGCACTCCTGGGCGTGCCGGCCCGGCCCTTCCATTTCGACCTCTCCAAGGTCGTCTTCCGCATGGTGACGCTGAAGGGCATCTATGGCCGCGAAATGTTCGACACCTGGCACAAGATGCTCGCGATGCTCGAAAGCGGCCTCGACATCCGCAAGGTCATCACCCACCGGATGAAGGTGGACGACTATGCTGAAGCCTTCGAACTGGCCTCAGCCGGCAAGGCCAGCAAGATCGTGCTCGACTGGACGTGATGCTCGCGCGCAGCCAATGAGGCGCCCGCGCAGAATTTCTGGAACATAGAGCGACTATCCCGCGTATGGTGATCGTTTGAAACGAGGAACAACCATGCGCAAAATCGGTCGAGTGCGGGAAGTCTGGCGCTATCCGGTGAGTTCTCTTGGCGGGGAGACGCTCGCCTCGATCACCGTTTCGCCCGAGGGAATCGCTGGCGACCGGCGTTTTGCGCTGTTCGATCCGGAAACCGGCCTTGCCGCCGCTCCCGAGAAGGAAACGCGTTGGCGTCCCGCCCTCTTCATCACCGCCTCACAACCGCCTTCCGGATTGCCGGTGCTGCGCTTCGCCGACGGCGCGGAGCATGCGCTCGATGATGGCGCATTGCCGGACCGTCTGGCGGAGCATTTCGACTTCCCGGTCGCGGTCGGGCTCGTCGGGTCCGGCGATTATCGCTTCCCCGTTGTCTCCAACCGTTACAAGCCGGCGCCGCTTCACTTGGTGACGACGGCTTCGACGGAGGCGCTTGCCGCGATATCAGGGCTTCCGCCACTCGACGCACGACGGTTCCGCCCCTCCGTGCTGATCGAAACGGAAGAAGGCGAAGGTTTCATCGAGAACGACTGGGTGGATCATACCGTGCGGATCGGAGATGCGGATATCCGCGTCACCGAGGCGTCGCGCCGCTGTGGCATGACGCTTGTCGCCCAGCCCGGCATGGCGGAAGAGCCCGATGTGCTGCGCGGCATCATGCGCCACAACAAACGCAATCTCGGCGTCTATGCCACGCCCATCGAGGGCGTGACCATCAGCGTCGGTGATGCCGTTTATGCCGAGATCTGAAAGAGCGGCGTCTCCGCCTCAGAGATATCTTTCAGGATTGCCCGACCGACCGTCTCGCCGATATCCCGGGCACTCGTGATGCCCTGGACGAAGGGCTCCTTGTGCAGCAGGAAGGCGATCGCTGCGCAATAGAGCCGGCCTTCCGACATCAGGCCGAGACGCGGGCGATAGAACTCATCGACATCGATGCCGCCGGTGCGCACCATATCGGGGTCCCGGTCGAGCGATAGGATCGCCTCGACCTTGGGCGTCGCGGCTTCGCGCACCCCACCCTGATCGACCAGCGTCGGAAAGGGGAGATCCGTCGCCGATAGCGTTTCCTGACCGGTTGCATCGATGAAGGCGCCGAAGCGATGCGTGGTGCCTGACACCTCGACTTCCGCTCCGCGCTCCAGGCCGTCCTCGGCCGTGCGGATCGTGTAGTCTTCGCCGAGCCGCAGGATCGACAGCTTAGCCGCCCGCGAAAGCGCGAGCAGACGGCGGATCGACATCAGCGGCACGGTTGCATAGTCGTCGATGAAGATGCCCTTGAAGTGGCGGTGGAAACGCTTGAGGTCTTTCTCGTCCAGATGCGGAATGACGCGCGCGACGATCTCGTGGGTGATCAGGATCGCGTAGCGCCACGGCACCGTGTAACGCTTCACCCTGTTGTCTTCGGCCTCGGCCAGGTTCTTCGCCGCCCAGACGAACGGATCGCTTTCGGTCCGGTCGGCATAGTAGGCGGCAGCGAACGTCTCGACGGTCAGCTGCGACAGGCCGATGCGGGCGGCATAATCGGGGTCGGCGGCAACGATTTCGCGGCGGAAGAGATCGAAGACCTCGTCCAGGAGATCATGCCGGCCCGTCGCGATCAGGGCGTCAATCGCCTGCTCGGTGCAAACCTGCGGCTCCATATAGGGCAGCGGGCAATAGAAATCGGCTTCCGGCAGGATGCCCTTGCGGGACATCAGCGTCGCGCGAAAATCCTCAGTCCCGGCAGCCGGCTGATATTGCAGATCGCCCGCCGCATCGCTGTAGAACATGCCATGCGCCGTCGCCACGGTCATCAGGGCGTCGATGCCGCTCAGCGAGGTGCCAAGAATGCCGACGGGTTCATTGCGGATGGATTTGAGAACGGTCGCCGGCCAGGGCGAAACGAAGTAGCCTGGACGGATTTCCGTGCTGTCCGGCCAGTTATGGCCGGTCGCCATCACGACATGGCCGAAACTCGCGTCACTCTCCCCCTCGGGATTGGACACCCGCAGGCGGATCGCACCGTCCTGGATCTCGATATCGACCACCTTGTGGTGGGCAAGCACAGTGATCTCATGACCACGCTCGGCGGCCACCGCCAGCATGCGCTCGAACTGCGCCTGCATATAGTCGCCAAGCACCAGGCGCGGGTAGAATTCCCGCTCGTCGATCGCTTCGCGGCGGATGCCGTGGCGCATCAGCGTATCGTCATTCTGCCGCCGCAGCCAATCGGCCAGCGTTTCGGTGAAGGCGGGCAACTCGATGCTCGGAATGTTGGAGAGCATGGCCGGGTCGTTCATGTCGGGGTGATAGGGCGTGCCCTTGCCCGGTTCGCCTTCCGCCTCATAGAGCGTGATCGACAGCGGGACGGTCGAGGCAATCACTTGCTTGAAGGTGTAGAGGCCGGTCGGGCCGGTGCCGATGATCGCAATTCTCGGAAGCATGGATGAGCTCGCTGTTCGGCGAGGGATCTCGCGCGGTTCCGTTCAATGCGCGTGGGGCAAGGTTGTTCCGCCGGTTTTGCCACCTGCGCCAAAATGACTTTGCCGGAACAAATTCCGCGGCTCGCGCCTTTTCCGAGCATCGCAACACCCAGAGGAGCATGACCAATGATTTCTGCAGACGAGATCCGCGAACACATGGAAGTTCTGGCCCAGGACGGCGCCCATGTCGGCACCGTCGACCACATGGACGGCGCCACCCGCATCAAGCTGACCAAGAGCGATTCCTCTGACGGCCAGCACCATTACATCCCGCTCGATTGGGTCGATCATGTCGACCAGCACGTGCATCTGTCGAAGAACGCTGACGACGTGAAGAGCAACTGGGCGGTCAACTGATCGATGCGTGCTGGCATGACCCCGGCAAAATAAAAGAGCCGTCCCGCAAAACGGGACGGCTCTTCTTCGTTGTCTTTAAGGTTCAGCCGCCGACTTGGGCGATCCAGTCGGGCAGGCTGTAATAGTTGGAGATGCGGGCGACCTTACCGTCGCGAATCTCGAAAAAGGCACCGGCCGGCAGGCGGTAGGTCTGGCCATTGGCTTCCGGCAGGCCCTCGTCGGTTGCGAGATAGGTGCCGTTGACGATGAATTCGGCAGCACCGCGCGTTCCTTCCTCGTTGACCATCACCACCATGTCGGTCAGCTCTTCCTTGTAGCAGCGGTTCATGTGGTCCATGAACTTCGCGAACGCGTCCTTGCCGACTTGGCGCGCACCCTGGTTGATGTCGTGCGCGACGTCATCAGTCAGGAGTGCCAGAAAACGATCCATGTCGCCGGCATTGAAGGCATCGTAATAGGCACGGATGGTGGCTGCGGCGGTCATCGATCACTCCTCGTCGTGGAATTGCTTTCTCGGGTCGTGGGAGATGGGTATAACCACTCCGCAACGGACTGAAAACACTCTATGGCCCTCACGATCCAATCCTTTTCCGGTAGCGACGCGACACCCTTCTTCGGCGACCTCGCGCGGCTGCGCATCGCCGTCTTCCGCGACTTTCCCTACCTCTATCATGGCGACAGCGACTACGAGCGCCAGTATATGGAGATCTATGCCCGCTCCGAGGGCTCGATCTTCGTGCTGGCGATCGACGACGGTACCGTTGTCGGTGCCTCGACGGGCACGCCGATGACATCAGAGACGGACGAGGTCCAGGCGCCGTTCATTGCCGCCGGCCGCAATCCGGTCGACTACTTCTATTTCGGCGAAAGCGTGCTGCTCTCCGCCTATCGCGGACGGGGCATCGGGGTGAAATTCTTCGAGGGGCGCGAGGCGCAGGCGAAGAGGCTCGGCCTGCGCTATGCCACCTTCTGCGCCGTCGAGCGCCCCCTCGACCATCCGCGCCGGCCAGCCGAGTATCAGCCGCTCGACGCCTTCTGGGCCAAGCGCGGCTACACGCACCACCCCGAGCTTCGGACCACCTTCACCTGGCGCGATCTCGACGAATCAGTCGAGAGCCCGAAGCCGCTCTCTTTCTGGATCCGGGATCTCAAAGCATGACAGCCCTCACCCTTGCCGCCTGCCAGTACAAGATCGATCTCATTGAAAGCTGGGAGGATTATGTCCTCCACCTGACGGGTCTGGTGCATCAGGCGGTCGAACGTGGCGCAAAGCTCGTGCTCCTGCCGGAATATGCCGGCCTTGTGCTCGCCGGCCAGCTCGATCCGCAGACGCGCTCCGACCTGCACGGCTCGATTGCCGGCATCCAGCCGCTGATCCCGGCCTGGGCCGAACTCTGCGAAGAGCTTGCCCGCACCCATCAGATCGTCTTCCAGCCCGGCTCCGCCCCCGTGCTCGACCCTGACGGCCAATACCGCAACCGCGCCTTTCTCTTCGGCCCGGATGGCCTCGTTGGCCACCAGGACAAGATCATCATGACCCGCTTCGAGCGCGAGCAATGGGGCATCGCCGCCGGGCGCGACGGCCTCACCGCCTTCGACACCCCGCTCGGCAAGCTCGGCATCCTCATCTGCTACGACAATGAGTTCCCGATGCTGGCCCATGCCCTCGCCGAACAGGATGTCGACCTGATCCTCGCGCCCTCCTGCACGGACACGCTCGCCGGCGCCTATCGCGTGCGCATCGGCGCCCAGGCCAGAGCACTCGAAAACCAGATCGCCGTCCTCTCGTCACCCACATCAGGCACCGCCCCCTGGTCTCCAGCCCTCGACGAAAACCGCGGCCGCGCCGCCCTTTACGTGCCCTCCGACTACGGTATGCCGGCCAATGGCATCTATGCCGAAAGTGAAAGCGACGAAGTCGAGGAAAGTCACTGGCTGATTACAGAGATCGACCTCGACACGGTCCGGCGTCTGCGCACGGAAGGCCAGGTCGCCACCCGCCGCGACTGGCCAGAGCAGTTCGGGGTGTGAGCGCTCAGGACGCCACCAACGCGTCCCGCCGCCGCTCCAGAAACCGCCGCTCCGCCTCCCCGGGCGAGAGGACCAAGGCGCGGTCATAGGCCTGTAGGGCCTCGGCAACCCTCCCGATCCGGACCAACAGATCCGCGCGGGCAGCATGAAACGGCAGAAATTCCGACAGCGCTTCGGCATCCAGTCCGTCCAGCTCCGCCAGCGCCTCTTGCGCGCCCTTCACCTCGGCGAGCGCCACCGCCCGGTTGATGCGGACAATCGCGTCGTCCCGCAGGTCGACGAGAAGGTCATAGGCCGCAAGGACCGCCTTCCAGGGCGGCGGATCAGCGAGTGTTTTTCGCCCGCACCAGAGCGCATGGATCATCATCTGCAGGATGCGCGGCCCCGGCCCCGACAGACCGAGCGCCCGGCCGCAATAGCGCCGGGCATCCTCGATCAGCGGGCGAGACCAGAGCGCCGGATCCTGCTCGGCGAGCGGCACCATCACGCCATCTGCATCCATCCTCGCCGGTCGTCTGGCCTCGGCAAAGCGGATCGTCGCGGCGAGTGCCAGCACTTCGGTTTCTCGTGGCAACATCTCTGTCAAGAGCTCTGTCACTTCCAGCATCTCACGGGCAAAACCCGCATGCCGGCCAGAGCCTGCCGCATCCTCATGCGCCTTGGCATAGGCGACTTCCAGCGTCGAGAGCACGGCTGCCAGCCGCTCGGCCCAGTGCTCCGGCCCCGGCACCTCGAAACTGACGCCAGCCTCGGCAATCTTGCGTTTGGCGCGCACCAGACGTTGCGCCAGCGTCGTTTCGGAAACGAGAAAGGCTCGCGCCACCTCCTCCGTCGACAGCCCGCAGACCATTTTCAGCGTCAGTGCCGCCCGGCTGTCTGCGGCCACTGCCGGATGACAGCAGACGAAGATCAGTTTCAGCCTCTCGTCGGGAATGACGGCGTCGTCGCTGGCCAGCCGATCCTCGGCGGTCGGCTCGGGCTCCGGCTCGTCCGGCCGATTTTCCGCCCGGGTCCGCCTGCGCCTCAGGATATCGAGAGCGGCACGCTCTGCGACCCGGTAGAGCCAGGCGGCCGGATCGCGCGGCAGGTCGTGTCCCTCCTCACCCCAGGCCTTCACCGCCTTCAGGCAACTTTCGGCAAAGGCCTCCTCCGCAAGGTCGAGATCGCGGTAGCGGGCGGCGAGTGCTGCACGAATGCGCCCGCCCGCCGCCCGGAAGGTCTCGTCGAGGACCGCTGCCCGCATCACCTCAACGCTTCGGCGCCAGGCCCGGCGGCATCGGCAAGAGCGGCCTGACCTCGATCGCCCCATCCTTGCCGAGCGGCACCTTCCTGGCGATGGCGATCGCCGCATCGAGGTCTTCGGCTTCCACGAGATAAAAGCCGCCCAGCTGTTCGCGCGTTTCGGCAAAGGGACCGTCATGGATGGTCTGCTTTCCACCCGTGGTGCGCACGGTGGTTGCCGCCTCCGTGCCCTTCAGCCCGGCGCCGGTGTGCATCTTCTCGCCCAGCTCGTGGCTGAAGGCGAAATGGCGCGGCCCAAGATCCGCCATGATCGGGCCCATTTTGTCCGGTCCGCCAAAGATTTCTTCGTTTTCGTAGATCAGCAGCAGGTATTGCATCGGTTTTGCCCCTCCTTCGGGCCCTTGCGGCATCGTCGATCGATCCCGTCGATGCAGAGACGCGGCTCGCACATCGGATTCGACAACGACCAGAAGATTTTTTCGGGCCCCACCCACTATCGGCGACAGCCGCGCCGCTGACAACGGCCCGGCCTCAGGCGGCAAACCTTGTTGCCTGCGACGTCAAAACCGCCGTGATCGCCTGCAAAACCCGATCTTTCCGCTTTGCGATACAAGGGCTCGCTGCTATATGCGCGAGCCATGAGCACCGATCGCACGCCCCTGAGCCATATCCGCAACTTCTCCATCGTCGCCCATATCGACCATGGCAAATCGACGCTGGCTGACCGGCTGATCCAATCGACCGGCGGCCTCGCCGAGCGCGCGAGATGTCGGAGCAGGTCCTCGACAACGATGGATATCGAGAAGCGAGCGCGGCATCACCATCAAGGCGCAGACGGTGCGGCTGCACTACACGCGCCAACAATGGCGAAGACCTATGTGCTGAACCTGATCGACACGCCCGGCCACGTCGACTTCGCCTATGAAGTCTCGCGCTCGCTGTCCGCCTGCGAAGGCTCGCTGCTCGTCGTCGATGCCTCCCAGGGCGTCGAAGCCCAGACGCTGGCGAACGTCTACCAGGCGATCGACAACAATCACGAGCTCGTCACCGTCCTCAACAAGGTCGATCTGCCCGCCGCCGAGCCCGAGCGCATCAAGGAACAGATCGAGGAAGTCATCGGCATCGATGCCTCCGAAGCCGTGCTGATCTCAGCCAAGACCGGTCTTGGCATCCCCGACGTGCTCGAAGCCATCGTGCACCAAGCTGCCGCCGCCGCAGAGCGAAGGCGATGCCGCAGGCACCGCTGAAGGCCCTGCTGGTCGACAGCTGGTACGACGCCTATCTCGGCGTCATGGTACTGGTCCGCGTGCATCGACGGCGTGCTGACCAAGGGCCAGACCATCCGCATGATGGGCACGGACGCGAAATACGCGGTCGAACGCGTCGGCGTTCTCACGCCCGAAGATGGTGGCCGTGGATGAGCCTCGGCCCCGGCGAAATCGGCTTCTTCACCGGCTCGATCAAGGAAGTGGCCGACACCCGCGTCGGCGACACCATCACCGAAGACAAGACGCCCGACGGCCAACATGCCCTGCCGGGCTTCAAGCCGGCCCAGCCGGTCGTGTTCTGCGGCCTGTTCCCGGTCGATGCCGCCGACTTCGAAGACCTGCGCGCCGCCATGGGCAAGCTGCGCCTGAACGACGCCTCCTTCTCCTTCGAAATGGAAATCGTCCGCCGCGCTCGGCTTCGGCTTCCGCTGCGGCTTCCTCGGCCTGCTGCACCTCGAAATCATCCAGGAGCGGCTCGAGCGCGAATTCGACCTCGACCTGATCGCGACAGCGCCTTCGGTCGTCTACAAGCTGTTCAGCTGACCGACGGCACCGAGCAGCGAGCTGCACAACCCGGCCGACATGCCCGACGTGGTGAAGATCGCCGAAATCCACGAGCCGTGGATCAAGCGCAACGATCCTCACCCCCGACGATTATCTCGGCGGCATCCTGAAGCTCTGCCAGGACCGGCGCGGCATCCAGACCGAGCTCACTTATGTCGGCAAGCGCGCGATGATCACCTATGAGCTGCCGCTCAACGAAGTGGTCTTCGACTTCTACGACCGCCTGAAGTCGATCTCCAAGGGCTACGCCTCCTTCGACTACCACCTCGACCGGCCATCGCGAGGGCGACCTCGTCAAGATGTCGATCCTCGTCAACGGCGAGCCGGTAGATGCGCTCTCGATGATGGTGCACCGCATGGCAGCCGAAAAGCGCGGCCGCGCACATGTGCGAAAAGCTGAAGGACCTGATCCCCAAGCCACATGTTCAAGATCCCGATCCAGGCCGCGATCGGCGGCAACGTGATCGCGCGTGAAACCATCTCGGCACTCCGCAAGGACGTGACCGCCAAGTGCTACGGCGGCGACGCAAGCCGCAAGCGCAAGCTGCTGGACAAGCAGAAGGCCGGCAAGAAGCGCATGCGCCAGTTCGGCAAGGTCGAGATCCCGCAGGAAGCGTTTATCGCAGCGCTGAAGATGAGCGACGAATAAAGACAGAATTAGCGCCGGCGAAAGCCGGCGTTTTCTTTTTGGCGTCTCAGCTCACACGACGAACGTCATCAAGGTACGTGTCCGACCGGCCCGATTTTCTCGCATCATGCCCTAACCCCCAGCTGCCCATGGCATCGAGCACCGGCACGAGCGAACGACCGTAACAGGTATGGTCATATTCGACATAGACCATGTCGCCCTCTTTCAAGGGCTGGCGTGACACGATGCCGTCCCGCTGCAAGGCCGCCAGGTTCTCCGAGAGGACCTTTTCGGACACGCCGACAGTGCGGCGCAGGTCGCCAAAGGTGGCCGGCCCATCGCGCAGGCGCCAAAGGATCCTCGGCTTCCACTTGCCGCCGATCACCTCGATCGTCGCGATGACCGGACAGTCGCGCATTTTGTCTATGTTCACCGGATATCCCTTCTGGCCCTGCTGGCTGCGGCAGGCCCTAACCTCCAGGTAAGCCCTTGCATGCTCGCGGTTTTTGGCCAGCATGCATTTTCACAACCGGAGGACGCTGAAGATGATCGTCGAATATATCCGCTACGAACTCAAGACCCATCAGCCGGGCGAGCTCGTCGACGCCTATCGGCTGGCCGCGCCGCACCTTGAGGCGGCACCGCAATGCCATGGCTATGAACTCTCGGATTGCGTCGAGGAGCCTTCGAGCCTGACGCTCCGCATCCTCTGGACCTCGACGGAAGACCATCTGCAGGGCTTTCGCAAAGGCCCGCATTTCCCACCCTTCCTCGCCGCCATCCGGCCCTTTATCGGCGAGATCGCCGAGATGCGGCATTACCAGCCGACCGATGTTGCGTGGCAGCGATAGGGCCTGCTGTCATGGTCGCGCATCCCTTGCCGGCGTGCCATCAACAGGCTTCTCAAGCCGCACCTTCTGACGCATAATCAACTCCGTCAAAGACAGCCGGAGCCGCCCATGGCACAGACATCGCGCAAACAGGGCAATGATAACAGCATCGCCGTCGATGAACGGCTGCTGCAGGAAGCGCGCGACCTGAAGCTTGACCTGTCGCGCGCCGCGACAGACGGCATCGCGCGTGCGGTAAAGGCCGAAAAAGAACGCCTGTGGAAAATCGAGAATGCCGAAGCGATCAAGGCGTCCAATGACTATGTCGAGAAGCACGGGCTGCCTCTCGCCAAGTACCGGATGTTCTGATGGCGCGGTTCCGGGTCTATCGCATTTCCGCAGATGGCGGGCTGGCGATCGATCTGCAGTGTGATCTGTTTGACGGCTTGTCGACACGGGTCATGGCGCCGATGGCCCCTGTCGAGCATGTGGCCAAGCTCGTGCCGCGCCTTAATCCCCGCTTCGACATTGATGGTGTGGTCTTCGCCATGATGACCCAGTTCATGGGCACCGTGGCCGGGCCGGATATCGGCCCCGCCATCGCGGATCTCTCCGCCCGCGCCGACGAGATTACCGCTGCCACGGATTTCCTCTTCCAGGGCTTCTGAGCCCTGCTTGCCCGCCCGCCCGTCTCGGGCTAGCATTCGTATGCAATCATAAGCCGATGGGCGGATAAAAGGGGAGACGGGCATGCATAAATTCAAGATCCTGAAGACCGAAAAGGGCGAGTTCCGCGTCCAGTTCGTCTACAATGCCGAGATCATGGTCTGGTCGGAAAATTACGCCTCGAAGGCGAGCGCGAAGAATTGCGTCGAATCGCTGAAGAAAAACGCCCCCGGTGCACCGGTCGTTGATCTCACCAAGCAGGAAACCGGCAGCGGCTATCGTTTCGAAATCGACGAGGCCAAGAACGGCGAAACCTTCGTCCGCTTCCGCGCCGCCAACGGCGAAATCATGGTGCGCTCGGAAACGTATAAGTCGAAATCCAGCGCGAAAAGCTGCATCGCGTCGATCCAGAAACGCGCGGCAGAGGCTGCGGTGGAGGAGGCGGAGTAACGCCTCGGCTCTATCCGTCAAACTGAGGCGCCGGCGGCCACTTCTCCCCTGTGTGGGAGAGGTTACAAAATCGAAGGCTTAGCCCGAACAGGGCTAAACTTCAGATTTTGTTGGTGAGGGGATCGGTGATGGTGGCACGGAGAACGGCCCTCCTCCCCCACCAAGGGGGAGATGGGCGTTGCGTTTGCCGCCTTTGCCCCTAATCCCGATCACTTCAGCCCCCCCATCCGCCCCTTCGGGGCACCTTCTCTCCGCAGGCGGGGAGAAGGCCGGGACATCAACCGCTTGCGCCTCCCTCTCCCCGCCTGCGGGGAGAGGGTAGGGTGAGGGGCAAAGCCACAAACTCGGCGTATCCGCTTAAAAAGGGGGATGACTTCGAGAAAATCCCAAGCAAAATCAAACCCCGACATGTTTTTTCATCCCCCACCATTTCCATCCCCTTACCCTAATCCCCGTCCCGCCCTCGGATACACCTGACGATGCGATGTCAGGCGAGGCGGGGCCGGCGCCGGGGTGGCGTGCTCTCGCAGGCACAAATCCCCGGCCCGCTGCAACGGTCTCCCTCCGGACGAAGGGGTGGAAGTGATGGCGGACGGTCGGATGCCTGACGCCTGAAACCCCTGATCGGAAGGACGTGCCTCAGAGGCACACAGACAAGGCGCCAGCGCTGTCGCGAACATCCAGACAGCGGGGCGAAACAAACGGCGGGGATGATGGCGAGGTCGCAAATGGCCAGAGCCCCATCCCCCGGGCGAGGGTCCCGGTCGGATTGGTGCACCATCCGGCGGGAACCTCCCGGGCCACCGGCCAGGCTATGGCAGACATTCCCTCGGGAAGACTCTGTCAAAGCCGGACCCGCGCCCGGTCATCCCTGGAACGCAAGTTCCAAGGACCGTCGCCGCCTTGCCAGAGAGACGCATGCAGCGGGAAAAAACGCCGAACGAGGCGCCGGAAGGAGCCACATAAACTACTTAGACAGGTTGCTTCTGGCGCCTCGTCCGAGACAAGCATAACCCGACCCGGAGGGAGCAATCCCGACCGGCGGCGAAGCTTGGGCTTTTTGACATCGATAGATCACCCTCACCCTGAGGGTGCCGGGCTTGCCCGGCCTCGAGGGGCGAGGCCACAGATACATCAATGCAGAGGGATGCTTCGAGGCCCGCGCTTCACGCGGGCACCTCAGCATGAGGGCGTCGAAGTACCCGCAGTTCCCACCTCTCCCCCTTGTGGGAGAGGTTACAAAATCGAGGGCTTAGCCCGATCAGGGCTAAACCTCAGATTTTGTTGGTGAGGGGATCGGTGCTGCGGGCACGAAGAACAGACCCCCTCACTTGCGATTTTAGATGTTTAGGCGGCTTACGCTCGCCTAATTCATCGAAATCGCTTTCTCCCCCGCAAGGGGGGAGATGGGGTCGTGCCACTTCACATCCCCTCGCCCGGCTTCCACGCTCTCGGCGCCACACCGCGTTCGACCAGATAAAACCCGTCAGCCGCCACCGTCTGCCAATCACCGGCCTCGCCGTCCGGCCACAGCACCCGGATCTCGGTTTCACCCAGTTCCCCCAGGCCGACATGATGCCAACCCGTCTTGCCGCCCGCATGGCCGCCGCCGATCATCACCTCGCGGCGCTGGATCACGTCGCCGGTCTTCACCTCGATCCAGGCACCGACCGCATCCCGGTTGGCTCCCTGCTGGCGAAGCGCGATCTGCAGGAAGCGGCCCGCGCCTTCGGTCGTGTTTCGCCAGATCTCAACCGGAGACCCCTGGTTGACGACGAGGAGATCGACCAATCCATCAAGATTGAAATCGGCAAGCGCCCCGCCCCGGCCCTTGGCCATCGAGGCGACGCCGACCTTGTCGCCCATTTCGATGAACCGGCCGTCCTCGCCCTGGACGAGCAGGTTGTTCGGGTCCTTTTCGGCAAAGTCGGGCATCTCGGCGACATTGCCCTTGGCGATGAAGAGATCGGCGCGGCCGTCATTGTTGACGTCCTCGAACTCCGTATGCCAGGCGGTCGAAGGGCGGATCTCGCCGCCGGTATAGGGCCTGTGGGCGGTCGCACCCTTGGCAAACGCGACATCGTTATAGGAGGGTTTCGGCTTGCCATCGGCGGGGATTTCGCCGAGCTTTTGCAGCTTGTTGTCGGCCATGCTGGTCAGAAAATATTCCGGATAGCCGTCGAAATCGATATCGTGGCCGGCGATGCCCATGCCCCAGATGCGCAGGTATTTCCAGCCTTCTGCCTGGGTGTAGAGCTCCGGCGCCTTGCCCGGCTCCAGTTTCCACATCTGCTCCTGGCCGCCCTTGTAATATTCGCGGTCGTTGGAGACGCGAAGCGAAGGCGTGCCGGAGCGGTTCCAGTCGGTGAACAGGATCGACAGCGGGCAAAAGGAGGGAGTGAGCGCGAGCGGCGGGGCAAAGCGTCGCTCGTTGACGGAGACCGGGCGGTGCAACCAGTTGTCGGTGCAGGAGCCCCAGGGCTCGAAGTCCTCGAAGCGGTCGATATAATTGCCGACGGCAAGCGTCGGCCAGGTGGCGCCCTTCTCCCAGGTGGCGGAGAAGGCGGTCGACCAGGCATCGCCGCCATCGAAGGCCCAGGCCTCGTTGGCGCGCTCGAAGCGGCATCCGCCAAGGCCGCGCATCACGACATTCTCGCCGGAGCGCAGCAGCACGACGTCCTGCAGCCCGTCGCCATCGATATCCAGCGGATAGGCGCCGATCACCTTGTCGAGTTCGAGGCCCGAAGGTTTTTCCTCGAATTTCAGGGCGCCGCCCTGGGTGCTGCGGTTGAGATAGAATTTCGCCTTGTCCTCGCCGCCAGCCAGAACGAGATCGGGGAAACCATCGGCATTGCAGTCGAAGCTGCCGGCACCGCCGCCGACCATGTACTCCCAGTCGCCGCGATAGGTGCTGGCGATGCCGCTGCTGGCGGTTTCGTCGGCGAAGCGGGGCACGATGGGGCCGCCATTGGCGAGCGCTGGCGCGGCCTGAGGCTGCGACAGAAGCAGGGCAAGGCCCGCGAGCCGAGCCGGAAGACGGACGTTCTTGCGCCCGGTCATCCGCGTGTCCTCAGGGCGACCGTCTTTTCGCCGATGCAGCGCCTGCCCGTGAGGCCGCGGTCGATGGCGGCGGTGATGCCGCCATAGAGGCGGGAGACGCCGGCTTCCTCGGCGGCTTCCCAGAAGCTCTTGAAGCTCCGGTTCGGCAGTTTGTCCTTTTCATGCGTGTTGTCGGTGAAGGCGAAGTTTTCGCCGAAGAATGCGGTCAAAACGGTGGCAGCCGCACCCGACTGGGTGGAATGGCCGCTCGGATATTCCGGGAAGGGCGGCGTGATCAGGATCGGCTCCCATTTGGGATCAATCACCCGCTTGATGTAAGTGACGGGGCGAAGCAGGTCGTATTCGAATTTCGAATGCCAGCAGCCGATGAAGGCGTCGGCGAGCGTGACACCAAGGCGGGCGAGCAGGTCAGCATGCTCGGCAGCACTCGCCTCGCGTTCGTCGAGGATCTTCAGGCCGATGACGATCCAGTGGCCGGGCGGGGTCGGCGAGAGCATCGGATCATCCGACCAGAAGCGCGCGATGGCGCGCTGTTCGGCGGTCAGGGTTCTTGACGGTCTCGTAGACTTCGATGCGCTTCCTGATAGAAATCCGAGCCCGTTTCCTCGCTGTAGGCGGGCAGGTGCTGGCAGGGCGCAGCCATTGCACGTTTCCATCGCGAAGGGCCGGTTCGTCGCCCCATTTCGGCAGGAGCGGCTTCTGCTGCTGGTTGATCAGGCTCGTGGGTACCCAGTTCGATGGTCCCTTGTTGAGCGTGAACTCCAGCGGGAAGCCCATGTTCTCGACCTTGGCGCCGCGCATCGCTGATCGACCAGCTTAGGATATGCGCGGTGACGCTCTCACCATAGGCCTGGCTACGGGTGACGAGATCGGGGGCGAGACCGTCGGAGACCTCCTTGGCAAGCTTTTCCGTCATGCGCTTCATGGCGCGCTGGCCGGTCGGGCCGGTATGGGTGAAAAGCTGGCGAGCGGCGGAAGAGAGTGCGGCCTGCATAACGACAGCTTCGTCATAGGCGAGACCCGCTTGACGCTGCGGCACGGGCGTCAGGCCATTCAGCTGGCCGGACAACGAGGTCAGCGTCCGATCCCCGGAGGCGAGCCCCTCGTAGGCGGTGACGCCGAGATAGGCGAAGGCGCGGCTTGCAACCGGTGGCGAATAGGTCGGCGTGTGCCGCACCAATTCGAGCACGAGGCGGTACCAGTCGCGCATGACCTTGTCGGCTCCGACAGAGCCTGCCTGGGCTGGCTGCACGGCCAGCGTCATAATGATGAAGCAGAGCGCCAGGAGGCGCGTCCCCACTGCCTTCATGTCCCCCTCCCACAGGTTTCAGAAGCGATCTCAATCGATTGAATGTCGATTAAGCACGGGGGCGGACGGCTCGCAAGAGGGCGGCGGGTGACGGGCGATCAAATCCAGCCGATGGCGCGGCCGGCGAGGCTGATGGCGAAGACGACGAGGAAGCTTGCGGCGACGCGACCGAAGAGCAGTGGATTGGTGGTGGCGACACGCCGCAGGATGGCGGCCCCTGCGCTCAACCAGCAGGTGGCGACGAACACTACCAAGAGCGTGAAGAGCGCCAGGTAGGGAAGCGAAAGGACAAGCGTTTCAGGTGCTGCGAAGGAGGCGGGCGGAATGAGCGCGAGGCCGATGATCAGGGCCTTGGGGTTCAGCACCGTGGTGCCGTAGACGGTCGCCGCGGTAATTGCACCGGGCTCTGTGGCCGAGGGCGGACGGGTCCAGAGCCGGGCGGCAAGCAGCAGGACCCAGAGCGTCGAGGCGAGCTTGATGACCAGCGAGGCGACGGGTTGGTCCGCGAGCAGCGGGGTGGCGAGAACGACCAGCGGAACGATGGTGGTGAGATAGCCTGCGAGCTCGGCGCAGATCAGCGGCAGAGAAGCCTTGAGGCCACGCGCTGCGCCGGAGACGGCGAGCAGGGTATTTGTCGGACCCGGCGTCAGGAGAAGGAGAAGAACGGCAAGGGCAAAGGCGGGCAGGGACATCGGGGCACTCCGTAACTTTCGTGCCGGAGATAACAGGTTGTCCAAAACAGCTGCTTGATTTCGGTCAAGCCCGTCTCTTGAGGCTGAGAGTTACGGCCGGTCGCTCAGCAAGTCCGGATCTGGCGGACCCAGGCACGGGCGAGGGTAAGGCCAGCTTCGTCGGAGAGGTGCCCGTCCGTTGGCTCGATTTCGGGATGGCGGGCAAGCCAGCCGGGCTCCTTGCGCTCGATCACCTCGGGGAAATGCGTCATCCAGTTGCGCACGACATCGCGATTGGCCTCGAAATGGAACTGGAAGCCATAGGCGGCGCGTCCCAGGCGGAAGGCCTGGTGGCGAGCGGCTTCGTTTTCCGCCAGATGGGCCGCCCCGTCCGGCAAGGTGAAGGTGTCGTCGTGCCATTGGAAGGAGAGGAAGCGGTCGGGTAGGACCGACAGCACCGGATCAGCCTTGCCGGCCTCGGTGCGGCACTTTCTGCCAGCCGAATTCGGGCGCGGTGCCGAGGAGGTTCTGTGCGCCATAGGCACGCGCCAGGATCTGGCTGCCGAGGCAGATGCCGAGCACGGCCTTGTCCCTGCTGCCGAAGTCCCGCATCAACCTGGCCAGCGACGGCAGGTAGGCATGGGTGTGATCGTCAAGCGCGCTCTGCTCGCCGCCCAGCACCACCAGCCCGTCGAATGCTGCCGGTCGCCATCGGGCGGCGTGCTCACCTTCAACGGCCAGGGCGATGCCGACCTCTATGTGCTGACCCTGCCCTTCGCACTCGACCAGCCGCTCCTGACGCTGGTTGCCTTCATCGGCGGCTGTCTCCGCCGCCACGCGCCATGCGTCATCGTCGCCGGGTGGCGCCGCTTGAAGCCCCCTCCCCCAGGCTTCAGAAGGTTTTCTTCAGGCGCGCATCGACCGACTGGCTGTTGCCGCCACGAATGACGAAGAAGAAGGTCATCGCCGCCCAGAGCAGAGACTTTTCAGCGCCTGAGAAGCCCTGATCGAGCTGCACCCAATGGAAATAGACTGTGACGAGGAGCACGATGGTGGCGGCAAATGCCGCCGGGCGTGTGAGGAGGCCGATCGCGAGCAGGATGCCGCCGAAGAATTCGGTGGCGGCGAGCAGCGGAGACCAGAAGACGCCCGGATAGAAGCCGAGACCTTCCACCATCTGGACGGCGCCGAAGGGATCAACGATCTTGCCGGCACCGTGGATCACGAGAAAGCCGCCGGCGACAAGACGCAGCAAAGTCTCGGCCAGATCATGGCCGGATCGATAGACGGGAGCGAGCGCCGGGATGAAAAGACGGTTCGGTTCAGTGGACATGGGAAATTCCTCGACAAACAATGATCCCGGCCTCTTGGCGGAAGGCCGAGGGCATGGCAATTGCGGAGAGACAGAAAGTTGAATTCTTCAGTTAACTTATGCGTGAAGCAAGGACGATGATGATGGCCAAACCCCGGATCTCGATTACCTACTGCACCCAGTGCAACTGGCTCTTGCGCTCCGGCTGGATGGCGCAGGAACTGCTGCACACGTTTGCCGACGATCTTGGAGAGGTGGCGCTGATACCCGGCACCGGCGGGGTCTTCGAGATCCGGCTGAATGAGGAGCTGATCTGGGAGCGCAAGCGCGATGGCGGTTTTCCCGGGCCGAAGGAGCTGAAGCAGAAGGTGCGGGATGCCATTGATCCGGAGCGCGATCTCGGCCATGTCGACCGGGCGAGCCGCAACGAAGGGCTGGACAGCTGAGATGAAAAAAAGGCGGCCTCTCGGCCGCCCTTGGACATCGTCGCTCTCAATAGAAGGGCGACTGGCAGACCTTGTAGTAGCCGCTCGACGAGAGGAACTGGTTGGTACGCGGATTGTAGGACCTGTAGCGGTTCAGGCACCAATCGACATGGCGCTCCCAGCCGCGACCGGGCGGGCGATAACCCGGATCGGCATAAACCGGCGGGCGAGGCCGCGGACGATAACCGGGCTCTACATAGACGGGCGGACGCGGGCGGGGACGATAGACCGGCGGCTCGTCATAAACGGATGGCGGGTAGTATTCCGGCGGCAGGGGGCGCGGGCGGCGCGGCGGAGGACGGTCCCAGGTCTCGTAGCAACCTGAGAAGTCGCAGACGAGATCGACCTGTTCAGCATCCGTGTGCTGGCCCAAGACCGGCTCGACCGGTTTCGGCATGGCGGCTTCCGCCACAGGGGTGAAAATCTGGGTGCCGGCCAGTGCCAGAGCCACAAAAGCGGAGCGTAACTTCATCTCGTTATCCTGTTCTGGTCCCGGCAAAGTGCAAGAGGCGCTTCGCCGACTGCGAGATAGAGCGGATTGATCACGGCTTTTTCACGACGGCGTCATCGGCATCGCCAGAAGCTTCAAACGGCCACAAGCCCTATCCACCGGGGCGTTCAGCGTGAGCGCATGCGGCTCTTTCGAAGCGCTTTCGATATGCTGACACGAAAACTTCAAAATGGCGGTTGACAGGCCGAAGCAGTCCCTTTACACGGCTCCTCGTCGCCCAGATGGCGGAATTGGTAGACGCGCCAGCTTCAGGTGCTGGTACTCGAAAGGGTGTGGAGGTTCGAGTCCTCTTCTGGGCACCAAATTCCGATTTGAGATCAGCAGTTTATGCGATCGTCAAACAGTTGAAAAAAGCCCGGCTTGCCGGGCTTTTTTCTTGTCTGCCGATAGGCTTTTGACGCCTCTGCAAAGCCACTTTCGACCGCATTCCGCAGCCCTTTCCCGAACGCCCGCGCATAGCCGAAAAGGACAGACCATGGACGAGACCGTCGCCATCGAAAGCCGCAGCGAATTCGCCCTCTGGGCCATCGAGCGGGCCAAGGAAATCGTGGCGCAGGAAGGCACGGCGCTGGCGCTCGCGGCACGCGACATGGACGAAGAACGGCTGCGTGAGGCCGGCCAGAAGCTCGGCGGCGCGATCAGCGAAGCGCTGCTCGAAGTGTTCGACGGCCTGCTCGGCGAGCTCGAACAGGGCTGATGCCAGATAGGGGTGCCCAACCGACGCCCCAGTCCTTCCTGACTGCAAGGTCTCACCCTGGCTTGGCACAACGCAGGCTGCGCGATGGCGCGGCCACTGCTGACGTCGTTCGACTGCGCTTCCAGCGGCTCGATCTTCCAGTTCGACGAATTCATGATGATGGTGTTGACCACGAGCGTGATGTTGTTCGTCTGGTTTGTCGTGGAATTATAGGTCACGTCGCGATTGGGCAGATGAATGATGCCCTTGAGGATCTCACCCTTGCTGCCGTTGAAGATGTATTGCTGCGGATAGCGGTTGTTGCTCGCATCGCTGGTCTTCTCGAACATGAGGATGTTTTTGTAGTCGCCCGACGTCGGGGCGGTCGCCGTAAAGGTCAGGCCGCCATTGGCGCGGATCTCGCTGTTGACGTCAGGAAAGTAGAAGGTCACGCCCTCTGCCTTCACCGTTGCACCCGAGTTGATGATCATGCGGCCGGAAATGATGTGCAGGCCCGGCTTGAAGGTGATGGTCGGCGATCCGTTGAAGGTGGTGCCGCAATGCTTGCCCGGCTGGAGCGTTATCGACTGGCCGTCCATCGTGCCCGATGTGGTGCAGTTCGCGGGGATCTGGGGCTCCGGCATCTTGCCGGCAAAGGGATCGGCTTCGGCAGCACATTTGGTCTCAAGATTGGTGAGCGTGCCACCATTCTTGATGTAATTGGCGCCCTTGACGCAGAACTTCGCCGTATCGATCGTCGCGCCGGCATTCATGATGAAGGCAGGGTTGCTGGTCGAATGGACATGGACCTCGCATTTGGCCGATTTGACATTGGCACCCGAGTTGATCAGCACCGCCTGGTTCTGATTTCCAAGCGCATAGATGCAGCCACTGCCACCGGTCGCCTTTGCGGCGCTGGCCGCCACCGTGGTGCTGACGCCGAGGCTGAAGTTCGACAGCCCGATGATGCCGAGGAAGCGGTTCTCGACCGCCTGCTGGTAACCACCGGTGATCGAACCATCGCTGTTGATCGTCAGAACGAAACCCGTCGTTTCGCTGAGCTTATCCTCCTCGGCGCTGAGGCCGAGGAAATTGCGCGCCTCCAGTTCCTGGGCGCTCTTGCCGCTCTTGCGGGCGGCTGCCAGCATGGCGGCATCGAGCTGCGCCTGCATGTCGACGCGGGTGTTGTAAGCAGAGGCTACATCGAGCGCGCCGCCGGCGGACACGAGCAGAACCGGCGCGAGCAGCGCGGAGATGATGCCAAAATTGCCGGAGCGATCCAGCCAACCCTGACGAAGCTTTTCCAGAAACATGCCCATCCCTCTTTCGTCTCAAACAACGGGTGCGGGTCCACACTCGACAGAGCGGACACAGCGTTTGAGAGAGCATCCGGGCAAGATGCTACTTTGAGGTTTGTTCCCTCGTTAAAATCTTAGACAAAGCTATCATAATAAGAGGTTGAGCTGACCTTTTCTGGACCAATCTGGCGTTTTCGTACCAGTTCGTCAGTCGATGACGCGCGGATTGACGCCCGGATACCATTGTCGACCGGTGCGTGGCGGCTGGGTCCCCTGGTAGACGATGCCATTCTTTTCGCAGCGGTAGACGGTGTAAGGCACGATGTCGCGCAGCTCGCGCCGGCCTCCAAAGCCGGGTCGCGGGGACACCGTGCGCGTTTCGCAGCTGACGCCTTCACCGAACTGATTTGCGGGATCCTGTGGTTTCACCCCGGGCAGATCCTTGAAGCTTTCCTGTCCGGCATTGCCCCAGGCGATGCCTTCGGCGGCGGAAGCGGGCGCAGCAAATGCCGCGAGGCAGACGAGCAGAGACGCCTGCGCAATCCTGCGGCTGATCTTGCGGGGCATGGGCTTCTCTTCGCGGACCGGCTGCATGGGCAATCTTCTCGTAAGCTTGGATGCCGTCGATATAAGCACTGGAGCAGCAGGCACCAAGCCCGGCTGCATCACGTTTCGGCGACAGGGCGGCGGTAACCGGTGGGCTCGCCGTAGAGCCAGCCGATGCGTTCGATGGCTGCTGCAAGCGTTTCGCGGGCGACGCTCATGGTGTTGCCGTTGGCATGGATCATGGTCTTCTCGTCTTCCATGATCGCGACATGCCCCTTCCAGAAGACGAGATCGCCGCGCCTGAGCTCGTTGCGGTCGATCGGCGTTCCCAGGCCTAAGGTCTGCATGTCGCTATCGCGCGGGGCTCCATGGCCGGCCATCAGCATGGCAAGCTGCACGAGGCCGGAGCAATCTATGCCGAAGCCGGATTTTCCGCCCCAGAGATAGGGGGTTTCGAGGAAGAGGGCCGCGACCGAGACATAGTCCGGCGCGGGCGGATCCGACAGGGGGCGGAGGTGACGGGCAACGAGCGCGCCACCATCGGCGAGGAGAAGGTATCGCGTGCCACGGGTTTCGGCTTCGCCCGATATCGTAAGCCGGCTGCCCATCGACAGGGCGGTGCGGGTCGGAAAACGCAGGTCGGCGCCGCAATAGACGAAGGTGCGTGGGGCGGTGACAATGTGGGTTGGAGCGACGAGAGGGCCGAGGGCATCTTCCGGGAGGTAGCCGACATAGCCGTCATCCACGGCCTGAACCCAGGCCCAGCCGCCGTTTCGCTCGAAGACGCGGACCTGCTCGCCCATCAGGAGTTCGGTATCGATGCCGATGGAGAGATCAGACTTCGGCCGCAGCGCCACGACCGGCTCGCTGACCACGGCAGGTTCCGGGGCGACGAATCGTTCGGCATCCACCTGCCCCTTCAGGGCGATGTCGGCGAGATCAGGGCGGAAGGCGTTGAGGCGCCGGTCGAGCATGGTAGTCTCCGTCAGCGGAGCGCGCGGCCCCGGGCGATGATGATATCGCCGAATTTCTCGAGAAAGAGCGCACCTGAGACGGTGCGCTTGACGATGACGCTGCGCCGGTCGAGCTCGTCGCGGACGCGGTCCACGAGGCCCATCTCTCCCAGCGTATCCAGCGCGCGGGTGATGACCGGCTTGGTGACGTTGAGGGTCGCGGCAAGGCCGCGCACCGTGTGTGGCGGCGGCACGAGATAGATCTCGAGCAGCACGGCGAGCTGGCGCATGGTGAGATCAGGGCCTTGGCTCTGGACCTGATCCAGCGTCACCCTATGCCAGAGGCCGAGCGCCTGGGTTGCCGTCATCTCGAGGCCCATGGCCCCTCCCCCTCTTCATCGCGTGGGGCATCTGCCCCTCACCCATATCATTCCGGCAAAGGAACGATCTGGCAAGGGGCGCCGTGCGGCAGGCTCAGTTGGTGCCGGACTGGAGGTAGCGGTAGAGGGCGCGGATTGCCTGGGCTTCGCCGCCGACGGGCGAATGGGCGCGCTCGGTCTGCGACCAGCCGAAGATATCGAAATGTGCCCAGCGGCGACCGGGTGAGACGAAGCGCTTGAGGAAGAGGGCTGCGGTGATCGCACCGGCCATGCCGCCGGAGGGGGCATTGGTGAGGTCGGCGATCTGGGCTTTCAGCATGCGCTCGTAACCCTTGTGGAGCGGCAGGCGCCACAGGGGATCGTCGACCTCGAGGCTTGCTTCGGCAAGCGCATGGGCGAGGTCCTCGTCGTCGGTGAAGAAGGGCGGCAGGTCGGGGCCGAGGGCCACGCGGGCGGCGCCGGTCAGGGTCGCCATATCGATCAAGAGTTCCGGCTCCTCGGCATCGGCATAGCTCAGCGCATCCGCGAGGATCAGCCGGCCTTCGGCATCGGTGTTGTCGATCTGGACGGTGAGGCCCTTGCGGCTCTTGTAGACGTCACCGGGGCGGAAGGCATTGCCGGCGATGGCGTTTTCGACGGCGGGTATGACGACGTGGAGGTCAACCTTCAGCTTGGCGTCCATGATCATCAGGGCGAGGCCGAGAACATTGGCGGCACCGCCCATGTCCTTCTTCATCAGAAGCATGGAGGAAGCCGGCTTGATGTCGAGACCGCCGGTGTCGAAGCTTACGCCCTTGCCGACCAGGGTGACCTTGCGGTGACCCTTCTTGCCCCAGCGCATCTCGATGAGGCGGGGGGCGACCGTGGAGGCGCGGCCGACGGCATGGACAAGGGGGAAGTTCTTTTCGATCAGCTCGTCGCCGGTGATGACGGAGACTTCGGCCTTGTAGTGTTCGGCCAGGCGGCGGACGGCGGCTTCGAGATCGGCCGGGCTCATGTCGTTGGCGGGCGTGTTGATCAGGTCCCGGGCGAGATAGACGCCGGCAATCTGGCGCTTGATGTCAGCGGCATCGGCATCCTGGGGGATGAGCAGGCGCGGTTCCGTGACGCGTTCGGAGCGATAGCGGTCGAAGCTATAGGCGCCGAGGCCATAGCCCAGCAGAAGACGGTTGGCGGTGAGCGGCGCCGTCTCGACATGCCATTCACCGGCCGGCAAGGCGCGGGCGAGCTTGCCGGTCAGATAGGGGTTTTCCGAGGGGTTTGCGCCGAGGCCGAAGAGTGCGCCACCGACATGGGCATCGGCCGTCGGGATCAACAGGACCGAACCGGGCTCGGCCTTGAAGCCGGCCTTCTTCGCCCAGTCGAGGGCGAGCGGCTCAAGCGTGCCGGTTTCGACATGGGCCGGGGTGACCGCGAAGACCGGCAGCGTCTTTCCGCCCTTGGTGCTGAAGGGGGACGGTCTTTCGATGTACTGGAACGGGGCCATGATGGACGCTTTCTGGGAGTCGCCTTGAGAATCGCAGGGATGCTCGATTAACACTCCATTAGGGTTAACGGATTATTGCTTGAGCGGAGATTGCGCCGTCCGGGACAAGGGCGGCGGTGGGGACTATTCAACTCAGGACGATCACCATGCGCATGCAAAACCCAGGCTCCGCAAACCGTTTGCAGATCATGGCTACGGCTGGTCTCGTACTCGCCGCGCTTGCGCTCACCGGCTGCGCCTCGTCCAAGAAGGAGCTGACGACCGGTTCGATCCCGAAGGCGAATCGCCAGCTCGATGCGCTGAGCGGGCCGCAGCTTTCCCGCGCTGTTGACGGTATCGGTCAGGCCTATGAGCGCAACCCACGCGACCGCAATACCGGACTTTCCTACGCCAACGGCCTGATGATGACCGGGCGGAATACCCAGGCGCTTGCCGTCATGCAGCAGGTGGCGATTGCCCATCCGAGCGACCGCGAAGTGCTGGCAGCCCTCGGCAAGGCGCAGGCCGCAGCGGGGCAGCTCGAGAAGGCGCTCGGCACCATCCAGCGCGCGCAGACGCCCGACCGGCCTGACTGGCGGCTCTATTCCGCCGAAGGTGCGGTGCTCGACCAGCTCGGTCGCTCCAGCGAGGCGCGCTCGCGTTACCGCATGGCGCTGCAGATCCAGCCGAACGATCCGAGCGTGATTTCCAACATGGGCATGTCGTTCGTGCTGTCAGGCGACCTGAAGACGGCAGAAGACTATCTGCGCCAGGCCAGCCAGCAGCCGGGCGCAGACAGCCGCGTGCGCCAGAACCTGGCGCTGGTGGTCGGCCTGCAGGGCCGGTTCCAGGAGGCCGAGCAGCTGGCGGCGCAGGAACTCGACCCGCAGCAGGCAGCCGCCAACCTGCAATACCTGCGTGGCATGCTCGCCCAGCAGAATTCCTGGAAGCAGTTGTCCAGCCAGGACATGCCGAAGAAGAAGAGCTGAGCAGCGTCAGTCCGGAAAGATGAGGTTCGACCGGCCGCTGGTGAGATCGCGGACCAGCCGGATGGCCTCATCCTCGTCTCCCTCTCGAAGCGTGACCGTCAGGTCAACACCCTCAGCCGTAAAACTCTCGGCAAGGACCAGATGCGGGATCGCGGTCAGTCGCGATTTGACCAGGGCAAGATCGGAAAAGCCGACTGCGCAGAGGCCCGAGACCAGCGGGATGATTTCGCGCTTTTCGGCTGCGCGCAGCATCTGGGCTGCGGTTCCGCCATAGGCGCGGACAAGCCCGCCGCTGCCAAGCAGGATGCCGCCGAAGAAGCGGGTGACCACCACCACGACCCCATCGAGATCCTGACCGTCGATCGCTTGGAGGATCGGCTTGCCGGCCGTGCCTGAGGGTTCTCCGTCATCGGAGAAGCGATAGGCCTGACCGATGCGCCAGGCCCAGCAATTGTGATTGGCGGCGGGATCCGAGACGCTTGCGAGAAAAGCCTTGGCTTCGTCTTCGCTGGCGATCGGTGTCGCCTTGCCGATGAAGCGGCTCTTCTTGATGTCCTGGACGAATTCGACGGGAGCGACGAGCGTGTGGGGCATGGCCGGCTCAGCCTTGCTTTTCGTGGGCCGCGAGCCATTCGGCGAGCGCTGCGATCACCGAAAGCCGCAAGGACGCCTTCATCGCGAGTGCGCGGGTGAGCGAGGCATCGCGGCTGGAGAAACCGAGCTCGGCCATGACACCTGAGGGCGAGAGCTTTCGGGCGCGCATCACCGATTCGATCCGCTCGATGGTAGAGGGCAGGAGATAGCGGCCATTGGCGATGAGAGCTGCGGCATCCTCCGGGACAGGCTCGGCGCCGGAAGGCTTCTCAGCACTGGAGCCTGCCGCGCGGGCGCCGGCCGAGACCAGATCGAGAAAGGCCTGGCGCTCCTCGGGATCTGCTGATGTCCAGGCCTTGAGGAGCTTCTTCAGCGGGCTTGGCTTCTCTTTCTTCGACATGACCGGCTTTCTGTTGGTGTCCGTCCATAGCCCGAGCGGAGAGCCGGTGCGAGAAAAAAACTTGAGCTTCCGCTTCTTCCAGTGCCGGGCAAAATTCGGCTTTGGCAACAGCGGCATCGGGGCTGAATAGGGCCTGGACAGGCCTCTCGTGCATTAGCTTTTTCTGCCGGACGGAAAGCGGTCGTTAACCTTTATTTTCTACTCAGATAGCTCAGTTTTCGCGTCCCCGTATCCCGTCAGAGTTCAGGTTTTCGATGCACCCTCCCCGTTCCAATTCCGCGTATCAGGCCAATCAGTTAGGGGACAACAAGGGTGAAGGTGCCGATCAGTCGGCGGCCAACCAGATCGAGGGACGCGAGGAAACGCCCGTCTGGCAGAAGGCCTTCGTGCTGGGGCCGAATGTGCGCTTCACGCGCACGCCGGATCGCACGCCGGCCAAGCCGGAGACTGCACCAGTCCCTGCATCTCAGCCGAGTGCGCCGACTGCGCGGACGACACCTCCGCAGCAGCAGATGGCGCAGCAACCGCCAAGACAGCAGGTCACGCAGGCGAGCCAGCGCGTAACCGCAAGCCAGCCTCGGCATCCGTCTGCACCGTCGACGAGCGTGCCTTATGCGGGCTTGCCGCGCACGGGCGCACCAGCGCCCGCGCCGAAGCCGGAAGCGCCGCGTATGCCAGCGTCTGTGACGCTACCGCAGCCGCCAGATGCGATCGGCGCACGGGCACTCACCTACAAACTTCGCCGGGAACTGGCGCGCCAGCAGGCCGAACAAGCCGCCTGGGAAGCGTCCATGTCAGACGGCGGCGTTGACCAGATCGGACCAGCGCCGCAATCACCACAGCCGGCACCGCTGGTGCAGGGCATGCGGACCGTGCTTGCAAGCACCCAGGCCGCAAGTGTCGGCGCCACCGTGCAGCCGACAACTGCGGCCCATGTTCCCCCGCATCTGCAGCGATCGATCGCCCAGCAGGCAGAAGCTGCACGCCTTGCCGCACAACAGGCAGCGCCTGCGGCCCGCCCGCCGATGGTGCGCAACGCCTTCCTGCGGACACCGCCCGTTCAGCCCAATCCGGAGCCGGTTTCGGCACCGGCACCCGTCCAACCGGTTCCTGTCGCCGCAGCAATCAGCCAGCCCCAGGGATCGGGTTTTGCCGCCTGGGCGCAGATGACCAATCCGCCCGCCTCGCAGGTTGAAGTGGCAGCACTCATCGTCGACACCACGGCGCAAGCTGTGCGGCCTCCGATTGCCGCACTGCTGTCGGACCACATCTTCTTCGAGGCGATGATTGCACCTGTCGAGGCACCTCAGGACATCGAGATGGTGCGCCCGAGCGTGCCGCAGGCGCGGATGCAGACACCCGTGCGCACGGTGCCCCAGCCGATCCGCCAGGTCGCACCGCCCGCGGTCCGCACCATGGCGCCGCAGGCTCCGGCTGCCATCAGGGCCGAAGTGGTCCGGTATCGCCCGGATGCCCTGATGACATCGGTGCCGTCTGTGCCGGCCTTGCCGCGCAAGCCCGCTTTCGAGGCGACACCCGGATCGGTCGTTGCCCTCTATCGCGAAGTCGCCCACCGCGAAGTGTCGGCTGCCTACTTTGAGCCGACGCAGTCACAAACGCCCATGACGGAGACCGTCGCCCCCCTTGAGGCGGCTGTTCCTGCACCACTCCAGACGAACAATTCGTCGATTGCTCCGATGTCCGCCGCACTGCCGCGCCAGCCGCTGTTCAAGGCGCAGGAAGCGCTGGGCGAAGGCGAATACGAGCCCGCCTATCTCGACTTCCTGCAAATGCCGCCGGTCCAGACGGGCGTCACGATGACGGCTGAGGCCCTTGAGCAAAGCGCCGGGCTTCTGGAAAGCGTGCTCGAAGATTTCGGCATCAAGGGCGAAGTGATCGACGTACGGCCCGGCCCTGTTGTCACGCTCTACGAATTCGAGCCGGCACCGGGGGTCAAGTCCTCCCGCGTCATCGGTCTCTCCGACGATATCGCACGGTCGATGTCGGCGCTGTCTGCCCGCGTCGCAGTCGTCCCCGGCCGCAACGTGATCGGCATCGAGCTGCCGAACCCGGTGCGCGAGACGGTCTATCTGCGTGAGCTGATCGAGACGCCCGATTACGCCGAGACGCGCTACAAGTTGCCTGTCTGCCTCGGAAAGACCATCGGTGGCGAGCCGGTGATCGCGGAACTCGCGAAGATGCCGCATCTGCTCGTGGCCGGCACCACCGGTTCGGGCAAGTCGGTGGCGATCAACACGATGATCCTGTCGCTGCTCTATCGCTTCCGTCCGGACGAGTGCCGGTTGATCATGGTCGACCCGAAGATGCTGGAGCTTTCCGTCTATGACGGCATCCCGCATCTGCTCACCCCCGTCGTCACCGACCCGAAGAAGGCGGTCATGGCGCTGAAATGGGCGGTGCGCGAGATGGAGGATCGCTATCGCAAGATGAGCCGCCTCGGCGTGCGCAATATCGACGGCTACAATGCCCGCGCCGCCCAGGCCCGCGAGAAGGGCGAGACGATTACCGTCAGCGTCCAGACCGGCTTTGATCGGCAGAGCGGCGAGATCGTCTATGAGGAGCAGGAGCTCGACCTCTCGCCGATGCCGTACATCGTCGTCGTGGTCGACGAGATGGCCGACTTGATGATGGTGGCCGGCAAGGAGATCGAAGGCGCGATCCAGCGGCTCGCCCAGATGGCGCGTGCGGCGGGCATCCACCTGATCATGGCGACGCAGCGCCCCTCGGTCGATGTCATCACCGGCACGATCAAGGCGAACTTCCCGACGCGCATTTCCTTCCAGGTGACGTCGAAGATCGACAGCCGGACCATTCTGGGTGAGCCCGGCGCCGAACACCTGCTCGGCCAGGGCGATATGCTGCACATGGTCGGCGGCGGACGCATCGCCCGCGTGCACGGTCCCTTCGTTTCCGACGAGGAAGTCGAGAAGGTCGTCGCGCATCTGAAGACGCAGGGCGCGTCCGGATTATCTGGGCACCGTGACCGAGGATGCCGATGAGGTCGAGGAAGAGCCGGAAGAGGACGTCGCCGTCTTCGACAAGGGCGCGATGGCGGAAGAGGACGGCAATGACCTCTACGACAAGGCGGTCAAGGTGGTGCTGCGCGACAAGAAGTGCTCGACCTCCTACATCCAGCGCCGTCTTTCGATCGGCTACAACAAGGCAGCCTCGCTGGTGGAGCGCATGGAGCAGGAAGGCATCGTCGGTGCTGCCAACCATGTCGGCAAGCGCGCGATCATCGTCGGCGGGCGCGAGGTGAGCGCCGAGGGCGATTTCGAGGGCTGAACCTGCTCGGAACAGGTCAGGGACAGAGCCCGTCCCTGACCTCCTTCATCGCCCGCTTTCCACCTTGAAACTCATTTCTTAAGGCCCTCTCTCAGGGCTTGTGACTCAGGCTCACTCCAGGCCAAATGGTGGCATGCGTCGCAGGCTGCGGCGCCTGGCAGGAGGAAGAACATGAGTCGTCTGGATGGCAGAATCGCGGTTGTGACGGGGGGAACGCAGGGGCTGGGAGCCGAGGTTGCCCGGCTGTTTGCCGAGCGGGGTGCGGCGGGCCTGGTCATCTGCGGCCGCAGCGTCGCGAAGGGCGAGGCGAAGGCTGAGGAAATCGCCGCGCGGTATGGCACGCAGGTTCACTTCGTTGCCGCCGATCTGGCGCAGGTGGAGGACTGCCGCAAGGTGATCGCCGCGGCGCGCTCGCATTTCGGGCGGATCGATGCGCTGGTCAATGTGGCAGCCATCACGGATCGCGGGACCATTCTCGACACGGATCCAGAGTTGTTCGACCGGATGTTTGCGATCAACACGCGGGCGCCATTCTTCCTGATGCAGGAGGCAATCAAGCTGATGCTGGAGACGAAGACGGAAGGCACGATCGTCAACATCTCCTCGATGTCCGCCATGGCCGGCCAGCCCTTCATCGCGGCCTATTGCGCCTCCAAGGGTGCGCTCGACACGCTGACGCGCAACACTGCCTTCGGGCTTCTCAAGAACCGGATCCGGGTGAACGGGCTGAATATTGGCTGGATGGCGAGCGATGGCGAAGATCGGATCCAGCGGGAGTTTCACGGGGCAGCCGACAACTGGCTGGCGGAAGCGGCGGCAAAGCAGCCGTTCGGGCGGCTCGTCGATCCGGCCGAGGTGGCGCGGGCCTGCGCCTATCTCTCCTCGCCGGAGTCCGGCCTGATGACGAGGGCATCCACGAGCAAGCGTCGACCAGTCGGTCTGGGGCGATGCCGTCGCCCGTATCCTTGCCAAGGCTTTTTAAGCTCAGTCCTGCACAGGCCGGATCACGTCGATGGCGATCTCGCCGTCGACGACGCCACGGCTGAGATCGGTCCGGTCACGGTCGATCTCGATGACCGTGTAGAGCTTTTCAGAGCGGAAGGCGCTGGCCATGCTGGTGGTCACGTCTTCGGCGGGCTTGGCGTCGATTTCCATATAGTCGAGCTCGCGGGAGGATGCGACGAGGCGGGCATCGCCGGTGGAGCGTGCTGCAACGACCACCTCGCCCTGGAAGGGTGAATTGTCCCAGCGCGGATCGTCGGGTTCGGCGATCGGCACCAGACGGTAGAGATTGAGCCGTTCATCCCCCTTCGCCATTCCCTGCCCTGCGGCAGAGGCATCCGCACGCATCGCCGCGGCTTCTACGGGGTCTGTCAGGCGCTGGTCGGTCTCGTCCTGCGGCAGGTTCATCGGCGCTGCATGTTCGGTCGTGTCAGGCATGTTCTTCTCCCTCTGGAACGCTTGCCTCTCCAACCTGTTGGGGAGACCAACGGTTCCGTTGGGCTGCTTGTATGTCTGAATGGAACATGCCGGCGGGTGGGTCAGTTTCTCCGGGAACAAGGAGCCAGACATGCCGCCTACGCCCCCACCCTCTCCGCTTGAAGCCCGTCAGATGCAGGACGAACGGGGGCGGGATGCGCAGAGCCCTGGGGAAATTCCGGCGCGCGGTCTTTGGGACGTCTCGATGAGGCTGCTGTCGCGGCTGACCTCCGACCGGGTGATGCTGGCCGCGGCGGGTGTTTCATTTTACGTGATGCTGTCGCTGTTTCCCGGGCTCGCGGCGCTTGTATCGCTCTACGGCCTGATCGCCGACCCGACCACGATTGCGGGGCGGCTCGGGTTTCTCTCCGAACTGCTGCCTGCCGATGGCGTGGCTTTGATCCTCGGACAGTTGCAGTCGCTGGCCGATGAAAACGACAGCACCTTGAGCATCGGTTTTCTGGTCGGTCTCGGCGTTTCGCTGTTCAGTGCACGTAACGGCATGGTTGCGCTCTTCGAGGCCATGAACATTGCTTATCAGGAACCGGAGAAGCGTGGCTTCCTCCAGACTACGTTTCTGGCCATCGCGTTTACACTTGGCGCCATGGCCATTCTCGCCGTCATCGTCACGGCGCTCGCGATCCTGCCGATCGCCATTTCTCTTGTCTTCATTTCCGAGCGGGCCGAGATGATGGTCGGATGGATCCGCTGGCCGATCCTGATCTGCGTCGTCTGGCTCGGAACGGTTATGGTCTATCGATATGGGCCAAGCCGGGAGGATGCCAAGCTTCGATGGCTGACCTGGGGCACACTGCTCAGTTCGCTCGTCTGGCTGATCATGTCGCTCGGCTTCTCCTTCTATCTGGAGAATTTTGCTGACTTCAACGCCACCTATGGAGCCCTCGGCACCTTTATCGGCTTTATGTTCTGGACCTGGCTGTCGGTGGTGATCCTCATCGTCGGGGCGATGCTGAACGCGGAACTCGAACATCAGACGGCGGTGGATACGACGACGGGGCCGACACAGCCGATGGGCTATCGGGGGGCGCATATGGCAGACACGATCGGCGAGTCGCAGTAGTCGGCAGCGGGTCCCAAAGAGAAACGGCGGCACCGGGTGCTGCCCCTTTTCCGAACACTGTCGTTGCCGCGAGCTTCAGGCGTTGCGGCGCTCCGGGGCGCGGCTGCCGGGGAACAGGAGCTGGATGAAGCTCTCGGCTGTTGGCTGCGGCTCGTGATTGGCAAGGCCCGGCCGCTCATTGGCTTCGATGAAGACATAGTCCGGCTTTGCGGGATCATGCACCATGAAATCGATGCCGACGACCGGGATCTTGATGGCCTTTGCGATCCGGCAGGCGGCATCGACGAGGTCAGGATGGACGGTCGCGGTGACGTCGTGGATCGTCCCGCCGGTGTGGAGATTGGCGGCCTTGCGCACGGTGATCTCGCGGCCCTCGTCCAACACGCTCTCAAGATCGAGGTCCTGTTCGGCGAGGCACCGCTTCGTCTCGGCATCAACGGGAATGCGGCTTTCGCCACCGGTTGCGGCAGCCCTGCGCCGGGACTGTTGTTCGATCAGCTTGCGGATCGGCGAACGTCCGTCACCCACCACGCGTGGCGGGCGACGGACGGCGGCGGCGACGAGCTTGTAGTCGATAACGACGAGGCGCAGGTCCTCGCCTTCGAAGCAGGCTTCCAGAAGCACGCGGTCGCAGACCTGGCGGGCTTGGCGGATGGCGGCCTGCAGGGCATCCATTGAGGAAATGCCGACCGAAATGCCCCTACCCTGTTCGCCGCGCGCGGGTTTCACGACCAGCTTGCCGTGTTTTTCGAGGAAGGCCTGCTTCTCGGCATCGGAGGCGTCAGCGGAGAGCTGCGCCGGAACAATCAGACCGGCCGCCTCAGCGAAGCGGCGGGTGACGGCCTTGTCGTCGCAGATCGACATGGCGACCGAGGAAGTGAGATCCGAGAGGCTTTCGCGGCAATGGATGCTGCGGCCGCCATGGTTCAGCCGGAAGAAGCCGCCTTGTGGATCGGTCACTTCGACATGGATGCCGCGGCGGAGGGCCTCGTCGAAGATCAGGCGGGCATAGGGGTTGAGGGCCTCGTAGCCCTCGACCGGCTGGGCGAAAAACTTCTCGTTGATGGCATTCTTGCGCTTGACGGCAAAGAGCGGCACGCGGCGGAAGCCGAGCTTTTCGTAGAGACCGATCGCCTTGTCATTGTCGTGCAGGACGGAGAGGTCGAGATAGGCGAGGCCCCGCGCCTGGAAATGTTCGGCGAGGATGCGCACCAGGCCTTCGCCGATGCCCGGCTGGCGGGCTTGCGGGTGGACGGCGAGGCACCAGAGCGAGGCGCCGCGCTCCGGGTCGTCGAAGAGACGATGATGATCTATGCCGGTGACGGTGCCGACGATCTCGCCGGTCAGATCGTCCTGGGCGACGAAATAGGTGACGGGGCGGTTGTCGCGCTCGCCAGCAAAGAAGTCCTCGCGCACCTGGACCATGCCGCAGCTGGCATAGACCGCATTGATGCCAGCCGCATCGCTCTCGGAGGAGAAGCGTCTGAAGGTGACGCCCTTCGGACGGCGGCCACCGGCGCGATAGGTGGAGAGGTCAAGCCGGAAGGTATGGGAGGGATCGAGGAAGATCTCCTGCGGCGCCTGGGCGAGCAGGACATGGGGATCGCCGACGTGGAAGGCGATGTCGCGCGTATCAGGGGCTTCTTCGCGGAGCGCCTCGAGGAGGTCGGGATACGCTTCGAAGGTCGGCGTGAAAAGAAGCCGTCCCCAGCCGCAATCGAGGGCGACGTTGCGGTTTCGGCCCTCCGTTTCAGAGGGCCGGCTGGTCGTGCCGTGGCTGCCGCTGCCAGGTGTGCGCAGGCGCGTCAGTCTATGCGATAGCGCGTTGCCGCGACGTGCCTTGCGCGGCTGGGTGGCGATCTTCTTTTCGGCCTTGCTCACGTCAGTTCTCCTGAGCCTGCAACCACATTTCGAGAAGGCCGATCTGCCAGAGTTCGGAGCCCTGCAGCGGCGTGATATGCGAGGCGGGATCGGCCACCAGACGATCGATGTAATCCTGGCGGAAGAGGCCACGTTCGCGCGCAGCCTGTGACGACAGGGCGTCACGCAGCATGTCGAGATAGGGGCCGGCGATGTATTTCAGCTGGGGCACGGGGAACTAGCCCTTCTTGCAGGTCGATCACCTCCGAGGGATCACCTTGCGGCGACATCCTTGACGATGCCTTGCCGCCATCCGCAGCTTGTCCTCAGGCGGAACACGGGCGGCGAGCTCGACCAGTTCGGTGATCGAGGAACGGCGTACGCGCTTCCAGGCCCCAGGCCATGGTCATGTTGTCCACACGCTTGACCGGGTCGTCCACCAACATCACCGTGCTGTCCAGGCGCAGGGCTTTGATCCACGGCGGCAGTCGCGCCGGGTTGTGCGAAATGTTCGCGCACGAAGTCGCCGGCGGCGTCATTGGCGGTCGGCAATCCAGCGGTTCTGCAACTGGGTCGTCAGCGTTTCGTGCGAGCGATCCCGGAAGGCGCGGCCATAATCGCCGACGACATCCGTGGAGCCGACCAGCGGCGGATACCAGTGATAGCCACCGAAGACTTCGTCGGCGCCCTGGCCCGACTGCACGACCTTGATGTGCTTGGAGACTTCCTTCGACAAAAGGTAGAAGCCGACATTGTCATAGGAGACCATGGGCTCGGACATGGCGGCGATGGTGCCGGGCAGTGCGCCCATCAAATCGGCCGAGGGCACGAAGATCTTGTGGTGGTCGGTGCCGAAGCGTTTGGCGATCAGGTCGGAATAGACGAATTCATCGCCCTTTTCGCCATTGGCTTCCTCGAAACCGACGGAGAAGCTCATCAAGCCCGTCTGTCCGGCTTCCGCCAGCAAACCGACGATCAGGCTGGAATCGACACCGCCGGAAAGGAGGACGCCGACGGGGACATCGGCGATCATCCGGCGCTTGACGGCGAGGCGCAGCGCATCGAGCAATTGCTCCTGCCAGTCCTCGCGGCTCATACGGGCGTCTTCGGCGCGGCGCGTGTAGGCCGGGTCCCAATAGCGTTTGTCCTCGAAGCTGCCATCGGGCTGGTAGACCCTGATCGTCGCCGGGGGAAGCTTGCGCACGCCCTTGTAGATCGTGCGCGGCGGCGGCACGACGGCGTGGAAGGTCATGTAGTGATGAAGGGCTGTCACATCGATCGCCGTATCGACGCCACCCGCCTTGACGAGGGCCGGCAGCGAAGAAGCGAAGCGCAGGCCGCCGGAGACTTCGGCGAGATAAAGCGGCTTGATGCCGAACCGGTCGCGCGCCAGGAACAGCGCGACCGGTGTCGCGTTCGAGGATGGCAAAGGCGAACATGCCGTGGAAGCGGGAGACGCAATCCGTGCCCCAGGCATGCCAGGCCTTGAGGATGACTTCGGTGTCGCCGTCGGAGAAGAACCGGTAGCCCTTTGCCTGCAATTCTGCGCGCAGTTCACGGAAATTGTAGATGCAGCCGTTGAAGACGAGCGAGAGGCCGAGATCGGGATCGACCATGGGCTGCTGCGATTTGTCGGAGAGGTCGAGGATGCGCAATCGTCGATGGCCGAGCCCGACATTGCCCCTGACCATCACACCGGCCGAATCCGGCCCTCGTGGGGCCAGAACATCCGCCATGATCGAAACTGCCGCTACCGATGGCGACGCGCCATCGAATCTCACTTCTCCACAAATGCCACACATGAACTGGGCTGAAACCTCCGTTGAAAGATCAAACGCAACTGTGCCGGCGCGCCGATCAACGATCGTCGGCGTACCGGTCACATGATTTGCAAATGACGGAGCGGTTCCATTGTTCCATTATTTTTGCGGCGCCATTACCCGTATGATGGAGACGAACAGGCGCCAGGAGCCTGTTCGCTGCAGTCAGGGCTTGTGGTCGCCGTGACCATGCTGATGACCGGCCTCGCCCTCGGCACCCTCAACCATGACAGTGCCTTCGAAGCTGGCAAACAGGGCAAGCGTTTCGGCCGGCAGCGGCTTTTCCGCTTCGGCGAGGTGATGGGCCAGATGTTCGGCGTCCGGGGCTGGAATGCCTATCTTGGTGAGCACATCGGCCTGCTTCAGGCTGTCACCGCTGCAGAGATGAATGCTCCAGCCTTCGCCCTTGCGCTTCAGAAGCGCGCGACCACCGCGGCCATCCTGGGTCCAGCCGGCGATGGCCCAGTCACCCGTGACCACGACCGGTTCAACCGCAAGCGGATGGCCCTCGATTTCAAACATCGCCTTGAGCTTTGCAGTGATGTCGACGGCGGCGTCACCTGTCGGAGCTGGATCATGGGCGGAGCCTGCGCCATGGGCTGCATGGGCCTCCTGATGTTTGTGACCCGAATTGGCTGAGACCGAGACGGGGATTGCGACGGCAAGAATGGCCGCTAGGGCGGGCAAGAGATGCCTGTTCATGGGGAATATCCTCCTGAGGGTGAATGCTGTTGGATCGCGGAAAGCGGCAGGATCACGGACCGCCCTTGGCGGCAGGTGAGAAACTCCGCTTCGACGCCGTAGATGTCGCGAAGTGTGGCGGGTGTCATGACGGTCTCGAAAGGGCCGGCGCCGACGAGGCCGCCCTTGCCGAGCACGATGACGCCGTCCGTGTGGCGGGCGGCGAGATTAAGGTCATGGATGGCGAAGAGGACGAGGGCGCCGGTGCGCATGACATAGCGGCGCAGCAGGTCGAAGACGCGCATCTGGTGGGCGAGATCGAGCGCGCTGGTGGCTTCGTCGAGAAGCAGCAGCCGGGGTTCGCGCAGCAGGCGCTGGGCCAGCATGACAAGCTGCTGCTGGCCCCCGGAGAGCGTGCGGATCTTGCGGGCAGCGAGATCGGCCAGGCCGAATTCCGACAGGATCGCGCCTGCCGCTTCGAGAACATCTGATGCTACCCGCCAGCCGAGGCGCTCGTGGCGGCCAAGCAGGATAACTTCCATGACGGTGAGATCGGCAGCGACATGGGCCTGCTGCGGCATGAAGCCGAGTTCGCGTGGTCGATCGGGGCGCCGGCACAGCGGATCAGGCCATTGCACGCAGCCGTGCCGGCGATGGCCGCCGAGTAGGGTGGATTTGCCCGCGCCGTTCGGTCCTATCGACCGCGATGATCTGGCCGGCGGCGATTGCCATCGATGCTGTCGAGGATCCGGCGGTGGTTCGCGTGACCGAGCAGGTTGTCGAGCGTCAGCCTGATCGGTCATGCGCGCGCCCGGTTGCCGGAGAACAAGATGACGGCAACGCGCATGGGAATGCCGGCAACGGCGGTTACGATGCCGACGGGGATGGCAGCGCCTGGCGAAATGGCCTTACCGAGGACAGAAGCGCCGATCAGGATGAGTGCGCCGATGACAGCCGAAAGCGGCAGCGAAAAGCGGTGATCCTCACCGACCAGCATGCGGCAGACATGCGGCGCGATCAGTCCGACGAAGCCGATGGTGCCGACGAAGCAGACGGCGGCGGCGGTGAGCAGTGCCACGAGCACGAAACTCTGGCGGCGCAGGCTGTCGACGGAGAGGCCGAGGCTCCTGGCATTGGCGTCACCGAGCTTCAGCGTGGTGAGTGACCAGCAGTTGCGGGCGACGAAGGGCAGGCAAGCGAGGAAAATCAGGCCGCTGACCATGACGCTGGTCCAGGTGGCCTTGAGCAGGCTGCCGAAGAGCCAGAAGACGATCTGTTGCAGGACTTCCGGCGAGGCCATGAATTGCAGGAGCGACTGCAGGGACTGAAAGAAGAAGGAGACGGCGATGCCGCCCAGCACGAGGATTTCCGGCGAGACACCGCGCAGTCTTGCGATCAGATGCACGATGCCGGCGGCAGCAAGTGTCATGGCAAAGGCGGCGAGCGGGGTGACGATATAGATCGGAAGCGGCAGGACGCCGCCGAACATGATGGCGAGTGCTGCACCGAAGCCCGCGGCGGCCGAAAAGCCCAGCGTGAAGGGGCTGGCGAGCGGATTGTCGAGAATGGTCTGCATCTGCAGGCCGGCAAGCCCGAGGCAGGCGCCGACAAGTGCACCCATAAAGGTCTGTGGCATGCGCAACTGCCAGAGGATGGTGGCGATCGTTTTGTCTTCGCCGGCGGGCCCGGCAAGAAGACCCGTCCAGACATCCTGCAATGGCATGCCGGAGGGGCCGGTGGTCAGGTCCAGCAGCATCAGCGCAACGAGTGCGGATGCGGCCAGCACAAGGCTGACCGCACGGCGGACGGACACACGGCGAAAGGCGCCGTGCATCGCATCGATATCGCCGGAGGCGAGGCTCATTGGCCGGCGGCCTGATAGGGCAGCACGAAGACGCCTTCGGCCTTGATCGGCAGCCACTTGGCATAATAGTCGGCGATGTTCTTCGCCGGATCGACGTCCTTGAAGGCATCAGGATAGAGCTGCTTGGCGATATACTGGGCGTAGACGAAGTCCGACAGGGTGCGGGCACCGCCATGGTAGATCGCATGGACCTGGCCGTTCTTGACGGCCGGAAACTCGCTCCAGCCGGCGCGCTCGACATAGGGCTTGATGCGCTCGCGGGTAATGGCCGGATCGGCACCAAAACCAACCTGGACCGACTGCGGCCGGTTGACCCATTCGGAGCCGGCGAGGAAGATCAAGTCGGGCTTTTCAGCGAGGACGTATTCGGGGCTGAGTGGTCCCCAATTGCCGACCTGGCCCTTGGCAATGTTCTTGCCGCCCAGCTTTTCGACCAGCGCACCCCACATCGTATCACCGTAGGAGTTGCCGACTTCGGCAGCGCCCTTCTGGGCGAGTTCGACATAGACCTTCTTCTCGGTCGGGCCGGCAGCCTTGATGCGGGCGTCGATATCGGCCATCGCCGCTTCGTAATCCTTGGCGAGCTGCTCGGCGCGATCTTGCCTGCCCATCAGCTTGCCGAGTGCCAGCGTCGAGGCGACGTGCTTCTCGACGGTCTGGGCGTTGTAGTCGAGAACGACGATCGGGATCCCGGCGGCTTCGATCTGCTTCACGCCTTCGCCGAGTGCATCATAGGACCAGGCAGCCAGAATCAGGAGATCGGGCTTGGCGGCCACGACCTTTTCAATCGAGAAGGTGTTGTCTTCGGTATTGCCGACATCCGGGATGGAGGAGAGCTTCGGCAGGGCCTTCTCATAGAGAGCGAACTGGTTCGGGCGCCAGTCCTTCCAGGTGGACAAAGACAGCGCCACGACCTTGTCGAGCGCATCCGGTCCGGCGATCGCCAGATAGTCTTCGTAGTAGAAGCCGAGCACGACGCGGTCCGGCACGTCCGGCACGGTCACGGTGCGGCCCTTGACGTCGGTGACGGTGATATCGGCGAAGGCCTGGCCTGCAAAGGCCAGCACTGCGACGGCGGCGAGAATAAGCTTTTTCATGAATGGAACCTTTGTATTCACGGTCTTGAAGGTGGGTGCGGCGCCAGCAGAGCGGACGCCGCACCGAATGGAGCCGATCAGCTCAGGGCCTTCTTCAGCGGCTTGATGTTGCGGAAGACGAGGAGGTCGAGGAGGAGAACCCCAGGAGGACCGCGCCGGACAGCGGAAAAAGCAGTGCCGTTCCCAGCATCACCAGCGCTCCGGTCTTCCAGAGCGGTCCGGGCTCTCCGACCGTCGGGGCTACCAGTCGGGCAGCGCCCTTCGGACGGCGCTTCCACCACATGACGAAGCCGCTGACCGAGAGAAAGATGATCGACAGACAGAAGACGGTGACCAGCACGAGGTTCCAGAGGCCCATGTCGCCTTCGTGGAAAGCGATGCCGGCGGCCATGGCCTTACCGGCGACAGCCGTAGTCGGCAAAGCCAACATCGGCGAGGATGCGGCCGGTATACTGATCGACATGCACGGTGCGGTCCATCAGGGGATTGGCGCTGTCATTGCTCATCGTGTCGCGGGCGATGGTCCAGACAGCCGTGTCGTCGCCGGGGAAAGCGAGCTGGAAGCGCTGGTCGAATCCAAGCGTGCGGGCAAGCGCGACGATGGCGTCGAGCGTGACCGGCTGGCCTTCCGGCGTGCCGGTGACACCGGCCTGCGAACCGGAGGCGGGCATCGGGGTCTGTTCCAGCGTCCACGGCACTTCCTTGACGCCGCCATGGTTCATGCTGGCATGGGTCTTGTCCGATAGGGGAACATTGTCCCACTTCTCGGCCGGGAAGGTGCTCCACGCCTGGGTCATCTTTTCACCCCAGATACCGGCCCAGGTGAGGCCAGAAATGAGGAAGATGACGAGGAAGGCGGAGGCGTAGAAGCCGATCGTCAAATGCAGCGACTTCCAGAGCTGGCGCCCCTTGGCCGAGAGACGCGGGACGAGGACTGAGCCAAAACCCTGGCCATCGCGGGGCCACCAGAGATAGAGGCCGGTTACCACCAGAACGATGCCGAAGCCGGCGGCGATCTCGATCAGGCGGTCGCCGAGGTCGCCGATCAGCAGCGTGCCGTGGATATCGCTGGCGAGATCATAGAGGCCCGCCTGGCGTTCCCAATGGCCGAGCGCTTCAGCCTTGTAGGGATCGACGGCGACCATATAGGAGGCTTCGCCCTGATTGACCCGGAAGAGTGATGCCTGGTCCGGCGTGCGCGGCGCGATGTATTGAACGATCTGACCGGCGACTTCGCGGGTGGCGGCTTCCGCCTGGGCAGAGACGGCTGCAACCGTCGCCTGCGGCTCGACGCTGTAGATCTTTTCGCCGTCACGGCCGAAGAGGGTCGCGGTCCACAGCATCAAGAGGCCGGTGACGGCGAGCATGATCATGAAGGGCGCGACATAGAGGCCGGCATAGAAATGCCAGCGCCAGGCGGTGATGTAGAAGCGGCGGGACAGGGCGGAACTGTCTGCCTTAGCAGGGGAGAGATCGGAAACGGTGGTCATCCTGGGTCTCGACTGGTTGGGGTTGATCAATGGGACAAGGCGCGATCGCCGGCGGCGACGCCCGAGAGCTGTTGCGGATCGAGCACGGTGACGAGGTCGCCATGCCGGATATCGATGAGGCCCGCCTTCTTCAGGCGGGTCAGGCACCGGCTGACGGTCTCGATGGTGAGACCGAGCCAGTCGGCGAGGTCGCCGCGGGTCGGATAGAGGTGAAAGGTCACAGCGCCGCGCTTGCGCTCGCGCGCCGGACGGCCGAACTGCCGTGCGAGATCGAGGAGGGCCGAGGCGACCCGCTCGGGCGCGGTCTTGCGGCCGAGCAGCATGACCAGACTCTGGGAGCGTGCGAGCATTTCGCTGAGCGCCAGGTCACGCTCGTCCTGCGCCATGCTTTCGGACACGGTTTCCAGCCGGGTGAAGCCAAGGGTCTCTGCGGAGTAGCGGTTCTGATCTCCGAAGCCGATACCGATCAGGCGGCCGGGACCGACCAGATCGATGATCTGGCGCCGGCCATCCGAGAGGGTCTGGGCGGTGGCAACACAGCCGTCGATCACGCGATATTGTGGCGCGCGCGCCAGGCCTTCCAGAAAGACCACCGTGCGCGGTGGCAGGAGTGGACCGGCGAGAGAGGTTGCCCGGGGCTGAGACAGAGGTGAAGAAACGGGTGGAAACGCAGGCGGCGTTCCGCGGTCGGCGAGCATTTGCAACATGACAGACATCCGATTTCGACCGGAGCTGCACGAAAGCTAACTCGCCGGCCTGATGACACTGAGAACCGGACGCACAAGACTGCGCCGGCCGTGACCTTCGATCAGGCGGTGACGGGTGGTGCGCGGGGATGGCTGGCGGGTGGGAAAAGCTGGCGATAATGCGCCTCTGCCGGCTGCGGCAGGGTGACGGCACCGATCAGCGACATGCGGATGCCCTCGGCATCAGCGGGCGCGGGCAGAAGGGCTGCGGCGGCGATGCGACAGGCTTCGCAATCGGACGCTGCGGCGTGGACCTTGCCTTTACCGTCTTCTGACGGCAGGCAAAGCTCGGGCACGGTGCCATCGGGCAGCGTGAGAGCGGCGATTTCCTGCGGGGAGAACTGCGGCGCCGACGACACGGAGGGCCGGTGCGCGAGGCCGAGCAGAACGAGCGCGACGACGCAGATGATGCGTATCGCCCGATCAAAGCTCATCCGGTTGCGCCAATTGGCCATTCTATCCCCCGACAGATCGCGACTCGATAGCACCCCGCCGCCTCTCTCACAAGCGCCGTTCAGATTCCATGTCGTCGCAGAGCGGTTTGCAGAACAGGTTCTGGCGCGGGGTCGCGGCTCGCCACCGGTCTTGCGACACCCCACTCAGGCTGCGGGGTGGCTGCGCATCTGGCCGGGTGTGCGGCCATAGGTGCCCTTGAAGACGCGAGTGAAATGGGAGGTGTTCTGGAAGCCGACCTGCAGGGCTATGTCAATCAGCGAGGCATTGGTTTGGGTGACCAGCATCTTGGCGCGCTCCATGCGGAGCTTCGTGTAAATGCGGGCCGGCGACACATCGATCTTCTGGGCGAAGAGACGCTCCAATTGGCGGCGCGACAGGCCGACGGAGCGGGCGAGCTGATCAATGGTCAGCTCGTTTTCCAGGCTCTGTTCCATCAGGATCAGGACAGCCTTTACCCGGGGATCGTCGCATTCGATCGTCAACGGCCTTCGGACCTGGATATCCTTGTTTGTACGGGCCTTTTCGATCTGCAGGACTTCGAGTGCGTTGCGCTCGGCGTCATGGCCGAGATACTGGCGGACGATGAAGGCTGCGAGATCGGCAGAGCTGCTGCCGCCGGCACAGGAGCCGCGGCGGCGATCGAGATTGAACAGGCGATCGGAGCGGACCTCGTGATCCGGGAACCGGTCGCGGAACTCCTGGTAATGCAGCCAGCTAACACAGGTCTGGTGGTTCTTCATCAGGCCTGCTTCGGCGAGGATGAAGGTGCCGGTGCAAAGCCCGATCAAAGGCACCTTCTGCGCATCGGCCTTCTTCAGGAAGGCGATGGTCTGGTCGTCCACGGCGGGCTGGCGACCGAGCAGGCCGCCGACCACGACGATATAGTCAAAGCGGCTGGGATCGACGAAATCGCTGGTGGGCGCCACCTGGACACCGCAGCTGGAGGTGATCAGATGGCGTGTGCTGCCGATGACCTGCCAATCGGCGAGAACGCGACCGGAGCGATCATATTCGTCGCTGGCAAGCCGGATGGTATCGATGAAAAGCGCAAAGGCTGACAGCGTGAACGACCGCGACAGCACGAAGCCGATCTTCAGCCGCGGCCTTTTTGTTGCCTCGTCGCCCGCCATTTGCCTCACTCTCCGAATTCCGGCGAAATCGCCGAGATAAACGCTAGCAGCGGGCGGATGTCGCTGCAATCACGACTCGTCGGGTTCGTCTGCTTTCAGGCTCTGCCGTGCAGGCTCGACCTTCTGCCGGGTGAAGCCGCGCAGACCCGAGACCTCTTCGGAATCGCGCTCAATCTGCACCTCGCTCGCCGTATAGTAGACCACGAGCTTTGCCACCGACATCAGGGCGTGGAGATGGATGCGCTCATAACCATGGGAGGCATCTACGCCGAAGGCCAGAAGTGCCGTGCGCACATCATGGCCGGCCTCCACCGCCGAGGCCGCATCGGAGCGGTAGTAGCGGAAGACGTCCTTCTGCACGCGAATGCCGTGTTCTGCGCAGAGATCATAGAGCTTCTTCGACAGATGATAATCGAAGGGGCCGGTCTGGTCGGCCATGGCAAGCGTCACGCCGAACTCGTCGGAATTCTGGCCGGGCGCCGTCGTGCCATTGTCGATGGCAACCAAGGAGGCGATTTCAGGCACCAGAGCCGCGGAGGCACCGACGCCGACTTCCTCGCCGATGGTGAAGAGCCAGTAGCTGTCGACAGGGGTTTCGATCTCCTCGCGCTGCATCGCCTCGATCGCGGCGAGCATGATGGCGACGCCGGCCTTATCGTCTAGGTGCCTCGAGACGATGAAGCCGTTGTCGAGGAATTCGGGCTGGGGGTCGATGGCGACGATATCGCCGATATCGATGCCGAGTTGGACGATGTCGTTTCGGTCGCGCGCCAGCGCATCGATGCGCAGCTCGACATGGCGCCAACCGGTGGGTTGCGTGTCGACTTCCTCGTTGAAGGTGTGGCCGGAGGCCTTCAACGGAAGGATGGAGCCGCGATAGATGCCTTTGGTCGAAAAGATCGAGGCCCGTGCGCCCTCGGCAAAGCGGGCCGACCAATGGCCGATCGACACAAGTTCGAGCCGACCATTGTCCTTCAGCGCCTTTACCTGTGCGCCGAGCGTATCGAGGTGCGAGACAATCGCGCGGGCCGGCCGTTCGGCAGCACCCGGCCGCCTCGCGCGGATCGCGCCACGGCGGGTCAGCTTGACTTCGAGGCCGAGACGCTCGAGTTCGCGTGCCGTGTAGCGGACGGCTTCATCCGTGAAGCCGGTCGGGCTCGGGATGGCCAGCAATGCTTTAAGCCGAGCCGTCAGATAATCCGGGTCAATATTGATCGGTGTCTGCATGGAAGCCTTGTTGCGTTTGCCTCAGGTTTCATGACGGCGCTGTTGTCACCGCATAGGCTCGGGGTGTCTGCGCGGAATTCGAGGACGCGGCATCAAGACTTGTGGAGAGCGTTCGGCTTATGGGCTGCCCGTTTGCCCGTCTTTGTGCTTTCGACAATGTATTGCGGATCGGACTTGGAAGCCTTGACCGGATGGTCCTTGATGGTGGTGGGCGTCGTCTGCTTCTTGGCGACCTTGCCTCGGGTTGTGCCCTGGCTGGTTTCCCACTCGACCGTGTCGCCCTTGTGCAGATCCTTCGCCACGTCCGGCTCTCCCTTGTCCTTGTCGATGCGCAGCGGCGCATTTCCGTCATTCTGGAGAACGACAGACGAGGTGCGAGGTTCCAAGCGGCAACTCGGGGCTTGGGTAGGATGGAGATGTCTTCGGTATGGACATTGGGATAGATGGCGGACAGGGTGGGATTCGAACCCACGGTACGCTTTCACGCACACACGCGTTCCAGGCGTGCGCCTTAAACCACTCGGCCACCTGTCCAGGGGGATCGCGGGGAAAAACCACCGCGGTTGGTCGGGCGGGATATATACCGATGAATTTCGGCGGATCAACCGAAATCTATCAGAATTTTGACATCGGCCGACAATTCCCTATCTATAATGCCGAGCGCGGCGAATTGCAGGCCGTGACGGGCTTCAGCCGGAGACTTTGGTCGTGCGTTTCCTCTTCAGGATCTTGAGTTTGCTTGCGCTTTGCGTCGGCGTCGTGTTCGGCGTGGTGGATTCGATTGCGTCGGTTTCGGCATCGCAGGTCATCCTGACTCCGATTTCGGAGGCCTGGATCGATGCAAATCCGGGTTCGCTCATGACGCTTGAAGGACTGGTCGAGACACGGTTGGGTGCCGGCGCATGGCTTGCCTTGCGCGACGTGGTGCTGCCGCAGCCGGCATCGGCCGCCTTCCTCGTGCTGTCGCTTGTATTCTGGATGATCGGCTATAAGCGGCCCTCGCCTGCCGGGCGCTTTGCGGCCTGAGCCGGGATTTCCTTGGCGCGCGGGACAAGCCGTCCCATCTTGCCGGTTGTAAGTTTCGAGCAGGCCCCGCGACTAAGACCATAGAAACAGGAGCTGCAGACAGTGCAGCTTTTGGTGATCCCGCCTTTGGCGGCGCTTCAGACGAACCAGCAGGCCAAGTCCCGGCCTCAGGAGGTAAAAGATGTTCCTGATCGACATGTTCAACAAGAAGACTGTGATGCCCACGGCGGAGAACGCTCTTCCCGGTCGCGCCGAGCCGATCCCGACGGCCGCCACGCATTTCGTTTCCGGCCTGCCCCTCAAGGGACCGGCACCTGAGGGCATGAAGACCATCTATCTCGGCATGGGTTGCTTCTGGGGTGCGGAGCGGCTGCTCTGGCAGACGCCGGGCGTCTATCTCACAGTCTCCGGCTACCAGGGCGGCATCACGCCCAATCCGACCTATCAGGAAACCGTCACAGGCCTGACCGGCCATACCGAAGTGGTGAAGGTGGTCTATGATCCTGCGAAAATCTCGCTGGAAGGTCTGCTGAAGATCTTCTTCGAGGCGCATGACCCGACCCAGGGCATGCGTCAGGGCAATGATATCGGCACCACCTATCGCTCGGCGATCTATGTCGAGGACGAGGGCGACATGGCGCTTGCCATCGCCGTTCGCGACCGGTTCCAGGAGGCCCTGGTGAAGGCCGGACGCAACAGCCGGGTGACGACGGAAATCGCCCATGCTGATACGTTCTACTATGCCGAGGATTATCACCAGCAGTATCTGGCGAAAAATCCGAACGGTTACTGCGGCCTGCGCGGCACGGGCGTCGCCTGCCCGATCTCGCCCGCCGCTTAAGGGCGAATGCCCAAAGGTGCAGCATAAATCCCATTGATCTGACTGATTTTTCAGCGCGCGGCGCTGAAAAATCAGCAGGCTTGTGAATCTTTACCAGATGAAAAAAATCTGGTGAATTTTGAAACGAGCCATGCAAGGATGGAAGCCAGCCAGGACCTCCGGAAAAGGAGGCGGCGGTTCCGCAGACATGTCTTTCTCTTAAGGAAAGGCTTGCGGGAGGACCCAACAAGATCAATAGCAACAACAGGGCTGCACCATGAAGAAAACCCTCCTCAGTCTCTTTGCCTTGGCCGCGATGTCGGCGACCGCGCTTGCGGCCGACGTCAAGCCAGCGCTGGTCTACGGCACGGGCGGCAAGTTCGACAAATCCTTCAACGAAGCCGCTTACGGTGGCGCCGAGAAGTTCAAGGCCGAAACCGGCATCGACTACCGCGACTTCGAGCCGACCAGCGACACGCAGGGCGAACAGGCTATCCGCAACTTCGCTTCGCGCGGCTTCAACCCGGTTGTTGCCGTTTCCTTCGCCTGGACCTCGGCCGTCGAAAAGGTTGCCGCTGAATTCCCGGATACCCAGTTCGTGATCGTCGATTCCGTCGTCGACAAGCCGAATGTCCGTTCGGTTGTCTACAAGGAAGAGGAAGGTTCCTACCTCGTTGGCCTGCTGGCCGGCATGGCATCGACCACCGGCAAGGTCGGCTTCGTCGGCGGCATGGACATTCCGCTGATCCGCAAGTTCGCCTGCGGCTACGAGCAGGGCGCACGCGCTGCCAAGGCTGACATCCAGGTCTTCCAGAACATGACCGGCACGACCGGCGCTGCCTGGAACGACCCGGTTCGCGGCGGTGAACTGACCAAGAACCAGATCGACCAGGGTGCGGACGTCGTTTACGCGGCAGCCGGTGCAACCGGTCTCGGCGTTCTGCAGACCGCTGCCGACAACGGCAAGCTGTCGATCGGCGTCGATTCGAACCAGAACCACCTGCATCCGGGTTCGGTTCTGACCTCGATGGTCAAGCGCGTCGACCTCGCGGTCTACAACGCCTATGCCGATTCCAAGGGCGACAAGTTCACCCCCGGCCTGCAGGTTCTCGGCGTCGCACAGGAAGGCGTCGCCTACGCTCTGGACGACAACAACGCCAAGCTGATCACCGAAGAGATGAAGGCTGCTGTCGAGAAGGCCAAGGCCGACATCGCTGCCGGCACCATCAAGGTCCATGACTACATGTCGGACAATTCCTGCCCGAAGTGATCTAAAAGCCGGGCGCAGGACGGCGACCTCGTCGTCCTGCGCCCTTTTTGTATGTCTGGGGGACCGGAATGAGTGCAACGAACCAGGCACCCGCGATCGAATTGATCGGCATCGACAAGAAGTTCGGTGCGGTGCATGCCAACAAGAACATCAATCTGACGGTCGCCAAGGGCTCCATCCACGGCATCATCGGTGAAAACGGCGCAGGCAAGTCGACGCTGATGTCGATCCTCTACGGCTTCTACCAGGCCGACCAGGGATCCATCCAGATCGACGGCAAGCCGATCACGATCAAGGACAGCCAGGCTGCCATTAATTCCGGGATCGGAATGGTGCACCAGCACTTCATGCTGGTGGAGAATTTCTCCGTGCTCGAAAACCTGATGCTCGGTGCCGAAGGCGGCGCCCTGCTCGGCAAGGGAACGGATGCTGCGCGTGCAGCGCTGAAGAAGCTGGAAGAAGACTACGAGCTGGAAGTGGATCCCGATGCGATCATCGAGGAACTGCCTGTTGGTCTGCAGCAGCGCGTCGAGATCCTGAAAGCGCTTTATCGCGGCGCGGAGATCCTGATTCTAGATGAACCCACGGGCGTTTTGACGCCTGCGGAAGCCGACCATCTGTTCAAGATCCTTGGTGTGCTGCGCGACCAGGGCAAGACGGTCATCCTCATCACCCACAAGCTGCGCGAGATCATGGCGATTACCGATACGGTGTCGGTCATGCGCCGTGGCGAAATGGTCGCAACCCGCAAGACGGCTGAAACGACGGTGGAAGAACTTGCCGAGCTGATGGTCGGCCGTCGCGTGCTGCTGCATGTCGAGAAGAAGCCGGCCAATGCGGGCGAGATTTTCCTCTCGGTGCGCAACCTGACCGTCAAGGACAATCGCGGCGTCGTCATGGTCGACAATGTCTCCTTCGACGTACGCTCCGGCGAGATCGTCGGGATTGCCGGCGTGGCCGGCAACGGCCAGAGCGAACTCCTGGAAGCGATCACCGGCATTCGCAAACCGACCTCCGGTGAGATCTGGATCAACGGCAATAATGTTGCCGGCCTCGACCCGGCGGAACTGCGCGGCATCGGTGTGGCGCATATCCCAGAAGATCGCCACCACATGGGTCTCGTGCTTCCCTTCGAGGAAAGCCAGAACGCGATCCTCGGCTATCACCGCGACGAGCGCTATGGGAAGGGCATGTTCCTGAACCCGGACCTCATTCGAAAGGCTGCGGTTGAAGAGATCGAGAAATACGACATCCGCCCGCCGAACCCGCGACTGAAGACTGCCAACTTCTCCGGCGGCAACCAGCAGAAGATCGTCGTTGCCCGCGAGATCGAGCGCGATCCGAAGCTCTTGATCGTCGGCCAGCCTACACGCGGCGTCGATATCGGCGCGATCGAGTTCATTCACAAGCGGATCGTCGAGACGCGCGACGCCGGCAAGGCCGTACTGCTCGTCTCCGTCGAACTCGACGAGATCCGCTCACTCTCCGACCGCATTCTGGTGATGTTCGCCGGCAAGGTCGTCGGCGAGAAGACGCCTGATACAGGCGAACAGACACTCGGCCTGATGATGGCCGGCATTGCCGCTTGAGGATTTGATGAGCACTGCATCCGTACCACTTCCAAACTGGATCAATTATGCGCTGCTGCCGCTGATCAACCTCACGCTCGCCTTTCTGGTGTCAGGCCTGGTGGTGTGGATCATCGGGGAGAACCCCTGGGAGGCGCTGAAGCTGATGCTGGAAGGGGCGCTCGGCAGTGGCGAAGGCATTGGCTTCACCCTGTTTTATGCGACGAACTTCATCTTCACCGGACTTTCCGTCGCGGTCGCCTATCATGCGGGACTGTTCAATATCGGCTCCGAGGGCCAGGCCTACCTGGGTGGACTGGGTGTCGCACTCGCGGCGCTTGCGCTCGATCACTATGTGCCGTGGTATGTCACCATGCCGTTTGCGATCATGGCGGCAGCCCTCTTCGGTGCGGCCTGGGCGCTGATCCCGGCCTGGCTGCAGGCCAAGCGAGGCAGCCATATCGTCATCACCACGATCATGTTCAATTTCATCGGCGCAGCGCTGATGGTCTATCTTCTGGTCAACGTGCTGAATCGTTCCCGGCAAGATGGCGCCTGAGACACGCACCTTCCTCGAAGGTGGCCAGCTGCCGAAGCTGGACTGGCTGATTGCCATGTTCGGCGGTACGCTTGGTCCTGCCCCGTTCAACGTCTCCTTCCTGATCGCGCTCGTCATGTGCGTTGTCGTCTGGGTGCTGATCTGGCGCACCAAGCTCGGCTACGAGATGCGCACGCTCGGGATCAGCCGCTCGGCGGCGGCCTATGCCGGCATTCCCTATGTGAAGATCGTCATGATCACCATGCTGATCTCCGGCGGTCTCGCCGGCATGATGGCGCTCAACCCGGTGCTCGGTGCGTCAGCCCGCCTGCAGGTGGAATTCGTGGCTGGCGCCGGCTTCGTCGGCATCGCCGTCTCGCTGATGGGCCGCAACCATCCGCTCGGCATTCTGCTGGCCGCCATCCTGTTTGGCATTCTCTATCAGGGCGGAGCGTGGCTTTCCTTTGATATGCCCAACATCACCCGCGAGATGATCGTGGTCATCCAGGGTCTGGTAATCCTGTTTGCCGGCGCCCTCGAATTCATGTGCCGGCCGATGATCGTGCGCATCTACCAGTCACTGACAAAGGCCTGAGGACGCGACCATGGAATCATTTGACATGCTCATCAGCATCCTCGGCTCGACGATCCGTCTGTCGATCCCGCTGATCCTGGCGGCACTTGCCGGCCTCTATTCGGAACGCGCGGGTGTCTTCGACATCGGGCTTGAAGGCAAGATGCTGGCGGCAGCCTTCGCGGCAGCCTGCGTTGCCTATCTCACCGGTTCGGCCTGGCTAGGGCTGTTCTCCGGTATCGCCGTTTCGCTCGTCTTCTCGCTGATCCACGGCTTTGCCTCGATCACAAATCGCGGCAACCAGATCGTCTCCGGCGTGGCGTTGAACTTCGTGGCGGCCGGCCTGACTGTCGTGCTTGGCCAAGCCTGGTTCGGCCAGGGCGGTCGCACGCCACAGGTTTCGGGCGACGGGCGTTTTGCGCCGATCATCCTGCCGGGTGCCGACATGATGCGTGAGGTGCCGATCATCGGGCCGCTCTATTCCAACGTCATCTCGGGCAACAATATCCTGACCTATATCGCCTTCCTGGCGGTGCCGATCTCCTGGTGGGTGCTCTATCGCACGCGCTTTGGCCTGCGGCTCCGCGCTGTCGGTGAAAATCCGGGCGCGGTCGATACGGCCGGCATTTCGGTGACTTTCCTGCGCTACCGTGCCGTGCTGGTGGCGGGCCTGCTCTGCGGCATTGCCGGGACCTATCTCGCGATCGCCCAGTCGGCAGCCTTCATCAAGGACATGTCGGCGGGCAAGGGCTTCATCGCGCTTGCAGCCCTCATCTTCGCCAAGTGGAAGCCAGTGCCGGTGATGTTCGCCTGCCTGCTGTTCGGTTTCCTCGATGCGCTCGCAAACTTCATGCAGGGCAAGGAGATCCCCGTCATCGGCGAAGTGCCGGTGCAGCTCTTCCAGGCCCTGCCCTATATCCTCACCTGCATTCTGCTTGCGGGCTTCATCGGCTCCGCCAACCCGCCGAAGGCCGGTGGAGTCGCATACTCCAAGGAGCGTTGATCATGGCGCATGATCTTTTCGAAGCCGCGCGTGACGCCATGAAATTCGCGCATGCGCCCTATTCGAAGTTCCCGGTGGGGGCTGCGATCCGTGCTGATGATGGCCGCATCTATACGGGTGCCAATATCGAGAACCTGTCCTTCCCGCAGGGCTGGTGCGCCGAACCGACGGCGATCGGCTGCATGATCATGGGCGGCGGCAAAAAGATCATCGAGATGGCCGTGATTGCCGAGAAGCTGGCGCTTTGCCCGCCCTGTGGCGGTTGCCGGCAGAAGATCTCGGAATTCGCGTCCGCCGACACCAAGATCTTTCTCTGCGACGAAGTGGGAGTGCAGAAGACCATGACCATGGACGAGCTTCTGCCGCTCAGCTTCAAGACGGATATCCTCGGATGAAGGCGGCAGTAGATCTGCTCGTCGAGCGGCTCAACGGGCTCGTTCCGCGCCATGCGATCGTGCTCGGCTCGGGCTTGGGATCGCTGGTCAACGAGGTTCGCGATGCGGTGCGCGTTCCCTATGCGGAGCTTCCCGGCTTTCCGTTGAGCGGCGTATCGGGCCATGCGGGCGAGATCGTTGCCGGTTACCTGGGACGCACGCCGGTCATCATGCTTGCCGGACGCATGCATTACTACGAGCACGGCGATGCGAATGCGATGCGCAAGCCGATCGAAGTGCTGATGGGGCTTGGCGTGAAGTCGCTGATCCTCACCAATGCGGCTGGATCGCTGCGTGAAGACATGCCGCCTGGTTCGGTCATGCAGATCACCGACCACATCAACTTCTCCGGCAAGAACCCGCTGATTGGCGAGCCGAGTGACGGGCGCTTCGTCGGCATGACCTCGGCCTATGATGCAGAGTTGCAGGCAGCCATGCGGGCAGCCGCTGAGGCAGAAGATGTGCCGCTCTCGCAGGGCGTTTATATGTGGTTCTCGGGCCCGAGCTTCGAGACGCCCGCGGAAATCCGCATGGCGCGTGTTCTGGGCGCCGACGCCGTCGGCATGTCGACCGTGCCGGAGGTCATTCTGGCCCGTTTCTATGGCCTGAGGGTTGCAGCTGCCTCCGTGATCACCAATTATGGGGCAGGCATGACCGGTGGCGAACTCAGCCACGAAGGAAACCAAGGACATGGCGCCGATCGGCGGCAAACGTCTGGCCACCATCCTGAAACGGATGATCGGCGGAGGAAATGACATTGGATAATCAAGAACTGCGCGCTGTCGCTTCGCGGGCGCTTTCGCTGCTCGACCTCACCAATCTGAAGGACGACTGCACGCCCGAGCAGATCGTGACGTTGTGCGGCCGCGCCCAGAGCGCCTTTGGCCCGACGGCTGCGATCTGCATCTGGCCGCGCTTCGTGATGCAGGCGCGGACCCTGCTCGGCCCCGACAGCCCGATCCGCATTGCCACCGTCGTCAACTTCCCCTCAGGCGAGATGAAGACCGAGGACGTGCTGGCGGAAACGCGGGATGCCGTGGCCGACGGTGCCGACGATATAGATCTGGTGATCCCTTACCGGGCGCTCGCCAAGGGCGACGAGAAGGCCGTGACGGACATGGTTTCGGCGGTGAAAGCGGCCTGTGGTCCGGCGATCCTGAAGACGATCCTGGAAACGGGTGAGCTCAAGGATATCTCGCTGATCCGGCGCGCCTCGGATCTCTCGATCGCGGCCGGTGCGGATTTCATCAAGACCTCGACCGGCAAGGTCGGCGTCAATGCGACGCTTGAGGCGGCTGACATCATGCTGCAGGCGATCCGCGACAGCCGCAAGAAGGTGGGCTTCAAGCCAGCCGGTGGCATTTCGACGGTCGCGGATGCGGCGCTCTATCTCAGCCTTGCCGACACGATCATGGGCGAGGACTGGGTGATGCCCTCGACCTTCCGCTTCGGCGCATCGGGCCTGCTCGACGATATCAACGCCGTGCTCTCGGGCGAGCGCTCGACGGCTGCGGCATCGGGATATTAAGCCATGCTTCCCCAGGAGATCATCCGGCGCAAGCGTGATGGCGGGACCCTGAGCGGGCAAGAGATTGCCGGCTTCATCGAGGGGCTTTCCAAGGAAACGATTTCCGAGGGACAGGTCGCCGCTTTCGCCATGGCCGTGTTCTTCAAGGGCATGACGCCTGATGAAATCGTCGCGCTGACGCTTGCCATGCGTGATTCCGGCGACGTGCTTTCTTGGGCAGGCGTCGGAAAGCCGGTTGCGGACAAACATTCGACGGGTGGCGTCGGCGACAATGTTTCGCTGATGCTGGCGCCGATCGTGGCGGCCTGCGGGCTCGCGGTACCTATGATATCAGGGCGCGGGCTTGGCCATACCGGTGGGACGCTCGACAAGCTGCAGTCGATCCCCGGCTACGATGTGATGCCCGACAATGTCACCTTCCGCCGGACGGTGGACCGCGCCGGCTGCGCGATCATCGGACAGACGGGCGATCTGGCGCCGGCCGACAAGCGGCTCTATGCGATCCGCGATGTGACGGCGACGGTCGAGTCCATTCCGCTGATCACCGCCTCAATCCTGTCGAAGAAGCTGGCGGCTGGGCTTGAGAGCCTGGTGCTCGATGTGAAGGTCGGCAACGGCGCCTTCATGGCGAAGAGCGAGGATGCAGAAGCCTTGGCGCGTTCGCTTGTCAGGGTCGCCAATGGGGCCGGTGTGAAGACCACGGCGCTTTTGACCGACATGAACGAGCCGCTCGCCGACTGTGCCGGAAACGCGATCGAGGTGCAGAACGCCGTCGACTTCCTGAAGGGCCAGAAAAGCGGTACGCGTCTCGAAGATGTGACGCTGGCGCTCGGTGCCGAGATGCTGGTCAATGCCGGTGTAGAGACGGATCAGGCGGCGGCACTTGCCCGCTGCGCGAAGGTGCTCGCCTCCGGCCAAGCGGCCGAGATCTTCGGGAAGATGGTCAGCGAACTTGGCGGGCCTGTCGATTTCATGGAGAAGGCGGAAGGCTATCTGCCGCGCGCCAAGGTCGAAGTGGCCGTTCTTGCGGAGCAGGACGGTTATCTGAGCGCATGTGACACGCGCGGGCTTGGGCTTGCCGTTGTCGCGCTCGGTGGTGGCCGCCAGCGTCCGAGCGACACGATCGATCACGGCGTAGGTCTCTCCGGCTTCAAGCCGCTGGGAACGAAGGTCGCGAAGGGTGAGCCGATCGCCTTCGTTCAGGCCAATGACGAGGCTGCCGCAGCTCAAGCTGCCAGTACAGTGGCGGAGTGCTATCGGATCTCGGGAACGGAGCCAGCTGCAACGCAGGTCATCGGGCTGCGCATCGGCGCAGAGTGAAGGCCAGCGACCCGCCAAAAGCCATCCTATAGGTTCCTATCACCGAGATTTGGTATTACTGGATCATCCGCAGGACGCGCTTCTCGGCGGTATAGGACTTGAGCTTGCTCATGAAGCTCATGCCAACGAGTGTCGACGTCAGTGCGTCGTCGCTCAGGACGAAGGCATCGACTTCCCTCACCCGGATGCTGCCGATCTCGACACGGTCGAGCACGACGTGGGCGGCCTTGATCGAGCCATTGGCGGTATTCACGTTGTAACGGAAATCAAGCGCTGCGGGGCTGAAGCCAAGCCGACGGGCGGTGGAAACATTGATCGCCACTGTCGAGGCTCCCGTATCGACCAAGGCGTCAACGGGCTTGCCGTTCATCTTGAACGTGCCCGTGTAATGGCCGCCAGGTCCCATGGTGAGAACGGTCTGACCGACATGAGAGGCGGAAGGTTTGGCGGCCACCTCTTCGGGGGCATTGGCCTCGCGTTCATCCAGCATGGCCTGGACCTTCTCCACGATGGTCGGCCACTGGCTGGCGGACAAAGCGAGCATCAGGACTGTGAACAGCGTGCGAGCGAACATCTGAAATCCCCGTGGATCGATGCCGGATGGTAGCAGTCGCTGATCAGAAATTGGATAAGGCACCACGCAAAACGGCCCGAAACCGTGGTTTCGGACCGTCGAACCTTGCGATCTGGTTAAGAAATCACTTCGTTCCGTACATACGGTCGCCGGCATCGCCGAGGCCGGGCATGATGTAGCCCTTCTCGTTCAAGTGGCTGTCGATCGATGCGGTGAAGATCGGAACGTCCGGATGGGCGGCTTGAAAGTTCTTGATGCCTTCGGGTGCGGCCAGCAGGCAGAGGAAGCGAATGTTCTTCGCGCCGCGCTCTTTCAGCTTTTCGATGGCAGCGATCGAGGAATTGCCGGTGGCGAGCATGGGGTCGACAACGATGATCAGGCGTTCCGACAAGGCTTCCGGCGCCTTGAAGTAGTATTCGACGGCCTGCAGCGTCTCGTGATCGCGGTAGACGCCGACATGGGCGACGCGGGCGGCCGGGACCAGCTCCAGCATGCCTTCCAACAGGCCATTGCCGGCGCGCAGGATCGAGGCGAAGACCAGCTTCTTGCCTTCGAGGATCGGCGACTGCATCTCGGTCAGCGGCGTCTCGATCGTCTCCATGGTGAGCTCGAGATCGCGGGTGACCTCGTAGCAGAGGAGCGTCGAGATTTCGCGCAGGAGGCGACGGAAGCTTGAGGTCGACGTTTCCTTGCGGCGCATAATCGTCAGCTTGTGCTGCACGAGTGGGTGATTGATGACTGTTACGCCGTCCATGGTCGAGCCTTCTTTTCTTGTTTTCTGAGGTGCTTCTATTTTCACGTTCTCTGAAGAGGCCGCAAGAGCGATGCCGCTTTTTGGGCGGTCTTCAACAGTTGCGGTGTCACAACCGGGCGAGAAGCCGCGCGCGCGTATCCTCGTCGACGAAGGCCGCCTCGATGGCCGTGCGCGTCATGCCGTTGATCTCAGCATCCGTGAAGCCGAATTCGCTCGACGCCCAGTCGTATTCCTGGGCGAGTGAGGTGCCGAAGAAGGGTGGGTCGTCGGAATTGATGCAGACCTTAACGCCGGCCTCATGGAATTTCCTGAGCGGATGGCTGGCGAAATCGGGGAAGACCTTGAGTGCGATGTTGGAGCCCGGGCAGACTTCCAGCACGGTTCCGAGATCGACGAGGCGGCGGACGAGCTCGGGATCCTCGATCGCACGGACGCCATGGCCGATGCGGGCGGGTTTGACGAGGTCGAGCGCATCGGCAACACTGAAGGCGCCGCAGACTTCGCCGGCATGGATGGTGAGGCCGAGACCGGCGTCACGGGCGATGTCGAAGGCACGGGCGTAATCCGCCACGCGGCCCATGCGCTCTTCGCCGGCCATATTGAAACCGGTGATGAGCGGGTTATCGTTGCGGGCTGCATATTCGGCGGCGGCGATCACGCTTTCCGGGCCGAAATGGCGCTCGCCCGTGACGATGATGCGGGCTTCGATGCCGGTCGCAGCTTTGGCCGCCTCGATGCCGGCGGCGATGCCGGAGAGATAGGTGTCGGCGCCGAGGCCAATGCGATCGCCATGATCCGGGGAGACGATGATCTCGCTATAGATCGTATCGACGGCGGCGAGTTCCCGCAGATAGGTCTCGGTCAGGAGTGCGTAGTCCTCTTCCGTCCTGAAGAGAGCGGCAACCCGGTCGTAAGCCTTGATAAACTCGGCGAAATCGGTCCAGGCGTAGGTACCGTCGCGCATGAAGGTCTCAGGGTTCACGCCATATTTTTGCGCCTGGGACAGCGAAAGCGCCGGCGGGGCCGCACCCTCGATATGACAGTGCAGTTCGGCTTTCTTCAGTCGGTTCGTCACAGAAAACTCCGTCCATAGCGACCGGGGGCGATCCCCAGATGCGCCGCGATCGTTTCGCCGATATCGGCATAGGTGTTGCGGACACCGATGTTGCGCGAGCGCACGCCGGGGCCAAAGCACATGATGGGTACCCGCTCGCGGGTGTGGTCGGTGCCACGCCAGGTCGGATCGCAGCCATGGTCCGCGGTCATGAGAACCATGTCCCCGGGCTTCAGCTTGCGATGGACTTCCGGCAGGCGACGATCAAAGGCTTCGAGCGCTGCGGCATAACCCGGCACATCGCGGCGATGACCATAGAGCATGTCGAAATCGACAAAATTGGTGAAGACAAGATCGCCGTCTTCCGCCTCGTCCATGACCTTCAACGTCGCGTCCATGAGCGCCATGTTGCCATTGGCCTTGATGACACGGGAGACGCCTTGGTGGGCGAAGATATCGCCAATCTTGCCCACGGCATGGACCTTGCGGCCGGCGTCCAACAGGCGGTCGAGCAGGGTCGGCTCGGGTGGCAGGACGGAAAAGTCCCGGCGATTGCCGGTGCGCTCGAAGGTCTGGACGGTTTCGCCGATGAAGGGACGGGCGATGACGCGGCCGATGTTCAAGGGATCGAGAAGTTTGCGGACGATCTGGCAGAGCTCAAGCAGGCGCTCGAGACCGAAATGGGTTTCGTGGGCTGCGATCTGGAAGACAGAGTCGCTTGAGGTGTAGCAGATCGGTTTGCCGGTGCGGATATGCTCTTCGCCGAAACGATCAATGATCTCGGTGCCGGAGGCATGGCAATTGCCGAGGATGCCGGGCAGGGCGCCTCACGACAGATCGCTTCGACGAGATCAGCCGGAAAGGCTTCCTCGCCTTCGGGGAAATAGCCCCAATCGAACATGACGGGGGTTCCAGCGATTTCCCAGTGGCCAGAGGGGGTATCCTTGCCTTTCGACACTTCGCTGGCCGCGCCATGCAACCCAAAGACCCGCTCAGGGATCGGCATGCCATGCGGCGTGCGGCCCGTGGAGAGCCTGGCTGCGGCAAGAAGGCCAAGTGCCGACATATTGGGGAGCACCAGTGGGCCCCGGCGCAGGCCTTTCCGGTCACCGGCGCCAGCCGCGCAGAATTCGGCGATATGACCGAGCGTATCGGAGCCGTCGTCACCATAGGCGGGTGCATCGGGTGCACCACCGATACCGAAGGAATCGAGAACGAAGAGGAAAGCGCGTGCCATGTGCAACTCACGGCCGGGTCTGGTTGCTGTGTGTGCCGGCCTTCGCCAGCATCCTTAGCGCCTGTCCAAGGCCTTGGCAAACCTGCTCAGCAGTCGCTGCAGGTGACTTCCGTGCCGAGGCGCTGGCGGAAATAGAACTCTCGGCCGATCGTCAGGCTCTTGGCCTGCGTACCGGACAGGCCGGGCAGGTACATCATCAATTCATGCGTGACGCTGAGTTCGCTGCGGATGAGAAAGGTATCGGCGACCAGCATATCGGCGGGCACGGGAGCGGTTGTTCCCACGGCATAGGGCGCCACTCCGGTTGTCGACCAGGACCAGGCCACCTTGGGGGCCTTGGTGGAGTCGATCTTGATCGCGCTCACCTTGATGACGAGATTGTTTGAGGGATAGGGAACGAAGACGGCTCCGGAGACATCCGCCATGGTGGCGAGGAAGGTCTTGTTGACCTTTTCCTGCCGGGCGACGAGATCGGCCACGGTGCTGCTTGCCATGGACGTCTTCTTGGCAACACTGAGACCCATGGTGAGTTCGAAAGCCATGAGATAGAGGACGATGAGCATGGGCGCGACGATGGCGAATTCCACGCCTCCGACACCCTGCTGGTCGTGCAGGAAGCGCTTGAATGCGCTTCGAGCACCCGCCACACCTCGCTGCAGAGAGGCCACGCTTCGTATCAGCAAGGACATATCTCGGCCTCTGGTGCTCATGGATAGTTCTCGTTCTGAAAGGCGGTGGTCGCGACGATCAGGAAGTCTGACGGCATGGAGCCATCGGCGGGACGAATTGTCGTGATGTAGGGGCGGACGAGGTCCGTGATCACCTGCCAGCGGTAGTAGGCGCGCAGCATGTTGATCGTGGAGGGGCCGCCGGGCGTGAACTTGAAGCTGGTCGGATCGATATCGGCGTAGCTGGCCGTCGAGACACGCGGGATGGTTTTCGGAATGGCAGCGAAACTCACAAAGGTCCGGGCATCGATATAGAGCTTGCTCGGCGTGGTGATTTCACTCTCCGAGCACTGGATCATGATGTTAACCTCGTTGCAGAAGGCTCTGCGGAACTTCGTCACATCCATGTCCGTGTCGACACGGTTTAGCTGGTAGGTAATCTGTCCGGTGCGCAGCTGCCGGCCGAGCGTATTGACCGCGTTGGTCACGAGCTGCTCGGCGGCAAAGGCAACAAAGGTCTCGATGATCGCGAAGACGATCAGGAAATAGGGGATCGCCAAGATCGCGAATTCAATGGCAGCCGCGCCATCTCTCGACCGCGCAAGTTTCCGCCAGAGACGGAAGCGTGGTCTGCGGATGCGCTCAATCCTTTGATGTCGATCGATATGCTGGCTCGTCATAGCCTTGTTCACCCTCAAAGATGAGGAGAAGCTACGGGCCAAATGTTGATTTTCCGTTTCCCGAATATTTACACTTTGCAGAGCCGGCTGAACCGAAAACTCGCAAACGTTACGGAGTAGCGCCGGTCTGGGCGTGTTCCTCACAGTTCGGCGTGCAGGAAAGGACGGTGCGTGCCGTCGACTTGAACACGCGGACGGTGCTCGCTTCGTCGATGGACACGAGGATCCGCTCGTCGACAATCGCATTGCCATCGGCATCGAGCAGGACGAGGTTGGTGGTTCCGTATGAGCGGCCGGTCAAGACGATCGTCTTTGAATCGGCGACCGTGGCATCCGCCACCTCCGCATTCCCGACGATAACCTTGCTCACGGGGCGATCCAGCTTCAGGACCCGCGCGCTATTCATATAGACACGCAGGATGCCTTCATCCTCCGCATGCGCTGCGGGCGCGGGCGCGACCATGGCGATGGCCAGGATCATGGCGGCTGCAGCGGCGAAACGACGGTCGGACATGGACGTGCCTTTGGAATACGCGCGTGAAGAGGTGCCGAGAGGATGCAGGCTTTAGGTGAATGAAGCGTTAAACCCTGGATGACGGCGACATCGGGAGCAGCCCCGTCGCCCGCTCCCTTCTTTTTCGCCGCCAGCGCGGGCCTGGACCCCTCAACCTGTGCCATCTCGGCACGATAAAGCGGCAGGACTTGTTAACCTGCCCCTTCCTACCGTCCGTAAAGCCGGCTCGTGCTGCGACGGACACCCTGTGATGAACGGCAAAAGGGCTGAGAACCGGGGCATTTCGCGGCATCTTAACAGTCGTCTCCAGCATTCGTTTACCACGGCGAATGCTAGCGGCGTTTCACGATCTGCTAACCGTTTTTCTTAAGTCGATGGCAACACGGCGGCGTTTAGGTTGGCGACATCCGAGCAACGGCAAACAGTTGCAGGCAGTGCTGATCAACCTCGCGGAGTAGGAGAAATAACATGACCAAGCTTTTCGCACGTTTCGTCAAGGACGAGTCCGGCGCAACCGCCATCGAATACGGCCTGATCGCCGCCCTGATTTCCGTAGCGCTCATCACCGGCGCGACGACCCTGGGTACGGCTCTGAACAACACGTTCGCTGGGGTCTCGACCAAGATGACCAACGCGGCTGCCAAGTACTAAGCGGTCCTCATCGACTGTCTGTTAAAGCCGCCTCAGGGCGGCTTTTTCAGTTTCTGACCATTCAATGGACCTCGCCGTTTGCCATTTGCAAACAGATTTCAGCCAGAATGGCGATCTGACTGGGAGCTTCACATGTATAATGCGGCCGTCTTTCTCATTCCTCCGCTCTGTCTCGTCCTGGCGTCGTTGACCGACTTCCTGGAGATGAAGATCCCCAACCGGATCCCTGCTATCCTTGCTGCGTCCTTTTTCCTGATCATGCCATTCAGTGGTCTCGGCCTTGTCGAGATTGGCTGGCATCTGGCCGCAGCCCTGATGGTCTTCGCCGTCTGCTTCACGCTTTTCGCTTTGAATGTCATGGGAGGCGGCGACGCCAAGATCCTGACCGCGGCGGCACTGTGGTTCGGTTTCAACACGTCCCTCTTCGAGTTTCTGGCGTTCACGGGATATATCGGTGGCCTGTTGACCGTTGCCGTGATTCTGCTGCGCGCAAACTGGGACAAGCTGGCGACGGTCGGGATGAAGCTTCCCCAAACCCTGATGGTCGCGAACAAAATTCCCTATGCAATCGCCATCGGCGCTGCCGGATTGATTGCCTATCCCAGCTCCCCGCTCGTCGTGGCCGCGATACAAAACCTCCACTGAGGGCGCGCGAGAAACCTTCTATTAACTACGATTGTAAGCGGCTTATTAACTATAAGTACACCAATTCCTGATCAATCTTGCCGGCAGAACCTATTGCGTCGCCCGAGGATCGATCATGAAACCCGCCCGCCTCATCATACTCGCTGTCGCCGTCGTGGCCGCCGGTATGGCCGGTCTCCTCGCCATGCGGCTGAGCGGCAACCAGACCGTTATCGTTCAAGACTCTGTCGTCGAAAAGGAACCGACGATCGACGTTTTGGTCTCGGCCAAGAACTTGCCCGTCGGTGCCCGGCTCGATGAAACGTCCATGCGCTGGATGCCCTGGCCGGAGGGAAGCCTCGTCGACGGCTTCATCACCTCTTCCACTCGGCCGGACGCTCTGACGGAACTGACGGGCGTCGTCGTACGCTTGCCGGTCTTCGAGGGCGAACCCTTGCGCCGGGAAAAGATCGCCGATTCCTCGTCCCGCATCCTTTCTGCGCTGCTGCCTTCCGGCAAGCGCGCCGTCTCGACCGAAATCTCTGTTGCGACCGGCGCCGGCGGCTTCATCCTGCCGAATGACCGGGTCGACGTGATCATGGTGCGCAAGGGCGACGAGGACAACTTCCTGACGGAAACCGTTCTGTCCAACGTGCGGGTCCTCGCAATCGACCAGCAGATCGAGGAAGCGCCCGATGGATCCAAATCCGTTATCGGCACGACCGCGACGCTGGAGCTGACACCGGACCAGACCAAAGTGATTACCGTTGCCCAGCAGATGGCCGACCGCCTGTCGCTGGCACTTCGTTCCGTTGCAGATGCCCAGGAGGAAGATACCTCCGCCGCCGAGCATCTGTTAAGCGGCGGAGACGGCCAGCCTACCATCCAGGTCATCAAGTCCGGCGAGGTCGTCAAATCGACCGCCTCGCCCGCCAATTCCATGCAGTGAGTGGGGACGCATCGTGGCCAGCCTGACGCACCAACTTCGAGTTTCCCTGACCGCCAGCATTGCCTTTGCCATGGCAATCAGTGGCGTACCGACCTCGTTTTCCAAGCACGGATCGCCCTTTCCCGCGGCTGAAGCAGCACAGGAATCGGTGCTCCGGATCACCAATTCAGGCCCTGGCGCACGCAGGGCCATCAAGCTCGGACTGAACAAGGCTCTGGTCGTCGATTTGCCGGCGGACGCACACGACATTCTCGTCGCCGACCCTGTGATGGCCGACGCCGTGACGCGCTCGTCTCGCCGCATCTATCTGTTCGGCAAGATGGTCGGCCAGACGAATATCTTCATCTTCGGTGCCGACGGCAACGAGATCGTCAGCCTCGATATCCAGATCGAGCGCGACATCTCGGGTCTTGAAACCAATTTGCGGCGCTTCATTCCAGAATCCGACATCAAGGTCGAAATCGTATCCGATAACATCGTGCTGACAGGCACCGTGCGCACGCCACAGGATGCGGCTCGCGCGGCCAGCCTTGCCGAAGCCTTCCTCAAGGGCGGTGAAGCGACCACCCGCAACACGACCGCGACAAGCGAGAGCAGCGGCGATGGCGCCGTGGCGATCTACGCCGAACAGAGACAGACTTCACAGATCGTCAACCTTCTGACAATCGAGGGTGAGGATCAGGTGACGCTCAAGGTCACCGTGGCGGAAGTGAGCCGCCAGGTGCTGAAGCAGCTCGGCTTCTCGGGCAGCATTTCCGATGGGTCGACGGGCATCAGCTACGCCAACCCTTCGAACCTCGGCAATGCGATCGATCCGACCGGTACTGCCACGATTTCCGCAGGCATCGGCGGCCTCGGAATCAATACCTACATCAATGCCATGGAACAGGCCGGCGTCATGCGGACGCTCGCAGAGCCGAGCCTAACCGCGATTTCGGGCGAACCAGCGAAGTTCTATGTCGGCGGTGAATACCGTCTCGCCGGGCAGCAGGAAGTGAGCAGCGACGAAGAGGGCATCTCCATTGAGCGCACGACCCAAAGCGTCGACTACGGCATCGAGCTGAATTTCCGCCCTGTGGTGCTCGCCCCCGGCCGCATCAGCCTGCAGATCGAAACCAACGTGTCGGAACCGACATGGGAAGGCTCGCAGGTGACCGGCAACATTCTGAACCAGGTCCCCGGTTCGACCTATCTGTCGATCCGCAAGCGCGAAGCGTCGACAACGGTAGAGCTGCCGTCCGGTGGTTCGATCGTGATTGCCGGTCTCGTGCAGGACAATATTCGCCAGGCAATGTCGGGCCTGCCGGGCCTTTCGAAGGTTCCGGTGCTGGGCACGCTGTTCCGCAGCAAGGACTTCCAGCGCAACGAGACCGAACTGGTGATCATTGCGACGCCCTATCTGGTGCGGCCTGTGGCGCGTGGCGCCCTGTCGCGGCCGGATGACAATTTCAACCCCGAGAACGACGGTGCGACCTTCTTCCTGAACAAGGTGAACAAGGTCTATGGCCGCCGCGAGAACAGCGAACCGACCGGCCAATACCATGGTGCGGTAGGCTTCATCTACAAGTGAACGGCGCGAGGATCGTGATGAAACACTCGGCACGTCAAGTCAGGGAAAGTCGGCCAGCCATGGCATCCGCACGTCAGTCATTCCAGCGTCTCGTTCTTTCCAGCCTGATCCTGGGTTCAGCCGCCGTGCTTTCCGGCTGCGGTAGCATGAAGGACCAGATGTCGACCTCCGCCATTCCGGACGACTATCGCACGCGCCATCCGATCATGCTGAGCGAAGTCGAGCACACGCTCGACGTTCCGATCGCTTCCGGCGACCGGAGGCTGACGGTGAGCGTACAGGATTCGATTGCGGGCTTTGCCGCAGACTATCTCTCGGCCTCTACAGGCACGATCCAGGTCATGGTTCCGCATGGTTCACCGAATTCCGGTGCGGCCTCGGCCATGCGCAAGCAGATCCGCCAGGTTCTGACGACGCGTGGCGTGCCTTCGAACCGGATCATCGAGACATCGTATCAGGCTGAGGCGAACAGCAATGCCGCACCGGTGCGGATCAGCTATGTGGCGATCACGGCGATGACCAACCCTTGTGGCGAGTGGCCCGAGGACCTGCAGAACAACACTTTCAGCAACAAGAACTACCACAATTTCGGCTGCGCGACGCAGAGCAACCTCGCCGCACAGATTGCCAATCCGATGGATCTCGTTACCCCCCGCGACATGGCACCGATCGACGCGACCCGGCGGTCGACCGTCATCGGTCTTTATCGCGACGGAAGTGACACCTCCACGAACTGATGCGGCAGCGGTCCAAGAGGACGGGATGAGAGCATGAACGCGATCGATTATGACATCGGCGATACCAAAGACGGATATCACGGGGCGTCCGCGACCGTTACGGCTGGAGACGTCGAGAACCTGCGACCCCTGCCACGCATCTCGATCCATGCCTTCTGCATCAGCGAAGCGGTGCATCGGACGATGGAGCAATGCGCGGGCGACCGGCGCATGGCGCGCGTCAGCATGCGCGTTACGCATGGCAACATCTCTGCTGCGGCGAACATGTTCTCCTCGACGCCGACGCCGAACCTGATCATTCTGGAAACGGACGCTGCACCACGCGATCTCTTGAGCGAACTCGTACCCCTGGCCGAAGTCTGCGACCCGAGTTCTCGCGTCATCGTGGTCGGCCGCCACAACGATATTGCGCTCTACCGCGAACTCATCCGCAGCGGCATTTCAGAATACATGGTCGCACCCTTCAGCATGGCGGACATGATGGGGGCAATCGCTTCGATCTTTGTCGATCCCGACGCTGAACCGCTCGGACGCAGCATCGCCTTCATCGGCGCCAAGGGCGGCGTGGGGGCGTCGACGATCGCGCACAACTGCGCCTTCGGCATCTCCTCGCTGTTTTCGACCGAGACCGTTCTCGCCGACCTCGATCTGCCATTTGGCACCGCCAATATCGACTTCGACCAGGATCCAGCCCAGGGCATGGCGGAAGCCGTGTTTTCGCCGGAGAGACTGGACGAGGTGTTCCTCGACCGCCTGCTGACGAAATGCGGGCAGAACCTCTCGCTGCTGGCTGCGCCTTCGATGCTCGACCGCGGCTATGACTATGAGCGCGGAGCCTTCCAACCGATCCTCGACGTGCTCCAGCGCAGCGCGCCGGTGACCGTGCTCGACCTACCGCATACCTGGGCGGACTGGACGCGGGCCGTGCTGGCCGAGGTCGACGAAATCGTCATACCTGCGCACCCGACCTCGCAAACCTGCGCAACATGAAGAACATGATCGATGCGCTGAAGAAGCTGAGGCCGCAGGACAAGCCGCCGCATCTCATCCTCAACCAGGTGGGGATGCCGAAGCGGCCGGAGATCGCGCCGTCTGATTTCTTCGAGCCGCTCGAGCTTGAGCCGGTCGCAATCATTCCCTTTGATGCGCAGCTTTTCGGCACGGCTGCCAATAGCGGCCGGATGATCAGCGAGATGGATGGCAAGTCGCCGACGGCGGAGACCTTCTCACAGCTTGCGCATCTCGTGACGGGTCGCGCGACGATCAAGAAACCCAAGAAGGCGGGCCTCGGCTCGTTCATCGAGAAACTGCGCAAGAAGTAGACCGGTAACAGGAACAGGTAGAGCTCATGTTTGGCAAACGCGGAAACGACGGTTTCGGCAAAGGTGGGGCGAATCGGCACGATCCCCGCACAGCCGGCTGCTGCCGCGCCTGCGGCACGCTCCAGCACGCTGATCGAGCCTGGCAGCCCTGAGGTGAGCAACCGGCAGCAGGTGACACCACCTTCGATGCTGACCCCAAGCCGCAAGAAGCCACCGCGGACGGAAGATTATTACGACACCAAGACGCCAGGTCTTTTCGGCGCATTGATCGACACGATCGACCTGTCGCAGCTCGCCAAGCTCGATCAGCGACAGCGCGCGCGAGGAAATCCGCGACATCGTCAACGAGATCATCACGATCAAGAACGTCGTGATGTCGATCGCCGAGCAGGAAGACCTGCTCGAGGACATCTGCAACGACGTTCTGGGCTATGGACCGCTCGAGCCATTGCTGGCGCGCGATGACATCGCCGACATCATGGTCAATGGTGCCGAGCCAGACCTTCATCGAAGTCGGCGGCAAGACGATCGAGTCGGAGATCCGCTTCCGCGACAATTCGCAGCTTCTGATCGATCTGCCAGCGGATCGTGAGCCAGGTCGGCCGCCGCGTCGATGAATCGAGCCCGATCTGCGACGCGCGTCTTCCCGACGGTTCGCGTGTGAACGTCATCGCACCGCCGCTTGCGATCGACGGCGCCAGCACTCACCATTCGTAAGTTCAAGAAGGACAAGCTTAACGCTCGCACAGCTCGTCAAGTTCGGGGCGATCACGCCCGGAAGGTGCCGACGGTCCTGCAGATCATCGGCCGCGTGCGCTGCAACGTCGTCATCTCTGGCGGTACCGGTTCGGGTAAGACGACGCTGCTCAACTGCCTGACCGGTTTCATCGATCCGGACGAGCGCATCATCACCTGCGAAGACTCGGCCGAACTTCAGCTGCAGCAGCCGCATGTCGTACGGCTTGAAACGCGCCCGCCGAACATCGAAGGCGAAGGCGAGATCACCATGCGCGACCTCGTGAAGAACTGCCTGCGTATGCGTCCGGAACGCATCATCGTCGGTGAAGTGCGCGGACCGGAAGTTTTCGACCTTCTGCAGGCGATGAACACCGGCCACGACGGCTCGATGGGTACGATCCACGCGAATACGCCGCGCGAATGCCTGAGCCGTATGGAATCGATGATCGCCATGGGCGGTTTCTCGCTGCCGGCCAAGACCGTACGCGAAATCATCTCCGGCTCGATCGACGTCATCATCCAGGCTGCCCGCCTGCGCGACGGTTCGCGCCGTATCACCCACATCACCGAGGTGATCGGGATGGAAGGCGATGTGATCATCACCCAGGACCTGATGCGTCTACGAGATCGACGGCGAAGACGCTGGCGGCAAGATCATCGGTCGGCACATGTCGACCGGCATCGGCAAGCCGCATTTCTGGGATCGCGCCCGTTACTACAACGAGGATCGGCGTCTGGCGGCCGCTTTGGATACGATGGAACAGAAGTCAAAGGGGATCTGACCAGCATGTTCGGCATCGATCCCACCATTCTCGCCATTGTTCTCCTGGTCGCCATCTCGACCGGTGCTGTGGCCTATGGTGTGCTTTTTTCGCGGATCGAAACCGACAAGAAAACGGCAAGCCGCATCAACCGCGTCAGGTCCGCCGAGACGGATACCAATCAGATGAAGGCTGCACGCGACCGCGTGCAGGAAGTCTCCAAGCGCCGCAAGTCAGTTCAGGACTCTCTCAAGGAACTGGAAAAGAAGCAGCAGCAGGAGAAAACCAAGAAGGCCAATGCCACAAGCCTGAAAAGCAAGCTGGCGCAGTCCGGCCTGTCGGTGACGCTGACACAGTTCTATCTGATGAGTGCGGTTCTCGGTCTTGTCGTGCTCGCGATGACCTTCCTTTCCGGCATGCCACCGCTTGTGATGGTTGGCGCCTCCTTCGTTGCGGGCCTCGGCCTGCCGCGCTGGATCGTCGGTTTTCTCGTCAGCCGGCGGCAGAAGAAGTTTCTCGAGGAATTTCCGAACTCGCTCGACGTCATGGTGCGTTCGATCCGGTCCGGCCTCCCGTTGAACGACGCAATCCGGATGATCGCCTCGGATGGCCAGGAGCCGGTGAAAGCGGAATTTCGCCGTATGGTGGAGTCGCAACAGCTTGGTCTCAGCGTGCCCGATTCGGTCGCCCGCATGCACCAGACCATGCCGCTCAACGAAGTCAGCTTCTTTTCCATCGTCATCGCGATCCAGGGTCAGGCGGGCGGCAACCTTTCGGAAGCCCTGTCGAACCTCTCCCGCGTGCTGCGCGATCGCAAGAAGATGAAGGCAAAGGTCAATGCGCTTTCGATGGAAGCGAAGGCTTCGGCTGCAATTATCGGCGCTTTGCCCTTTATCGTGGCGCTTCTCGTCTACCTGACGTCGCCAGCCTACATCATGATCCTCTTCACCGATTCTCGCGGACATCTGATCCTCGGCTTCTCGGCGGTCTGGATGAGCATCGGGCTGCTTGTGATGCGCAACATGATCAACTTCGAGATCTGAGGAGCGGACGCGATGACGGAAGACTGGGCCGCACAAGTCACCGATCCCGCCCTGCTGATTGCCGTCCTTGTGGCGCTCGCGGTTTTCGGGACCTTTTACACCATCGCGATGCCCTATCTGGAGCGCGGCGATCTGAACAAGCGCATGCGCGCCGTCTCGACCGAGCGCGACCTGATCCGGGCCCGGGAGCGAGCGAAACTGAATGCGGAAACCGCGCAGAGCCGTGCGTCGCTCAGAACGACCAACAACAAGTCGGCTCTGAAGCTCGTGGAGCGCTTCAACCTGCGCAAAGCGCTTGTCGACGACACGACCGTCGACAAGTTGAAGGCAGCCGGCCTCAGATCGCAGAACGCACTGAACGTGTTTCTTGTCGCGCGCTTCCTTTTGCCCTTCGCGACGCTGGCGCTCACGGCGTTCTGGATCTTCGTGATGGGAAATCTGGCGGAAAAGCCTCTGCCGATCCGACTCTTTGCTACCATCGTCGGCGGCTATATCGGCTTTTATCTGCCGAACATCTATATTTCGAACCGCATCAGCAAGCGGCAACAGTCGATCAAACGGGCTTGGCCGGATGCGCTGGACCTGATGTTGATTTGCGTCGAATCGGGCATTTCGCTGGAGGCCTCGATGCGACGCGTCTCCGAGGAGATCGGCGAGCAATCGCCGGAGCTGGCAGAAGAAATGGTGCTGACGACGGCAGAACTTTCGTTCTTGCCCGATCGGCGGCAGGCACTGGAAAATCTCGGGACACGCACGCAGCTCGACGGCGTCCGGAACGTGGTTCAGGCCCTCATCCAGGCCGATCGATACGGCACCCCGGTTGCCCAGGCACTTCGTGTTCTGGCGCAGGAAGGCCGCGACGAGCGCATGAACGAGGCGGAGAAGAAGGCCGCAGCCCTGCCTCCGAAGCTCACCGTTCCAATGATCCTGTTCTTCCTGCCCGTACTGATCGCCGTCATTCTCGGCCCTGCCGGAATTCAGGTTTCCGACCGGTTCTGATCACCGGTCGAAGAGGGTCAGTGAACGGTCGCGAGTTCTTCTTCGAGGAGCTTCAGCGCATCCTGCAGCGCTTCCACCAGGATATCCGTCAGTTCGTCGGATTTGTTCTCGAGAAGCATCAGCTTGACCGCCATGTCCTGCTGCTCGAAATACTGATCAGGTCCTTCGTTCATCGTCATGTCCCCTTAAGGCCGAATCATCTCGGCTGGTTCCACGATGATGATCTTTCCTTGCGCAGGGCTTTCACCGGATTGCCGACGTGCGGTCAAGCCTCGGCCTTCACGTCACCGGCCGTGACGGCGGCACTGAAGTTCGAGAAGAATTCGCCGGCCAGTTTTTTCGACGTCGATTCGATCAGGCGGCTTCCGAGCTGAGCGATCTTGCCGCCGACCTCGGCTCTCACCGTATAGGTCAGCAGAGTGGCACCGTCCTCTTCGGACGCCAGCGTGACGTCGGCACCGCCTTTGGCAAAGCCTGCAAGGCCACCCTTGCCCTCACCGGCGATGGTGTATGAATGCGGCGGGTTGAGGTTCTGGAGTTCGACAACACCTTCGAACTTTGCCTTGATCGGCCCGATCTTCAGGACGACTTTGGCGGTCATGTGGGTGTCGGAGGTTTTTTCCAGGCTTTCGCAGCCGGGGATCGATTGGCGGAGTATCTCGGGGTCGTTCAGGGCCTGCCATACGGTCTCGACCGGCGCCTCTATGCGCTCGCTGCCTTGCATGTCCATCCGGCATTCCTCCCTTGCAGATCGCGGGCTCCCTCCCGCAGCGATCAGACTGCATGGCGAAGGCGGCGGATGCAAGACTGCTAAAGCATCAGAGGGAAACGGTCAGACGAGCACGGCCTGCTCAACGCGGTCCTTGGATCCGAAGAAGCGGAGGTAACGCTCGACCTCTGCCGGATCTCCGGTTGCCTTGCGCGGATTGTCCGAGAGCTTCACGGCCGGGCGGCCATTGGCTTCCGACACCTTGCAGACGATGGAAATCGGCTTCAGGCCGGCAATTTCCACGGGCGCGCAGCCGGCGAAATCATTGGTGAGATTGGTGCCCCAGCCAAAGGACATGCGCACGCGACCGGCGAAATGTCGGTAGGTGTCGATGATCGCATCGACATCGAGGCCGTCGGAGAAGATCAGCAGCTTCTTGCGCGGATCTCGGCCCATCTTCTTCCACCAGTCGATGATCTTCTCACCACCCTCGATCGGCGGCGCGCTGTCGGGGCGGAAGCCGGTCCAGTCTGCCACCCATTCCGGCGCGTGCTCCAGGAAGGATGTGGTGCCATAAGCATCGGGAAGAACGATCAGAAGATTGCCGCCATAGAGGCGGTTCCAGTCTTTCAGGACCTGATAGGGTGCTGCCGCCAACTGTTCGTCACTCTTGGCAAGTGCCGCGACGACCATAGGCAGTTCGTGAGCATTCGTACCGACCGCTTCGAGATCGGAATCCATGGCCAGCAGGACATTGCTCGTACCGGTGAAGGCCGGGCCGATGCCTTCCTTCAGGGCATCGACGCACCAGCGCTGCCAGAGGAAGCTGTGGCGGCGGCGAGTGCCGAAATCGGAAATGCGCAGGCCAGGAAGCTCACGCAGGCGCTCGACCTTGGACCACATCTTGGCCTTGGCGCGCGCATAGAGCACGTCGAGTGTGAAATAGCCAAGGTTGCGCATGGCAGCGCGCGAGCGCAGCTCGTTGATGATGGCAAGTGCCGGGATTTCCCAGAGCGTCGTCTCCATCCAGCTGCCATGGAAGGTCAGCTCATATTGGCCGTCGCGCTTGGCCAACTCGTATTCGGGAAGCTGGAGATTGCCGAGCCAGGCGAGGAATTCCGGTTCGAAGATCTGGGCCCGGCCATAAAAGGTGTTACCCGCAAGCCAGATCATTTCCTTCTTGGTCAAACGCAGCGAACGGACGTGATCGAGCTGATCGCGCAGCTCCTGCTCGTCGATCTCATCGGCGAGACGGACCGAGGTCGTGCGGTTAATCAGCGTGAATGTTGCGTTGACCTCGGGATAGAGCTTCCAGATCATCTGGAGCATCAAGAGCTTATAGAAGTCAGTGTCGATGAGGCTGCGGATGATCGGATCGAGCTTCCAGGTGTGATTGTAGACCCTGGTCGCGATATCTGTCTTGGTCATAATCCACTGCCTTCCCACCCGCAGCAGTCGCTGCGGCGAGCGACCGGAATCTTCGGTCGCTTCCGCAGCAGTTATCGGCAATCGATTTCGGATTGTCCAGTGAGCGAGGTGCACTCATCGGACAGGTTGCGATTACTGGCCCGGGGTCGGGTTAGACTGCGGCATGTTCTGGCCCTCGCTGGCCGTGCCGCCCGGAGATGGTGCGGGAGCGGTCTGCTGCGATTCATTGGCCGGGTTATCAGGCGCAATCGAATTGCCCCACCATTCAGCGGGGATCCAGACCAGCATGGCGAGGATCAGACCGCCGAGAAGGACAATCAGGACGGGTTTGCCGCGAAAGCCCTGGCGGGCCTCGATCGGGGTCATGGGCTCAGGCTTCAGGCCACGGGTCCGACGATCGGTCGTGTCGGGCATATCGGTTCTGTTGCTCATGGTGATGCTCCCATTGTTCCGAGGCACTCAAGGCGCCTTTCATCAGGACAAACGGGGGCTATCGCGGTTTGTTCCGCGAATTCGGCCGTTGCTCAGTAGCCGGATGAGCGGTCGACAACGAATTGCAGCGGATTGCCGGCCTCCAGACGAGCGATCTGCGCTTCCACGTGGCGGAAAAGGGCGCGGACATCGGACGCCGCTGCTGCATGGGGTGTGACGATCACATTGGGCATCGACCAGAGTGGGCTATCAGCGGCGAGTGGTTCTTTTTCGAAAACATCGAGGGATGCTGCCTTCAGTGTTCCGTCAGTGAGGCACTCGATCAGTTCGGCTTCCTTCTGGCTGCCTCCGCGACCTGCATTGAGAAAGATCGGACCACCCAAGGCGCCAGTGCGGCGAAGTTTGGAGAAAAGCGCGCGATCATAGATGCCGCGGGTATCGTCCGTCAGGGGTAGGAGGCCGACAAGGATGTCGGCACGGCCGAGGAAGGCGTCGAGACTTGTGGCATCGAAGGTTTGGACACCGTCGATTGCCTTCGGTCGACGCGACCAGCCGATGACATCGAAGCCCATCACCTTGAGCTTGCGGACGGCATCCGCCCCAAGGACGCCGAGGCCCATGACGCCGACGGTGACGTCTCGGGCTTCAGGCTGATCGGCGATCTCATGCCAGACGCCATCCCGCTGCTGGCCGGCATAGGCGATGCCGTTGCGCAGGTGATGAAGGCATTGCCAGACGACCCATTCGCTCATGCGGTCCGTCAGGCTGCGGTCGACGAAACGGACGATGGGAAGGTCGGGCAGTTCATAGGCGGAGAGGATATGATCGACGCCCGCGCCGCCGGAGAAGATGGCCTTCAAGCCTGATGCCCGCTGGAACAATGCCGGGTCCGGCCTCCAGACGACAGCGAATTCGGCATCCCTGAGATCACTGTCAGCATTTGCCGGATCGCCCATGTCGATGACCGGGCGGTCCTGGAAGGCAGAACGGAGGGCAGAGACCACGCTTTCGCGCGCGAAGCGGAGGTCGATGACAACAGGGCGTTTTTCGGACATGGAGAACTCACATTATTGGCGGATGCCGCCGGCCTCGACGGCTTCGAGATTGAAGGCGGCGGCCATCAGGGCCCTGGTGTAATCGGCCTTGGGGGCGGCGAAAACTTCTGCTGCGGGCCCCTTTTCGACGACCTTGCCACCGCGCATGACGATCAACTCGTTGGCGAGCGCTTTCACCACCTTCAGGTCGTGGCTGATGAAGAGATAGGCGAGGTCGTGTTTTGCCTGCAGGTCACGCAGGAGATCGACGACCTGGGCCTGGACGGTCATGTCGAGGGCGGAAGTGGGCTCGTCGAGCATGACGAAGCGGGGTTTCAGCACCATGGCGCGGGCAATCGCGATGCGCTGGCGCTGGCCGCCGGAGAATTCATGCGGGTAGCGCCAGCGAGTGGTGGGATCGAGGCCGACTTCTTCGAGCGCCCAGGCTACTCGGCTGTCGCGCTCTTCTGCCGTGAGCTGCTTTTCGTGGACCTTTAGGCCTTCGGCGATGATCTCGCCCACCGACATGCGGGGGCTGAGCGAGCCGAAGGGATCCTGGAAGACGATCTGCAGGCGATCGCGCAAGGGGCGCATCTCGCTGTAGGAGAAGGTGTTGATATCCTTGCCGATGAAGCTGATGCGGCCCTTCGACGAGATGAGGCGCGACAGCGCGAGGCCAAGTGTGGTCTTGCCCGAGCCGGATTCACCGACGACGCCGAGCGTCTGGCCGGCTCTGAGCGTGAGGTCCACGCCGTCGACCGCCTTCACGTGGTCGACGGTGCGGCGGAGGAACCCTGCCTTGATCGGGAACCAGACGCGGATGTCTTCGCCCTGGATGACAATGGGCTTTGTCTCGTCCAGCAACGGTGGTTCGCCACGTGGCTCGGAGGCGAGCAGCTTCTTCGTATAGGGATGCTGCGGGCGCTCGAAAATCTCTTCGACCGCGCCCGCCTCGACGATCTCACCCTTGGTCATGACGCAGACGCGATCGGCAAACTTGCGGACGATGCCGAGATCGTGGGTGATGAAGAGCATGGACATGCCATGCTCGGTCTTGAGCCGGCCGAGCAGTTCGAGGATCTGGGCCTGAACGGTGACGTCGAGGGCGGTGGTCGGCTCATCGGCAATCAGGAGCTTCGGCGCGGTTGGCAAGCGCCATGGCGATCATGACACGCTGGCGCTGGCCGCCGGAGAGTTCATGCGGATACTGCGTCAGGCGCTTTTCCGGCTCGCGGATGCCGACCTGATGAAAGCAGTTCCAGCACCCTGGCACGCGCGCCATCGCCTTCCAGACCCTGATGCAGGGCCAGGATCTCGCTAATCTGCCGCTCGATCGTGTGCAGCGGATTGAGCGACGTCATCGGCTCCTGGAAGATCATGGTGATGTCATTGCCGCGCACTGAGCGGAGCTCTGGCTCGCTGGCGGCCATCAAGTCACGACCGTCGAAAAGGATCTCGCCGGAGGGGTGGCTGGCGGCGGGGTAAGGCAGGAGTTTGAGGATCGACGCGGCGGAGACGGATTTGCCCGAGCCTGATTCGCCGACCAAAGCGACGATCTCGCCGCGGCCGATGTCGAAGGAGACGCGGTCGACGGCCAAACTTTCGCGACCGCCCTGGTGGAAGGCGACGGAGAGATCGCGCACGGAGAGCAGGGGTTCGGTCATGCGGAGAGGCTTTCGATCAGGGAGGTGAGCGTGGGTTCGTCGGGGCGGAGGATAGTCAAGGGCCTTGTTCCTGCCCCTTTGAAAAGGGGTGGTTAAACGCGGCAAGATCGGACAGACCCGAATCGGCACTTAGGAAGCCATCGCAGCCATGTTGGCTGGCGCTCGCCAGATGTATGGCATCTGGGAGCTTGATCTTTGACACTCTGGCTCGGATCAGCGCAGCCCTGTCGAGAACATCGGGGGTGACGGACAGAATATCAAGCCAGGTAGGGCCCTCGGCCAGTGCTTGGTAGTTCCGTGCCAGCTCAAGCTTGGTGTCCCTGTAGGGACGAACAAGGAGCTCAGAGAATGTCAGAGTGCTCGTTGCGAAACGAAGACCGTTTTGAAAGCCTTTCACCAAGAGGATCTCAAGAAGCCGCTGCACGGGCCCTTGGCCTTCATTCAAGGTGATGAGTATGTTGGTGTCCAGATACAGCCGCACCCGTCAGTCGTCCCATTCGTCGCGTAGTTCACGAATTCTCGCGACAGCTTCTTCGACGTCAACACGCTCGGGATTGGCTTCACGATATCGACGAATCATCTCAATGCTTTCCTGCACCGACATGAGCTTTTTTGGTTTCAGATCGGGGGCGGACGCCAGATCGCTTTCCATCTCCACCACAACCCGCACGGTGCTGCCATCGGTCAGTCCCTCACGCAGATCTGCCGGCAAGTTCTCCACCGGGTAGTGCTCTCTGACGATCTTGTTCATCACATTACGCTCCTGATCGGACCTGCGCGCATCATGTCACACATGCTGTGCTTTGACGAACGCGCACTCATCGGAAGGTCTTTCTCGGATCAAACGCATCGCGCACGGCTTCGCCGACGAAGATCAGCAGGGAGAGCATGATCGACATGGTGAAGAAGGCGGTGAGGCCGAGCCAGGGAGCCTGGAGGTTGCGTTTGCCCTGGGCAATCAGTTCACCGAGCGAGGGTGAGCCGGGAGGCATGCCGAAGCCGAGGAAGTCGAGCGAGGTGAGCGTTGTGATCGAGCCCGAGAGGATGAAGGGCAGGAAGGTCAGGGTCGCGACCATGGCGTTCGGCAGGAGGTGGCGGAACATGATCGTCCAGTTGCCGACGCCAAGCGCACGGGCGGCGTTCACATATTCGAAGTTGCGGGCGCGCAGGAACTCGGCGCGGACAATGCCGACGAAACCGACCCAGGAGAAGAGCAGCATGATGCCGAGCAGGACGAAGAAGCCGGGCGGCAGGATGGCGGCGATGATCGAGCAGGATATAGAGCACCGGCATCGAGGACCAGATCTCGATGAAGCGCTGCATCAGAAGGTCCGTCCAGCCGCCGAAATAGCCCTGCACCGCGCCGGCCGGCGATGCCGATGACCGAGGAGATCCCGCACAGGATCAGCCCGAACAGGATCGAGATGCGGAAGCCGTAGATCAGCCGGGCGACGACGTCGCGGCCCTGGTCGTCGGTGCCGAGCCAGTTCATGTTGCCGAGCACGCAGTTCGGATCGTCGGCCTTCAGCGGATAGGCGGCGCAGCGGGTCTCCTTGTCCATCAGCCAGAAGGGCGCTGTTGGTGCCGAATGCGGGACCTCCGAATTGACCGTGCGGTAGGAATAGCGGATCGGCGGCCAGACCATCCAGCCATTGGCGTTGATCTCGTCTGCGATGAAGGGCGAGCGGTAGTCGGTGACGGCCAGGAAGCCGCCGAACTTTTCCTCCGGATAATCGACGACGACGGGGAAGAGGATCTCGCCCTTGTAGGAGGCGATGATTGGCCGGTCATTGGCAATGAACTCGGCAAACATGCTGAGCACGAACAGGACCATGAAGATCCAGAAGGACCAGAAACCGCGCCGGTTGGCCTTGAAGTTTTCAAGGCGGCGAGCGTTGGTCGGCTTGAGCCAGGTCTTTTTCGGCGGCGTGATGGCGATGGTTTCGACGGCGGACATCAGACATCCCTCCGGTCGAAATCGATGCGCGGATCGATCCATGTATAGATCAGGTCGGAGATCAGACCGACAACGAGGCCCATCAGCGAGAAGATGTAGAGGGTGGCGAAGACAATCGGGTAATCGCGGTTGACGACGGCGAGATAGCCGAGGCGGCCCAATCCATCCAGCGAGAAGATGTTTTCGATAAGCAGCGAACCGGTGAAAAAGGCGGAGATGAAGGCCGCAGGGATCCCTGCAATCACGATCAGCATGGCGTTGCGGAAGACATGGCCGTAGAGCACCTGGCGTTCGCCGAGACCCTTGGCGCGGGCGGTCACGACATACTGTTTCTTGATCTCGTCGATGAAGGAATTCTTGGTGAGCAGGGTCGTCGTGGCAAAGGCCGAGAGCAGGAGTGCGGTCAGCGGCAAAGCGAGGTGCCAGAAGTAGTCGATGATCTTCTCCCACCAGGAGAGTTCGGCGAAATTGTCGGAGGTGAGACCGCGAAGCGGGAACCAGTCGAAGAAAGAGCCGCCGGCGAAAAGGACGATCAGAAGGATGCCGAAGAGGAAGCCCGGGACGGCATAACCGATCACGATGACGCCTGAAGTCCAGACATCGAAACGGGAGCCGTCGGAGACGGCCTTCCGGATCCCAAGCGGAATTGATATCGCATAGGAGATCAAGAGCACCCACAGGCCGAGCGAGATCGACACCGGCATCTTTTCGATAATGAGATCAATGACGGACGTGTTGCGGAAGAAGCTCTCGCCGAAATCGAAGCGAATGTAATTCCACATCATTTCGAGAAAGCGCTCGAGCGGCGGCTTGTCGAAGCCGAACTGCTTTTCGAGTTTGGCGATCAGTTCCGGATCGAGGCCCTGAGCGCCGCGATAGCTGGAGCCGCCCTCCTCCGTTCCGACCTGCTGATTGAGCATATCGCCGCCACCGGAGAGGCGCGCATCGGCGCTGTCGCCCTGACCGCTTAACTGCGCGATGACCTGTTCCACCGGGCCGCCGGGGGCGAACTGGATGACGATGAAGGAGATGCCCATGATGCCGATCATGGTCGGGATCATCAGCAGCAGACGCCGGAGAATATAGGCGGTCATGCGCGACGTCCCGCTTCAGGGTCGGGTCTCACCATGATGTCCAAGCTCGTTTCGTCCGCCAATATCAGCCGCTCCGTTGTCCAGCGATTCGCCCCCTACATTCCTAGAGTCTCACGCTCCCGGCGCAAGCCCCGAGGCGGGATCACGGGCTTTTCGCCCACCAGATCGAGGGAAAGCCGGTGCTGTAGGTCGGCAGTTCGGCCGGGTGCTCGAACTTGTCCCAGAAGGCATAGCGGGCCGTGCCTCCGTAGTAGAGGGGGATGACGTAATCATGGGCAAGCAGCACGCGGTCCATGGCCTTGGTAGCCGCGACCTGCTCGTCTCGGTCCGCCGGAAAGATGATCTTTTCGATCAGGGCATCGACGGCCGGATCGGAAATGCCCGCATAGTTCTGGGAGCCTTCGCGGTTCACCGATGTCGATCCCCAGTAGTCGCGCTGCTCGTTGCCGGGGTTGAGCGTCTGGGCCCAGACGGTCCAGGTCATGTCGTAGTCGAAGGTGCGGGTTCGATTGGTGTATTGCGAGGGGTCGACCGTGCGCACGGTCATTTCCACACCGATCTTGCGCAATTGCTGCTGATAGGGAACCGCCACGACCCTCCAGCTGTGGATTGGACAGGGAGTTCGAAACGGAAGGGCTGCCCGGTCTGCGAATTGACCATGGAATTACCGCGGAGCTCATAGCCTGCCTGTTTGAAGAGCTCGACTGCCTTGCGCAGATTGTCGCGCGAGGCCTGCGGAGAACCGCCGACGGGATTCGCGTAGGGTGTATCAAAGACAGAAGCCGGGACCTTGTCCTTGAGGACTGTCAGGAGTTCCAGTTCCTGGCCTTGGGGCAGCCCGCTGGAAGCAAGCTCCGTTCCGCTGAAAAAACTGCTGACGCGGAAATAGGCATTGTAGAAGACGGTGCGGTTCAGCTCCTCGAAGTCGAAGGCATAATTCAGCGCCTTCCGGACCCGCTGGTCCTTGAACTGTTCGCGCCGCATGTTTGGCACCAGCGCCTGCATGACGCCTGTCGCCCGGTACGGATTCTCGTATTCTTCCTTCTTCACGCGGCCATCCTGGGCAGCGGGGAAGTCGAAGCCGGTTGCCCAGCGGGCGGCACGTGTCTCCTGCCAGAAATCGGTATTGCCGGAGCGGAAAGCCTCGAACTCCACGTCGCGGTCGCCGAACATCGTGTAGGTGACATTGCGGAAGTTGTTGTAGCCGACGTTGACGTTGAGGTCCTTGCCCCAATAGTCGTCGCGCAGCTCGTAGCGGATCGTGGCGCCGGCCTTGAATTCGGCGATCTTGTAGGGTCCGGAGCCCATGACCGGCTCAAGCGTGGTCCGCGAAATGTCACGCGGCTTGCCGTCGGCGCCGTTTGCTTCCCACCAGTGTTTGGCGACGACCGGAAACTGGCCGAGAATCATCGGCAGTTCACGGTTGTTCTTCTGATCGAAGCGGAAAGTCACATCGCGGTCGCCGGTCTTTTCGGCGGAGATCACATGGCTGTAGTAGCTCATGTAGAGCGGGTTCAGTTCCTTAAGCTTTTCGAAGCTGAAGATGACATCCTCAGGCTTGACCGGCTCGCCATCGGCAAAGCGCGCTTCGGCCCGGAGCCTGAACGTGGCGCTGGAGATATCGGCCGGGAAGGAGACGCCTTCGGCGAGAAGCCCGTAACCAGTAGAGATCTCGTCGCTGGTGTCCTTAAGGAGCGTATCGAAGACGGTGGCAAGGCCGGGGGCTGCCTCACCCCTGTCGAGCACGGGATTGAACGTGTCGAAGGTTCCGGTCGAGGACATGCGCAAGGTGCCGCCCTTGGGCGCCTCGGGGTTCACGTAATCGAACCGGGCAAAGCCGGGCGGATACTTGACGTCGCCGAGAATTGAGACGCCGTGGCGGAATGGCTCCGCGGGCTCCTGCGCTTGGGCGAAAGTGGGAGCCATCATGGGCGCCAGGCCCAGACTGGCGATGACACCCCAAATTGCGACGCGCTTGTTCCTGAGACTCATCACCCAAGATCCCCTTATTCTTTTCCGTGGTTGCGAAGCAGAATAGGACAAATGGAGGCAAAATACAGACGACTGACAGAGAAGTGAGCGTGAGTGCCTCCGCAGATTCACCCCATTTCCGTTTCACGCTAGACTGACAGGTGATTCACCCGGCACCCAGCCGAGAGGAATCCGGACAGACCGGGGACAAACAGACGATGAAAAAGACCTGGGGCACGCGCCCGATCGCCACTGCCTTGATGCTTGCGGCGGCTTTTGCGAGCGTCATCAGCGATACGGCGCTGGCCGAGGGGCGGCCGGCAAAGGAGCTTTTCGGCGGGATGGCTTTGCCGGCAAAGGCTGCGCCTTCGCCCTATGGATCCTATGCCAAGGGCTGCATCGCCGGTGCGGTTGCCATCCCCACCGATGGCCCGACATGGCAGGCGATGCGGCTTTCGCGCAACCGTCGCTGGGGACATCCGCAGATGATCGCGCTGCTTGAGCGCTTTTCCAGGGATGCCGTGCAGCTCGGCTGGGGATCCGGCATCCTGATTGGGGACATTTCGCAACCGCGTGGCGGGCCGATGCTGTCAGGCCATGCCTCGCACCAGATCGGGCTGGATGCCGACATCTGGTTCACGCCGAAGCCGGCGAACCCGCTTTCAGCGCAGCAGCGCGAGGATATGCCCTTCACCTCCATGCTGCAGAAGGACAAGTTCCTGACCGTTGACCGGCGTCTCTGGACGAACACCCATGCACAGGTCGTGGTGCAGGCTGCGAGCTATCCGCAGGTGGAGCGCATCTTCGTCAATCCGGCGATCAAGAAGAAGCTCTGCGACACCTGGACTGGCGACCGCTCTGTGCTCGGCAAGATCCGGCCGATCTATGGCCACGACGCGCATTTCCATATCCGCATGCGCTGCCCGGAAGGGGCGAGCGGCTGCAAGCCGCAGGCGGCCGTGCCGCCCGGCGACGGCTGTGACAAGTCGCTCGCCTGGTGGTTCACTCAGGAGCCTTGGGCGGCGCCGAAGAAGGATCCGAACGCCAAGCCGGCTCCGAAGCCGAGAGCCATGCAGGTTTCCGATCTGCCCAAGGCTTGCGCCATGGTCCTGGATGCCCGGGGTCCTTCGAGCGAGATGGAAGCGACCTACCAGGCGGGTGGTGGTTCAATGCCGAGCAGCACTGCCTCGGCCTTTGTCGCGCCGCAAGCGGCAGGGGGCCAGGCCTTCGAGTTGCCAGCGGTCGTTCCCGTGCCCGCCGCGCGGCCGTCAGGCTGGTGAACCATCGACTGCTAGCAGTCTTTTCAAGTCCCGCATGCTGCGCTAGATGGGGTTATCAAATCGATTTAAATCAGCTGGGGACCTGTCGTGAGCCGCACCCGTTGCATCGCCCTGATCGCGCATGACCAGAAGAAGGACGACATGGCGGAATTTGCCAGTCGTCATCAGGCCAAGCTGATGAACTGGCGGATCGTGGCGACCGGCACGACGGGCGGTCGGATCAAGGATGCGGTTCCTGAGCTCGACGTCACACGGTTGAAGAGCGGGCCGCTTGGCGGCGACCAGCAGATCGGCGCACTGATCTCGACGGGGGAAGTTGACATGCTCGTCTTCTTCGTCGACCCCTTGACTCCCATGCCCCATGATGTGGATGTCAAGGCGCTGATGCGGCTTGCGACCGTCTACGACATTCCGATGGCGCTGAACCTCGCAACCGCCGACATCCTGATGCAGACCCTGACTGCCTAAGGCAGCGGGGCCCAAGACCGGACAGACCATGGCCCAGACACATCGCGACGACCAACTCCCCTTCCCGATCCTGATCGGTGACATCGGCGGGACCAATGCCCGCTTCTCGATCCTGATCGACGAAAGCGGCGAGCGGATCAGCTTCCCCAATGTGGTGAACAAGGATTTTGCGACGATCGACGATGCGATCCGCACCTGCGTGCTGGAAACGACGAGCCACAAGCCCCGCTCGCTGATCCTGGCGCTTGCAGGGCCGATCAAGGGCGACGAGGTGCCGCTGACCAACTGCCCCTGGGTGGTTCGGCCGAAGGTCCTGATGGCTGATCTCGGCTTTGCCGAAGTCTTGCTCCTCAATGACTTCGAGGCCCAGGCGCTGGCGGCTGCCACGCTCGAAGCCAGCGACCGGCAGAACCTTGGCTCGATCAGCGAGGCGCCGCTCGGTTCACGCGTCGTGCTTGGGCCGGGCACCGGTCTTGGCGTATGCCGGCCTGGTCAGAGCGCGCGACATGTGGTTTCCGGTTCCGGGCGAAGGCGGGCATGTGGATGTTGGTCCACGGACTGCCCGCGATCATCAGATCTGGCCGCATCTGACGCCGGTGCGCGATCCGAATGCAGCGCTCGGGCGCATTTCCGCCGAGGAGCTTCTCTCGGGACGCCGGGTTGATGAACATCTACCGTGCACTCTGCAAGGCGGACGGCAATCTGACCCCGCGCTATGACGAGCCGGCCGAAGTGTCGGCTGCGGGTATCTCTGGCGCAGATGCAAGGGCCGGCGAAGCGCTCAGCCTGTTTGCAACCTATCTCGGCCGGGTGGCCGGCGATCTCGCGCTGATCTTCATGGCCAAGGGTGGTGTATTCCTGGCAGGCGGCATTTCGCCAAAATCCTGCCGGCGCTGCAGAGCGGCGAGTTCCGCGCCGCCTTCGAGGACAAGGCGCCGCATCAGGCACTGATGCACGGCATCCCGACCTTCGTCGTCACGCATCCGCAGGCGGCCCTGCATGGGCTTGCCGCGTTTGCAACCTCACCGGCTGACTTCGGTCTGGCGACCGAAGGACGGCACTGGCGCTGAGCGTCGAAAACGCCCGCCTATGGCCAAAGGCGCCGCGACTGGCTATAGAGCGGCGGCGCCTGCGCGGGCGTGAAAGAGCAATCGCACAGGACACTTCTTCTTGGACGCCAGGAACACCGAAAGCCACAAGCCGGATATCGAAAGCGTCTCCGCCATCCTCAAGCGCGTGATCGCGGAAAACGGACGCGAACACGTCAAGGGCTATGCCTTTGCCATCGTCTGCCTGCTGACGGTCGCGGCGACCACGGCTTTCACCGCCTGGATCATGGAGGCCGTGATCAACGAGGCGTTTGCCAATCGGCGGGCCGACCTCGTCTGGATTATCTGCGGATCGATCTTTGCCGCTTTCGTCATCCGCGGCTTTGCCGGCTACGGGCAGGCCGTGACGCTGTCGAAGATCGGCAACAACATCGTTGCGCGCTATCAGCGCCGGCTGTTCGGCCATCTGATGTCGGATGTCGCTCTCCGTCGGCTATTTCAGCGAAGCGCGCTCGGCGAGGCTGGCCGCCCAGATCAATGAAAACATCAACGGCGTTCGCGATGTCCTGAACCTCACAGTGACCTCTCTGGCGCGCGATCTGGTGACGCTAGTCGCCCTGATCGGGGTCATGCTTTTCCAGGATCTGGTTCTGACGCTGATCGTCTTCACGGTAGCACCGCCGCTTCTGATCGGGCTGCGCTATCTCTCGAGGCGGCTGCGCAGCGCGACCAAAGAAAGTATCATCCTCAATTCGCATGTTCTTGGCGCAGTCCAGGAAACCGTTCAGGGGATCGCCATCGTCAAGGCCTTCACCATGGAGGCCCAGTTGCAGGAGCGGATCCAGTCGACGATCGACCAGGCGGAATGGCGCGCCAACAAGATTGCCCAGCTGAGTGAACGCAACGGTCCGATGACGGAAACCGTGGCCGGCTTCTCGATTGCCGGCGTCATGGCCTATGCCGCCTATCAGGCGATTTATGGCGGCGTGCTTCCCGGCGCTTTCTTCTCCTTCGTCACGGCGCTTCTGCTCGCCTATGAGCCGGCCAAGCGGCTTGCGCGCCTGCAGGTGCAGATGGAACGTGCGGCCGTCAATGCACGCATGATCTACGAAATCCTCGATACCCAGCCACACCAGCGCGACAAGCCGGGTGCGGCAGCGCTTTCGGTGACGGATGCCCGGATCGAATTCCGCGACGTGACCTTTGCCTATGGCGCCAACCCGCCTGTGCTGCGCAAGCTGAACTTCACGGCCGAGGGTGGCAAGACAACGGCTCTGGTGGGTCCTTCGGGGGCCGGCAAGTCGACCGTCATCACGCTCGTTCCGCGCTTCTATGATCCGGCCAGCGGCGAAATCCTGATCGACGGGCAGAACATTGCCGACGTGACGAAGTCGTCGCTGCGCCAGCACCTCGCCTATGTCTCGCAGCAGCCGTATCTCTTCGAAGGCTCGATCCGCGACAACATCCGCTATGGCCGCCCCGAGGCGACTGATGCCGAGATCGAGGATGCAGCGCGGCTGGCCAATGCGCATGATTTCATTCTTGCCCAACCGCAGGGCTATGATACCCCCGTCGGTGAAAACGGTGTGACGCTCTCCGGCGGCCAGCGGCAGCGGCTGTCAATTGCGCGCGCTCTGGTGCGCAACGCGCCGATCCTCTTGCTCGACGAAGCGACGTCAGCGCTCGACACGGAATCGGAAGCGGCTGTGCAGCAGGCGCTGGACGCCGCCATGGCCGGACGCACCGTCATCGTCATCGCGCACCGCCTGTCGACCGTCGTCAATGCCGACAAGATCATCGTCATGCAGGCGGGCGAAGTGGCCGAGGAAGGCACGCATCAGAGCCTTGCACAGCAGCCGGGCGGTCTTTACGCTCGCCTCAACAACCTGCAGGCCGCACCCAACGGCCCGCTCAGCATTCAGGAATAGACCCGCATGGATACGCCCATGAAGCTAGTCGTCGTCGGTGCCGCCGGTCGCATGGGCAAGACGCTGATCAAACTGATCAGCGAGACAGAGGGCGTTGTGCTGCATGCGGCGGTCGAACGGGCGGGCTCTGCCGTTGTCGGACAGGATGCAGGCGAACTGGCGGGCGTGCCTAAGCTTGGCGTTGCCGTCACCGACGATCCGCTGGCGGCCTTCGTACATGCGGATGGCGTGATCGATTTCACCACACCTGCTTCGACCGTCGAATTCGCATCCCTCGCAGCACAGGCGCGCATCGTGCATGTGATCGGCACCACCGGTTGCCTGCCGGAGCATGAGGAGAAGATCGACGCGGCAGCAAGGCATGCGCGGGTCGTGAAGTCCGGGAACATGAGCCTCGGCGTCAACCTGCTCTCGGTTCTGATCAAGCAGGCAGCGCGCGCGCTCGATGCCGCCGGCTGGGATATCGAAGTGCTCGAGATGCACCACAAGCACAAGGTCGACGCGCCCTCGGGCACCGCGCTTTTGCTCGGCGAAGCGGCGGCGGAAGGCCGTGGCATTTCGCTTGCCGATCATTCCGTTCGGGTCCGCGATGGTCATACCGGACCGCGCGAGGAAGGCTCGATCGGCTTTGCCACGCTGCGCGGCGGCTCCGTCATTGGCGAGCACTCCGTGCTGTTTGCCAGCGAAGGCGAGATGGTCACCCTGTCTCACAGCGCGACAGACCGTTCGCTCTTTGCTCGTGGCGCGCTGAAGGCCGCCACCTGGGCCCGGGACAAGAAGCCCGGCCGCTATACCATGCTCGACGTGCTCGGGCTCAACTCCACCCCCTGATCGTCAAGAGAGGAATTGTCGATGACCGGTACACTCGTGCTCGTGCGCCATGGCCAGAGCGACTGGAACCTGAAGAACCTGTTTACCGGCTGGCGTGATCCGGACCTGACTGAACTCGGCGTGACGGAAGCCAATGCCGGCGGCAAGGCGCTTGCCGATTACGGCATCAAGTTCGACATCGCGTTCACCTCGGTGCTGACGCGTGCGCAGAAGACCTGCAACATCATCCTCGAAAACGTCGGCCAGACCGGTCTTGAGACGATCAAGGACGAGGCGCTGAACGAGCGCGATTACGGTGATCTCGCAGGTCTGCAACAAGGACGACGCCCGCGCCAAGTGGGGCGAGGAGCAGGTGCATATCTGGCGCCGCTCCTACGACGTCCCGCCGCCGGGCGGCGAAAGCCTGCGCGATACCGGTGCGCGCGTCTGGCCCTATTACATGACCGAAATCCTGCCCCGCGTTCTGCGCGGCGAGAAGGTGCTCGTCGCAGCGCATGGGAACTCGCTGCGCTCGCTGGTGATGGTGCTCGACAAGCTGACCAAGGAGCAGATCCTCGGCGTCAATCTCGCGACCGGCGTTCCCATGGTCTACAAGCTGAACGCGGATTCGACGGTGGCTTCCAAGGAAGTGCTGGGCGACATGTCAGCCGCGCATTGAGCGGTACTACCCTCCCCGAAATGAAAGAAGCCGCCCATGAGGCGGCTTCTGCATTTTCAGTGACTATTCTCAGTTCGCCTGCTTGCGCATGAAACCCTGGATCAGCTCGGCAAGCGCTTCCGGCTGCTCGACGGACGGGATATGGGCGCAATCGTCGATCACCTCGAAACGGGCGCCGGGCACGAGTTGCGAGCCAGCTTCGACGGTGGCTGGCGGCGTGGAGCCGTCCTGATCGCCGACGACGAAGAGCGTCGGCACGGTCACTGTCGGAAGGACGTCGGAGAAATCCGTGTCGCGGAGGGCCGCACAGGTCGAGAGATAGCCGGAGAGAGACTGGCGCGTCATCATCAGGCGGTAGCCGGCCAGTTCATCGGCGCGGTCTTCGTGGAAGGCCGGCGTGAACCAGCGCGCCATGGCGTTGTCGGCAGCACTGTCCAGGCCGCCCTTCTCGATGCCGGCGATGCGCTCGGCCCAGATCTCGGCAGATCCGATGCGGGGTGCGGTGTCGCAGAGGATGAGCTTGCGAAAGAGATCCGGCCGCTCATGCCACAGGCCCTGGCAGACAAGACCGCCGACCGAAAGGCCGCAGAAGGTGGCCTTGCGGATGCCAAGTTCGTCGCAGAGGGTTGCGAGATCCGAGACAAGATCGGCCATGCCGAAGGGCTTGTCGACACCGCCGGAAAGGCCATGGCCGCGGCTATCGTAGAACAGCACCGAGACGTCGTCGCCGAGTTCATCGAAGAGCGGCAGCCAGATGCGGAAGTCGGTGCCGAGGCCATTGGAGAAGACGATCAGGTTCTTGGCTTTCGCCTCGCCGATCAGCTCGTAATGGACGACATTGCCGTTGATGGTGGTGAAAGCCAAATCTCATACTCCTGTGAGGCCGTTTGCGCCCCGTTGTTGTGGTTCCGGCCAGGCCGGGAATTCTCAGTGCGCCCGTCCCAACTGTCGGCGGCGCGGGCGTCGACCTTGAGCGGCACGCGCATGGAGACGGCCGGCATGGCGGCATTTTCCATAATGTCGACGATGACGGGCATGGCGGCATCGACCGCCTCGTCCTCGACTTCGAAGATCAGTTCGTCATGCACCTGCAGCAGCATGCGGCAGCGTTCCGACAGGCCGTGCAGCCTTCGAGCGCGGTGTTCGATGCTGGATCATGGCGCGGCGGATGACGTCGGCGGCAGAGCCCTGGATCGGGGCGTTGATCGCGGCCCGTTCGTTGAAGGCGCGCATCGAGGGGTTGGACGACTTGATCTCAGGGTAATGCGCGCGGCGGCCGAAGATGGTTTCGACATAGCCGTGCTCGCGGGCGAAGGCCTTGGTGCTGGTCCATGTAGTCCTTGATGCCGGGGAAGCGCTCGAAATACTTCTTGATGTAGTCGCCGGCCTCCGAGCGCTCGATGGTGAGCTGGTTGGCGAGGCCGAAGGCGGAGATGCCGTAGATGATGCCGAAGTTGATCGCCTTGGCGCGGCGGCGGACGATCCGACGGTCCATGCCCTCGACCGGCACGCCGAACACCTCCGGCTGGCGGTCAGGGCATGGATGTCGATGCCATCGGCGAAGGCCTGGCTGCAGCTGCGGGATGTCGGCGACATGGGCCAGCACGCGCAGCTCGATCTGGCTGTAGTCGGCCGAGATCAGCTTGTGGCCGGGGGTCGAGATGAAGGCCGTCGCGGATCTTGCGGCCTTCGGTCCGGTGCGGATCGGGATGTTCTGCAGGTTCGGTTCTGACGACGAGAGGCGACCTGTTGTCGTCGACGCCAGCGCGTAGGCGGTGTGGACGCGCTGGGTCTGCGGGTGGACGTAGGCCGGGCAGCGCAGTCGGTGTAGGTCGACTTCAGCTTGGTGAGCTGGCGCCAGTCGACGATCTCGCGGCGGCAGTGCGTGCACCTTCGGCGGCGAGGTCTTCCCAGAACCTGGGCGGAGGTGGACCACGGCGCCGGTCTTTGGTCTTCGTGCCGCCGGGCAGGCCCATGCTGGCCGAAGAGGATATCGCCGAGCTGCTTGGGCGAGCCGGATGTTGTAGCGCTCGCCGGCGAGCTCGTAAACCTCGGCCTCGGTGGCGGCGTGCCTTCTGGGCGAAGTTCACCCGACAGGCGCGAGAGGATCTGGCGGTCGACGGTAGATGCCGCGCTCTTCCATGCGGGCGAGCACCGGCACCAGCGGGCGTTCCAGCCGTCTCGTAGATGCGGTCGTGCTGAAGCCCGCTCGGCAGCGAGCCGCGGCTTGAGGATGCAGCCAGAGGCGCAGGCGTGACGTCGGCGGCCTTCGGCGGCATAGGCGGTGGCCGGTTGTCGAGGGCGACGTGCTTGTCGGCGGTGTCTGGGCGACTTGCCGGAGCCCGCAGACGTCCTTGTAGCGGGATCGGCTGTGTGACCGAGCCAGCGCTCGGAGAGGCCGTCCATGCCGGCGACCGCCCTCGCCGGCGTCGAGCGCGTAGGAGAGCAGCATGGTGTCGTCGTATGGACGTGGATGTCGTCACGCCGTGGCTGCTGTCATCACCAGGCAGTCGTACTGCAGGTTCTGCGCGATCTTGAGGACCGACTTGTCCTCGAGCAAGACCAAGAGGCAGGGCGCCTCCTTCATCGGGATCTGGCCATCGGCGTGCCCGCCGCCGAGAAGATCGCCAGCACCGGTCTTGTGGGTCAGCGGGATATAGGCCGCGCGAATGTCTGTCGAGCCGGGCGAGAGCACATTGTCCTGGATGGCGAGCGAGACGCCAACGAGTTCGGCCTGCATGGGATCGAGCGAGGTGGTCTCGGTATCGAAGGCGACGAGGCCGGTTTCGCGAGCAGCAGCGATCCAGAGCTCAAGCGTCTCGACATCGCGGATCGTCACGTAAGTGCTGATGTCGATCGGTTTTCCGGCGAATGCGTTGGGCGGCTTGCGACGAGATCGGCCTGCGTCTTGCCGTCGGGGCTGGCTGCAGGCGTAGAGGACGCTGCGGCGGCGGGCGCCGAGGTCAGCGCAGACGATGCGGGAACGTCGCCGGCATCAAGATCGGGGCCACGGGCAGCATCTCCCCATTCGACCGGAACAACGGCCGCGTCAATGGCACCCGCATCACAATCGCAGACTTCGGCGACGCGCCGCGTCAGTGTGGTGAATTCCATCGCCTTGAGGAAGCCGATCAGTTTCGGGCCGTTCTGAGGCTCCAGCACCAGCTCCTCGAGCTTCATGTCGATCGGCACGTCGGTGCGCAGTTCGACGAGCTGGCGGGAGAGCCGGGCGAGCTCGGCATTGGCGACGATGTTTTCGCGGCGCTTGACCTGCTTGATCTCACCGGCGCGGGCGAGCAGCGTTTCCAGATCGCCGAATTCTTCCAGAAGCTGGGCTGCGGTCTTAGGGCCGATGCCGGGGATGCCGGGGACGTTGTCGGTCGAATCGCCGGTCATCGCCTGGAGATCGATCATCTTTTCCGGGGGCACTCCCCATTTCTCGATGACGTCGGGAATGCCGATCTGTTTGTCCTTCATCGCGTCGTACATGTGCACGTTCGACGTGACGAGCTGCATCAGGTCCTTATCGGAGGAGACGATCGTGACGTCGGCACCCGTCGCTTCCGCCTGGCGGGCATAGGTGGCGATGATGTCATCGGCCTCGAAGCCTTCGGTTTCTATGCGGGGCAGATTAGAAGGCGCCGGGTCGCATGGCGGATCAGAGCCAAACTGCGGAATAGAGGTCTTCCGGCGGTGGCGCGAACGGTTCGCCTTGTAGAGCAGGTGCGTTCCTTGCGAAAGGTCGTCGACGAATAGTCGAAGATGACGGCCAGATGGGTCGGCGTGACCCCGACATCTGTGTTGCGGGCGTCGCGCAGGAGCTTCCACAGCATGTTGCAGAAACCGGAGACCGCATTGACGGGCAGACCGTCCGACTTGCGGTTGAGGGCCGGGATGGCGTGGAAGGCGCGGAAGATGAAGCCCGAGCCGTCGACGAGGAAGAGATGATCGCCTTTTTTCATGGCGGCGAATGGATAGCGCGGGGCGGCTGTCCGCGTCCATGACGCTTTGCATTGCCCGGCATGCAAATCGGCGCTGCTCAGACGGCGGGATCTGTTCGCCGGATCACAGCCTCATCACGCAAACAGTCACCGATTTGTAATCTTCCAGGCCTCCTGAATCCCTTGAAAAGCCACATTCGAACCCACAGATCTCAGATCATCGGCCGCCTGATGCAAAGCCGTTGTCTGGCAGCCGGCCTCGTCCCCCGCCGCGCCAGACTCGGGACAAAGGCCTCATCCCCCTCTCCGGGCCTTTGTCCCCATATTCCGGAGCCGTCGTGGCAGTCCCCGCCCTCAGCCACGACGGCTTCCGTCCCCTCACCTGAAAACCCAAAATTAGTCAGCCTCGGAAATGGATCGCATGCGATCATTCCCGAACGACGAACCACGACGACGTGTCGAGTGCCATGGCCCATGACCGTACGATCCCCGACCGCTCCGAGTCGGCCACCTGGCTGGCGAGCCAGCTGGCGCGCGGTTTCACGCGAGCGCTGCGGATCGCGAGCGGTCCGAGCGTCGGCATGGTCATCGCCCGGGCAGTTTCCGATCCTGGTCGATCCCTGGGCTGGTCGAGGGGCTGACTCGAAGGTCAGCTGCTCGATCGGGTCGACGTGGAGCAGGCAACCATCGCCAACACGCTTGCCCGCATGGAGCGCGACGGGCTGATCGAGCGTCGTGCGCACCCGAGAGACAAAAGGGCGCAGCAGATCTTCCTGACTGACAAAGCGCGGGACATGCGCGAGGAAGCGCTGGCCGCGGCCGAAGATCGGAACAGGCGGTCTTTGGGGGTTTCGGCGTTTCGAGAAGGAATTGCTGAAAGAATATATCCGCTGGGCGATCGCGAATGCGCGCAAGCTGTGAGCGGAAATCGATCCGGCATTGAGAAAAATTCGCGGTCCCGACGCCTCGAAACGTCAGGAGGTTTGGTCTATCGTCCGCCCCACTTTCAAATTTGCAGGACGCGACCATGACCGATCTCTCCCCTATCCTCGCCAAGGCCGACGAGGCCCTGCCCACAGGGCCTCGAGCAGCTGTTCGATCTCGTGCGCATTCCGTCGATCTCGACCAGGCATCAGCCTGCAAGATCCGAACTGCCGCGAGGCCGGCGAGTGGCTGGTCTCGAGCACTCAACGAGCTCGGCTTCGAGCCTCGCTGCGCGATACGCCCGGCCATCCGATGGTGGTTGCACATCACGCAGCTGATCAGGCCGACGCGCCGCACGTGCTGTTCTACGGCCATTACGACGTGCAGCCGGTCGATCCGCTCGATCTCTGGGAAGACGACCCCTTTGCGCCTGCGATCAAGGAGAAGGATGGCCGCAAGGTGATCACCGGTCGCGGCACGTCCGACGACAAGGGCCAGCTCCTCACCTTCGTTGAAGCCTGCCGCGCCTACAAGGCAGTGAAGGGTTCGCTCCCCGTCAAGATCACCATCCTGTTCGAGGGCGAAGAAGAATCCGGGTCGCCATCGCTGAAGCCTTTCCTCGCTGCCAATGCCGATGAGTTGAAGGCAGACTTTGCCCTGGTCTGCGACACGAGCATGTGGGACCGCGAGACGCCGGCCATTGCTGCCGCACTGCGCGGCCTCGTCGGTGAAGAAGTCACCATCATCGCGGCCGACCGCGACCTGCATTCCGGTCTCTTCGGCGGTGCGGCTGCCAATCCGGTTCATATCCTGACGAAGATCCTGGCCGACCTGCATGACGAGACGGGCGCGGTCACGCTTCCCGGCTTCTACGATGGCGTTGAGGAGACCCCGGCCAACATCAAGGCATCCTGGGAGAGCCTGGGGCGGACGGCGGAAAGCTTCCTCGGCGAAGTGGGCCTGTCGGTCCCCGCTGGTGAGAAGGGCCGTTCCGTGCTTGAACTGACCTGGGCGCGCCCGACGGCGGAGGTGAACGGCATCATCGGCGGTTACACCGGCGAGGGCTTCAAGACCGTGATTGCGGCCAAGGCCTCGGCGAAGATCTCCTTCCGCCTCGTCGGCACGCAGGATCCAGCCAAGGTGCGCGAGAGCTTCCGCGCCTTCGTTCAGGCCCGCATTCCTGATGACTGCAAGGTGGAGTTCCACGAACATGGCGGTTCGCCAGCTATCCAGCTTTCCTATGATTCGCCGGAGCTGACCAAGGCAAAGAACGCACTGTCGGATGAATGGCCGAAGCCTGCCGTGATCATCGGCATGGGCGGCTCGATCCCGATCGTCGGCGATTTCCAGAAGATGCTGGGCATGGATTCGCTGCTGGTCGGCTTCGGCCTTACCGACGACCGCATCCATTCGCCGAACGAGAAGTATGACCTCAACTCGTTCCACAAGGGCATTCGCTCGTGGATCCGTATCCTCGACGCGCTGGCGAACGGCTGAGGCCAGAAAAGCAAAAAGGCCGGTCAAAAACCGGCCTTTCCTTTACGCTTCTACGCTTGCCTGCCAGTACATCCGTGGTCAGGGACGGAAACGTGCCATTCGATGTCTCGGATGTTGGCCCACCTTCGTGAACCGCATCCCGGATCTTGATGATCGCTCTGGATGCTTAACAAGCGGTTAAGCGTTTCGAAGTTCCTGAAACAGGATCTCTGCAATCGCTCTATCGTCTGGTGATCCAGAGATGGGGATGCTCGATCCGGCTTTCAAGGGCCCTCTCAGCTTGAAAAGCCGCGCCGGGTGCGGATAGACTTCCCCCATGAGCCTCGAATCCGTCCGCCAGTTTTTCCGGGAGCACGCTCCCGACATCTCCGTCATCGTCACCGAAGCGAGTTCCGCGACCGTTCCGCTTGCGGCTCAAGCCCATGGAGTCGAGCCGGACCAGATCGCCAAGACGATCTGCCTGAGGATCGGCGAGGACGTGGTGCTGGTGGTCACGGCCGGCACGAAGCGACTGGACAATCGCAAGTTCAAGGACCGCTTCGGCGTGAAACCGCGCATGCTCGATGCCGAAGCGGTGGTCGAGGCAACAAGCCATCCGGTCGGTGGCGTGTGCCCCTTCGGCCTGCCCTCCCCGCTCAAGGTCTATGGCGACCTGTCGCTCAAGGCCTTCGACGAAGTGGTGCCGGCGGGTGGTGCGACCAATGCTGCGGTAAAGATCGCGCCGGAGCGAATGATCGCCTTGGTCGATGGCGAGTGGACCGATCTCTGCCAATAAGCTCACGGCACGTTCAAGGCTTGTTTACGGGGCTTTAACCACCCCTTAAATCGCCGCATTTACTGTGCAATTGCGCGATCATCCATCCGGGCAACGGCGTGATCGACCGCGATTTCTTGAAGCAATTTTCGTGCGGGCTGAATGCATCGCACAGCGAACATCTGGAGCAAGATCACCGCAATGGTGAGCCGAGGCAAATCCCGCGACCGCATTGAGCCGAGCTTCGACGACGAGCGCGAAGACGAGGATTTTCGGCTCGACGCGGATGACCGCGTCATTGGCGGGCGGCAAGTTCGTTCGGGGGCTAAAAAGACCAAACCGACCGCGAAACGCGGGAAATCCGGTAATCAGAGAGGTCGCAAGGCCAAAAGCAGTAGCGGCGGCGGCTTCGGCCTGGGGCGGCTGATCTATTGGGGTTTCGTGCTCTCGATCTGGTGCGGCATCGGTGTCGTCGGACTGGTCGCCTATTACGGCTCGCAAATGCCGAGTGCCAGTAGCTGGTCGATCCCCGAGCGCCCGCCGAACATGAAGATCGTGTCGGTCGAGGGCACCGTCATTGCCAATCGCGGGGCAACCGGCGGGGAAGCCCTGCCGCTTGAGGAGATGTCGCCGTTCATTCCGCAGGCGGTCATGGCGATCGAGGACCGGCGTTTCTACTCGCATTTCGGCGTCGACCCGCTGGGTCTGGCACGCGCAATCCTGACCAATGTGACGAGCGGGCGGGCGGTGCAAGGTGGCTCGACGCTCACCCAGCAGCTGGCCAAGAACCTCTTCCTCTCGCCTGAGCGCACCATCGAACGCAAGGTGCAGGAAGTGCTGCTCGCCTTCTGGCTGGAGCAGAAATACACCAAGGATCAGATCATGGCGATGTATCTGAACCGGGTGTTCTTCGGTTCCAACGCCTATGGCGTGGAGGCCGCGGCGCGGCGCTATTTCAACAAGTCGGCGCGTGACGTGAACCTCGGCGAGGCAGCACTTCTGGCGGGGCTTCTGAAAGCGCCCTCGCGACTTTCACCGGCCCGCGATCCGGAAGCGGCCGAGGCACGGGCACAGGTCGTGCTGCAGGCCATGCTGGAAGAGGGCTATATCACCGCCGATGAGATCAAGACGGCCATGTCGCAGCCACCGACCAAGGCGAAGCGCTACTGGAGTGGTGCGGGCCAATATGTCGCCGATCTCGTGCGTGATGAAGTCACCATGCTGATCGGCAAGGTGACCGAGGATATCGTGGTCGAGACGACCATCGATATGACGCTCGAAAAGAAGGCCGAGGCGGCGCTGACCGAATCGCTTTCGGCCGAAGGAGAAAAGGTCAACGCCTCGCAGGCAGCCCTTGTCTCCGTCGACGGTACGGGTGCTATCCGTGCGCTGGTGGGTGGACGCGACTATGCGGAAAGCCAGTTCAACCGTGCGGTGAAGGCCAAGCGCCAGCCGGGATCGGCCTTCAAGCCCTTCGTCTATGCCGCCGCCGTCGAAAACGGACTGCGCCCGACATCGGTGCGCAACGATGCGCCGATCCGGATCGGCTCCTGGACGCCTGAGAATTACGATCAGAAGTATCGGGGCCAAGTGACCGCGACACAGGCGCTGGCCGAATCGCTGAACACGATTGCCGCCCAACTGGTGATGGAAGTCGGTCCGGATCTGGTGATCAAGGTGGCGCATCGGATGGGCATCGAATCGGAGCTGCAGAACAACGCCTCGATCGCGCTCGGCACCTCGGAAGTCTCGCTGCTCGAACTGACGGCCGCCTATGCCCCCTTCATGAACGGCGGCTACAAGGCAACGCCACACATCGTGCGCCGGATCTCGAAGGCCGACGGGTCTCTGCTCTACGAGAACAATTATCTTGAGCCACCGAAGGTGCTCAACGACGGCGTGGTCGCCGCAATGAATGCGATGATGCGCGATGTCATCGACCATGGCACGGGCAAGAAGGCACAGCTTTCCGGCTGGGAGGCCGCGGGCAAGACGGGAACGACGCAGTCATTCCGTGATGCGCTGTTCGTCGGTTACACGAGCAATCTGACGACCGGCATCTGGTTCGGCAATGATGATGGTCAGTCGATGAAGAAGGTGACCGGCGGCGGGCTTCCCGCCAAGGCCTGGCATGACTTCATGACGGCTGCCCATCAGGGGCTTGCGCCCGCCCCGTTGCCGGGTGGCGACTACTTCGAACCGGCACCCGCCGAGGAGCCTGCGACGATCGGCACGATCATCTCCGACGTGCTGCAAGGCGGTGGCGAGGAACGCTATTCAGGCGACCCCGTCTATGCGGAAGAGTATCCGTCAGGGCCTGTTCCCGCCGGAGAAGTAACCGGGTCTTCGGGGCCGGTTCCCCCGGGCGACGTCGGCGGCGAACAGGGCACGCGACGGACCACGCTTCTCGACTTGATCCTCGGACAATAGAGCCCACATGTGGACAGCAAGACGCCGTCGGCCTGACGCAAGGCCGGCTGACTAGCATGCCCGATCGATCAGGGCGGCCCGGCGCCGCAAAGCACATGAAGCTGCCGCGCCAATCTGTTCTTTTTTACCGGTTTTCGGCGGATTTCCAGCCTTGCAGTCGGAAAATCCGCTTCTTATATACGCGACATAACCGCAGCAGCGCTGCAGTATATCCCAGACATCTACGTCGAGGGGTTGTCAGGAATGCCTGATTGGGGTTCCGACGGCCTGCTTCAAGGAGAGAATGACATGGCAAAAGTAATCGGTATCGACCTTGGAACGACCAATTCCTGCGTCGCCGTCATGGACGGCAAGGATGCGAAGGTCATCGAAAATTCGGAAGGTGCGCGCACCACCCCTTCGATGGTTGCATTTTCGGACGACGGCGAACGCCTCGTCGGCCAGCCGGCCAAGCGCCAGGCGGTCACCAACCCGACCAACACGCTCTTCGCCGTCAAGCGCCTGATCGGCCGCCGTCACGAAGATCCGACTGTTGAGAAGGACAAGGGCCTCGTTCCCTTCCCGATCATCAAGGGTGACAATGGCGACGCCTGGGTCGAAGCCCAGGGCAAGGGTTACTCGCCCTCGCAGATCTCGGCCATGATCCTCCAGAAGATGAAGGAAACGGCTGAAGCCTATCTCGGCGAAAAGGTCGAAAAGGCCGTCATCACCGTTCCCGCCTACTTCAACGACGCGCAGCGCCAGGCAACCAAGGATGCCGGCCGCATCGCAGGTCTTGAAGTTCTGCGCATCATCAACGAGCCGACGGCTGCTGCTCTCGCCTACGGCCTCGACAAGAAGGACGGCAAGACGATCGCCGTTTACGACCTTGGCGGTGGTACCTTCGATATCTCGGTCCTGGAAATCGGCGACGGCGTCTTCGAAGTGAAGTCGACCAACGGCGACACCTTCCTCGGCGGTGAAGACTTCGACATGCGTCTCGTCGAATATCTGGCAGCCGAGTTCAAGAAGGACCAGGGCATCGACCTGAAGGGCGACAAGCTTGCCCTGCAGCGTCTGAAGGAAGCCGCTGAAAAGGCCAAGATCGAGCTGTCGTCCTCGCAGCAGACCGAAATCAACCTGCCCTTCATCACGGCTGACGCTTCGGGGCCGAAGCACCTGACGATGAAGCTGACCCGTGCGAAGTTCGAAAGCCTGGTCGATGATCTCGTCCAGCGCACGATCGCGCCGTGCAAGGCAGCCCTCAAGGATGCCGGCGTTACCGCTGCCGATATCGACGAAGTCGTTCTCGTCGGCGGCATGAGCCGCATGCCGAAGGTGCAGGAAGTCGTGAAGCAGCTGTTCGGCAAGGAGCCGCACAAGGGCGTGAACCCGGATGAAGTCGTCGCCACTCGGCGCCGCCATCCAGGCCGGCGTTCTGCAGGGCGATGTCAAGGACGTGCTGCTGCTCGACGTGACCCCGCTGTCGCTCGGCATCGAAACGCTCGGTGGCGTCTTCACCCGCCTGATCGACCGCAACACGACGATCCCGACGAAGAAGAGCCAGACCTTCTCGACCGCCGAAGACAACCAGCAGGCCGTGACCATCCGCGTTTCGCAGGGCGAACGTGAAATGGCGCCAGGACAACAAGCTGCTCGGCCAGTTCGACCTCGTCGGCCTGCCGCCGTCGCCGCGTGGCGTTCCGCAGATCGAAGTCACCTTCGACATTGACGCGAACGGCATCGTCCAGGTTTCGGCCAAGGACAAGGGCACCGGCAAGGAACAGCAGATCCGCATCCAGGCCTCTGGTGGTCTCTCTGACGCCGACATCGAGAAGATGGTGAAGGACGCCGAAGCCAATGCCGAGGCCGACAAGCAGCGTCGCGCCGTGGTCGAAGCCAAGAACCAGGCGGAAAGCCTTGTTCATTCCACCGAGAAGTCGGTCAAGGAATATGGCGACAAGGTTTCGGAAACCGATCGCAAGGCGATCGAGGATGCGATTGCTGCCCTAAAGGCCGCAACCGAAGCCTCCGAGCCGTCGGCTGAAGACATCACCGCCAAGACCCAGACCCTCATGGAAGTGTCCATGAAGCTCGGTCAGGCCATCTACGAGGCCCAGCAGGCCGAGGGTGGCAATGGCAATGCTGAAGGCGGCCAGGATGACAATGTCGTCGACGCCGACTACGAAGAAGTGAAGGACGAAGACGCGAAGAAGTCGGCCTGATGCAGGGTCGCTTCGGACGCCGTTTCACGTGCTGGCTGGCCCTCGGGCCAGCCGCCATTTCGTTGATCCTGACGACCGGTGCCATGGCACAGGACAGGGGGCAGGTCAGCGCCGTTCACCGCCAGGTGGGCGCCGCCGAGGCCAGAGTGGCCAAGGCGATTTCCGCGAAAGACAGCAACTCCCTTTCCCGCATCGGCAATGAACTCGGCAAGATCATCGAAACCGCGCTTCAACGGCGCGAGAGCGGTGGCGAAGTTTCCTCCTGCGACATGGCCGCCCATTCGCTGGCATTCGCTGCAGTGACATCCGCTGACGGGCTGATTAGCAAGGGCGATGCCCGCAAGCTGCTGATGCAGGATGCGATGTCGGCCGCGTCCGATTTCCAGAAAGACATGCAGGCTTGCGACAAGCAGGCCGGCAAGGCAGCGGGCAGCCACACGAGCGTTGTGAAAGCTTTGAGGGCTTTGTAAGACGATGGCAAAGGCAGATTTCTACGAGACCCTTGGGGTCGCCCGTACGGCAGACGAGAAGGAGCTGAAAAGCGCCTTCCGTAAGCTGGCGATGAAATACCATCCCGACAAGAACCCGGGGGACGATGAAGCCGAGAAGAAGTTCAAGGAACTCAACGAGGCCTATGAGACCCTGAAGGATCCGCAGAAGCGCGCGGCCTATGACCGCTTCGGCCATGCAGCCTTCGAACAGGGCGGCATGGGCGGCGGTGGTTTCGGCGGCGGCGGCTTTGCTGGCGGCGGTGGCTTCTCCGACATCTTCGAGGACATTTTCGGCGAGATGATGGGCGGCGGCCGCGGCGGCCGTGCCCGGTCGACAGGTGGCCGCGAACGCGGTGCCGACCTGCGCTACAACATGGAAATCAGCCTCGAAGAGGCGTTTACCGGCAAAACGGCACAGATCCGGGTTCCGACCTCAATCACTTGCGATGTCTGCACCGGTTCCGGCGCCAAGCCCGGAACGCAGCCGAAGACCTGCACGACCTGTCAGGGCTCGGGGCGCGTTCGCGCGGCTCAGGGCTTCTTCTCGATCGAACGGACTTGCCCGACCTGTCACGGTCGCGGCCAGACGATCAGCGATCCCTGCGGCAAGTGCCACGGCCAGGGCCGGGTGACCGAAGAGCGGTCGCTGTCCGTCAGCATTCCCTCAGGGATCGAGGACGGCACGCGCATTCGTCTGCAGGGCGAAGGTGAAGCCGGGTTGCGCGGTGGTCCATCGGGCGATCTCTACATCTTCCTCTCGGTCAAGCCGCACGAGTTCTTCCAGCGCGACGGAGCGGATCTCTATTGCTCCGTGCCGATCTCGATGACGACGGCGGCCCTTGGCGGCACATTCGACGTTGTGACGCTGGATGGTACGAAGTCACGTGTGACGGTTCCGGAGGGCACCCAGCCCGGCAAGCAGTTCCGCCTCAAAGGCAAAGGCATGCCGGTTCTGCGCTCGACGCAGGTTGGTGATCTCTACATCCAGATCCAGATCGAGACGCCACAGAAGCTGACGAAGCGCCAGCGCGAGCTGCTGCAGGAGTTCGAACAGCTGTCGTCGAAGGAGAACAATCCGGAATCGACGGGCTTCTTTGCCCGGATGAAGGATTTCTTCGACACGCTCAGCGACTGAGCGCGGCATTGCAGACACAAGATTTGCAAGGGGCGGCCCTAAAGGGCCGCCCCTTTTGCATCGGTTCAGGCGACCAAACGCGGTTGCCGCAGGATGAACCAGGCGAAGTGCTTCTGGATCGCGGGCGCGATGCCGTAGACGATCGAGAGCACCATGATCGGCGCCAGAAGAGCCGTGCGCGCCCAGATCGGCCAGCCCTCGGTGAGCGGCATCAGGACGTAGAGGATGGCAGTGACGAAGGGGTAGATCACCAGGAGCATCAACAGGGCGAGCCTGTGCTTCGAAGGGATCGGGCGGGATGCGGAGATATGGGTCATGGGAGGCTCCATCAGAACGGTACGTTTCGTTTATATTGAAACGGGCCGTTTCGTTCAATAGATTTCTCTGCTAAGGATGGGGCAAAGGAGCACAGACTGTGACGAGCATCGCACCCGACATCACAAAGCGCACATCGATCGGCGCGCAACGGAACCCCGCCAGCGAGGACGCCATTCTGACGGCGGCGGCCGAGATCCTGAGTGAAGGTGGGCTGTCTGCCTTTTCCATTGAAGCCGTGGCGCGACGGGCCAAGGCGGGGAAGCCGACGATCTATCGGTGGTGGCCCTCCAAGGCCGCACTCCTGCTCGACGTCTATCATCGGCAGAAGGGCGAGACCTTCTATCCCGACACCGGGAACACGCGGGGGGATCTGACCGCCTTCCTCGAGGCCCTGCTCGGCTTCTGGAAGAAGAGTGGCGGGGAGGTGTTCCGGTCGATCATCGCCGAGGCGCAGAGCGATCCAGCGGCTCTGGAAGCGCTGCGCGATTATGCGGTCACACGCTGCAGGGCAAGCGGGGTCATCCTGGAGCGGGGCGTAGCGCGGGGAGAGATCAGGGCCGAACTCGACATTCCGCTGGTCATGGAACTGTTCTCCAGCTTTTGCTGGCAGCGATTGCTCACCGGGCGGCTGGACGCATCTCGCGAACAGCTGTCGCACCTCGTCGACGCGGTGCTGACAGGCTTCGCCAAAAAGGATCGTGCCGTTCAGTAGTGTGGCGGGCGGGTGATGGCGGGGGCTTCCAGACCCTGCTCTTCCAGGGACAGGAAGCGCTCCGTCAGACGATCAAGCTTCGCCCGCGTCTGTTCGACCACTTTCCACTGTTCGGTCAGCTGGTCAGACAGCTCCTCGATGACACGCATCTGATGCGCAACGGTCTCTTCCAGACGCGTGATGCGTTCGTCTTGCGTGTCCATGGGTCTCTCCATCGTCTCGATGCGGCCTAGATGCCGCAAGACGCGAGCGCGGTCAAACGCCGTCTGGCATCCTTGCTTCAGCGCTGCTTCTTCTTGCGATATGGCATGCTCATGACTGCCGATGCCGTGACGGCGGCTGCGAAGGTCAATGCGAGGGGAACGGCCAGCATGATGGTCGGCAAGATCGGGTGGCTGGATCGGGCGAGCGACGTGCCCAGGCCGCCGAAATCGAGCCAGACGATGGCAAAGGCCACAAGAAATCCAAGGGCTGCTCCAAAACAGGCATTGAGCGCCAGAAAGCCCAGCATCTCCCAATGGTCGCGGCGGGCTTCTTCAGGTGTCAGATCATCGGGATTCAGGGGCATGGCTCGGCCTCCGGGCTCGGCTATCCGCTCAAACTACCACGTTCACCGCATGGTTCCATGTCGCCAAGCGCCGCATGTCATGTTCGACCAGAGATTGGCGCTTGCGCCTTGCCATCGCCGGCCAATCGGCCTAGCTCAAGGCGACAACGATTCCGACCGATGACCCAGAAGACACAGATCCACCGGCTCAAACTCAGCGACTTCCGCAACTACACGCAGGCCGGCCTGACGCTGGATGGGCGGCATGTGGTGCTGGTCGGCGACAATGGCGCTGGCAAGACCAATTTCATGGAGGCGATCTCCTTTCTGTCACCGGGCCGCGGTCTTCGCCGAGCGGTGCTCTCCGAAATTCCGAGGGTCGGGGCCTCGGGAAGCTTCACGGTCTTTGCCGCCATCGAGGGCATGGCAGGCGAAGCCGATATCGGCACGGGCACAGAGACGACGGAAGAAGACAACCTCGTCCGCAGACTGAGGATCAATGGCTCGCCCGCGAAATCAGTCGACGAACTCACCGACCATCTGCGTGTGCTCTGGCTGACGCCGGCGATGGACGGGCTGTTCACCGGCCCCTCTGCGGATCGACGCCGCTTTCTCGACCGCCTGGTGCTCTCACTCGACCCCGCCCATGGGCGGCGCGCGAACGACTTCGAGCGGGCAATGCGCAGCCGCAACAAGCTGCTTTCGGAGGGACGATTCGATCCAAGCTGGCTCTCCGGTATCGAACAGCAGATGGCAGCACTCGGGGTCGCGATGGCCGCAGCGCGGAGGGAGATGCTCGGACTGCTTTCCGGATTGATCGAGGCGGATCGGGAAACATCCGCATTTCCATCCGCATCTCTCGCGCTCTCGGGCTTCCTCGATGACCTGGCCGACCTGCCGGCCTTCGAATTTGAAGAGCGGTATATCGAGATTCTCGCCCAGTCGCGGCACCGGGATGCGGCAGCGGGGCGCACGCTGGACGGACCACATCGGGCCGATCTGATCGTTCGGCACATCGAGAAGGACATGGATGCGGAGCGCTGCTCCACCGGAGAGCAGAAGGCATTGCTTATCGGGCTGATCCTTGCCCATGCGCGGCTGGTGGCGACGATGACCGGCTTTGCGCCGATACTGCTGCTCGATGAAATCGCCGCACACCTGGACGAAGGACGGCGGGCCTCGCTTTTTGCCCGCATCGATGCCCTCGGCGGCCAGGCCTTCATGACGGGAACCGACAAGGCGATGTTCTCGGCGCTCGGAGATCGGGCTCAGTTCGTGACCATCAGGGACGGGCAGATCGATGGCTGACACTGCTTTCCTTCAGACCATGCCGGTGGCAAGGTAACCTCCATGGATCCGCTATCGCCTGAAGAACTCTCCCGATATCATCGCCATATCCTGTTGCCCGAAGTGGGTGGCCATGGGCAGCAATTGCTGAAAGCCGCACGCGTGATGGTGATCGGCGCGGGTGGGCTTGGCTCGCCGGTGCTGCAATATCTGGCGGCAGCCGGTGTCGGCACGCTCGGGATCGTTGATGACGATGGCGTCTCGCTCTCCAATCTCCAGCGGCAGGTGATCCATGACACCGGCACGCTTTCCGAGAAGAAGACGGAGAGTGCCGCGCGCGCCATTGCCCGGCTCAACCCGAATTGCCGCACGGTGCGCTATGAAGAGCGCTTTACCACGGAATTCGCCCGGGATTACCTCCCGCGTTACACGCTGCTGATCGATGGCTCCGACAATTTTACCACCCGCTATGCGGCGGCAGATGCCGCAGAGCGCGCGACAGTGCCATTGGTGACGGGAGCTGTCGGGCGCTTCGACGGCACAGTGACCGTTCTCAAACCCTATGAGAGCGGGCCTGACGGTACTCCCTATCCACGTTACACCGACCTCTTCCCCGAACCGCCGCCCGAAGGGCTCGTGCCGGCCTGTGCGGAAGCGGGTGTGATCGGGGCCCTCACCGGCGTCATCGGCACGCTGATGGCGATGGAGGCGATCAAGGTCATTACCGGCATCGGTGAGCCTTTGGTTGGACGGCTTCTGATGTATGACGGGCTCGCAGCCCGCTTCGACACGGTACGCTACAAGAGACGGACAGGGACATGAGTGTGACGATCAAACGGATCGATGAGAGTTTCCATCGCTATGAGGAACTGCTGGCGCTGATCATGGGCTCTTTCGCCTATATGGACGGCGTGATCGACCCACCCTCCTCCGCACATCGGCTGACTGTCGACTCCCTCAAGGACAAGGCGCGGGACGAGATCGGCCTGACTGCCGAAGTCGATGGACGGCTTCTCGGCTGCGCTTTCCTGCGGCCCGAGCCGGGCTTCCTCTATGTCGGCAAGCTCGCGGTCTCGCCTGAGGCGCAAGGGTCTGGCATCGGCGGCCGATTTCTGGCCGAGGCGGAGGCGATCGCCCGGGATCTTGGCAAGCCCACCCTGCGGCTCGAGACGCGGATCGAACTTACCGGCAACCACAGACGGTTTGGTGCCTGGGGCTTCGTCCGCACCGCCGAGAAGAGCCATGCAGGCTACGACCGCATCACCTTCATCGAGATGCAGAAGCACCTGGCTTGAGGGCCTCAGCCGCGGTTCGGCAGGACCCGGTCGGGCGGGCGGTGGCCGTCGAAATAGGTGCGGATGTTGATGATCACCTTGTCGCCCATGTCGGTTCGACCTTCGATCGTGGCCGAGCCGGTATGCGGCAGGAGGACCACCTTGCCCTCGTTGGCGAGCTTCACCAGCTTCGGATTGACCGCAGGCTCGTTCTCGAAGACGTCGAGACCGGCACCGGCGATCTTGCCGGCGCGCAGCGCCTGGACCAGAGCATCCTCGTCGATGATATCGCCACGTGCGGTGTTCACGACATAGCTCGTCGGCTGCAGCAGGGCCAAACGGCGCGCAGAGAGCAGATGGAAGGTTGCCGGCGTGGAGGGGCAGTTGACCGAGACGATGTCGACACGGGCGAGCATCTGGTCGAGGCTGTCCCAGTAGGTTGCTTCCAGCTCTTCTTCGGTGGCCGGGTTGGCGCGCTTGCGATTGTGGTAATGGATCGACAGGCCGAAAGCCTTGGCGCGGCGAGCGACAGCGGTGCCGATACGGCCCATGCCGATAATGCCGATGCGCTTGCCCCAGATGCGGCGACCGAGCATCCAGGTCGGCGACCAGCCTTCCCATTCGCCGGGCTTGTCCATAAGCACACGCGCGCCCTGCACGAGCCGGCGCGGGACCGCGAGGATCAGGGCCATGGTCATGTCGGCGGTGTCTTCGGTCAGGACGTTCGGCGTATTGGTGACGGTGATGCCCTTTTTCGCGGCCGCATCGATGTCGATGTGATCCGTGCCGTTCGAGAAACTGGCGATCAGCTTCATCTGCGGGCCGGCCTCGGCGATGAGCGCTGCATCGATTCGGTCCGTTACGGTCGGCACGAGAACGTCCGCCGTCTTCACGGCTGCGATCAATTCTTCGCGCGTCCGCGGCGTGTCATCGACGTTCAGCTCCGCCTCGAACAGCTCCCGCATGCGCGTTTCCACGGCATCCGGCAGTTTCCGCGTGATATAGACCCTTGGTCTTTTCCTGTTCGTCATGGACCGGACCGATGCCTTCTTCAGAACTCGTTAACCAAGTCGCGGGATACTTCGCTCCTCAGGAAGGCAATTTCTACCAAACCCGTCGGCGAAGACAAACAAAACTCGTCGGCTCGTGGCGGATTTGTCCGAAACCCGCGTGAGGCGTGACGGGGCGGTAAGAAAGCACTTCATTTTCATAGCTTAGCCCGGAATGACCATGTTTCATAATCTGTGCCGCGTCAGCCTAGCCTTCAGCGTCCTTGCGCTGGCTCTCGTGGCCGGCCCGATGGCCGGTCATGCGCAATCGACGACCAAGGGATCGAGCGGCCTGCCGCTGCCCCGCTTTGTCAGTCTCAAGGCCGAAAAGGTCAATCTTCGCATCGGCCCCAGCACCGATTATGCGGTGTCCTGGCGCTACATGAAATCCGGCCTGCCGGTGGAGATCATCCGCGAATACGAGAACTGGCGGCAGATCCGCGATGCCGACGGCACCGAGGGCTGGGTGAACCAGACCTTGCTGACAGGCGAACGGACAGCGGTCGCCGCCCCCTGGATGCGGGGCAATGGCGACAATGTCTATGTGATGATGCGGCGCGATTCGAACTCGTCGTCTGCGGTCATCGCCAAGCTCGAGCCCGGCGTGGTGCTCAAGCTCAGCGAATGCAACGGCAACTGGTGCCGTGCCGAGACGGGCGGCGTCAGTGGCTGGCTCTCGCAGAACGAGATCTGGGGCGCCTATCCGGGCGAAGCCTTCAAATAAGGCTGATCGCCGCTGCACCCTTCTGCAGGGACATCATCGGACGCGGGCCGATCTGCTGGATGACAACACCGGCAGCATAGCAGCCGAGATGGCCGCAGTCTTCAAGGCTTCGGCCGTTCGTGTAGCCAAACAGGAAGCCGGAGGCGAAGAGATCGCCGGCCCCGGTCGTGTCAACGACGGTCTCGACCTTCGTTGCCGGCACGCGGATGCGCTGGTCATTCTTGACGATTACCGCTCCCTGATCGCCCATGGTAACGGCGGCCAGCTTGCAATCCTTCGCGATGCGATCCAACGCTTCTGCGAAGTTGTCGGTCTCGTAGAGGGAAAGGGCTTCCTGCTCGTTGGCGAAGACGATGTCCACGGTGCCGGAGCGCATGAGGTCGAGGAACTCGGCGCGGTAACGTCCGACGCAGAAGCTGTCAGACAGGGTCATCGACATTTCCTGGCCGGCTTCATGGGAGATGCGGGCGCAATCGAGGATCGCCTGCTTGGCGCGCGGCGGATCCCAGAGATAGCCCTCGAAATAGGTGACCTTGGATTTTGCCACGACTTCGGGCTCGACATCTTCAGGGCCGAACTCGACGCAGGCGCCGAGATAGGTGTTCATCGAGCGCTCGCCGTCTTCGGTGACGAAGATCATGCTGCGGGCGGTCGGCGCCTGGCTGCCCAGCGGGCGGGTTTCGAAATGCACGCCCTGGGCGCGGATGTCATGGGTGAAGATCTCGCCGAGCTGATCCTCCGAGACCTTGCCGAAATAGGCAGCCTTGCCGCCGAAATTCGCAATGCCGGCCGCCGTGTTGCCAGCGCTGCCGCCAGAGGCTTCCACCGCCGGTCCCATCATGCCGTAGAGCCGTTCGGCGCGTTCCGCGTCGATCAGGTTCATGGCGCTTTTGGTGATGCCGTTGTCGATCAGAAACTGGTCGTCGCAGCGAGAAATAATGTCGACGATCGCGTTTCCGACAGTCAGGACATCGAACTGGCTCATGGTGGGCGGGGCTCCGTTTGCTTGGCCAGACGGTCATAGCCGTTTTTCCAGCGATGGGAAGGGGCAAGCGGATCAACGTCATCGTGTCGTTACATCGACAGGCTAGGGATCGACACAAGGACGGCCATCTCCCCTGGACGTCCGGTTGGACCATCCCCGGTCCTACACGGGAGAGCCGACCACGGATGTACTGGCGGCGGATCCCAACCCGGCATGAGGCCGGGCGTGAAAGCAGGCAATGGCCTGCTTTTGTCGTTTGTGGCGGATTGGCTGGGATCGGCAGGGGGCCTAAGAAGGTCTCATCTTGCCATTTCCCGAGTCGATTTTCATGACAGCCGTTGCCCAGGACGTCCTTCCCATTTTCATTCTCATTCTCTTCGGCTGGGCTCTCGTCCGGCTGAAGATCCTCGCCGCAGATATCGGCGACGGGCTCGGCGATTTCGTCTTCAAGGTGGCGGTGCCGCTGCTTTTGCTCCGAACCATCGCCAATGCCGACTTCCACGGGGCGTCACCCTTCCGTCTGTGGATTGCCTATTTCTCCGGGGTCTTCGTTGCCTGGGCCGTGGGGCATCTGGTGGCGACGCGGATCTTCAAGCGTGATCAGCGGCTCGGTGTGCTCGCGGGCGTTTCGTCCGCCTTTGCCAACAATGTCTTCATTGGTCTGCCACTCGTCGAACGGACGGTCGGGCCGGAGGGGATCGTCGCCATGTCGATCCTGCTCGCCATTCACCTGCCGCTGATGATGATCGCCGGGGTGATTGCCATGGAGCGGGCCGAGCAGAAGAGTGGCGGCCGCAAGGCGGAGGGCATCCTGTCGGTCGTGAGGCAGGTGGGCATGAACCTCGTTCGCAACCCTCTGATTATCGGTCTTGCGGGCGGGATCCTGCTGCAGATCATCGGCACGCCCGTGCCTGCGATGATCGACGATGTCGTGGCACAGGTGGCCGGAATGGCGGCGCCGGCGGCGCTGATCTCGCTCGGCATGACCTTGAACAAATACGGGATGGCAGGGAATGTGCGGATCGCGACGAGCATCTCGCTCTTGAAACTCGGCCTGATGCCGGCGGTGGTCTGGGTCGCGTCAACCCTGCTCGGCCTCTCCCCTCAATGGACGGCAGCACTCGTTCTGACGTCCTCGGTGCCGACGGGCATCAATGCCTGGCTGATCGCGAGCCGCTTCGGCGTGGGCCAGGGGCTCGCCGCATCGGTGATCACCCTTTCGACCGCGGCGGGCGTGGTGACCGTTTCCTTCTGGGCACTGCTTCTGCTCTGACGCCCAAACGAAAATGCCCGGCCGCAAGGCCGGGCATTGGTATGAAACGGATCCGATGGATCAGTCCCTAAGGATCAGGGCGTGGCCGGCTGTGCCGGTGCAGGCTCGGCCGGAGCAACTGGGGCCGTCTCTGCCGGTGCCGCAGGAGCAGCGTCAGCCGGAGCGGCAGGGGCAGCTTCAGCGGGTGCTGCGGCCGGGGCCTCAGCGGGTGCTGCAGCGGCTGCATCTGCCGGAGCAGCAGCGGCATCGGCCGGCGCTGCGTCAGGTGCCGGCAGCGGGACCGGGCTGTCAGCCATGGTGTGCAGGTAGACGATCAAGTTGGCGCGCTCGTCGTCCTTCTTGATGCCGGCAAAACCCATGGCGGTGCCCGGGATGTGCTGCTTCGGAGCGAGCAGGAATTCGTTCAGATGATCCCAGGTCCAGAGAACCGAGCCGCCCTGGGCGAATTCTGTCATGGCAGCCGAATAGCTGAAGCCTTCATGCGAAGCGATCGGGCGGTCGACAAGGCCATAGAGGTTCGGGCCAACCTTGTTGGCGCCGCCCTTGTCGACCGTGTGACAGCTCGCACACTTCTTGAAGACGCCTTCGCCTGCAGCCGCGTCGGCGCTGGCCGGCGTGGCGATGGGCGTCGCGGCGACCTCCGGTGCTGCGTCTGCCGGTGCGGCTTCCTCTGCCACAATGGCGAAGCCTTCCTTCTCAGGCGTTTCCGAATGGAAAATGCCTTCCGAAGCGATCGACACAGACATCAGGACGAAGACGGTGCCGAGAAAGGCACCCACGCCCATGTTGGTATAAGAGTTCATCTGCAAAGCTCCCCGTGCAGCCGGCCGATGAGCAACCGGACGATCTTGAAATCGCGCGGAACCTATGTCTTTTGCATAACACATGCAACACGATTATGGTCCCGCAACTGGGACTATTTGACACTTCTGTGCGGTGATTTGAAGGGGTTACGGACATGAATGAAGGCGGAACCGCCAAAACCTTAGTCCTGATCCCGGCCCGCATGGCATCCACCCGACTTCCGGGCAAGCCGATGGCCGATATCGCCGGCCTTCCGATGATCGTGCAGGTCGCAAAACGGGCACAAGAGGCGAATGTGGGCCGAATCATCGTCGCCGTCGATGACATCAAGGTCTTCGACGCGGTCGAGGCGGCGGGCTTCGAGGTGGTCATGACACGGGCCGACCACCAGTCCGGATCCGACCGCATCTTCGAGGCCCTGACAAAGGTCGATCCGGATGGACAGGCCGAGATCGTCATCAACGTGCAGGGCGACCTGCCGACGATCGATCCGCAGACCATTCGCGCCTCGCTACGGCCGCTCGAAGATCCCGCCGTGGATATCGCAACGCTGACCGTCGAAATCGAAGACGAGCAGGAAAAGACCAATCCGAACGTGGTGAAGGTCGTCGGCGCGCCGCTTTCCGCCGACAGGCTTCGGGCGCTCTACTTTACCCGTGCGACGGCACCCCATGGGGCCGGGCCGCTCTATCACCATATCGGGCTCTATGCCTATCGCCGCCACGTGCTCGAGCGCTTCGTTTCGCTTTCGCCATCTACCCTCGAAAAGCGCGAATCGCTCGAACAGCTTCGCGCGCTCGAAGCCGGCATGCGCATTGATGTCGCGGTGGTGAAGACCGTGCCGCTCGGCGTCGACACACCCGCCGATCTCGAAAAGGCGCGCCGCATTCTTTCCGCATCCTCAAACGCAGGACACTGATCCCTTGGCACCGACGAACAAGATTTCCTTCCAGGGCGACTATGGCGCCAATTCCGACATGGCCTGCCGGGATATGTTCCCGAATATGGAGCCCCTGCCCTGCCCGACTTTCGAGGATGCCTTCGTGGCGCTGGAAACCGGCGAGGTTGATCTCGCGATGATCCCGATCGAGAACACGCTCGCGGGTCGTGTCGCCGACATCCACTATCTGCTGCCGCTGTCGCGTCTGCATATCGTCGGCGAGTATTTCATGCCGATCCGCTTCCAGCTGATGGTGCTGCCGGGCGTGAAGCTCGACGAGATCCGCACTGTGCACAGCCACATCCATGCACTCGGCCAGTGCCGCAAGATCATCCGCAGCCATGGCTGGAAGGCGGTTGTTGCCGGCGATACGGCAGGGGCGGCAAAGCTCGTTTCCGAGAAGGGTGACCGCTCGATGGCCGCCCTTGCGCCTCGACTTGCTGCCTCTCTCTACGGGCTCGATATCCTGGCCGAAAATGTCGAGGATTCGGAAAACAACGTGACCCGCTTCGTGGTGCTCTCTCGCGACGAGGACGACCAGAAGCGCACTGCTGCCGACGAGCAGTTCATCACCACCTTCGTGTTCAATGTGCGCAACCTTCCGGCTGCCCTCTACAAGGCGATGGGCGGCTTTGCGACGAATGGGGTGAACATGACCAAGCTGGAAAGCTACCAGATCGGCGGCAAGTTCACGGCGACGCAGTTCTATGCCGATATCGAGGGGCATCCGGATGATGCGCCGGTGCGGCGAGCGCTGGAAGAGCTGCGCTTCTTCTCCGAGAAGGTGCGCATTCTCGGCGTGTACAAGGCGCATGCCATGCGGGGCAAGCTCTAAGGCGACACCGGCGTGAGCGAACTATGTCAGTCGTATCTTCGTTTGTTCAGCCGAGGCTATCTGCCTCTGCCACTCGTCGGGATTCCCTCGCTGACCTACACGGTCAGTTACTACACTGGGACAGACGCCACTGGATTGTTCTCTTTCCTTAGTGTCTTTTACCCACGACTGGCCTGCGACTTTGACGTCGTCTCCAGCTATGCTGGATACAACGGTGACGCCTATGTGGGCTCGATCCTGCTCGGCATAGCAGGCTGCCTTGCCTTCATATTCATCAACTTCGGAAATTTGATTGTTTTTGGCCACCGTCAAATTCGGAAACATGTCGGCAGAGAGCACCTAAGCAAGAGGATGATGGCACTCGCCGTGATCATGTCGCTGCTGCTGAGTGCCTTCGTGTTTATGATGCACTCCTACTTGCCAACGATTAACGGTTCGCAAGGTGGGTGTTCCTGGCTGGGAAGAGGCTTGCCACCGAATGAATTCGCGCAACAGTTCTGGTTCTCTCTATTTCTTTCGGGCTGGTTGTTGTGCGGCCTTGTTCAGTTAGCTCAAGTTCTGATCGTCCACTTTGTAGGACTGTTCCTTCCGGTAAAGGCAACCATTCCTCGGCAAAGAATAGATAGCTAAAGCTTCCGACAGCGTGGTGAGAACGGTGAAAGCGCAGTGGGTTATGGCGGCTCAGTGCCGCCACTCGTACCAGTCTTCGATCAGCCTGCGGGCGATCGTGCCGTTGATCGGTAGTGACCGTCCGTCGAATGACCCCTCCGACAACATTCGGCCGATCTCGTCTCGAGTAAACCAGCGGCAATCCTCAAGCTCGACGGTGTCGAAGGTTATGTCGAAGTCTGTGGCCTCGCCGTAACAGCCGATCATCAGTTGGTGCGGCATCGGCCAGGGCTGTGAGGCATGGTAGCGGACGCGGCCGACGGTGATGCCCGACTCTTCTCGCGTTTCGCGCCGGACGGCGTTTTCGATGGTCTCGCCTGGCTCGACGAAGCCGGCAAGTGAGGAATACATGCCTGCGGGGAAGCGCGGGCTGCGGCCCATCAGGCACCGATCCTTCTTCTCGTCTACGATCAGCATGATGGCGACCGGATCGGTGCGCGGGAAGATCTCGTGGCTGCAGGCGGTGCATTTCCGCTTGTAGCCGCCGATCAGGGTTTCCATCGTGCCGCCGCAGCGACCGCAGAAGCGGTTGTCGGCATTCCAGCGCAGGAGGCTGAGCGCCTGGGCGACTTCACCCAGCAGTTCGTCACCAACAAGCGCATCGCGGAAAAGCGCGCGGGGGTCGGCCGGCTTGTAATGCGCCGCGAGCGCTTCCGGCGCGACACTCACGGGTACGGCGAGGCGCGGCTCGCCGGAGGCCTGGTGGCCCAGCAGGATCGCATCGTCGAAGTTCGGCTGCAGCTCGGCGAGCTCGTAAGGGGCAAACAGCGGATCGAGCACCTGACCGTCATGCTTCAACACCAGCTGGGTACCGGAGAAGGCGAGGATATGGGTGCCTTCGACCTTCAGCGCCTTTTCAAGCGAGGTCTCGTCGCGATGTTCGCTGTCGCGGTCGAGCTTGTTGCCCGAGAAGGCCGTGAGTTCGCTGGGTTCGAGATGCGGGGCACGGTTGAGGAAAATCGAATTCTTCATTGGAATGCTTCAAGTATCCTGTGCTTCATGGCCTCAAAGGCCTTTTCCTCATAGGGGACTGACTGGCCAAAACCCCAGATCGGGCCGGGCCAGTTCGGGTCATTTTCACTGCGTGCGACGACATGCACGTGAAGCTGGCGCACGATGTTACCGATCGCCGCGATGTTGATCTTCTCGGCACCGGTCGCCTTCTTCAGCGCCGTGCCAACGGTTACCTGCTCGAAGGTCAGCATGGCCTGGTCGAGTGGCGTGAGGTCGAAGATCTCCGATACGTCAGGCCGCTGCGGGACGAGGATCAGCCACGGCCAGCGGCTATCCCGGGCAAGCCGCAGGTCGCAAAGGCCGAGTTTCAGGATCGACTCGCTGTCTCTGCCAAGACGCTCATCCAGGGTGAATGGCTGCACGGTGTTTCTCTCCGCTTTGTTTTCAATGAAGCTAGCAGTTTTTTCGGCGCTTGGCTTGCATTTGGCGACGTTATTGCCGATATGTCTCCTCGGGAGGTTGGTGGTGGACGAGCCACTCGCCAACCGGGTCAGGTCCGGAAGGAAGCAGCCCCAACGAGCGCGGCACGGGTCATCGTGCCAGCCTCCCACCTCATCTTCATTTACGGCCTCTCTTTCCAACAGGGGCCGTGCCATGCCCGGATGCGGGCGACGGGGAAGCTGGCAGCGCGATGAGCGATTTAGAGCCCACTGCAGAGGCCAAGACCGCCCCCGGCGGCTACCGCGTTCTCGCCCGCAAATATCGCCCCAAGGATTTCACGGATCTGATGGTCGGCCAGGAGCCGATGGTGCGGACGCTGACCAACGCGTTCGAGACCGGTCGTATCGCCCAGGCCTATATGCTGACCGGCGTGCGCGGCGTGGGCAAGACAACCACGGCCCGCATTCTGGCGCGCGCGCTGAACTACAAGACCGCTGAAATCGACAAGCCGACGATCGACCTGCGCATCCCCGGCGAACATTGCCAGGCGATTATGGAAGGTCGGCATGTCGACGTGATCGAGATGGACGCCGCCTCGCATACCGGTATCGACGATATCCGAGAGATCATCGAGCAGGTGCGCTACCGCCCGGTCTCGGCGCGCTACAAAGTCTATATCATCGACGAAGTGCATATGCTGTCGACGGCGGCCTTCAACGGGCTGCTGAAGACGCTCGAAGAGCCGCCGGAGCATGTGAAGTTCATCTTCGCGACGACCGAAATCCGCAAGGTTCCGATCACCGTTCTTTCCCGCTGCCAGCGCTTCGACCTGCGCCGGATCAGTGCCGGCGATCTCGTCGGGCTGTTCATCGACGATCGCGTGCCAAGGAAGGCATCGAGGCCGAGGCAGAGGCGCTTTCGATGATCGCGCGCGCCGCCGAAGGTTCGGCCCGTGACGGTCTCTCGCTTGCTCGACCAGGCGATTGCCCATGGCGGCGGCGTGGTGCGATGCCGATGCCGTTGCGCGCCATGCTGGGTCTCGCCGACCGGGCCCGCATCGTCGACCTTTTCGAGCATGTGGTGCGCGGTGATGTGGCGGCTGCCCTCTCCGAATTCGGCAGCCAGTATGAGGCGGGTGCCAACCCGACGGTGGTATTGACCGATCTTGCCGACTTCACCCATCTGGTGACCCGGCTCAAATACATTCCGTCTGCCGCACAGGATCCGTCCCTTTCCGAAGTGGAACGCGTGCGGGGCGCCGAGCTGGCTGATAGCGTGGCGGTAACGACGCTCTCGCGTATGTGGCAGATGCTGCTTAAGGGCATTCCGGAAGCCGAAGCCTCGTCGCGGCCTGCCGGGGCTGCCGAAATGGTGCTGATCCGGCTGGCGCATGCCGCACACCTGCCCTCGCCCGAAGATGCCGCGCGACGCCTGCTCGAGCTTTCCAATGGTGATGGCGGAGCGGAGCGCGGGCCATCCGCACCGCGTCCGAACGGCGGTGGTGGCGGCGCCTCGATGGCGATGCGGGTGCAGGCCGTCGGTCAACCCGCACAGGACAGCGCCCCGCGCCCGGCAATGAGCCAACCGGTTGCGCATCTGCAGAGCGTGCCGGCTGGAGACGCCCTGCCGCAGATGATGGAACGCCGCGAACCCAAGGTCGAGGAAGCGCTAGCCCCGGGTGTCCGCGTCGAAACGCTTGATGATATCGCGGATCTCTGCACCAAGAACCGCGCGCCGGTCTTGCGTGCCCAGCTGCGCCAGTTCGTGCACCTCGTGAAGATCGAGCCGGGCCGGCTGGAAATTCGCCTCGAATCGCAATGCCCGCCGACGATCGTCAATGAGCTGAAGATGAAGCTCAGCGAGTGGACCGGCATCACCTGGTGGGTGACCTTGTCCAACGATGCGGGCGCGCCGACGCTGGTCGAGGTCGAGAAGACGACTCGCGAGGCGCGGCTGGTCGATGCGCGCCAGGACCCTGATGTGGCGGCGATCCTCGCCCGCTTTCCGGGCGCCAAGGTGACCGACGTCCGGATCAAGGCAGCGGCGATCGAGGACGACGACATCGTGGCGCCACCGCCGGCTGCGGCGGAATCGGCCGATGGCGACATCCTGCCGGGCGACGACATCGAATTCTAGGGCCTGAAACCCTTCTCGCAAAACACGACAACAATCCAAGGAGATGACGATGCGCGACATCATGGGCATGATGGGCAAGGTCAAGGAAATGCAGTCCAAGATGGAGAAGATGCAGGAAGAGATTGCTGCACTCGAAATCGAAGGCAAGTCTGGCGGCGGCCTTGTGACCGTCGTCCTGACCGGCAAGGGCGAGATGCGCAGCATCAAGATCGACCCGTCGCTCTTCAAGGAAGACGAAGTCGAGATCCTCGAAGACCTGATCGTGGCTGCCCACAAGGACGCTAAGGACAAGGGCGAAGCCCAGGCGCAGGAAAAGATGGCGGCGCTCACCGCCGGCATTCCGCTGCCGCCGGGCATGAAGTTCCCGTTCTGATCAAGACGGCTGATCGGGTCTGTCAGGGATAGACCCGATTACCCCACGGATTTTCGCCTTCGCGCAGAAATGCGAGGCTTTGCCGCCAGAAGCCATCCTGATGGCGGGCGTGGAAGAGGTCGAAGTGACCGACCTTGGCAAAGCCGAGGTCCTCGGGCGCCAGTAGCACCTTCGTAATCGGCGAGCGACGATAGTAGCGCATGGCGCGGCTGATCGCCTTCGGGGTGGCGAATTCATCATCCGACATGGTGACGCTCAGGATCGGGCCGGTTGCGGTTGCGAAACGGTCGCACATGACTTCGGCGGCCTCCTGTGACAGGCCCTGCTCGGCCCTGCCCTGCTGCAATCCCCAGCCATAGGCGACGCCTTTCGGGAGGTCCTCGAGCCAGCCAAGGCGTTTGCCGGGAAAGTGCCCGAGTGCAAGCGTGATCGCGGGCATTGCGACATGCCATTTGAGAAATAGCGGCAGGCGCCGCGAAGGCAGATAGTCTCCCCAATAACCATATTGGCCGCCGACCGATAGCATGGCCAAGATGCGTCCCACCGCCGGCGAATAACCCGGCAGGAAACCGCCGATGCTGTGGCCGACGACGAGCAGACGGCCGGTCTCGTCCTCCTGCAAGGCATGGCGCAGGGCCGCGTCGAAATCCCGTTCGCCCCACTGGCGCCAAGTGAAGGTCGAGCCATGCAAACTTTCGGGACGGGACAGCCCGATGCCTCGGTAATCATAGGTGAGGACAGAGATGCCGTTACCCGCAAGATAAGCAGCGTAGCGATGGTAATAGCGGGCGTAGACGCCGGTTGCCGGATTGATGACCACGGTGGCGGATGACGACGCCTCCGCTGCCGGCCACCAATGACCGATCAGCCGCACGCCATCGGCTGCGGTCAGCTCTATTCTCCTCGGGTCCATCACTCCTCCAAGAGCGCGGCATGATGGCGAGACGTTCGATGGGGGTAAAGCCTCGGAGCCTAAGACCTTCGGCGGAGACCTCACATCTCCCCGGCGCGGATCGCGTCCCTGACCTTGTAGTGGACGGGAGCAGCCAGATAACGGGCGCGGTCGGTCTCGCTCAGTCTGCGGCCGAACGTTCCCATCATCTCGCGCATCGTCACTCGGTCGCCGCTCCAGGGTGTGAACTCGACGGATTGGCCGGCCTCGACCATGCCACCCTGCAGCACGCGGGCATAGGCACCCGGGCGGGCAGCGCGGGTATAGCGCTTGACGATGGTCGGATCGTCCATCTTGGCGGCGAAGGTGGCGCACGGCATGCGGGCGGAGGTGATCTCAAGAAGCACTTCGCCGATGGCCAATCTGTCGCCGGCGGCCAGTATGGCGCTTTCAAGCCCTTCGATCACCAGGTTCTCACCGAAGGTGCCATAGGGCAGATCGCGGCCGAGCTCGGCCTGCCACCAGTCGAGGTCGATGGAACCCTCGATATAGACGGCCTGATCGACGCCGCCGTGGTGCTTGCGGTTTAGGATCGCATCGCCGACGAGGCCTTCGGCATCGACCATGATCGGCCCCTGGATGGCGAGCTTGTTGATGCCGGTCTTGTATTTCTTCCCCGGCAGGATCTCGGGTCGACCAAGGCAGACGGCGAGGATTTTCATATCGGGCATCCCTTCGGCGATTCCGTTTCCCGACTATATGGGCTAGAAACGCCGCCATGGCAAAACGAGTCACCGGCCCCGAAATCGAGAAACTCATCCAGCTTCTGGCGAAAGTGCCGGGGCTTGGACCGCGCTCGGCGCGGCGTGCGGCGCTGCATCTGATCAAGAAGAAAGACCAGCTCCTCGGCCCGCTCGGCCACGCGATGGGCGAGGCCTATGACAAGGTGAAGATCTGCTCCTGCTGCGGCAATGTCGACACCGTCGATCCCTGCACCGTCTGCACTGACGTCGCTCGGGACCAGACGGTGATCATCGTCGTCGAGGATGTCTCAGACCTCTGGGCGCTGGAACGCGCAGCCGCGATGAATGCCGCCTACCATGTGCTGGGGGGCACGCTGTCGCCGCTCGATGGGATCGGTCCCGATGATCTCAACATCAAGGGGCTGATCGACCGGGTGGCAAAGGGCGGGATCCGCGAGATCATCATCGCGGTCAATGCGACCGTCGAGGGGCAGACCACAGCGCACTATATAACAGACCATCTGACCGGGCTCGACGTGAAGATCACGCGACTTGCCCATGGTGTGCCCGTCGGGGGCGAACTGGATTATCTGGACGAGGGAACATTGTCTGCGGCGATCAGGGCCCGGACCACGATCTGACCGCGAGGAAGAACCGATGGCACGAACCCGCAAGCGACTCCGCTTGACGATGACGACTGTTTCACTGCTTTTGGCAGGGAGTTTTGCCACGCCGGTCGCTGCCGCTTCCCGGAGCGCCGTCGAAGCGCAATTCCGGCAATGGATCGCCAGCGATCTATGGCGTGCCGCGCAGGACGGCGGGATCAGCAAAGAGATCTTTGATCGGACGCTTCAGGGCGTAAAGCTGAACTGGGATCTGCCTGATCTCGTGCCGCCGGGCACGGAGCCGCCGAAGGAGCGGACGCAGAGCCAGGCGGAGTTCAGCTCGCCGGCCTCCTATTTCAACGAGAAGCGGTTGCAAGGACTGGCCGCCACCGGCCGAAACCTTGCGAGCCAGCATGCGTCGACGCTGCGCAAGGTCGAGGCGACCTATGGCGTTCCGGGTTCGATCATCGTTGCGATCTGGGGACGCGAGTCGGGCTATGGCCGGGCCAAGCTGCCGCATTCGGCGATCGACGTGCTGGCGACCAAGGCCTTCATGTCGACGCGCAAGCCGATGTTTCAGCAGGAGCTGATTTCGGCACTGCATATCGTCGAAAGCGGCGACGTGAGCGCCGACCGGCTGATGGGCTCCTGGGCCGGCGCGCTCGGGCAGCCGCAATTCATGCCGGGCAGTTACCTGAAATATGCAGTCGACTTCGACGGCGACGGCAAGCGCGACATCTGGAATTCGGTGCCGGATACCCTGGCATCCATCGCCAACTATCTGGTGAAGAGCGGCTGGCAGCGGGGTCGCGACTGGGGCTATGAGATCACCATTCCCGACGGCGTCTCCTGCGCGCAGGAAGGGCCAGACAGGGCAAAGGCGGTATCTGATTGGGCAAGCGGCGGGCTGACCCGTATTTCCGGTCGCGCCTTCCCATCATCGGAGGCCTCGCAGCCGGCGATGATGCTGGTTCCGGCCGGGACCTATGGTCCGGAATTCCTGGTGACGCCGAACTTCTATGTGCTCAAGGAATACAACAATTCCGACCTCTACGCGCTCTTCATCGGCAATCTTGCCGACCGGATCGCGAGCGGTGGCGGGGCCTTCAAGGCCTCCTGGGGCGATGTCGGCAAGATGCTGCGCTCGGACGTGCTTGCCATGCAGCAGGCGCTGGTGGCGCAAGGTTATGATGTCGGCAAGGTGGATGGCCTGCCCGGCTTCAAGACGCGGCGGTCGCTCGGCGAATGGCAGACGAAGAACGGGATGAAACCGACCTGCTATCCGAGTGCGGACCTCAAGGCCAAGCTGCGCTGATACCCGCCATCAGTGGTGATCGATATGCGACTGGTGGAAGACGTCATCCGCCGGCGGGATTGCCTGGCGTTCGATCATCCGGTGAACCTTGGGCGGCCGGTCGCCGCGATGCAGTTCCAGCAATCGATCGGTGATCTCGGCATCGGCCTTAGTGCGGCGCTGGTTGTGACGGACATAGTCCACCCAGGTCGGCACGTGATAGGTTTCCGTCCAGATATCAGGGTTCTCCAGATCGCGCATCAGAGTCCAATTGCGTGCACCGTCACGCAGGCGAATGCGGCGGCGCTCGACCATGATCCTCAAGAATTCAGGAACGTCTTCGTCGGTGATCTCGAAATCCACATGAATGACGATCGGGCCGCTGCGCGGGCGGATGTCGAGCTTGCAGGGCCGGTTCGTTGAAGCGGTTGAGCGGATCGAGATCGAGGGTGGCGAAGGCGGGCATGGGCAGAAAGAAGCCGATGAAGACGCCGACCATCATCAACAAGCTTGAGGCCACCAGCGCATGGTCGGAGCCATAGTTCTCGGCGACGCTGCCCCAGAGCCAGCTGCCTGTGGCCATGCCGCCGAAGGTGGCGGTCTGGTAAAGCGAGAGCGCGCGCCCCACGACCCAGCGGGGGGCAGAGAGCTGTACGACAGTGTTGAAGAGCGACAGTGCCAGCACCCAGCAGGCACCGGCGACCATCAAGGCCAGCGCCGTGATCCAGACCGAAGTGCTGATGCCCGTGACGCCGGCCGCAACCGCAAAGCCGGCAAAGGCTGCGCGGACGATGTCCTCGCTCGACAGAAGTTCGCGGGCGCGCTGGTTGGAAAGCGCGCCGAAGATGGCGCCGAGGCCGAAGGCCCCGAGCAGGCCACCAAAGGTGAGCGGTCCGCCTGAAAGTTGGTCACGGGCGACGATCGGCAGCAACGAAAGGATTGCGGTTGCCGTCAGACCGAAGACAAAGCCCCGGAAGAGAACCTTTCCGAGATTGGGCGACATCGCGACGTAGCGCAGGCCCGCTGCGATGGCCGAGCCCAGATGCTCGCGCGGGAGCGCGCTCTTGGGGATATCGGGGCGCCAGCGGAAGAGGGCATAGATAATGGCGAAGTAGGAGAGCGTGTTGACTGCAAAGGCGGCGGCAGCACCGGCGGCGGCAACGATCGCACCGCCGATCGCCGGGCCGACGCTGCGGGTGATGTTGAAGCCCATACTATTGAGCGAGACAGCGGCCGGCAGATCGGCGCGCGGGACGATGTCCCCGACCGAGGATTGCCAGGCCGGGTTGTTCAGCGCCGTGCCGCAGCCGATCAGGAAGGTGAAGCCGAGCAGGAGCCAGGGGGTCATCAGCTCGAACCAGGCGAAGACCGCGAGCAGCACCGAGACGCACGATCATGAAAAGCTGGGCGGCGATCATGACGCGACGGCGATCAAAGCTGTCGGCGATGGCTCCGGCGATCAGGGAGAGCAGCATGATCGGGCCGGTGTTCGATGCCTGGACGAGCGCCACCATGTTTTCGGAGGTGGAGATGGATGCCATCATCCAGGCGGCACCGACGCCCTGGATCAGGCCACCCAGATTGGACGAGATGCTGGCGAGCCAGATCCGGCGATAGGCTTCATTGCGGAGCGGTAGAAGTGGGGAGCGGCGTTCTGATGGGGACATGACTTGAACTTTTCTGGCCGCGGTGATGTCGAGAGACAACCGTGGTGAGCACGAGCTTGCCTTGCGCAACGCATGAATGGCAAGTTTGTTTTCACCCCTCACCGAAAAGCTTGCAAAAGTTGGGGCGCTCGCGTATATGAGCTTCAAATTCTTGATCGACAGATGAAGGGTGGGCCCGGAAGGACCCGCTCTTTTTTATTGGCGATCGCAGCCAATCGGGAGTAAAACGATTGTCCGAAGACATGCCGAAGCCGGAACTCGGCGAAGCACGGATCATCACTGAGACGGGCCTTGACCGTCGTATCGCAGACATTATCGAGCCCGTGCTCGTCGCGATGGATTTCAAGCTGGTTCGCGTGCGTATGATGAACCAGAACGGAATGACGCTGCAGATCATGGCGGAACGCACCGACGGCACAATGACCGTCGAAGATTGCGAAGCCGTATCGATGGCCGTGTCGCCCGTTCTCGATGTCGAGGATCCGGTCGACAAGGCCTATCACCTGGAAGTGTCGTCGCCGGGCATCGACCGCCCCATGGTGCGCAAGTCGGATTTCAGCCGCTGGCAGGGCCATATCGTGAAGTGCGAGACGTCGATCCTGGTCGACAACCGCAAGCGCTTCCGCGGCAAGATCACCGACGTGAACCAGGACGGCTTTACCCTGGAGCGTGACCAGGTGGCTTATGGCGAAGAGCCGAAGGTGGTTATCCCCTTCAACACGCTTGCCGAGGCAAAGCTCATTCTGACGGACGATCTGATCCGTGACGCGCTCCGAGCCGACAAGCTCGCCAAGGCGCAGGCCGCGAACCAGAACGACGAAGACGACAGCGAAGAATAACGTTTGACCTATAGCCCGAGGCCGATGCCCGGGCGTGAAGACGGAGACCTAAGACAATGGCAGTCAGTGCTAACAGGCTCGAGCTCTTGCAGATCGCAGATGCCGTCGCCCGTGAAAAGGTGATCGACCGCGAAATCGTGCTCGCCGCCATGGCCGACGCGATCCAGAAGGCTGCCCGGTCGCGCTACGGCAGCGAGACCAACATCCGCGCCGACATCAATTCCAAGACCGGCGAGATCCGTCTGCAGCGTCTTCTGGAAGTGGTCGAGAAGGTCGAAGACTACGCGACGCAGATCGCGCTCGAACTCGCCCGCGACCGCAATGTCGACGCCAAGCTCGGCGACTTCATCGCCGATCCGCTGCCGCCGATGGATTTCGGCCGCATCGCCGCCCAGTCGGCCAAGCAGGTGATCGTGCAGAAGGTGCGCGAAGCCGAGCGTGACCGTCAGTACGACGAGTTCAAGGATCGCGTCGGCGAGATCGTCAACGGCACCGTCAAGCGCGTCGAATACGGCAACGTCATCGTCGATCTCGGCCGTGGCGAAGGCATCATCCGTCGTGACGAGATGATCCCGCGCGAAGCTTTCCGCTACGGCGACCGCGTGCGCGCCTATGTCTACGACGTGCGCCGCGAGCAGCGCGGCCCGCAGATCTTCCTGTCGCGCACCCATCCGCAGTTCATGGCGAAGCTGTTCACGCATGGAAGTGCCCGAAATCTACGACGGCATCATCGAGATCAAGTCGGTTGCCCGTGACCCAGGTTCGCGCGCCAAGATCGCCGTCATCTCGAACGATTCGTCGATCGATCCGGTCGGCGCCTGCGTCGGTATGCGCGGCTCGCGCGTTCAGGCCGTCGTCGGCGAGCTTCAGGGCGAAAAGATCGACATCATTCCGTGGAGCCAGGATCCGGCCTACCTTCATCGTCAACGCCCTGCAGCCGGCGGAAGTCGCCAAGGTCGTTCTCGACGAAGATGCAGAGCGCATCGAAGTCGTGGTGCCGGACGAGCAGCTGTCGCTCGCCATCGGCCGTCGCGGTCAGAACGTGCGCCTGGCCTCGCAGCTGACCGGCTGGGATATCGACATCATGACGGAAGCCGAGGAATCGGAGCGCCGCCAGAAGGAATTCAACGAACGCACCAACCTGTTCATGGATGCGCTCGACGTCGACGAAATGGTTGGCCAGGTGCTGGCTTCGGAAGGCTTCGCCCAGGTCGAGGAAGTGGCTTACGTCAATATCGACGAAATCGCTTCGATCGACGGCTTCGACGAAGACACGGCCCAGGAAATCCAGACCCGTGCCCGCGAATACCTCGAGAAGATCGAGGCCGAGCTGGATGCGAAGCGCAAGGAGCTCGGCGTCGCCGACGAACTGCGCCAGATCGAGGGCATCACCTCGCAGATGATGGTCGCACTCGGCGAAGACGGCATCAAGACGATCGAGGACTTCGCCGGCTGCGCCGCTGACGATCTCGTCGGCTGGAGCGAACGCAAGGACGGCGAGACGAAGAAGTTCGAGGACCTGTTCTCGAAGTTCGACATCTCGCGTGCCGAAGCCGAAGCCATGGTCGTCAAGGCACGCCTGGCTGCTGGCTGGATCACCGAGGAAGACCTCGCGGTCGAAGCTGAAGCAGAAGGCGAACTCGAAGGCGAAGAAGCCGAGCAGGGAGCGTGATGAGCGCCGAGAGGCCGGACGCGACAGAGGTCGAAGACGATTTCGACCTCTCCGAAGCGAACGGGCGGATGTGCATCGTTACCCGCGAAAGCGGATCTCCGGAAACGCTCTTGCGTTTCGTGGCGGCACCCGACGGGACAATTGTCCCGGATCTGAAGCGGGCGCTTCCAGGCCGGGGCTGCTGGGTCAGCCCCAGCCGTGAGGCTGTCGACAAGGCCGTGGCGAAGAAGCTCTTCGCCCGGGCCCTGAAACGAGATGTGAAGGCGGATCCGGACCTCGGATCCGTGGTTGAGCGGCTTCTGGTCGCGCAGCTGATCGGCATGATGAACATGGCACGGAAGGCCGGCCAGTTCATCACGGGATCGGCAAAGGTCGAGGCGGCCGTACGAAGCGGCGAAGCCATTGCGGTGTTCCATTCGCAGGATGCCGCGGCGGATGGCGTGAGAAAGATCGACCAGGCCCGAAAGGCCTGGCACCTCGGAACGGGGGCGGCGGCGGAAGTGCCCGCTTTCCACCTTCTGACCGGGGCGGAATTGGAAGAGCAGATGGGCCAGAATGCGTTTATCCATGCTTGCGTGCTTGCAGGGCAGGCGGGTGAAGGTGTAGTGAAGCGCGCAACTCTGCTCGAAACCTATCGCGGCCGCGCGCCGCAGGTATCGGGCGCTGGCCCGAAATCACAATGACGCGGTCACCGGCACAGGTCGGCCTCCGTGGTTTAGGACAGTATGTGAACGGCGAGGCCTGATGCTCGGCATCCGGCCCCGCTCGAAGGAACGGGAACGGAATGACCGACAACAAAGACGACAAGACTATCGGCGTGAAGAAGACTCTCACCTTGAAGCCCTCAGGGATGAGCCAGGGTACCGTGCGCCAGGACATGGGGCGCGGCCGTACGAAGTCGGTCGTCGTCGAGACGGTAAAGCGCCGCCCGACCCGCCCGCTGGACGAAAAGCCACCGATTACGCCGATCACACCTGTGCGTGCGGAACCAGTTGCGGCGGCTCCGACGCCGGCACCGACACAGGCGCCCACGCCGGTGACAGCACCCGTTGCAGCTGCTCGCCCGGCACCTGCGGCGACACAGCAACCGCATCGTCCGCAGCAGCCGCAGCGCCCCCAGCAGCCACAGCGCCAGCAGCCTTCGCCGCCGCCGCGCCAGCAGGAACGTCCGCGCGGCGCAGTTCTGCACGACCTATCGGCCGGCGAGATGGAAGCGCGTCGTCGCGCTCTCGCCGAAGCCCAGGTTCGTGAAGTCGAGGAAGCCAAGCAGCGCGTGATCGACGAGGCTCGCCGCAAGGTGGAAGCCGAGGAAGCCGCACGCCTGGCCGCCGAAGAGGCCGCACGCCGCGCCGCCGAACCTCAGCCCGAGCCGCAGCCGGAACCCGAAGTTGTCGCCGAGCCCGAAGTGGCGCCGGTCGCTGCTGCGCCCGCCCCCGTGAACCGTACGGCCATTCCGGCACCCGGCGCACCCGGGTTCGTGCGTGGACGCAAGACCAATGACGAAGACGAGGGTCGTGCGTCTCCGCGGACGATCCCCGGCCGCGGCAAGGTCGCCATGCCCGTGGCCCCCAAGGTCCCTGCCCGTCCGAAGGTCGAAGAGGACCGTCGTCGTGGCAAGCTGACCGTCACCACGGCCAATGTCGAGGACGACGGCACGGCACGCGGCCGTTCGCTGTCTGCCATGCGCCGCCGGCAGGAGAAGTTCCGCCGCAGCCAGATGCAGGAAACCCGCGAGAAGGTCATGCGCGAGGTCATCCTGCCGGAAACCATCACCATTCAGGAACTGTCGCAGCGCATGTCCGAACGCGCCGTCGACGTCATCAAGTACCTGATGAAGGAAGGCCAGATGATGAAGCCGGGCGACGTCATCGACGCCGACCTCGCCGAACTCATCGCTACCGAATTCGGCCACACCGTGAAGCGCGTTTCGGAATCCGACGTCGAAGAAGGCATCTTCAACGTCAAGGACGACGAAGGCGAACTGGTGGCGCGTCCGCCTGTTGTCACCATCATGGGCCACGTCGACCACGGCAAGACCTCGCTGCTCGACGCCATCCGCAAGACCTCGGTCGTATCGGGCGAAGCCGGTGGCATTACCCAGCATATCGGTGCTTACCAGGTCGAGCAGAACGGCCAGAGGATCACCTTCATCGACACCCCCGGCCACGCGGCGTTTACCGCGATGCGTGCCCGTGGCGCCCAGGCGACCGACATTGCGATCCTCGTGGTTGCAGCCGACGACAGCGTGATGCCGCAGACGATCGAGTCCATCAGCCATGCAAAGGCTGCCGGCGTTCCGATCATCGTGGCGATCAACAAGATCGACAAGCATGAGGCAAACCCGGACAAGGTTCGCCAGCAGCTTCTGCAGCATGAAGTGTTTGTCGAATCCATGGGCGGTGAAGTGCTCGACGTCGAAGTCTCGGCGAAGAACAAGCTCAACCTCGACAAGCTGCTCGAAGCGGTGCTGCTGCAGGCCGAAATCCTCGACCTGAAGGCTGACCCGACGCGTACTGCCGAAGGTACTGTCATCGAAGCTCAGCTCGACCGCGGTCGTGGTGCCGTTGCGACGGTTCTCGTCCAGAAGGGCACGCTGAAGCCTGGCCAGATCATCGTTGCCGGTGACCAGTGGGGCCGCGTTCGTGCCCTCGTCAACGACAAGGGTGAGCACGTCAAGGAAGCGGCTCCTGCCATGCCGGTCGAGATCCTCGGCCTGTCGGGCACGCCTGCTGCCGGTGACAAGTTCGCCGTCGTCGAAAATGAAAGCCGCGCTCGCGAGATCTCCGAGTATCGTCAGCGTCTGGCCCGCGACAAGGCTGTTGCCCGCCAGTCGGGTCAGCGCGGTTCGCTGGAACAGATGATGAGCCAGCTGCAGAACACCGGCTTCAAGGAGTTCCCGCTGGTCATCAAGGGCGATGTTCAGGGTTCCGTCGAAGCCATCGTGGCGGCACTCGACAAGCTCGGCACCGACGAAGTGCGTGCCCGTATCGTCCATTCGGGCGCTGGCGCCATCACGGAATCGGATATCTCGCTCGCCGAGGCTTCCAATGCCGCGATCATCGGCTTCAACGTCCGTGCGAATGCCCAGGCTCGTACCGCTTCCGAGCGTGCCGGCATCGAGATCCGCTACTACAACATCATCTACGATCTGGTGGATGACGTGAAGGCAGCGATGTCGGGCCTGCTCTCGCCGGAGCGTCGCGAAACCTTCCTTGGCAATGCCGAGATCCTGGAGGTGTTCAACATCACCAAGACCGGCAAGGTCGCAGGTTGCCGTGTTATCGAAGGCAAGGTCGAGCGTGGTGCGGGCGTTCGCCTGCTGCGCGACAATGTCGTCATCCACGAAGGCAAGCTCAAGACGCTCAAGCGCTTCAAGGACGAAGTGTCCGACGTGCCGATGGGTCAGGAATGCGGTATGGCCTTCGAAAACTACGAAGACATCCGCGCCGGCGACACGATCGAGTGCTTCCGCGTGGAACATATCACGCGTACGCTCTGATCTCAGGCGTTTCGACCACGATCCCTTCGGGCGCCGGATCTTCCGGCGCTCGCTGTTTATGGGGATCATGACCTCCGACGTAGCGTCGGATGAACGGCAATTCACGGCATGATGTGAGCGGCGATAGCCCCGGATACCTCATGCGAAAGGCAAGTGAACCATGACAAAACCAACCTCATCGGCACCTTCGCAGCGCATGCTGCGCGTCGGCGAGCAGGTGCGCGCCGCCATCACCCAGGTGCTTCAGCGCGGGGAAGTGAACGACGATGTCATCGAGAAGACCGTGATTTCGGTCTCGGAAGTGCGGATGTCGCCGGACCTGAAGATGGCGACCGCCTATGTGGCACCGCTCGGCGTTTCCGACCATGACGCTGTCATCGCAGCCCTCAATAAGCATGCGAAGTTCATTCGCGGACGGATCGGCGGCCAGCTTCGGCAGATGAAGTACATGCCGGAAGTGCGTTTCCGCGACGATACCAGCTTCGACAATTACCAGAAGATCGATGCGCTCCTGCGCTCGCCGGAGGTCCAGCGCGACCTCGGCTCCGACGAAGACAAAGACTGAGAAAAGACCTAGATGTCCAAACCCAGAAAGCCCAAGGGCCGCCCGATTTCGGGTTGGCTCATCCTCGACAAGCCGGTGGACTTCGGCTCGACCGAGGCGGTTGGCAAGATCAAGTGGCTGTTCAACGCCCAGAAGGCCGGCCATGCCGGCACGCTCGACCCGCTCGCTTCCGGCATGCTGCCGATCGCGCTCGGCGATGCGACGAAGACCGTTCCCTATGTCATGGACGGGCGCAAGATCTACGAATTCACGGTGACCTGGGGCGAAGAGCGCTCGACGGATGACCTCGAGGGAGAGGTCACGCAGAGCTCGGACAAGCGTCCGACCGAGGAAGACATTCGCGCCCTACTGCCGAACTACACAGGCACCATCAACCAGATCCCACCGCAGTTCTCCGCAATCAAGATCGCCGGCGAGCGCGCATATGACTTGGCGCGCGACGGCGAGACGGTCGAGATCCCCTCTCGCGAGGTCGAAGTCCACCGCCTCACGCTTCTCAACTGCGAAGCCGACAAGGCCCATTTCGAGGTCGAATGCGGCAAGGGCACCTATGTGCGCTCGCTCGCCCGTGATTTCGGTCGCGATCTCGGCTGCTATGGCCACATCTCCTCGCTCCGCCGCACCTTCGTAGCCCCGTTTGCCGAGGAGATGATGGTGCCGCTCGCGGAGCTCGTGGCGCTCGAAGCCATCGAAGAACGCGATGAACGGCTGGCCGCTCTCGATGCTTTCCTCGGCGATACGGCAGAAGCACTCTCCGCCCTGCCGCAGCTCAGGATCACCGACGACCAGGCGCATCGGCTGCGCATGGGCAACCCGATCATCCTGCGCGGGCGCGATGCGCCAGTCGCAGAACCGGAAGCCGTGGCACTTGCCGGTGGCAAGCTCATTGCAATCGGCGAGATTGCCGGTGGCGAATTCCATCCGCGGCGAGTCTTCGCCTGACCCTTGCCGTCGCCTGCTCTTTCCTTTCTTCAGGGAATAGAGTATAGGCGGCGGCAGCTGGCCCCTCGGGTGCCTGCATTCACGGCCAATGCTGGACGACATCCCGGCGTTTGGCGACCTGTTTCTCCTTATTCTAGAAAGGATTCACGATGTCGATCACTGCAGAGCGCAAGGCCGCCCTCATCAAGGAATACGCAATCAAGGAAGGCGACACCGGTTCTCCGGAAGTTCAGGTCGCAATCCTGACCGAGCGTATCACCAACCTGACGGAACACTTCAAGGGTCACAAGAAGGACAACCACTCGCGTCGTGGCCTTCTGACCATGGTTTCGACCCGCCGTTCGCTTCTCGACTATGTCAAGAAGCAGGACGAGGCTCGCTACACGAAGCTGATCACCAGCCTCGGCATCCGTCGCTAACAAGTTCCCGGCGGGTCTTCGGAGACGAAGATCCGCCGGTTGCCTTTCCGGGTCAGGCCAGACGACCCGCGACCGGTTCCGCGCGACGATCGCCCGGAACGAACGACAGACCGGATGGGCCGGATCTGTCGACGACAACCGATGACCTGTCATGGGGCAGGATTGCAGGACGCTTCCGCATCCCGAAGGATGCAAATGCCGGCCGCGGCCGTTTCCGAAGCCTCCCACTGTCTTGCCCGTGATTGCGTCAGCACATTGCAGACCGACCGCCCCCTGCCAATTCGGCAGGACGAAGGTCCGCATATGAAGGACAAGATATGTTTGATGTTCACAGCGTTGAGATCGAGTGGGCAGGCCGCCCGCTGAAGCTGGAAACGGGCAAGATCGCCCGCCAGGCCGACGGCGCCGTTCTCGCCACCTATGGCGAAACCGTTGTTCTCGCTACCGTCGTTTCGGCCAAGTCGCCGAAGCCGGGCCAGGACTTCTTCCCGCTCACCGTCAATTACCAGGAAAAGACCTATGCCGCCGGCAAGATCCCGGGTGGCTATTTCAAGCGCGAAGGTCGTCCCTCAGAAAAGGAAACGCTGGTTTCCCGCCTGATCGACCGTCCGATCCGCCCGCTCTTCCCGGAAGGCTACAAGAACGACACGCAGGTCGTCGTAACCGTCATCCAGCATGACCTTGAGAACGACCCTGACGTCCTGTCGATGGTGGCCGCTTCGGCTGCCCTCACCCTCTCCGGCGTTCCCTTCATGGGCCCGGTCGGTGGCGCACGCGTTGGCTACATCAACGGCGAATACGTTCTGAACCCGCATCTCGACGAGATGGACGAGTCGGTTCTGGACCTCGTCGTTGCCGGCACCCAAGACGCCGTCCTGATGGTCGAGTCGGAAGCCAAGGAACTGAACGAAGACGTCATGCTCGGCGCCGTCATGTTCGGCCACAAGGGCTTCCAGCCGGTCATCGACGCGATCATCAAGCTCGCTGAAGTGGCTGCCAAAGAGCCCCGCGAATTCGAGCCGGAAGATCATTCCGCTCTCGAAGCCGAAATGCTCTCGATCGCCGAAACCGAACTGCGCGCTGCCTACAAGATCACCCAGAAGGCTGATCGTTACGCCGCCGTCGACGCCGTCAAGGCCAAGGTAAAGGCACACTTCTTCCCGGAAGGTGCAGAGCCGAAGTATTCGAACGAAGTCATTGGTGCCGTCTTCAAGCACCTGCAGGCGAAGATCGTTCGCTGGAACATCCTCGACACGAAGAGCCGCATCGACGGCCGCGACCTCGACACCGTTCGTGCGATCGTATCGGAAGTCGGTATCCTGCCGCGTACGCACGGTTCGGCTCTCTTCACCCGCGGCGAGACGCAGGCGATCGTTCGTCGCCACGCTCGGCACCGGCGAAGACGAACAGTATGTCGACTCGCTGACCGGCATGTACAAAGAACGCTTCCTTCTGCATTACAACTTCCCGCCCTACTCGGTCGGTGAAACTGGTCGCATGGGCTCCCCGGGCCGCCGCGAAATCGGTCACGGCAAGCTCGCCTGGCGCGCTATCCGCCCGATGCTGCCGTCTGCAGAGCAGTTCCCTTACACGCTGCGCGTCGTCTCCGAGATCACCGAGTCGAACGGCTCGTCCTCGATGGCAACCGTTTGCGGCACCTCGCTCGCTCTGATGGACGCCGGCGTTCCGCTGGCCAAGCCGGTTGCCGGTATCGCCATGGGTCTCATCCTCGAAGGCGAGCGCTTTGCAGTTCTCTCCGACATCCTGGGTGACGAAGACCACCTCGGCGACATGGACTTCAAGGTAGCGGGTACTGCCGACGGCATCACCTCGCTGCAGATGGATATCAAGATCGCTGGCATTACCGAAGAGATCATGAAGGTCGCGCTCGGCCAGGCTCAGGGTGGCCGCAAGCACATCCTGAACGAAATGGCGAACGCCCTTTCGGAAAGCCGTGGCCAGCTCGGCGAATTCGCTCCGCGAATCGAAGCCATGTCCATCCCGGTCGACAAGATCCGTGAAGTCATCGGTTCGGGCGGCAAGGTCATCCGCGAAATCGTCGAAAAGACCGGCGCCAAGATCAACATCGAAGACGATGGCACCGTGAAGATTGCCTCTGCCTCCGGCAAGGAAATCGAAGCAGCCCGCAAGTGGATCCACTCGATCGTGGCCGAGCCGGAAGTCGGCGTCGTCTATGAAGGCACCGTTGTGAAGACCGCCGACTTCGGCGCCTTCGTCAACTTCTTCGGCTCGCGTGACGGCCTCGTGCACATCTCGCAGCTCGCTTCCGAGCGCGTTGCCAAGACCTCCGACGTCGTCAAGGAAGGCGACAAGGTCTGGGTCAAGCTGATGGGCTTCGATGAGCGCGGCAAGGTTCGCCTGTCCATGAAGGCCGTCGACCAGACGACCGGCAAGGAAATCGTTGCCGAGAAGAAGGATGGCGAAGCCGCTGAATAAGCGGACGTCGCACCCGATCCGAGGCGCGGGAGAAATTCCGCGCCTTTTTTGTTCGCCGAGAGAGAAGACCAAGCCATGAGCCGCGAAAGCCTGAAGACCCTTTTCCATCCCTTCGTCACCGAGGCTGTCGCGCTACCGGCTGCAGAAAGCCGTTGGCTCTTCCTCGGCGCGGAAGCCGGATTTGCAAAGCCCGAAGGCTTTGCTGCCGAACTCACCGCTGTTCAGGATTTCCGCCCGGAGTTCCGCCGACTCGAGGCCAGCCATCTGAAGCCCCTGCCCGTAGTCGAGGGTGAAGCCTATGACGGCGCGCTCGTCCTGTGCGGCAAGCACAAGGGCGTCAACGAGGATCGCGTCGCCGAGGCACTGAAGCGCGTCAAGGCTGGCGGTACCGTTATCGTCGCCGGCGCTAAGGAAGACGGCATCCTGCCCCTTCGCAAGCAGCTTGATCGCCTGGGGCTCGAGCCCGAGTCCACGCCGAAATATCACGGCGTCGCGGTCTGGTTCACGGTTCCCGCCGAGACCGACACGCTGGTTGCAGCGCTTGCTGCGAAGTCCGTGACGGTCGAGGGACGGTTCGAAACCCGCTCCGGTCTCTTCTCCCATGCGCATGCCGACGAAGGTTCGGAACTGCTGGCAAGCCGCTTCCCGGCCGACTTCAACGGCAATGCCGCTGATTTTGGCGCAGGCTGGGGTTATCTGTCGGTGATGCTGGCCGAGGCTGCGCCGCGCACCAATCGCATCGACCTGTTCGAAGCGAGCCACGAGGCACTGGAGCATGCCAAGCGCAATCTGGCGAAGAATTGCCCTGATCTGACGACGCGCTTCTTCTGGCAGGATCTCGGCACCGAGCCACCAAAGGAAAAATACGATCTCGTCATCATGAACCCGCCTTTCCACGAGGGTCATGCTGCCGAGCCATCGATCGGCGCTGCCATGATCAAGGCGGCGGCAGATTCTTTGCGTGGCGGCGGAGACCTCCTGATGGTGGCCAATCGTGGACTGCCTTACGAGCCGGTGCTGGGTGCGCATTTCAAGCAGCATGGCGAAGTCTGCCGAAACGCGCGCTTCAAGGTGCTCTGGGCCAAGCGCTGAGCACGCGCGATCGTGAACGGCCGCGTTCGTCCATAGACTACGCGGCCCTCGACTCCGGACATCCGCTGGCTTAGCATCTGACGCCAACAGCTTCTCTTCTGGCGCCAGCGGTCCAATGCCTCCTCGGAATCTCACCGATGAATTGACCACCGTAGCCGGCCTCGCCTCTGCGGTGGTCGAGCATGCCCAGTCCTATGGCATCGACATAAAGCCGATTTGCAAGGCGCTGGACATCGATCCGGAGGTGTTCCAGAGCCTGACTGGGCGGATCAGCCTCGACCGCCTCTGCAGGCTGCTGGAGGCCTGTGCGTTGCTGGCCGATGACGAAGCGTTTGGGTTGACCAGCATCAAGGGCTATGAGGCGGGCTCGACCGGCCCCTTCGGCTACGGCCTGATGGCAGCACCCACCGGGCTGGACTTCGTGCGCTTCCTCGACGACCACATCCAGTATGTGACCCATACCAGCTATTCCAGGCTCTCGATCGACGAGCGAGGGGCGCATCTGGCCTGGACCTTTGCGCCCATCATCGTGAAGCGCGATCAGTATGTCGACATGTCCGTGGGTCTCGTCATGCAGCGGGCAAAGGAGCTCACCAGCAGCGACAGTATCGAGATCGAGCTGGAACGGCAGCCGCCGCGCAATCCGCAGCCTTTCCGGCAGCTCCTGTCGCGCCGGATAAGCTTTGCGGCCGGTATGAACTGTGTTCACTTCCCGCGCAGCTTTCTGGATGCGCACAATCCCACAGGCGACCGACGCCTGTTCGAGCTGATGGATCTCCAGTGCCGCAGCCTGAGACCTGCCCTGCCGGAAAAGCCCGCAGACTTCCTTGAACAGGTCAGACGGTATCTGCTGCTTCACGTGTCGGACGACGACTATCCGCTCTCGGAGATCGCCCCCTATTTCGGGCTGTCCGAGAGGACCTTCCAGAGGCGGTTGGCCGCCCAGGGGACGAGCCTCAACGACTTGCGGGACCAGATCAGGAAGGACGTCAGCTTCAGCCTGCTGACGGAGAGCGAACTGCCGATCTCCGAGATCTGCTATCGCCTGGGCTATTCGGCGCCCAGCGCCTTCACCCGATCCGTGACGCGCTGGTTCGGTTCGACGCCGACAGAGGTGCGGGAGCGCAAGTCCGCTTGAACCGTCGGCAGCTTGACAATGTTGGCTCGAAGGTTCCTAATTCGACTGCGAGAGCGACTTATCGCACCGCAGAGCGCTTGATTAGCGCACACGGATAAAAGCTTGTCGTCTGCGGTGAACGACGGCTGCCCATCAGAATGATATTTGCGCCGCTTGACGACCTGATGTGTTCATCAAGTCGCGTATCTCCATTGCGGCAACTTTGATCATGAAAACCGATACCATACGGGCCATCGGGAGGAATTCCTCTTTTCCGGCCCTATCCGACCGGGAAATCCGCTGTCTGCAGCTGGTGGCCGAAGGCATGCGCTCGGATGAGGCTGCCAATGTACTGGCTCTGTCAAATCAAGAGGTGAACCTGGCTCTGGTCAGCGCCCAGGAAAAGCTCGAGGCGAGCAACCTGATGCATGCGGTGAGCCTCGCCATGCTGATCGGCGTCATCGACCATACCGATCCCCATCAACCGAAGTAAGCCGAACTCCCACGGCTGGCGGACCACTTCGGATGAACGCCTGGCGCGGCAACGCGCCAGGCTTTTTTTATGTCTATTGTCTTGCGATCAGCCGTTGTGGCGCTGGAATACCAGCGTCGCATTGGTGCCGCCAAAGCCGAAGGAGTTCGACAGGACGGTGTCAATCTTGGCGTTGTCGATGCGCTTGCGCACGACCGGCACGCCTTCGAATTCCGGGTCGAGCTCGGTGATGTGCGCGCTCTCGCCGATGAACTTTTCCTGCATCATCAGAAGGCCGTAGATCGATTCCTGGACGCCGGCGGCGCCCAGCGAGTGACCTGTCAGAGACTTGGTCGACTGGATATGCGGGATCTTGTCGCCGAAAACTTCGCGGATCGCGCCGATTTCCTTGCTATCGCCTACAGGCGTCGAGGTGCCGTGCGTGTTGATGTAGTCGACTTCGCCAGTGACGGTCGCGAGTGCCTGACGCATGCAGCGCATGGCACCTTCGCCCGAGGGGGCGACCATGTCGTAGCCATCGGAGGTGGCGCCATAGCCGACGACTTCGGCATAGATCTTGGCGCCACGGGCCTTGGCATGCTCAAGTTCTTCCAGAACCAGAACGCCAGCGCCGCCGGCAATGACGAAGCCGTCACGGGAGACGTCATAGGCGCGGGAGGCGGTCGAAGGCGTGTCGTTGTACTTCGACGACATCGCGCCCATGGCATCGAACAGGCTCGACATGGACCAGTCGAGATCCTCGTGGCCACCGGCAAAGACCATGTCCTGCTTGCCCCACTGGATCATCTCATAGGCATTGCCGATGCAATGGGCCGATGTCGAGCAGGCAGACGAGATCGAATAATTGACGCCGTGCAGCTTGAACCAGGTGGCAAGCGTAGCAGAGGCAGTCGACGACATAGCCTTCGGCACGGCAAACGGGCCGATGCGCTTGGGGCTGTTATTCTGGCGAACGATGTCAGCCGCTTCGACGATCTGCTTCGTCGACGGGCCGCCGGAGCCCATGATGATGCCGACGCGCTCGTTCTGCTGATAGTCGGCCTCTTCGAGGCCAGCATCGGCAATCGCCTGCTTCATGGCCACATGGTTCCAGGCGCCGCCCTGGGACAGGAAACGCATGGCACGGCGGTCGACGAGTTCCGTCGGATCCAGATTGGGCTTACCCCAGACCTGGCACCGGAAGCCGTGCTCGGCGAAATCGGGAGAAAAGGTGATGCCCGACTTGGCATCACGCAGCGAAGCGGTGACTTCGGCGGCATCGGCACCGATGGAGGACACGATGCCAAGACCTGTTACTACAACCCGTCTCATCTCTCAGACCTTCTTTATGAACTTCAGGTACGGACCGGGCCGGATCAGGCCGTCTTGTCCTTCGACAGACCGACGCGCAGGTCGGATGCCTGATAGATAGTTTCGCCATCGGCCTTCAACCAGCCGTCAGCCGTGCCGAGCACGAGGCGACCACGCATGACGCGCTTGAAGTCGATGCCGTATTCGAGAAGTTTCGTCTCGGGGCGCACCATGCCCTTGAATTTCACTTCGCCTGTTGACAGCGCCATGCCGCGGCCGGGTTCTCCCAGCCAGCCGAGGAAGAAGCCGGTCAGCTGCCACATGCCGTCGAGGCCAAGGCAGCCCGGCATGATGGGGTTGCCCTGGAAATGGCAGGGGAAATACCAATCATCGGGACGGACATCGTATTCAGCACGAATATAGCCCTTGTCGAAGGCGCCGCCAGTCTCGGAAATGTCTGTGATCCGGTGCACCATCAGCATCGGCGGCAGGGGGAGCTGCGCGTTGCCCTCGCCGAAGAGTTCACCGCGGCCGCAGGCGAGGATTTCGTCGTAGTTATAGCTGGACTGTCTCGTAACCATTGTTCTTCTTCTTCCCCCCTCTGCTTCACATCGTCGGGACCCATTAGACCAAGACGGTGGCAAATTGAAGCCCCGCGCCCATCCGCTGGTTCCCAGGGCCTTTTTGCCCATCCTCTTATCATCGTCGCATACAGGAAGGAAAAGGGCACCACCAGACCCGAGGGGCCAAAAACCGCCCAATAGCGGGCGTCTGCGGGCTTCTGCCCACTGCAACTATTGAAACACCCTGATTTTGCAGCTATATCGACGTCTGTGGATGCTCATGCATGCCACGCAACGACTGGAGTGCGTCTTTGACGATGGCAACCTGCGAAACGGGTATCGAACTCAAACTGCGTCGCTCGGGCCTGCGCCCGACGAAGCAGCGCATTGCGCTTGCCGGTCTTTTGTTCGCAAAGGGCGATCGGCATCTGACGGTGGAAGAACTCCATGAGGAAGCGCTGTCGGCTGATTTTCCGGTGTCGCTTGCGACCGTCTACAATACCTTACACCAGTTCACCGAAGCCGGTTTGATCCGGGTGCTCGCGGTCGAGAGCTCGAAGACGTATTTCGACACGAATGTCTCGGACCACCACCACTTCTTCGTGGAAGGCGAGAACAAGGTTCTAGACATTCCCGTGAACAACATCAGCATCGACAACCTGCCGCCGCCGCCGGAAGGCATGGAAATCGCCCATGTCGATGTCGTGATCCGCTTGCGGCCCAAGCAGGGCTGAACGCTCTACCCTCACCTTACATGACTTCGTCCGGATGCCGACCAGGCTTGTGCTTGTAGGTCGGGAACGTCCATCCGAAGTGCAGCGCTCCGCCGCGGATGACAAATGCCGCTGCGGCTCCAATCGCGGAGGCCGCATAAAGGGGCATGCCAAGCTCGTTTGCCGCCGTGAACACGGCAGCACCGACAAGGGCAGCCGTGATGTAGATCTCCGGGCGCAGCAGCACGGAAGGCTCGTTTGCCAGGAGATCTCGCAGGACGCCACCAAGGCTTGCCGTCAGGGTTCCGGTGACGATCGCAATCGTCGGCGAGCCGGTCGCTGCAAGGCCCTTCGCCGCGCCCATGACGCAGTAGGCCGAGAGACCGATGGCATCGAGCCAGATCAGCAGGCGGTAGCGCGATTCGACGAGATGGGCGGTGAAGAAGACCACCACGCCGATCGCGCAGCAGACCAGAATGTAGTCCGGATTGAGCACCCAGAAGACGGGGACGCGACCAAGCACGATATCGCGCACCGTGCCGCCGCCAAGCCCTGTTACGACGGCGAAGAACAGAAAGCCAATCATGTCGAGCTGCTTGCGGGAGGCGGCAAGCGCGCCCGTCGCAGCAAACAGGGCGATCCCTGCATAATCGAGATAGGATAGGAGCGACATGCCTTCATTCCTCAATGGAGCCGTTTGCCCGAGGCCAGATTTGCACCACGCCGTTAAGGGTGGGGCAAGACGCAGCCGCTAGACTTACCCATCGTTCAGCACAGAATGCGATCCGGAGTCCAGACCGTGACTTTTCTCTCCCGCCTCCTCCTCGTTGTCGCCATGGGCCTTTTTTCAGCGCCTGCGGGCGCCCAACAGGAATTGCTGACCGATCCCGAGATCTACGAGAAGGACCACTACATCGAGCGCTGCGACGCGGTGCAATTCGGTAGTGCCTTCATCGATCGCATCGATATCAACAATGACGGCATCAAGGACGCGGTCACCAACAGCAGCGAAATCGTTTGCGACGGCGTGCGCGGACCCGATTGCACGGCCGAGGGCTGCCCGTTCAACTTCTACCTTCAGGTGAAGGAAGGCGGCTACTTCATGATTGCCACGGCGCAGATGTACTCTTACGACTTCGTGCAGCGGTTCGGAAACATGGTCTTCGTGCTGAAGATGCATCCACGCTATTGCGAGCGTGAGGAGGGCCAGGAGCCCTGCGCCATGACGGTGCGCGTGCGCGGCACGAAATTCCTGACGATCTCGAAGAAATAACCCGGCTCACGGCGCCGGAAAGACCTCGTCGATGCGGCCTAGCGCCCGATAGGCGAAGAGCCCCACCCATTCCCGGACAGATGTCGACATCTGCTGTGCGTTCAGGCTCGGCTGGGTGAAGTCGAGCCGGAAGGTGACATTGCCGGCGGTCCGATAATCGACCGGCCAAGGCGCGGCCTCGACGCCTGCCTTCCGGAACAGGCCAACCGAGCGCGGCATGTGAAAGGCGGAGGTGATCAGCAGGCACGGCCCAAGGCCGCTGGAGGCCAGGAGCTCCCGGCTGTTCTGAGCGTTCTCGTCGGTATTTCTGGAGGTGGTCTCGGCTATCAGCCTGTCGCGAGAAATTCCGAAGGCCTCGAAAAAGCGGATCGATGCCGCGGCATCCCCTTCATAAGCGCCGCTCAGCGAGCCATCGCCGCCGGACACCAGGATCCTTGCGTGGGGATAGCGGATGGCGAGCCGCAGCGCTTCGACGAATCGGTCAGCTGCCTGATTGAGATCCATGCCGCCGCGCTCCGTGGTCACCTCCGTCTCGAAGGCACCGCCGAGCACGATCATGCAGGACAGCTCGGCCGGGTCCGCCATCGGACGCGGGAAGCGCGCTTCAAGGCTTTGCAGCAGCAGGGAGCCGAGCGACGTGTAGAGCGTGAGGAAAAGAAGAAGCAGGGAGACAAAGAGGGCGGATGCCGCCAGGCGCAGCCAGCGCATCCAGATCAGCATCAATGCGAGGCCGCCGAGCAGGAAAACGAGGGACAGGGGCTGGACCATATTCCAGAAAATCTTGGAAACGACAAACACTCTGCATTCTCCCAGTCCGAGATCCGGACGTGTCATCCGGGTGGCCGCCGCTTCAGGAGACCAGCTTCGCTCAAGGACGCGTTACTAAACCCTCGTCCCACTGTCATCATTTCGATTCTGAATTTTTCGGGAGGTCACCATGCGATTTGCCGTCGACACCGTGGACGATTCCGGCAACGACCGCCTCTATATCGGCACTCCCGTTGACGTCATCGAGGACAAGCTGCACCTGAAGCTGCGCGACGGCGAAGTGAAGCTGGACATCCGCAAGATCATTGACTGGTTCCAGATCGATCTCTCGGAGAGCGGCGAGCGGGTGGAATTGTTTCGGAGGTAGTGGTTGCGCGAGCGCGTATCCATCAAGGGAAATGCGCCGCCATTTCGATCGCAACGACGAAAAGCGCCTTAGGGCGCTTTTTTGTATCGAAATTTCATCGGAAAATTTGGTGGAGCTAAGCGGGGCCTCCACGATCACTCAACAACCTATTGAAGCCATTGAAACTGAGTGATAATCATCGGATGAAATTGGTCTGAATGATTGGTCTGAAATGGCAAAGAGCTCCCGCCGATACCTCGTGATGCGCGGCCTCAAATACTGGTTCAAGCGCGACATTCCCGCAGCGATCCGTCCCCATTTCGGCGGCAAGAGTGCCTACCTCGTCAACCTTGAGACGGGCGATATTCGAGCGGCAATGGAGCGCCGTGACGAGATCAAGCGCGTGACTGACCGCCTCTACCGGGACGCACGGGAGGGCCGGTCTATCGCGCCAGAGTCCGACACAATTCAGCAGAAGGCCGAAATTTGGGCCAAGGAGATTGCCGAAGCGAAGAGCGATCCGCATGGTTGGACGGCCAAGATCACCGGACGCAAGAGCGAAGAAGTTCAGGATGAGGAGGTGGCCGACCCGCGCGAACTTGTCGAGCATGAGGCGGAACGGATCGAGCACAGCCACGGCAAAGAGGGCCGCGACCGGTTCCTGAACTTGGTGCAAGGCAACGTCGATGTTGAGCACCACATGGAGACGTATCTAAAAGAGGCTCGGCTTGCTCCGAAGACCACTGATGAGCGCCGAAACCTGATCAAACGGTTTGCCGCATGGGCTAAGCTAAAGGGGTTGTCGCTTCGCCAGATCGACAGGTCCAAGGCCGGCGCCTATTTCTCCGAAGCTATCGCACCGCTGCATGAGCGGACAGCACGAAAACATTACGGCGCGGTGAAGCTGTATTGGGATTACCTCGTCGCACGCGGTCATGTCAGAGGCGAGAACCCGTGGGCTGGTCAACGGATGCCGGACAGGGGGCGGAGGGTGGAGCGTGGGGGCAAGGCTGATGAGCGCCCCTTCACGGAAGAAGAGATCAAAACCCTCCTCTACTCTGCCTTCCCCCGTGGCATGAAGAAGGACTTCGAGTCGCAGATAGCGGATGCGATGCGGATTGCGGCCTTGTCAGGGATGAGACTCGCGGAATTGGTGACGCTATGGGTGGAGGAATGCCCGCTGGATGAAGAAGGAAATGGCTACTTCGACATTCGACAGGGCAAGACAGCAGCAGCAGCTCGGCGAGTGCCGATGCACCCGGACCTTGTCGAGATCGTGAAGCGTCGAAAGAAAGGCAAGGGTCCGCAAGATTGGCTCTTCCACGAACTGGCAAAAGAGCGGAATGCCGGTGACGTGTTTGGGAAGCGTTTCGCGAACTATCGAGAAAAGCTCAAGGTGGACGATAAACGGTCAGGACAACGCCGAAGCCTCGTCAACTTCCATTCCTTCCGTCGCTGGTTCGTCACGCAAGCGGAGCAAGCGGGCATCCCGGAAAGCACCATTTCATCCGTCGTCGGTCACGAGGAGGGCCGTAAGTCGATCACGCTTGGGGTGTATTCTGGTGGACCCGCTTGGCAGCAGATGCGGGCTTGCGTTGACGCGGTGAAGTTACCCTCAGACTTGAAAAGCGAAACTACAGGCTTGGTTCCTGACGCAGGAGTGAGCACGATCGATGGCGGATAGCCGACAATACGACTAGCGCAGCGAAAATAATCGGATAAGCTGCGTAATAAGTGCTTCGGGGGATATAGCGGGTATATATGAGCACGGACGAAGTTGACAGCGAACCTCAAGAGAGACAGAGCCTCGAAAGACTGGCGACGCTGCGCAATGCTATCCATTTATCGTTTCAGCAACACGTCCAGCAGATCAAGAAAGCGAATACCTTTGCCAAGGTCGCGCTCGTCGTGCTTGGCGCGGCGTTGGCGGGATTTGGTCAGTTTTTCCCTGACGCGTACCAGACTGCTGGTCGAGTGATTGGCGTAGTTGGTGTCGGCCTAGCGTTCATGGGGGGCATCTGGTCCTACATCGTCGATGAGTCTACGGCACCGGACCTGATCTCAAATGCTCAGATAGCGATTGACGAAGCGTCCAAATTGAAGTCGCAACTCATTGCGAGCCAGCTTCAAATCAACCTAGAACGAGACGGCTTTTCTGAACAATGCCTCGAATACGAGGATGAATTTGAGTATCTATCTCAGCTGTATACGACCAGCAACGCCGTGCGAGAGTACGTTGAGAATGAGATAATCAAATATGACGGCGACATGGCGCGCGCGACGCAAAACATGCTCGATCTGGTTGCTCGGCAGGTCCACACTCTTCTGGCATTTCATGGAGGCGAACATTGGACGCTGTCTGTGTACAAGGCCGATGAGAAAGATGGTAAGTGGCTCCTGCATCTAATTGCCGGGCAACGGGCGGACCGGACAGATGAGGCAAGAGATCACCGCGCATGGGGCCCTGGTGAAGGAGCTGTCGGCCACTGCTTCCAGCTTGAGCGAGAGTTGATAATCCGCAATACACAGGATCGTGAGCAAGCTAATTGGTTTCACATTCCTCCGGCACTTATGCGACCTGATGATGCCAATAAGTATATCTCGTTTGCGGCTATGCCAATCAAGGTCTCCGGTTTGGCGAAACCTTGGGGTGTTTTAATTGCAAGCAGCGATCAGATCGGCAGGTTTCAGACTGATGGGTCCGGCAAAGGCGATATTCAGACAGAGCCTCTGCGTATGCTAACAGGTATGATTGCGCTTTTAGCAGCGAATGATTATGTGGTAGCTGGCAGAAGTGAAATGTCTGGAAATGGGCGCGGCAAGAGCACGCGACCAGCCTCGCCAATCTCACCAGCTGATGGAACCGGTAAGGCGTGAAGACATTCTTTACTAACTGATGGTAGGAAATGGTTATGAAGCGGATAATCGTGACAAATAGCGGTCCAGAATCGCGTACGTCTCAGATTGATCGTGAGATCGAGGGGCTCATCTCGGGCTTCGTTGATGCTCCGAGCAAGAAGGTTTCTGATTCCCTTTTTTACCTCACTCGCGAGCGCGCGATGCTTCTGCGCAAAAAGCGTAAAACATCCGACAGCGATACTGAAAAGTCTCGTTTCAGTCGCGGCCGCAAACTTAATATCGCTATGTGAGCATATTGTCGGTGAGGCCTCTGGACGGGAACTTGCCCACTCTCTGACTGCGCTCGCTGAGGGTCGCAGCTAGCCAGCCATTTGTGCTTAAATACTGCGCTTCGAAGACGGTCAGAACGCCTCCAAAAAAATCAAAAAATCCGAGGCACCGACCTCGATAACTTCTGAACGACATCCCCCCCCCCATAGGCCTGTCCGCGACCCTATCGGTCCACATTTCGTGATTGGGCCCATCGGGACTCGGCAGTCTTCACTTCCCAACGCCTTGATCTTCCTGGGACTGGAATGTTACATTACTGTCAACGCTCATTGATTGTAATGTAATGGATTTGTCATGGCTTCTCAGTTTGTGTCCTATCTCCGCGTCTCCACCAAGGAACAGGGCAGGTCTGGCCTTGGGCTAGATGCACAGCGGGAAGCCGTGGCATCGTTCCTGGCGTTACAAGGCGGCAAGTTGGCTTGCGAGTTTATCGAGGTTGAAAGCGGGAAGCGGAACGACCGGCCCAAGCTGACCGAAGCGTTGACCATGTGCCGCGCTCTTGGTGCCCGCCTTGTGGTCGCGAAGATCGACCGTCTTGCCCGCAATGTACATTTCGTCTCGGGCCTGATGGAAAGCGGTGTGGACTTCGTGGCCGCTGACATGCCGAGTGTAAACCGGTTGACGATCCACGTCCTTGCTGCGGTCGCAGAAGAGGAAGCCCGTGCAATCTCGAAGAGGACTAAGGACGCACTTGCTGCAACCAAGGCCAGAGGCACGAAGCTAGGCGGAACCCGATACAGCAGGGAAACCGGCGAAGCCATCATGACACTAACGCAGGATACGCGTGAGAAGGCGGTCCGTGCCAGAGTAGAGAAGGCGCAAAGGCGGGCGGCGGATCTCTTGCCAATCATCAAGGCAATCAGGTCAGAATGCGGTCCTCAGGCATCGCTCGGGGCCATCGCCCGCTCACTCACAGAGCGAGGCGTGAAGACGCCAAGGGGCGAAAGTGCTGCATGGAGTGCGGCACAGGTATCGCGATTGTTGGCACGATTAGATGCGTGAGCAAGGAAAGCAGCTACCGACAAACGTCGGGCACAGTTCGGGCACACTGTTCCACTTTCGATTTCCTTACAAGACACTGAGAAATATAGGATATTTCTTTTATCGAGCCCTCTTGCGTCTATGGAGCGGGCACAGTTCTCGGCGCAAGTGCTTGATAGATATGAAACGCAAGAGACTTGAAGTCCTTCGGGCTTAAGTACTTGAATTTGATGCTTTATTGACGTTTTTCGCCCCATCCCCCATATTCGCCTCATCCGACGAGCAGCGGCACGGACTAACCGACTTGGGAGCCCTCTGGCACCAAGACCGGCGAAGCTTTGCCCGGAACCCAGTGGCTTTGTCGGACACGGCGGTACCCTTCCGCCACGGCATAAAACAAATGGGGCGGGATACGCGAGGAGCTGACCTAGTGCCGCGTAACCGGCTGTCTGTCCGGTCATAATGCTTGGCCGCTGATGATGGCCCAAAGCAGGGCCGAAACAGACCCATCCGACATCGCTCAATTTCGGGCGTCCGTCCCTGTGCCTCTGGGGACGGCTACAAAAAAGGACATTCGAAATGACAGTAACAACCACCGCAAACGACAACTACAGCCCATTCGCCCTTCTCTCTGACGGGGTAATTGCCGCTCAGCTGGAAATCGAAGATCTGCTCGAAGCCACTTCAACGATCTCCGGCGCAGCAAGGAGCGGGGTCAAGCGAGAAGCGCTGACTTACATCCAAGAGGCTGTCACCCACCTCAATGCCGCCGCGTTCGTAATCGCTTCAGGAGGCGATAACCTGCACTCCTCTGACGTCAGCATTGCCGTCAACGCGGCCTTTGACATGATCATCGAGCTTCAAGATCTGCTCGAAGGAGAGGGCTGAGGCAGCAATGAACGAACGGACGTGCCGGGTGCCGCGCTGCGGCCACCCAGCGGCCTCCGCTTACTCGCACTACTGCCGCCGACATAAGTCCACGCTTCGGAGGCAAGGCGCAACACAGCAGACCAGCATCAGGAAATCTGAACTGCGACCTTACCTGAAAGCCGTCAGCGACCGAGTAGCGAGAAATCCAGATAGCCCCTTGTGGCCCGAGCTGGAGCGCATTTGGGATGGCATCGCGTCAGATGCCAGGGCGACCTCTGAGAGGCGTGTCGGCAACAGATACGAGCGATCGGCTGCCCGTGAAGTCCTCAACATAGCCGCCGATGCCGCGCCCCATGACATCGTCAGGACGGCCCTCGCGATGTTTATCATGTGGCGGGACAAGCCGGGAAGGTTCTCGACCGACGCGGCCTTCAGGATGCAGCTCGCGCGGCGCGTTCGGGCGCTGTCGTCCCGTCACCGGGGCTCTGTCTACGATCACTCCACCGGGAGGCAGCGGCCAATTTATCGGGAAATGACGCCCAAGGCGGGTGCCATCCTCGGCCATCGTCTGGCCTCGGGTTTCGGCCTTGCCGGTCTTCAACTCGCAGAACTGGAGGCGCGAGAGCGCCAAGCCAAAGAGAAAACAAGGACAACCATTATTGAAGCAATTCGGGAACTGAAATGAGCAAAGCATACCACCCTGTCCTAGATGAGATCCGAGACGAGAATGGCGTCTGGCATACCGGTTGGGTGCCGTTCGGGAAGCTAGCGGAGATGATCGGGACCACCTCACGGGACCTCATTCGCCGCCTGAGCATTCTCAGTATGGTCGAGTTTCGCGACGAGCGACATCGGCTGACAAAGTGGGCACGGCAGAAGTCCTACGGCATGATCTATCGCCCCAAGAATGACCGGGTGAAGCGGCTGGAGATCGACGTCGTCCTGCCTCGCGGAATGGTCTTCGTGGTCTCCAATCTCGAAAAAACAAACCCGCCGCTGACGGAGGCCGAGAAACTGGCTGCGACTGGGATCTCACAGCGGCAGATCGCCATGCGCTTGGGTGTCAGCCAACAGGCGGTTCAGAAGCGGCTAGCCAATTTGTCGCCGAGACTGAAGGATTGGCCCATGCTCGGGTCGTGGGACGATGACGACACGGAGGATGGTGACAACCCTCGCGTATGTACCGCATGATCTGAAAAACCGCTAAAACCCTTGCGACGCAGGGGGAATGCGACAACCAATGCGCTATAACATTAGTTGCTTTTGGGTGCGCTCCCTGCGGTCGCGAACGTTCGGCAGGTGACAAAACAGCCGCTGAAAAGGCTTTAACCTTTTTCCTCTTCTTCGAAGAAGAAGTCGGTGTCGCCCCCGGAAGACCTCATTTGAACGCGGTCTTGAACAGGCTGACGCACACCCGATGCTCGGGAACTCGTCAGAGCCACCAAGACAGCGTGTCTCCCCATGTCAAACCAACTCAACAAAGCAGGTCCGCGCGTCATAAGCGCCGTGGCCATCAACAAACTCGTGACAACACAAAAGGGAATTTCATATGACTTCGAAAAACCATGCTCGCCCATATTTTGTCATCCACACCGACGGAGCTTGCTCCGGCAATCCCGGTCCCGGCGGATGGGGTGCTGTCATCAACAAGATGGAAGGGGACGCCACCGTTGATCGAGCCGAATTGTCGGCTGGAGAGGCGGCGACAACCAACAACCAGATGGAGCTTACAGCCGTAATCTCGGCTCTGACTTATGTCGCTGAGCGGCCAGACTTCGATCCGGCGGCTCCGATCACCGTGAAAAGCGACAGCCAATACGTCGTGGACGGCTATAACAAATGGCGTCACGGGTGGCGCAAACGCGGCTGGCGAACGGCTGATAAGAACCCCGTGAAGAACCCTGAACTCTGGAAGGCTCTGGAGTTCGTTGCATCGACCCTTGATGTTACTTTCGAGTGGGTCCGGGGCCACACTGGCGACCCCGAGAATGAAGCGGCAGACGCGCTCGCTGTCGCGGCAATCCCAGCCGTAAGGTAACTTCGGTGGCCCTCGCCGTCATCTTCGGCGGGGCCGTTCTTTCGACCTCAATAATGCGGTACGTGCCATTAGCGCAGGGTCGATAGCGCCGCGCGAACACGGTTCGCAAAGCTCTCCGCCCCCGATGTCGTTATCCTTTGCGTAAGATAAGGCTGTCGGACAGTGAAGGTCCAATCTTTCTCAAGCAGAATTCGCGTACCTACTTCAAATGGGAAATCTGTCAAAACGATCCACTCCTAATGATGAAACGGAGGCGCTCATACCCGATTGCGCTCCTGCGTTGAAGCGCCAAATCTGCTGCAATCTTCCTGAGTTCAGAGAGTCCTCCGCATGGTCGCGCAGGTGCCGCACGTCGTCATACCGTTTCGATGCCCGCTTGGTCCCCAGTTCGGTCAGGCTCGTGCCTCGGGATCGGCTGCGGACGTGTTCTTCGGCACTCCTGCAAAGGATCAATGGGACAGCGCCGTTAGCTTCACCAGAGGTGCCGCTACATCGGTCTGGACGGGGGAAGACATGACCCAAAGCCAAATCCGGCAGGGCATTCGAGCGTTCGTGCCGCTCGGGAACTGGGTGCCGCTAACGGCGGCTATTGGTGCGCTAATCGAGGATCGACCGGAGAGGTAAGCAAGCTTCAGACATAGGTCTCGCCGGGTGACTGGCGAGGCTTCCTCTTGTTTAGAGAGCGCCCATATGCGCTGGCATCCGTTCCAATTGGAGACTTGACCCGCGCGATTCTCGTCACCACATTCTAAGCGACCGCATTGATGCGCACCGAAAATCCATATATCGTCAGCGACGTGCGCTGCTATCACTTCCTCGGCGGGTCGCCCGGAGAATAGATGCCCTACAAGCCAGTCCAAATTGCAAACGAGATTATCGCTCGCTTCGGCGCGACTGGCGATATTGACCCTATGAAGCTGCAAAAGCTGCTCTACTTCACCAATGGTTGGCATCTTGCTCTTCGTGGTGAGGACCTCATAAACGAGCGGCCGCAAGTGTGGCGGTATGGCCCCGTATTCAAGTCCGCTTATCGTACCTTCAATAGATACGGAAGCCGTCCAATCCTTGCGCCTGAACCTTTCTCGCCATTCGGCGGGGCTCCTGAGCGAGTTGAAAACATGGAGCCCGCTCTGGATCAGTTCCTCTACTGGATCTGGAATGAGTATGGCAACAAGAGCGGGCCCGCCCTTTCAGACGAGACACACAAAATCGGGACACCTTGGCAACAAATTGCTGAGAGCCGGGGCTACGTTGTACCCGAGAACACTGTAATACCTGTTCATTCCGACCATGAATATTTTAGTAACTTAGCGAGGCAGCGTGGATACCAACCAACCGCCCTTGCTGAAGCTTGATCGGACCCCGACTTATGAAGAAGAGGTTCGCGCTTTCAGTTCCGAAGGCGCTTACAAGGGCACGGACCCGTTCAATGAAGATCGCGCAAAGGGCCGCATTGACAGCATTGCGAGATGGCTTGCAGTCGTGTGGTCGGCTTTTCTCATCTACGTGATTTTTGCCCAGGGTATTGGGACTGGAGTGACCATCGAATGGGAGACAGAGGGGGGCGTTGCGAAGCGTATATCGCTACTTCCCGTCTTTCACTTAGAACCGGCAGATTTCATTGCGGTAGTGACAACGACCACCGCAGCCGTCTTTGGTTTCTTGGTTATCGTGACCAATCACTTGTTTTACAAGCGTGATAAAGGTTGATTTCGGTCATGCGGCGAAATCGCCGGCATAGCGATTAGATCAGAGGGCCTGAAGTGCCTGTACCTTTGCGGCGGGCGTCGCGCTCCCGGCCCTCACAGACTTCACGCCACAAATCGTAAGTCACGTTGACCATGTTTTCCATTTCGCTCAGCGAGAACAGTTCTACGCCTTCGTCAGTGTGAACAACCGGCCTTCTTGAGCCATCGTCTGCTTTGCCGAACTGGAAGATGGCGAAGCGAACGTCGGTGTAGTCAGGGTCAACTGCCCTGATCCGCTCGTTCATCATCGAGAAAGCAAATCGCCGTCCTTCCTTTGTAAGCCCGCGTGAACGACGAGGATCAATGAATGGCACGAAGGGCGCGGCATCTATCGCGAGAACCATCGAGAGCCAATAGCTCACTCGTTGGCCCGAGCCCATTGCCAAAGGGAAAAACTCTTGGGAGCGCCCTACGATCTCTTGTTCTATAGCAAATTGATAGAGCCCCCGAGCAACGGCAAGGTTGGCGTCCAATTCTTCTACAGTTCGTGATTTTCGCCTTAGCTGGCCTTCAATCATCTCCCACGACGTAGCCTTTACTGGGGCGAACATTGCGGGCTGGACGTTGAAGACGTCATGAAAGCACGTTCTTAACGGGGCGTATGAAAAGGGCGGACGACCGTTACGTATCTGAGATAGCTGACTCCGCTGCATATCTTCGGGAAGCGGCGCAATGCGGGCCAGATCGATATCAGGTAAGGGGCGTATCTTCACTCGGCTCTCCAGCGGATGGCGACTCACCAATTGCAATCTTATGATACTTGAAACGCTCTAAGATTATATCATCTGGTATGCGCAGCCCGAAAGCAACGGATGTTCTTGATTTGTCCACAATGAAGTCCCATGGTGACCGTTTTGCGTGGGAGATTTCTATTAGTCTGCCGGATGATAAGCGGCCATACGAAAGCAACACGTGCTGGACATGTTGCCTAACCCTAGCATCAGAAGGCTCTGCAATCTGCCGCATTTGTCCGGACAAGGCGTCTCTGCTCTGCGCTCTGAAATTGATTGGCTCGGCGCCCGCAGACTTAAATGCTTGGTACACGGCAGGATGAACCGGGCCATACTCCCAAGCCTCAAAATATCCAGCAACAAGTGCAGACTTGGTAGCGTTCAGATACAGGCCATGTGCAAAATACAGAAGCTTCTGCAGGGATATATGAGAGACACGTATGCCGCTACGGTCAGCCTCATCCAACATGAGATTGGCGATGCTGCGTGGATCATACGGAGGCAAGAATTGTTGCTTCATGTGTGGCCTTCACCCCTTCCGGCCAAAGCAGTCACCTTCCTATCACATTCATCACGGTGGGGCATCAGCATTAGGTTGTGATTTTGCGGGGATTGCAGAAAGTTGGTCTGAGAAATTGGTCTGAGCCTGTCTGAGCGCGAAGTCCATCACGCCTTCAACCATTTGATATTACTTGAAAATACGCAGTTTATGGAAATTTGGTGGAGCTAAGCGGGATCGAACCGCTGACCTCTTGCATGCCATGCAAGCGCTCTCCCAGCTGAGCTATAGCCCCATCGTCGGCCTGTTCGGGCCTGGGTACCCCGTTGAAAGCACCGCTTCCGTCGGGGTGGCGGCTTGATACTTCCGGTAGTCGGAGATGGCAAGCCGAAAAATGAAAGCCCGGGCATTTTTTTAAGCCCGGGCTCGAAATCCTTGAAATATCAGACTTCGTCGTCGTCGCCGGTGACGCCGATCAGGCCGGTCATGTCATCGTCGTCATCGTCTTCGTCGGCTTCCAGGAAGGTGTCGTCGTCGTCGCCGTCGATCTCGACGTCGTCGTCGCCCATATCGGGGATATCGTCGCCCGCTGCCTCGTCGGCGTCCTCGAGGGACACGAGCTCGACATCCGTGTTTTCGGTATCGACTTCGGCGACTTCCTCTTCCTCAGCCTTCTCCATGATGGCTGCGACCGAGGTTTCCTCAAAATAGGAAAGCGGCCAGGACTTGTTCGTGTACGGCGACACGATCGGGTCCTTGTTCAAGTCGTAGAATTTCTTGCCGGTGTCGGGGCAAGTGCGTTTCGTTCCAAGTTCTGCCTTCGCCACTGTCAAAGCCTCATGAAGTCGTGAAGAATAAGGGCATGCGCCTAGCGCCCGGCACGAGGCCGGCCAAACTGTAGTCGGTCCCCTTAATCGCTGGCGTTCGTCCTGTCAAAGGCAAACTTCGCTCCGGTTTCTGCAACCTTGGGATCGCATGCATCGCTTGGCAAGCGGTCGCAAGGTTTGTATCAGACGGGCGAAGGAACCAGGAGAGACAGAGGGTCGGATGATCATTGCCATCGACGGACCGGCCGCGGCCGGCAAGGGAACCCTCTCGCGCCGGATCGCGGAGACTTACGGCTTCCACCATCTCGATACCGGCCTCACCTATCGGGCGACGGCCAAGGCCCTGCTGGACGCCGGCCTGCCGCTCTCCGACGAGGCGATCGCGGAAGGCGTGGCGCTCAATCTTGATCTTGGTGGGCTGGATCGGGACGTTCTCTCGGCTCATCATATCGGCGAGGCAGCTTCCAAGATCGCGGTCATGCCGGCGGTTCGCCGCGCTTTGGTCGAGGCGCAGCGCTCATTTTCCGCCCGCCTGCCCGGCACCGTGCTCGACGGACGTGACATCGGCACCGTGGTGTGCCCTCAGGCCGCGGTGAAGCTCTATGTGACGGCCTCTCCGGAGGTACGTGCGCGGCGCCGCTATGACGAGATCCTCGCCAAGGGGCTTGAGGCCGATTTCGATGCGATTTTCGCCGATGTGAAGACGAGGGACGAGCGCGACATGGGCCGCGCCGACAGCCCTTTGAAACCGGCTGATGACGCGCACTTGCTAGATACTTCCGAAATGAGTATAGAGGCCGCATTCTTGGCGGCGAAGACACTCATCGATGCTGCCCTGACGAAATGAAGTGACCAGGATCCGGCCAAGCCGGAGCCTTAAGGCCGACACCCAGTCCCCGCGCCGGATTGCTCTTCAAATGAGAGCGGATCGGATGCCGGCCAAGATCAACACCAACCCCCGGCGCTCACGCATCCAGTGGGATGCGACTAGGAGATTTCATGTCTGTTTCTACCCCGTCGCGCGAGGACTTTGCTGCCCTCCTCGAGGAATCCTTTGCCAAGACCGATCTGGCCGAAGGCTATGTTGCCAAGGGCATCATCACGGCCATCGAAAAGGACGTCGCTATCGTTGACGTCGGCCTCAAGGTCGAAGGCCGCATCGCGCTGAAGGAATTCGGTGCACGCGCCAAGGACGGCACGCTCAAGGTCGGCGACGAAGTTGAAGTTTACGTCGAGCGCATCGAAAACGCTCTCGGCGAAGCTGTTCTGTCGCGCGAGAAGGCTCGTCGCGAAGAAAGCTGGATCAAGCTCGAAGCCAAGTTCGAAGCTGGCGAGCGCGTTGAAGGCGTTATCTTCAACCAGGTCAAGGGCGGCTTCACGGTTGACCTCGACGGCGCCGTTGCCTTCCTTCCGCGTAGCCAGGTCGACATCCGTCCGATCCGCGACGTCACGCCGCTCATGCACAACCCGCAGCCCTTCGAAATCCTCAAGATGGACAAGCGTCGCGGCAACATCGTTGTATCGCGTCGTACGGTTCTCGAAGAGTCCCGCGCCGAGCAGCGTTCTGAAATCGTTCAGAACCTCGAAGAAGGCCAGGTTGTTGACGGCGTCGTCAAGAACATCACCGATTACGGTGCGTTCGTTGACCTCGGCGGCATCGACGGCCTGCTGCACGTCACCGACATGGCATGGCGCCGCGTCAACCATCCTTCGGAAATCCTGTCCATTGGCCAGTCGGTCAAGGTTCAGATCATCCGTATCAACCAGGAAACCCACCGCATCTCGCTCGGCATGAAGCAGCTCGAGTCGGATCCGTGGGATGGCATCGGCACCAAGTACCCGACCGGCAAGAAGATCTCCGGTACCGTCACGAACATCACCGACTACGGTGCATTCGTCGAGCTGGAGCCGGGCATCGAAGGCCTGATCCACATCTCGGAAATGTCCTGGACGAAGAAGAACGTTCATCCCGGCAAGATCCTTTCGACCACGCAGGACGTCGACGTTGTCGTTCTCGAAGTCGATCCGTCGAAGCGCCGTATCTCGCTCGGTCTCAAGCAGACCCTCGAGAACCCGTGGCAGGCATTTGCCTACAGCCATCCGGCCGGCACTGAAGTCGAAGGCGAAGTCAAGAACAAGACCGAATTCGGCCTGTTCATCGGCCTCGAAGGCGACGTTGACGGCATGGTTCACCTGTCGGATCTCGACTGGAACCGTCCGGGCGAACAGGTCATCGAAGAGTTCAACAAGGGTGACGTGGTCAAGGCCGTCGTTCTCGATGTTGACGTCGAGAAGGAACGCATCTCGCTCGGCATCAAGCAGCTCGGCAAGGATGCTGTCGGCGACGCCGCTGCTTCTGGCGACCTGCGCAAGAACGCTGTTGTTTCGTGCGAAGTCATCGGCATCAACGATGGCGGCATCGAAGTGAAGCTGGTCAACCACGAGGACATCACGTCCTTCATCCGCCGCAACGACCTGGCCCGCGATCGTGACGATCAGCGTCCGGAGCGTTTCTCGGTCGGTCAGGTTGTCGACGCTCGCGTCACCAACTTCTCCAAGAAGGACCGCAAGGTCATGCTGTCGATCAAGGCTCTCGAGATCGCAGAAGAGAAGGAAGCCGTTGCTCAGTTCGGTTCGTCCGACTCTGGCGCTTCGCTCGGCGACATCCTGGGTGCAGCCCTGAAGAACCGCAGCAACGACTAATCGTCGCTGTTGACTGAATGAAAGAACCCGCCGGAAGCAATTCCGGCGGGTTTTTCTTTGCCTGGATTAAATCACGTGAGGCCGGCCATCCGCAGATAGAGCTCATGGGCAGGCTCCACCCGAAGGCTGAGCGGGCTGTCAGCAGGCGGCGGCAGTGCGAGTGGAGTAGATTCCTGCTCAAGAGCTGCGGGGCCGGCAGTTCCCTCGACATGGCCTGGAGCATTGTCGGAGGCTGTGTCCGTCTGGCTGTTCTCGCCTGCAGGCTCTCCGGAATCCTCAGGATCGTGATCCTCAGACTCCCCCCGGCCTCCAGCCTGTTCGTCCTGCTCTTCCTCTTCCTCGACACGATCCTCTTTGAAGTCATCATCGATCAGGTAGGAGATGAAGGGCAAGGGAATGCCTTCACGGGCAATGGCGGGGCGGATCTGGGCTTGCTCCGCAAGGAGAGCCGGTGGCGGCAGACTACGCTCTTCGCCTTGCTCCGGCAATGCGGGGTTGAGCATGCGGATGGCGTGCTCTGGTTCATCGGCGGCCTCGTCCGGCATCACTGTTTCGGGCGACTGGACTGGGGGAGCCTCATCCGCAGCAGCCTGACGGCTGTTTGCAAGGATCTGGCCGCCGATATCGGCGGAAAGCGTCTTCAATTGCAGCAGAGCCTTGACGAAATCCGTCTCCAGCAGCTCGGCCAGCCAGGCGGCGGGTAGTGGTGGTGCTGGACGTGCGTCGGCTGGGATGGAAGGCGTGACGGCCCCAAGGAGCGCTGCTCGTTCGATTGTTTGTCGGGCCGCGGTCTTGGTCTGGCCAGGCCGCTCGGTGGGCGCATCGCGTGACGTGGCGAGCGGTCCGCCTGCCCGCGGAGTGCTGTTATCGTCTGCCATGGGTTCGGCGCGGTCCGGTGGGACAGGTGCTGCCGTAGTGGCGTCTGTGGTCGCCTTGGGTAATTGCGTCGACGGGTTGGGCGTCGAAGCCGCACTGGTGCGGGAAGTTCGGATGACGGCTGCTCGCCAGGCAATCGAAGCGCGGCAGAAGACACTGACGATCGTGACGGCAGGGCGGCATCCGCATTGGATGGCCTCGCTGGAGCGGAAGCCGTCGAGATCGGCTTCGGTCTCTGCCTCGCGACTCATCGCCTGGGCAGCAAGTCGGGTCGCTTGAAGCTGCTCCCCTGTCTTCTGATTCGGCAGCGGCGCATCGGCTAGGGGTCGCCCGCCATCATTTGCGGCGATCCGCCGTGCCGGCGAAGCGTCCGAAGAGCGGAGATCGCCGGCAAGCTCTCGGTAGGACGAGATGACGGAACGCGCTGCGCCATCCCTGTCCGTTTGGCGGTAAAGCTCGAGGTAGAGCGCCAGCGTGGTGCGCTCAGGTCCGGACGGATTGGCCATGGCGTCGAGAAGGGTCCGCAACTGCAGGCCGGCGAAGGACTGGGCGAGAAGTTTCTGCAGCTTCAGGCGATCGGCGGCGGGAAGACCCGCGATGCCATCAATCAATCTGCCCATGTAGTCGGTGAGGCTTTCATCGACACGGCGTTCGATCTTCAGCGCGCTGCCCAGCACCTCGGCCAGGGCGGCGAGATTTTGCGACATCCGTTCGGGGCCGGATAGCAGCATCATGTTGAGCTGTCCGGCAACGGCTGCTTCGCGAGCGATTGTCGTCGGTGCTGCCGGCACATTGGCCGTCGTCGGACGTGCCGAGACCGTCTGATCCGGGCGCTGTTTTGCCTCGGTCGCCGAAGCATAGGTATTTGCGGACGCAAGGACTGGAGGAAGCATGGGCCACCTCTCCGGTTCTGGTGCCTCTGGACTAAGACCGCGATCGGAACGCCGGGATTGAGGTCACCACCTGTTGTGGCTGACGCATCGACCTATCGACTCCGATCCTCAATCGTCGCTCGATATGGTTAACCAAATGCTAACCGCGCCAACAATCTGCAGGACACCAGCCTCGCGCATAGATTGACAGGCATCATAGCGACGGCGGCAGACTGAGGACCGACCAACGACAGGCGCAGGCATGACCACGCAATCTTCTCCTGAATACGGACAGCTACAAGCTCGGCGTCTTTCTTCAGTATCCCAAGGACACGCGCTCCGTCAGCGCCTTCGTCACGACGCGCGGCAACTCCTTCCGTCCGGAGGTGATGTTCTTCGGGCTGCAGATGTTCCTGAAAGACTATCTGTCGACGCCGATCACGCTTGCCGATATCGACGCCGCAGCCCGGGTTCTGAAGGGCCATATCCAACCTTTGACCGCAGCGGCTGGGAGCATATCCTCAAGGCTCATGGCGGAACGCTGCCGCTTAGGATCGAAGCGCTGCCGGAAGGCACGGCGATTCGCCGGGGTGTGCCGGTCATGCAGGTGGTGAACACCGATCCGCGCGTGCCATGGCTGACCTCTTACATGGAAACCGCACTTCTTCGTGCCGTCTGGTATCCGTCAACCGTTGCGACCACTGCCTGGCGGCTCCGTCTGGCTATCCAGCCCTTCCTGGAGCGGACGACCGATGATCCAGCGGGACTGCAGCCGAGCCGAATCAGTGATTACGGTTGCCGCAGTACATCCAGCGTCGAACAGGCCGCGATCGGCGGGGCGGCGCATCTGGTCCACTTCCACAGTTCCGATTCGCTTCCCGCCATCATGCAGGTGCGGCGTTTCTACAAGACATCCATGCCGGCCTATTCCGTCCCTGCAGCCGAACACGGCACGATCATCGCCTGGGGCCAAGCGCATGAGGCCGAGGCCTATTCCAACATGATCGATAACTTTGCGAGCTTTGGCGCCTATTCCGTCGTCTCCGACAGCTTCGATCTGCACAATGCCGTCGCTGAAATATGGGGCAAGAAGCTGCAGACGAAGGTGCGGGCGGCTGGCGGCGTTCTCGTCGTGCGGCCCGACAGTGGCGATCCGATTGATACGCCGGTCCAGGTCGTTGCACAGTTGGCCTATGCCTTCGGCACACGCCTTAACGGCAAGGGCTTCAAGGTCCTTGATGGCAATGTGCGGGTCCTGCAGTCCGACGGCGTCTCGATCCAGGACATTCAGATGATCCTCGGGCGGCTCGAGGGCATGGGCTTCTCGGCGGAGAACATCTCTTTCGGCATGGGTTCCGGACTGCTGCACAAGATCAACAGGGACACCATGTCCTTCACGATGCGCACGAGCGCGGTTGAAGACGCCGCTGGGCAATGGCGGCCGGTGGCGCGTCGTCCTTCCAATCCGCAGGAGAAAACGCCGATGGCCGGGCGCGTGGCTGCGATCGCTGACGGCTATGACATCGCGACCGTTCCGCTCGAAGACCTCGGCGGGCGGGCCAATCTGCTTCGGCCCGTCTGGCAAAATGGGGAATTGCTGGTGGACTGGAGCCTGGACGAAATCCGGGCAAGAGCAACGGCGGCCAGCCTGCCCCGCTAGGTCAATCGACGAGGCGCATGTAACGCGGGTAGAGACCGGCTTCGTCGGATGGCACAGGCACGCGTTCGCCAAATGCCTCGTCGGAACGGCTGCGCTCATCGACGATGAACGCATCCAGCCAGTTGGCAGGTGCGTAGCGAGGACCTTCGTCTTCACTGTTTGCGTGGTCGACAGGCGCTTCGATCAGGTCGAGGTCGTAGGTGGATGGATTACGCGATACCTGGTCGAGGAGGATACTGGATGCTTCCGTCATGGTCGCCTGATCAACGCCTTTATGGGAGCGGGCGACTTGAAAGACCCGATCCGTTACCGATTTTTGTTGGAGCGATGATGCGAAGTCTCGGTTAACGAAACCTTGGCAGATGCTCTTCTCTTTGGGTCAATTCTCATCGATGAAAAGATAGGGGCATGAGTTTCAGACCTCCCATTTTTCTGCTGTCGTCGTCTACCAAGGACACGATGACACCGCTCGACATCGAGCTTGCGGGCGAAAAGGCTGATGCGCTGGCGCGCGCCGGTCGGAAGGCCGAAGAGGCGCTCAGTCGGCTGGCAGCCGCCCGAAATCAGGACAAGGCGTCGCTGGATGCTCTGATCGATACGGCAGCCGATGCAGTTTTTGCTCTGACCATTCAGCGGGAACTGTGCGGGTTGAGAAACCAGCAGGACATGATCCGCCGCTACGAGATTCCGGGCGATGTCATGGCGCGCGTCGGCATTACCCGGAAACGGTAAAGAGCGGCGCCACGGCCGCCATCCCTGCCCTGACGTCAGCTGTGCGCGAAAATGTCGGTTTCTTCCCAGCCCAGCAGATCCAGCTTGGCGCGTGTCGGCAGGAATTCGAAACAGGCCTTTGCGTGTTCCAATCGCGCATCGCGCACGAGGCGGTGCATGAGCTTGTCGCGAAGCGCATGCAGATGCAGGACATCGGACGCCGCATATTCGAGCTGGGCCTGGCTCAGCGTTTCGGCCGCCCAGTCGGAGGACTGCTGTGCCTTGGAGATGTCGATCTCCAGCATCTCCTTCAGGTTGTCCTTCAAGCCATGCCTGTCGGTGTAGGTCCGGGTCAGACGAGACGCGATCTTCGTGCAGAAGACGCCGGTGGTGGTGACCCCGAAGGTGTGAAACAGGACGGCAATGTCGAATCGGCCGTAATGGAAGATCTTCACGCGCGCCTGATCCGCCAGCATGGCAACCAGATTGGGGGCTTGCGCCTGCCCGGCAGCAATCCGGATGACATCGGCCGTGCCATCACCCGGCGAAAGCTGGACCACGCAAAGACGATCCCGGCGCGGGACCAGACCGAGCGTTTCCGTATCGATTGCGATGGCGTCCGTATAGCGGGCTGCATCTGCGGCGGAGATATCCCCGTCGTGATAGCGAATTTTCGTCATTTTTGCCTCCGCAAGCCATCAGTCAGTTCCTGCCCGCTATAGCGGAAAGCTCCCGGCAGCACCATCCCGGGTCAGAACGGCGGGTCTGCTCACCATCAGGAGGGAGGTGAGATGAGGTTCAAAGGCGATGACAGCTTTGTGACAGGTGCATGCAGTAATTCGTGCAGGGGTCAAAACTGATCAATTTGTGATCAAACGCGTGTTCGAAATCGGCGAATCGAAAGAGACGAAAGGCATTCGCGCGCCATTTGTTGAAGTCGAAACCCGTCGCCGCCCGCAGCTATGCAAGAAGCGCACTGCTGCGTTGCAACAACCGTGATTGGCAAATCAGAGCGATGTGCATATAACAAAACCATCGAAGCGGCGCACTCCTCCTCCCAGTGCCGCTCGGTAGGATCGGCAATACTCCTCCTCCTCCCAATTGCCGATCAAGTTTAAGAGCCTGGCGCATCCTCCTCCCGCGCCAGGCTCTTTTCATTTGTGGCTCCGCCATTTCGATATCATCCTCCATGCCGGTCGCACCGCAGAGTGTTCTGCTTGCTGCAGAGGCGTGCGGACCCATATAAGGCCTTCAGGCGAAACCGCTGAGGAGGCATACATGTCGGTAAAGTTCGGGACGAGTGGATTGAGAGGACTGTCGACGGAGCTCGTCGGTTCTGTTTCGGCACTCTACGCGACCGCCTTTGCGCGGCACATGCTGGACAGCGGCGCTTTGCAGGCGGGATCGGCCGTGGTCATCGGCCGTGACTTTCGACCATCGAGCCCCGAAATCGCCGGCACAATCATGGCGGCCGTGAAGCGCCTTGGACTTGAGCCCATCAACTGCGGCACGATCCCGACACCGGCACTCGCTCTCTATGGGGCCTCGATCGGGGCTGCAGGGATCATGGTCACGGGGTCCCATATTCCTGCCGACCGGAATGGCATCAAGTTTTACCGACCTGACGGCGAAATCAACAAGAGCGACGAAGACGCGATCACTCGTCTCGCCAGCGAGGTAGCAGGCGATGCAGAGGCCAATAGGGTCGAGGCCGGTTTCGGTGCGAACCATGAAGCCGACGCGACGAAACTGTTCGTCGATCGCAATCTCGGCGTGCTTCCGGCAGGCTCCCTCGACGGAAAACGGATCGGGATCTATCAGCACAGCTCGGTTGCCCGGGACATGCTGGTCACCGTGTTTGAACACTACGGCGCCACCGTCTTTCCGCTCGGACGCTCCGAGCAGTTCATCCCCGTCGACACCGAGGCCGTTTCTCCCGACACCGTGACACAGCTCGCCCGCTGGACGGACGAGCTGGCGCTCGATGCGATTCTCTCGACCGACGGAGACGGCGACAGGCCCTTGGTCGCGGACGAGCATGGCATGCCGCTTCGCGGCGACCTGCTCGGGCTGGTCACCGCACGTTTTCTTGGGGCAGCCGTCGTCGCGACACCCGTGACCTCGAATTCCGGCCTTGAACAGGATGGTGGCTTCAGCGTTCGGCGAACCCGGGTTGGGTCTCCCTATGTGATCGCCGCCATGGAAGAGGCGCTCGGGAGCGGCGAACTCGGCGTCATCGGTTTCGAGGCGAATGGTGGCCTGATGTTGGCATCGGACTTTTCGATCGGAGAAACCCTGATCAAGGCCTTGCCGACCCGCGACAGTTTCCTGCCGGCGCTGGCCGTGCTTGGCACGGCCGCACAACGCGGTCTCTCGCTTTCGGCACTGGTCAATGACTTCAATCTTCCAGTGGCGCTCAGCGACCGTCTGGAAAATTATGCGAGTGAGCGCAGCGCCTCTTTGATGGCGCATCTGCGCGGCTCCCGGCAGCAGTTGGAAACATTCATCTCGCCGATCGGAACAGTCGAGACGGTAAGTGACATCGACGGGCTGCGGGTGACGTTGATCGATGGTCGCGTCATCCATTTCCGTCCTTCGGGCAATGCTCCGGAAATGCGGTGCTATGTCGAGGCGGCGGATGCGGACAATGCTTCGGCCCTGCTCAAGCAGGGTCTTTCGCTGCTTGCAAGCTGGTCGATCTGAACCGAGCTGCCTGACAGGGCGTATTGGTTGATGACATAAAACATGAGGACGTCATGACCAAGATTGCCTGGATTACCGGCGCATCGACCGGCATTGGCCGCGCGCTGGCGGAACGACTGATACGCGACGGATACCGTGTGGCCGTCAGTGCACGCAGCGCCGATGCGCTCGCTTCACTGGCCGCGAGCCACCCGGGCAAAGTCGGCGTCTATCCGCTCGATGTGACCGATCCTGCCGCTGTGAAGCAGGTCTTCGCCTCGATCGAGAACGAGATGGGCCAGGTCGATCTCGCGGTCTTTGCGGCCGGCTCTTATACGCGCGACTATGCCGAGGATTTTGACAGCGCCCGCACGCGGCAGATGTTCGAGCTCAACGTGCTCGGCAATGCGTCATGCCTGGAAACGGTAATGCCGGCGATGATTTCTCGTCGTCGCGGTCATATTGCAGTGGTGGCCTCGGTTTCGGGGTATGTGGGGCTGCCGGGTGCTGCGACATACGGCGCGACGAAGGCCGCGCTCAATGTGATGTGCGAGGCGCTCTATCCGGAGCTCGAGCGCCACGGCGTCAAGATGACCATCATCAATCCGGGTTTCGTCGACACGCCGCTGACGAAGAAGAACGACTTCCCAATGCCGTTCCTTGTGTCATCGGAGGAAGCGGCCGATACGATCGCCAAGGGGCTGGCGAAGGGGAAGTTCGAGATCATCTTCCCGTGGAAGATGGCGCTCGCCATCCGCTTCCTGCATGCCCTGCCCCATTCGCTTCGCTTTGCGCTGACGCGCAAAATGCTGCGCCCAAATCCCTGAACGCAGCATTCACTCGACATTTGAGGTCAGAGCTCAGGCTGGCTTGTCCAGCCTGAACTGTACGACATCGATGCGGCCGAAGCGGAAGCCGACGGCGCAATAATGCAGGTAAAGACGCCACATGCGGTAGAAGCGACGGTCGAAGCCCAATGGCTCGATTTTCTGCCAGTTGGCGGTGAAGGCGTGGTCCCAGGCGATCAGCGTGCGATCGTAGTCGCGGCCGAACCGGAAGCGGTCGCCAATCTTCAGACCGGCAGCTTCCGCATCCCGCTCGAAGACAGTGACCGAAGGCAGCATGCCACCTGGAAAGATGTAGGTCTGGATGAAATCGGCGCTGCGGCGATAATAGTCGAAGCGGCTTTCGTCGATGGTGATCGTCTGGATGAGCGCCTTGCCACCCTGAACCAGGCGTCCCTGCACGGACTTGAAATAGACCGGCCAATTCTCTTCGCCGACGGCCTCGAACATCTCGATCGAGACGATCTTGTCGAACTGGCCGCGGCAATCGCGGTAATCCTCCAGCCGGATGTCGACCCGATCGGCAAAGCCTGCCTTTTCCAGGCGGTCGCGGGCAAATTTTGCCTGCTCGTTGGACAGGGTGAGGCCGGTGACCCGACAGCCGGTCTTGCGGATCGCATGCTCGGCAAAGCCGCCCCAGCCGCATCCGATTTCCAGGACGTGGTCGTCCGGCCCAATCTGCAGCTCTTCGACGATGCGGGCGTATTTCGCTTCCTGAGCATCCGCGAGGCTCATGGCCGGCGCCGTGTAGAGCGCCGAGGAATAGGTCATGGTCTGGTCGAGCCACAGACCATAGAAGGCATTCCCGAGATCGTAATGATAAGCGATATTTCGCCGGCTACCCTTTTTCGAGTTGCGGCGCAGCTTGTGACGCAGGCGGGCCAGTGCCTTGAACACGGATGAAGATGCAAGCACCGCGCCGAGCTGCGCTTCGTTTGACAGAGCAAGTTCCAGGACGGCGCCGATATCGGGCGAATCGAGGTCGCCATCCATGAAGGACTGTGCGAAGCCGAGTGTCCCACCGGTCAGGAGCCGCAGGACCGGGCTTGCATTGCGCACGCACAAGACGGCATTCGGCCCCGGCTTTGCGCCGATCGCCACGTGCTCTCCGTATCCTTCGAATTGAAGCGTGAGACGCCCGACGGCGATGCGATCGGCCCAGCGGCACATCATGCGCTGCCAGAATGTGAGAGAGCTAACCACAGGGTGCATTTCCTGCTCAGCGTGACTCATGACTTATTCATCCCATTCTGCACGACGATCGTAGACGCTATTTTGGCTGCTGCCGGCTCATGTCGATAGATGGGAACCCCCTTCCACCAAAGCCTCAGTGCCTCCCAATGAATGCCACCCATCACTTTGAGGGTCATCAAAGGGTACTTCAGCAACATGTGCAACACAGCCTCTGTCCGACAAAGGACGGCGCCGGCCGGAAAAAGTTGCAAACAAAAGTGGACCTTCGGGATCGCTCTCGCCGATATTGATGGCGACATCGTCATCCGGCGGGCTGATGCGGAAATTGTATTCGCAATTCATCGGCATGAAGGGCGAGACATACATCTCCTTGGCGCAGCTGTGGCGCAGGATACCGTTCGCTTCTGCTTCCACCGGGATCACGTAGGTGTGGCGCTCGTTGAAGGTGTTGCACACCTCGTAAAGGACTGCGGCAAGGCCGCCTTCGGCGCGGTAGCAGAAGAAGACGGTAATCGGGTTGAAGACGTAACCAAAGATCCGGGGATAGCAGAGCATGCGGATCTTCCAGCCAGCGTCTTCTTCAAGCCCTGCAGCGGCCAGGCGTTCCTCGAGCCAGGGGCGCAGTTCTCCGGTGCGACCATTGCCATGATCAACATCATGCACGGAATAGAGCGCTGCGCGGTTGTAGCCGAAGAGGCGCAGGCCGTCGTTCAGCTGATCGATTTCGTCGAGGTCGATCAAAAGCGAGAAAACGCTGTAACGAAGGCTGTGCTTCTTGGGCCGGCTGCGGACATGCAGCACATGCCCGGCATAGATGGCGGACTGAAACGTCATTCCGCAGCCTCAAGCTGACGGCCGATGACGATGCGGCCGGATTCGTTTTCGACCGACCAGGGACGGCGAACGCCGCCCAGCGCCTCGGCGACAGCAAGTCCCGCCTGCAGGCCATCCTCGTGGAAGCCGCTCCCGAAATAGGCGCCGCAGAACCATGTGTTGCGGCGACCTTGCAGCTGCCAGATCCGGCGCTGAGCGCGGATGGCGGCGACGTCGAACAGCGGATGTTCATAGTTGAATGTGCCGGATGACGCTTGGACGCGGTCGATCGGGCGGCATGGGTTGAGCGTCACGAAGAGCGGGGTCGCCGCGATCAAGCGACTGCAGCATGTTCATCCAGTAGGTGACGCAGAGGGTTTCGCTCGCGTCCGCCTGCTTGCCGGCCACGTAGTTCCAGCTCGACCAGACAGACTTGCGCTTGGGCATCAACTGCTCGTCCGAATGGAGGACGGCGAGATTGGGCGTGTACTGGAAGGACTCGAGGATCTCACGCTCCTCGGTGTCGGCATCTTCGAGCAGGTCGATGCTCTGATTGGCATGGGTGGCGAGAACGACATCATCGTAGGCTTCGACGCTGCCATGCACATCTGTCACTTCCACACCCGTAATGCCGCGACGAACGCCCGTCACGGCTGTGCCGAGGCGAACTTCGCCGGTGAAGTCGGCCAGGATGCGCGCGACATATTCCCGGCTGCCGCCCTTTACGGTACGCCAGCGCGGACGATCCTTGAGCACCAGCAAGCCATGGTTTGCGAAGAAGCGAATGAAGGCGTGGAGCGGATAAAGCCGCATCTCCGAAGCTGTTGTCGACCAGATGGCAGCACCCATCGGCAGGAGATGATCCTCAATGAAGGATGGCGCATAGTCGGCCGAGGCCAGATAGTCGCCGAGCGATACGCCCTCGAGCTCACGGTGATCAAGAAGGCCCGGCGCCTCCTTGTAGAAGCGGAGGATGTCCTTGACCATGCGCCAGAAGCGCGGGCGAAGGATGTTCGATTTCTGCCCCAGGAGACCTGAGAGGCCTGAGCCCGAATATTCGAATGCCCCGTCACCGAGCGACGCTGCGAAGGACATGTTCGACGGCAGGGTCGGGACGTCGAGATGCTCGAACAGCTTCACGAGATTGGGATAATTGCGGTCGTTATAGACGATGAAGCCGGTGTCGACGGGAATGTCCTTGGCGGCGCCCGGCGCCAGGACCGTATTGGAATGGCCACCGGGACGGTTCTCCGTTTCATAGAGAACGACGTCGGTGCTTTTCGACAGCAACCAGGCGCAGGAAAGACCTGAAATGCCCGATCCGATGACCGCGATCCTGCGTTTACCGCCGAATGCGGCCTTCGTCGTACCAGTGTCCATTACCCGCCCTTTACTAACTCTTTTGTCCAATGGATTCGCCAATGATTACGCAAGGTAAATCTCAATGGATTGATCGACGCGAATAAATTCGCATCCGGTGATCCGTCCGCAAAACGACGGCGTAAAGCGCTTCATGATGAACGCGATACACATCTCGGCAGATGCGTGCCACAATGACCCCGGGCGAACCGCACGGCAACAGGTCGTTGCGTCGCTCAAACGAGGGAAAAAAGCGTTTCGATGACCGAGTCGGTGGAAGAACTGGACCAGCGTAACTTCTCGCAGCTTTTGGCCGCCGTTGGCCGCGATAGAGACATCGAAGCATTCGAGACGATCTTCAAATACTATGGTCCAAAGGTACGTGCCTATATGGCGAAGCTTGCCCGCGATGGACAGGCAGCCGAAGAGCTGATGCAGGAGACGATGCTCGCGGTCTGGAACAAGGCCGAGCAGTTCGACCCGACGAGGGGAAATGTTTCCAGCTGGATCTTCACCATCGCTCGAAATCAACGCATCGACGCCTTCCGTCGCGAAAAACGTCCGACCTTCGACCCAGTCTGATCCGGCCTTCGTGCCCGATGATCGTGCCGCCGGCCGATGTCGAATTCGAAGGCAGGCAGGAGGCAGATCGCCTGCGCCGCGCCATGGAAACCCTACCACCCGAACAGCTCGAACTCCTCAAAATGTCATTCTACAGAGAAGCATCCCACAGCATGATCGCAGCCGAACTCGGACTGCCGATGGGAACCGTCAAATCCCGGATTCGCCTCGCCTTTGCGAAGCTGCGCGCAGCCTTGGAGGAGCGAGCATGACGCTCCACGTTCAACATCATCTCAGCGACGAACTGCTGCTCGATTACGCGACCGGAAACCTGGCCGAAGGCTGGAGCATTGCGGTTGCGACGCACCTGGCACTGTGCCCGGCCTGCCGCGATCGGCTTTCCTTCATGGAACACACCGGCGGTCAGCTTCTCGAAGCGACCGAGGTGAAGTCTGATGAAACCTCGTCCGCAGACAGCTGGGCATCGATGAAAGCCAAGCTCGGAAAGAAGGCTGGCGCGACGTCTTCTGCGAAGCCCGTTGCCACGCCAGCAGACATTCCGGTCCTGCCCGAACCGCTGCGCTCTTATCTGGGCGGCGATGTGGAGGCCCTGAAATGGAAGGCTCTCGGTCGCGGCGCCTATCATATCCCGATCAAAACCGGTGATTCGGAAAGTCAGGTTCGCTTGCTCAAGATCCCGGCCGGCAAGCCGGTGCCCGAACATTCGCATGGCGGGCGGGAACTGACGCTTGTGCTAAAGGGTGCCTTCACCGATGGGGAAACCGTGTTCAAGCGCGGTGACATCGAGGAAGCCGACGAGACGTTGACGCACCAGCCGGTGGCGACACCGGACGAGGATTGCATCTGTCTCGCCGTGACCGACGCGCCGCTGAAGTTCAAGAGCCTTCTGGTCCGTCTGGTCCAGCCGGTTCTTGGAATCTGATTGAAGGCCGGGCAGGCGCCCGGCCGAGAGGGAAGACAAATGCCTTATGTGATCGCCTACGCCGCCACGGCCGTTGTCTTCTTTGCCCTCGACTATCTCTGGCTGACGCGCATTGCGATCGGCTTTTACCGCGAACATATCGGCAGCCTGCTTCTGGCAACGCCGAACTTTGCGGCTGCCGGCATTTTCTACCTCTTCTACGTGATCGGGCTCGTTTACTTCGCCGTGATGCCAGCCGTCTCTGCGGGCAGCCTGCTGACGGCCATCTTCAATGGTGCCCTGCTTGGGCTGCTTGCTTACGGTACCTATGAAATGACCAATCTCGCCACCTTGAAGGGCTGGTCGCTGCAGGTCAGCCTTGTCGACATGGCCTGGGGTGCTTTTCTTTCGGCCACGGCCTCGGCGGCCGGCTACTATGCCGTTTCGCGCTTTGCGCAGTGAGCGCTGGAAGGGCGTCTTCGGGCGCCCTATGTTCTCGGCATGATCAAGCCGGACCTACTTCTCCATCCGACACCCGGTGGGCTTTATTGCCCGCTGGGTGATTTTTTTGTCGATCCGGTTCGGCCTGTCGACCGGGCGTTGATTACGCACGGACATTCCGACCACGCTCGCTCGGGCCATACACACGTACTCGCCACCCAACAGACCCTCGACATCATGGCGATCCGCTACGGTGAGGACTTTTGTGTGACGTCACAGAGCGCTGCCTTCGGGGAAACCATTTCGATCAATGGTGTTGCGATCCGCTTTCATCCGGCAGGTCATGTGCTCGGTTCGGCACAGATCGAAATCGAAGCACAGGGGACACGGATCGTGGTCTCCGGCGACTACAAGCGCGGGGCGGATCCGACCTGCGCGAGCTTCGAGCCGGTTCCCTGCGATGTCTTCATCACCGAAGCCACCTTCGGACTGCCGGTCTTCCACCATCCGGAGCCACGGCTGGAAATCCAGAAGCTTCTGACCTCGCTGCAGCAGTTTCCAGAGCGCAGCCATCTGATCGGGGCCTATGCGCTGGGCAAGGCACAGCGGGTGATTTCGCTCATCCGGCTCGGCGGCTACGAAAAGCCGATCTATATCCACGGTTCGATGGCGCGGCTCTGCGACTACTACACCGAACAAGGTGTGGAACTGGGGGATCTCAGGCCAGCGACCACAGAGGATAAGAAGTCGGGTAACTTTAAGGGCGCTGTCGTCATCGGCCCGCCATCTGCCTTTAACGACCGCTGGGCGCGGCGCTTCGAGGATCCCCTCGCGATCTTTGCGTCCGGCTGGATGATGGTCCGCCAGAGAGCGAAGCAGCGTGGCGTGGAACTGCCGCTCGTCATCTCCGACCATTGCGACTGGCCGGAACTTCTCGACACGATCCGCGAGGTCGGGCCACAGGAGGTCTGGGTTACCCATGGGCGTGAAGAAGCACTCGTTCGCTGGTGCGAGCTTTCCGGCATAAAGGCGCGACCGCTGCACCTCGTCGGCTACGAAGACGAGGGAGACTGAAATGAAGGCCTTTGCCCGCCTCCTCGATCGCCTCGTGCTGACGCCTAGCCGCAACGGCAAGCTGACGCTGCTGGTGGACTATTTCCGTAAAACGCCCGATCTCGACCGAGGCTATGCGCTGGCCGCGCTGACCGATGGGCTCGACATCAAGGGCGTGAAGCCGGCGCTGCTGAAGGAATTGGTGCTGGAGCGGATGGACCCGATCCTGTTCCAGTATTCCTATGACTATGTCGGCGACCTTGCCGAGACCATCTCGCTCGTCTGGGAGCCACAGGTGCTGGAAGCCGAGGACGAGCAGGATCTCGAAAGCCTGTCAAAGATCGTCGAGCGGCTACAGCGGCTTGGGAGGAACGAGACGCGCTCCGTCATGCGCGACCTCTTTGACAGGCTCGACACATCCGAGCGGTTCGCGCTGATCAAGCTCGTCACCGGAGGCCTACGGATCGGCGTCTCGGCGCGCCTCACCAAGCAGGCGCTGGCGCTCTATGGCGACAAGGATGTCGTCGACATCGAGAGCCTCTGGCATGGGCTGAAGCCTCCTTATACCGAGCTGTTCGACTGGCTCGAGAACCGGGTCGAGAAACCTGTCTTGTCGACGCCAGCCATCTTCCATTCGGTCATGCTCTCGACACCGATCGAAGACAGGGATCTGCCCAATCTCGATCCGAGGGATTTCGCCGCTGAATGGAAGTGGGATGGCATCCGCGTGCAGCTGTCCTGCTCCGGCGGAAAGAGCCGGCTCTATTCGCGCTCCGGCGATGATATATCAGGGGCGTTTCCAGATATCATCGAGGCAGCACAGTTCGAGGGCGTGATCGACGGCGAACTGCTCGTCGGCGGGACATCGCGGACCAATGCACCGACGCGGACCTTTTCGGATCTCCAGCAGCGGCTCAATCGCAAGACGGTCACGGCCAAGATGCTGGAGGACTACCCGGTCTTCATCCGCACCTATGACATCCTGTTCGATGGCGAAGTGGATGTACGGCCCGAGACCTTCCTCACACGTCGTGAACGCTTAAGCGCCCTCGTTGAGCGACAGGAGCCACGGCGGTTCGATCTCTCGCCGCTCGTATCCTTCTCCACCTGGGAAGAGCTGGAACAGTTGCGATCGGCCCCACCTGATCCTGTGATCGAAGGAGTGATGCTGAAACGCCTGGACAGCAGCTATCAGGCCGGACGCGCCAAGGGGCCATGGTTCAAGTGGAAACGGGACCCGATGACTGCCGATGCCGTGCTGATGTATGCCCAGCGCGGGCATGGCAAACGCTCCAGCTACTACTCGGATTTTACCTTCGGGGTCTGGACGGCGATCCCCGGTGAAGGGGATGTGTTGGTGCCCGTCGGCAAGGCTTACTTTGGCTTTACCGACGAGGAGCTGGAAGTGCTCGACCGGTTCGTGCGCAACAATACAGTGGAGCGCTTTGGCCCGGTTCGCAGCCTGAGGGCTGAACCCGAGCATGGCTTTGTCGTCGAGGTGGCCTTCGAGGGGCTGGCGCGGTCGACGCGGCACAAATCCGGGATCGCAATGCGGTTCCCCCGCATCGCACGGCTGAGGCAGGACAAGCTGCCGAAGGATGCCGATCGCCTGGAGACGCTGGTCGCGATGCTCTGACGGCTAGCGTGTTTCCAGGGGTTAGCGCGTGGTCAGGCAGCGGGAGACGCTGTCCTGCCAGCCAGCGATGGCTGCCTCCCGTTCGGTTACATCCATACCCGGCTCAAAACGACGATCCCGCTTCCAGGTCGCGGCAAAGCCCTTCTGGTCGGGCCAGAGGCCTGCACGGGAGCCTGCGAGCCAGGCAGCACCGAGGACGGTGGTTTCGAGAACCACGGGACGATCGACGGGGGCAGCGAGGATGTCGGCGAGGCGCTGCATCGTCCAGTCGGAGGCGACCATGCCGCCATCGACGCGCAAGACCGTCTTGGCTGCGCTGCCACTTCCAGTCCTTGCTGCATGGCTTCGAGCAGGTCGCGGGTCTGGTAGGCGACGCTTTCGAGCGCGGCGCGAGCGAACTCGGCAGGACCCGTTCCGCGCGTCAGGCCGAAGATCGCGCCACGCGCATCGGCATCCCAATGGGGTGCGCCCAAGGCCGGTAAAGGCCGGCACCAGATAGACGTTCTGACGTCGGATCGGCCTTGCTGGCGAGCGCAGTTTGCCGTCTCCGACTCGGCCTTGCCGATGCACCTTCATGCCGTCGCGCAGCCATTGCACGGCCGCACCGGCGATGAAGATCGAGCCTTCGAGCGCGTAGGTCGTTTCGCCGTTCATGCTGGTAGGCGATGGTGGTGAGCAGGCGGTTGTTCGAGGCGACCGCGATCGCGGCCGGTGTTCAGCAGCGCAAAGCAGCCCGTGCCATAGGTCGATTTCATCATGCCCGGCTCGAAGCAGGCCTGGCCGATGGTCGGCCGCCTGCTGGTCGCCTGCCACGCCCGAGGATCGGGATCTGCGGCGCCGAGAACGGCCGCATCGCGGTGACTCCGAAGTCGTCGGCACAATCCTTGACCTCTGGCAGCATGGCGCGCGGGATGTTCGAGGATCGACAGGAGCTCGTCGTCCCAAGCTGTTGGCGCTGATGTCGTAGATCAGGGTGCGCGAGGCATTGGTGGCGTCGGTCGCGTGGACCTTGCCGCCGGTCAGCTTGCCAGATGAGCAAGCTGTCGATCGTGCCGACAGCAGATCTCGCCGTTCTCGGCGCGTGCCCTCAGCGCCCGTCGACGTTGTTCGAGGAGCCAGGACGATCTTGGTGCCGGAGAAATAGGGATCGAGCAGCAGGCCGGTCTTGTGCGTGAAGATCGTCTCCAGGCCCTGATGCTTGCAGCTCGTCGCAGCAGCCGGCGCCGTGCGGCGGTCCTGCCAGACGATGGCGTTGTGGATCGGCTTGCCGGTCGTCGCGGTCCCAGACGACGACGGTTTCGCGCTGGTTGGTGATGCCGATCGCGGTCACATCGGACGCATCATTGATCCCTTGGCGGCAGCGACCGCCTTTTCGATAGTAGCCACGCACAGTCTGCCCAGATCTCGTCCGGATCATGCTCGACCCATCCGGAATCCGGGATAATGCTGGGTGAACTCCTGCTGGGCGACGCCGACGACTATGCATCTCGCTGATCGAAGATGATCGAGCGGGTCGAGGTCGTTCCTTGGTCGATGGCCAGAATGTAACCGCTCATCAGGCGTCAAACTGCCTTAATTGAAGACAGCCGGGAGCGTAGATTTCGCCCCGGCGGTTGTCACATGGATCAGAATACCTGACCGGCAGTCTACTTCTGCCAGCTCTTGACCAGCTCGTCGTAGTTGACGGTGATGGGCTGTTCCTTCTCGTTCTCGATCTTCAGCTGCGGAGCGAGATTGCCCTTGGCAACGGCATCGGCGTTCCACTCTTCGAGGGTCTTTTCCTCGGCAAGCTTCGGACCGATATCGCCCTGGACTCCAGCGCGTTCGAGACGCTCAAGGACCTTTTCCTGCTCAGCGCAGAGCGAGTCCATGGCTTCCTGCGCAGTCTTTGCACCGGAAGAAGCGTCACCGATTGCCTGCCACCAGAGCTGAGCCAGCTTCGGATAGTCAGGAACGTTGGTGCCGGTCGGCGACCACTGCAGGCGGGCCGGCGAGCGGTAGAACTCGACCAGACCGCCGAGCTTCGGAGCGCGTTCGGTGAAGGACTGGTGATCGATGCGTCGACTCGACGGATGAAGGTCAGGCCGACATGGCTCTTCTTCACGTCAACGGTCTTCGAGGTGACGAACTGTGCGTAGAGCCAGGCGGCCTTGGCGCGGTCGTCCGGGGTGGACTTCATCAGCGTCCAGGAACCTGCGTCCTGATAGCCGAGCTTCATGCCGTCCTTCCAGTAGACGCCATGCGGGCTACGGAGCCATGCGCCACTTCGGCGTACCGTCGTCGTTGACGACCGGCAGGCCGTCCTTGACCATGTCGGCGGTGAAGGCGGTGTACCAGAACATCTGCTGGGCGACTTCACCCTGCGACGGCACCGGACCGGATTCCGAGAAGGTCATGCCCTGAGCTTCCGGCGGGGCGTAGCTTCGTCAGCCATTCGAGATACTTCTCGATGGCATAGACGGAGGCTGGGCCGTTGGTGTCACCGCCACGGGCCACGCAAGAGCCGACCGGACGCGAGTTTTCGTCGACCTTGATGCCCCATTCGTCGACCGGCAGTTGCCGTTCGGGATGCCCTTGTCGCCGTTGCCGGCCATCGACAGCCAGGCGTCGGTGAAGCGCCAGCCGAGCGACGGGTCCTTCTTGCCGTAGTCCATGTGGCCGATAGACCTTCTTGCCGTCGATTTCGCGGCCGGTGAAGAACTCGGCGATGTCCTCATAGGCGGACCAGTTGACCGGAACGCCGAGATCGTAGCCGTACTTCGCCTTGAAGTCGGCCTTGTTCTTCTCGTCGTTGAACCAGTCGTAGCGGAACCAGTAGAGGTTGGCGAACTGCTGGTCGGGCAGCTGGTAGAGCTTGCCATCCGGAGCGGTGGTGAACGACTGTGCCGATGAAGTCATCGATGTCGAGCGTCGGGCTGGTAACGTCCTTGCCTTCGTTCGCCATCCAGTCGGTCAGGTTGCGGACCTGCTGGTAGCGCCAGTGGGTGCCGATCAGGTCGGAGTCGTTGATGTAGGCGTCGTAGATATTTTCGCCCGACTGCATCTGGGTCTGCAGCTTTTCGACGACGTCGCCTTCACCGGATCAGGTCATGGGTGATCTTGATGCCGGTGATGGCGGTGAAGGCCGGAGCCAGCACCTTGGACTCGTACTCATGCGTGGTGATGGTTTCCGAGACGACCTTGATTTCCATGCCGGCGAAGGGCTTGGCGGCGTCAACGAACCACTGCATTTCGGCTTCCTGCGTCGGCACGATCCAGCGTGCAGACATGTCGCCGATCTCAGCGTCCAGGAAGGTTTCTTCGCCGCATCCATGTCGGCGATAGGCGATCGCCTACGCCGATGGCAACAGGAGCAATGGCCGCTGTTGATCGTCAAAAGTTGCTTTCGCATTGTATCCTCCCTAAGGTTGCGATTGCGTTCAGTTGTCAGTTCCAGGGATGGCGACCTGCCCGCCGCCACCCGTCTTGTCTTGCCCTAGACGAAGCGGAAGACGCCGACGGCGTAGACCACGGACAGGGCGAGAGCCCACCACAGGTTCGGTCCGACGAGACCGAGCCAAGCGAGATGGATGAAGGCCGACGCCGAGCAGCGACACGAAAAGGCGGTCACCGCGGGTCGTCTCGAAGCGCAGAACGCCGGTTCGCGGATTGCCGCCCGGCGAGACAGATATTCCCAGACATGCCATGCCGACCAGGATCAGGGCTGAAGATCACGACGAAGAATAGTGGCCGTCGGCCAGTCGTCCAGGCCATCCATGTAGAAGTCGCATCGCGATCATATCCTCCCGGCGAAGCCCTTGAAGATGGCGGACGAACTCGCGTTCGTTCATCACACCCTCCCAGGGCAAAGCCCTTGGCGATGTAGTTGCGCACGAACCAGATCACGAGCGCGCCGGGGATGATCGTGAGCACGCCGGCGGCGGCCAGCAGCGCCCCAGTCCATACCGGAGGCCGAGACCGTGCGCGTCATGGTGGCGGCGATCGGCTTGGCATCCGTCGTGGTCAGCGTGCGGGCAATCAGCAGTTCCACCCAGGAGAACATGAAGCAGAAGAAGGCAGGCGACACCGATGCCGGCTGGCGATCAGCGGCATGAAGATCTTGACGAAGAATTTCGGGAACGAATAGCCGTCGATATAGGCGGTCTCGTCGATCTCCTTCGGCACGCCGGACATGAAGCCTTCGAGGATCCACACCGCCAGCGGCACGTTGAACAGGCAGTGTGCGAGCGCCACCGCGATATGCGTGTCGATCAGGCCGAAGGCAGAATAGAGCTGGAAGAAGGGCAGCGCGAACACGGCCGGCGGCGCCATGCGGTTGGTCAGCAGCCAGAAGAACAGATGCTTGTCGCCCAGGAAGCGGTAGCGCGAGAAGGCATAGGCTGCCGGCAGCGCCACCGGCGACCGAGATCACCGTGTTCATGCACCACATAGATGATCGAGTTGATGTAGCCCGTGTACCACGACCGGATCGGTGAAGATGATCGACGTAGTTGGCAAGTGTCGGGTTGACGGGCCAGAGCGAGAAGCGACGCCCGATGATCTCCTGCGTTCGTCTTGAAGCTCATGTTGACGAGCCAATAGATCGGCAACAGCAGACGAAGATGTAGAGCGTCGGCACGATCACTACCAGCGCGATCGCAGCAACGGCGCATGCGCTTGTCGAGGTCGCTCTGCGACAGCGAACTGGCCAGGCCTCCCGATGTAGCCGTTGCATTCATCGCATTCCGCTCGGTCCGTTCATTGGCGCCAGCCATCTCAGCGCTCCGCGTCGTAGTTGGTCATGACGGTGTAGAACACCCACGACAGCAGCAGGATGATGAGGAAGTAGATGATCGACATGGCCGCGGCCGGGCCAAGGTCGAACTGGCCGAGTCGCCATCTTGACGAGGTCGATCGACAGGAAGGTCGTCGAATTGCCCGGGACCGCCGCCGGTGACGACGAAGGGCTCGGTGTAGATCATGAAGCTGTCCATGAAGCGCAGCAGCACGGCGATCAGCAAGCACGCGCTGCATCTTCGGCAGCTGGATGTAGCGGAACACCGCCCAGCGCGAGGCGCCGTCGATCTTGGCGGCCTGGTAGTAGGCGTCCGGGATCGAGACGAGGCCGGCATAGCAGAGCAGCACGACAAGGCTCGTCCAGTGCCAGACATCCATCACGATGATGGTGACCCAGGCGTCGAACGGGTCCTGCGTGTAATTGTAGTCGATGCCGATAGCGTTCGAGCGTAATAGCCCAGAAGGCCGATGTCGACGCGTCCGAACACCTGCCAGATGGTGCCGACGACGTTCCACGGGATGAGCAGCGGCAGCGCCATCAGCACGAGGCAGACCGGCACGCCCCAGCCGTTTTTCGGCATGTTGAGCGCGATGAAGATGCCGAGCGGCACCTCGATCGCCAGAATGATGAACGAGAAGATCAGGTTGCGGTCCGAGCGCATCCCAGAAGCGGCTCGGACGACAGCAGTATCGCTCGAACCAGTCAGTGCCGGCCCAGAAGAAGACAGTTGTTGCCGAACGTGTCCTGGACCGAATAGTTGACCACCGTCATCAGCGGGATGACGGCGGAGAAGGCCACCAGCACCAGGACCGGCATGCACCAGGAACCAGGCCTTGTTGTTCCAAGTCTTGTCCATGGCTCATGCCCTCCATCTCCGACGCGCCAGGAATCGGCGATAGATGCTGACGCCGGCTCGGGGATCGAACCGCTACCTTCGGATCGGCGGGGACGATCTCGCATCCTCTGGCGATGACGATCGACCGCGGTGTCCCTGCCGGCCAGCTTGCGCGCGCACGATCTTGTGGCGGCCGACATCCTCGACCTTGGCTGACGGTAACGGGCATGCCGTCGCGGCCGAGCCGCACGATATTCCGGGCGGATGCCGAGTTCGATCTGGCTCTGTCCGGACGGCTTTGGGCGCGCCCGGCAGGTTCACCGTCTGGTCGCCAACGATCGCGGTCTGCGCCATTCACCTTGACCGGCATGACATTCATGCCCGGCGAGCCGATGAAATAGCCGACAAAGGTGTGGCTCGGACGCTCGAAAAGTTCGGCCGGTGTCCCGATCTGGACGATCTGGCCGTCATACATGACGACGACCTTATCGGCGAAGGTCAGCGCCTCGGTCTGGTCATGGGTGACATAGACCATGGTGAAGCCCGACTGGCGGTGCAGACGCTTCAACTGCGAGCGCAGCACCCATTTCATGTGCGGGTCGATCACGGTCAGCGGCTCGTCGAACAGGATCGCGTTGACATCCGAGCGCACGAGACCGCGACCGAGCGAGATCTTCTGCTTCTGGTCCGCCGTCAGGCCTTGCGCCTGTTTGCGGGCCATGGGCTGCAGATCGATCATGTCGAGGATCTCGTCGACCGCGCTGGTCGACCTGATCTGTCCGGCACATGCCGATTGCGCAAGCGGGAAGGCCAGGTTGTCGTAGACGCGTCATGGTGTCGTAGACGACCGGGAACTGGAAGACCTGGGCGATGTTGCGCGGCAGCCGTCGGCAGGTTGGTGACGTCAACGCCGTCGAATTCGATCCGGCCATCCGAGGGATGGATCAGGCCCGAGATGATGTTGAGCAGCGTGGTCTTGCCGCAGCCGGAGGGACCGAGCAGCGCATAGGCGCCGCCGTCATCCCATGTCGTGATGGACTTCCTTCAGGGCGTAATCGCCGGCCTGCTGCGGGTTCGGCCGGGGTGTAGGCGTGGCGGATATGGTCGAGGTTGATGCGTGCCATGATCGTTCCTCCTCACGCCGCCAGCTTCGGCGGGGGCGCCGAGCGCCCTGCCGTCGGTCGCCGAACGACCATCAGGTGACGCGGTATCGATGAAGACGTCGATCTCTGCGGTCTAGCATCGAGGTCGTGGATGCCATGCGGTCAGACATCACCCAGCGCGCATCGGCCATATTCGACATGAATGAAGCTTTCGGAGCCGGCGATTTCCGGCACGAGGGTGACGCTTGAGCCCGCACTGGCACAGCCAAGGCGCCGGGCAGAGCAGCGAGCGACAGGTGGTGCGGGTGGAAGGCCGACCGTGCACCGGACCGTCTGCAATGCCGATGAGTTCGGATGGCGCCGGCATGCCGAGAACCGGCTGGCCGTTCGAGCTCGAAGCTCGGCGCCTTTTTTGACAAGCGCGATGGTGTTGAGCGGCGGGTCGGCGAAGGTCCGGGCAGTCAGAAGATCCGACGGGCTGACGGTAGACGTTGATCGTCTCGCCCGAACTGGGTGATGCGGCCTTCCGACAGCGTCGCCGTGTTGCCGCCGAGCAGCAGCGCTTCAGACGGCTCGGTCGTCGCGTAGACGAAGATGGCGCCGGATTCGGCAAAGATCTTCGGCAGTTCCGCGCGCAGTTCCTCGCGCAGCTTGTAGTCGAGATTGGCGAGCGGTTCGTCGAGCAGCACGAGGGTCGCATTCTTGACAATAGCGCGGGCCAAGGCCGTGCGCTGCTGCTGTCCACCGGAGAGGCTGAGCGGGGTGCGATCAAGATACGGCGTCAGCCGGAGCAGATCGGCGGCCTTGCGAACTTCACGATCGATCGTGGCTGCATCCTTGCCGCCCACGCGCATCGGCGAGGCGATGTTTTCGTAGACGGTCAGGGCCGGGTAATTGATGAACTGCTGGTAGACCATCGCGACATTGCGCTTCTGGACCGGCATGCCGGTGACATCCTTGCCGTCGAACATGAACGGTTCCGGAAGTCGGCTTGTCGAGGCCTGCCATCAGGCGCATCAGGGATGTCTTGCCCGAAAGTGTGGGCCCGAGCAGGACATTGAGCGTACCCCGCTGCAATGTCAGATCGGTCGGGTGAATATGATATTCACCTCCCGCCATTTTCGAGACTTTACGCAGTTCCAACATATGTCCTCGGGCCTCCTCCAAACCGTCGGTCTTCTTCAGTGGGATGGCCGCGATCAGGCCGCCGCCAACATCCCGCAGATAGGCATCCAGCCCCTTCGACCTCCTCTGGCGTCAGAGATACAGACCGCTGTTTCGTTCGGCGCCACAGCACGTCTTCGGCCGTGACCGCCCATTCCGTTTTCAACCAGCCAGCGGACCTCCGCTTCGTAGAGCGTCGCCGCCGAAGTGGCGTCCGAGATCGGCGATCCGACTCGGGCTTTGCCCAGGATCGAGCTTCGAATCGGTTCCGTAGACAGCGAACCAGGCGCTCGGCATGTCCCCGCATCCAGGAAGGGATAGACCTTCAAGAGATCCGCAACTGTGCGCGCTCGAAAGCTGTTGCAGCGAAATCACCACCCGGCAGACGGCTGCATCTGCCGTCCACGGCCGGTCACTTTTTCGCCGATCGATTCACTCGATCTTTTCCAGCGCATCGATTCGGCCAGACGGCGATAGGTGGTCAGCTTGCCGCCGAAGACGTTGAGCAAGGGGGCGTCGCCGCTATTGCCTTCGATCTTCAGCACGTAATCGCGCGTCGCTTCCTGGGCCTTGGAAGCTCCGTCATCGAAAAGAGGACGGACGGCCGAATAGCTCCAGACGATATCGTCAGGGCGCACCGGTTCCTGGAAATATTCGCTCGCCGCGTCGCAGAGGTAGTTCGACCTCTTCGGGGCTGATGCGCACATCCTTCGGATCTTCGGTGATAGTCGCTGGTCTGTCGTGCCGATCAGGGTGAATTCGCCTTCATAGGGGATGGCGAAGATGATGCGATTATCGGGGTTCTGGAAGAAGTAGGCACGCGCGATCGGTGAACTTCTTGCGGACGATGATATGGCTGCCTTGGACGAGGCGTACATTGTGTACGTTGTTGCAGGCCGACAAGCACCAGCCAAGTACCTGGTCGACCCAGGGACCGGCTGCATTCACCAGCATACGCGCCTTGAGTCACCTCAGAGCCATCGCCGCTCTGCAGACTCTCGATGGTGATCGACCCAGTGGCCGTCTTCACGATGGGCGCGACACGACGCGGGCGCGGCTCAGGATCGTTTGCGCCACGGATCTGCGGCGTCGCGGGCGTTGAGCGACGACCATACGGGCGTCATCGACCCAGCCGTCGGAATATTCGAAAGCCTTCGAGAAGACGGGCTTCAAGGGTTTGCCGGCCGGATCGCTGGCGCAGGTCGAGCGTCTTGGTGGCGGGCAGGAGCTTCCGACCACGCCAGATATGGTCGTAGAGGAAGAGCCCTAGCCGGATAAGCCAGGCCGGGCGCATGGCCCTTGTGCATAGGGCAGCACGAAACGCAGCGGCCAGATGACATGCGGCGCCATGGCTCCAGAGGACCTCGCGCTCCATCAGAGCTTCGCGCACCAGGCGGAATTCGTAATGCTCGAGGTAGCGCAAGCCACCATGGATCAGCTTGGTGGCGCCTGATGATGTGCCGGAGGCGAAGTCGTTCATTTCAGCCAGGGCGACAGAATATCCACGGCCGGCCGCGTCACGCGCGATCCCGCATCCATTGATCCCGCCACCGATCACGAAACAGATCGTAGATTGAAGCTGCGCCCGACATTATCTCCTCCACGATGTTCGCACCTGCAGCATTTTTGCTGCTATTGCGAAAGCATGGCGAATATCATTTTCGAAATTTATAACGAATGTCAAACGAAACTTATTGCCGCGAGATGCTGTGGTGCACTCGCCGGAGCGCGTTTCGATGATGCGGACGTCCTGCCTCCGCGCAAATCGTCCGGACTGCTGTCTGAAGCGACAATGATCGGTGATAAACGTGCTGAACCTGCGAGATATGGCCAATCCGGACAGGCGCCGTGCGCTCGAATTTTGATGCGTCGGACACGAGGATCACGTGGCGCGCATTGGCGATGATCGCCTGGGCGACTTTCACTTCGCGGAAATCGAAATCGAGCAAGTGCACCATCTTCATCGATGGCCGAAACACCGATAACGGCGAAATCCACCTTGAACTGACGGATGAAATCCACGGCTGCCTCACCGACGATGCCGCCATCCGATCCACGGACCACGCCGCCGGCGATCACCACCTCAATTGAGGGGAATATTCGCAAGTGATTGGCGACATTGATGTTATTGGTGATGACCATCAATTCCTTATGGTCGACCAATGCGTCACCGACCGCTTCCGTCGTGGTGCCAATATTGATGAAGAGTGAGGAATTGTCGGGAATCAGGTCGGCCGCGGCGCGGCCGATCGCCTGTTTCTCGGTTGCGGCCATGGAACGGCGCGCTTCGTATTTGACGTTTTCATTTCCGCTCGGGAAAACGGCTCCGCCGTGAATGCGGTTGAGGGCTCGTGCGTCGCAGAGGTCGTTGAGATCCTTGCGAATCGTCTGCGGCGTGACTGCGAAACGCGCCGCGAGTTCGTCCACGAGAACACGACCCTGCTCCTTCGCCAGAGCCATGATCTCCGCCTGCCTCGCCGAAAACATCATGTCGGCCCCTCCCCTTTTCGTTTTTCTTCAGTCTAGGCAAAAACGAAACATGAGCAATAGCCGAGACCGAAACTATCTCCGGCGCAGGAGGAGTATGAAAGCCAGACCTCCGGCGAGACCGGTGATGACACCGATCGGCACATCTTCCGGGGCCATGATCGTGCGCGAAACAATGTCGGCGAGGATCAGGATGACCGCGCCGGCGAGCGCCGATAGTGGGATGACGCGGATGTTGTCACTGCCAGCGGTCAGCCGGACGAAATGCGGAACGAGCAGACCGACGAAGCCGATTGCGCCGGAGAAGGCGACCATGACGCCGGTCAACAGAGCGGTGGCGATGAAGAGTTCGGCCCTGAAGCGGGCAACGGGAACACCGAGGGTCGCTGCCGTTTCGTCCCCCATGGCCATTGCATTGATTTCACGGGCGCGGACGACCAGGAAGACCAGGCAGGCGGCCAGCACGATCAAGGGATAGATGAGATGCGACCATTGGGCGAGGCCAAGGCCGCCCAGCATCCAGAAGACCACCGTATGGGCGGCCCGGGGATCGCCCAGGAAGATGGCGAGATTGCCAAGCGACGTCGCAACGAACGCGATTGCCACGCCCGTCAGCACCAGACGATCGGCACCGGCACCGGTGAAGCGCGTCACGGCGACCACGGCGAGCGTTGCCAGCAGCGAGCCGACAAAGGCAAAGAGTGGGACGGTGACCAGGCCGAAAATCAGGCCGGTGTGCAGTAGGGCGATGATCGCTCCGAGCGCCCTGCCGGAGGACACGCCGACGAGGGCGGGATCGGCGAGCGGATTGCGGGTGATGGTCTGGACGACGGCTCCACGTCGCCAGGCCGGCGCCGACGAGACCGGCAAGAATGGCGCGGGGAAAGCGCACGTCCCAGACGATGCTCTCGCGGCCAGCAGACCATGTCGGCTCGAAGGTGCCGGGCACCAGCTTGTTGACCAGGATCGACCAGACCGTTTCAGCGGGGATGGCGGCGGACCCCAGTGAAACGCCTGCCGTGAGGCACAGGGCCAGCAGCACGAGCGCCAGACCTGTCCAGAGAAACATGCGACCGTGCATCATGCTGCCTTTGGTAGTGCTTGCGGGCGGGGCCGAAGATCAGCCCCGCCTCAGCGATCACATGTTGCGCGGGTGGAAGGTGTCTGCCAGGCGGTCGATGGCCTGGACATTGCGCGGACCAGGCGTCGCCTCGACATATTCCAGCACGACGAAGCGGTCCTGCTTGACGGCGTCGAGGTTCTTGAAGGCAGGGGTCTCCTTCATGAAGGCGATCTTCTGCTCGGCGGTCACATCGCCGTAGTTGACGATGACGATCACTTCCGGATTGCGTTCGATGACCGGTTCCCAGGAAACCTCGGTCCAGCTCTTTTCCACGTCATCCATGACGTTGACGCCGCCTGCAGCCTCGATCATCGCGGTCGGAATGCCGAAGCGACCGGAGGTGAAGGGCTTCTCGGTACCCGAATCATAGACGAATACGCGCACGGGCTTCTCGATGCCGCCGATCCGCGTGGTGATCTCATCGAGCTGCTTGCGATAGCCGTCGACCAGTTCTTGAGCGCGCTGCTCGACACCAAAGATCTTGCCGAGATTGAGCAGGTCAACAAACATGTCGTCCATCGTCGGCTTGTTCTTGGCCATGATGTGAATGCAGGATCCGGTGAGCTCATAGACCTTGATGCCCAGGGGCTCGAGCGTCTCGGGCGTCACTTCGCCACCGACCTTCATGCCGTAGTTCCAGCCGGCGAAGTAGAAATCGGCATCGGCGTTCAGCAAGACTTCCTTGGTCGGATATTTCGGCGAAAGTTCCGGCAGTTCCTTCACGCCTTCGCGCAGCCCCTCATCCAGCGTCTTCCAGCCGGAGATGCCTGTGTAGCCGACCATGCGATCCTGCAGTTTCAGGGCGAGCATCATCTCGGTCAGGTTGACGTCGTTGGATATGGCACGGGCCGGCGCTGCTTCGAAGGTGACGTCGCGACCGCAGCTCTTGACCGTGACCGGATAGGCGAAGGCGGAAGAGGCCGTGAAGACCGATGCGAACAGAGCGGCGGACAGGAGAAAACGGTTGGCCATGGTATCGGGGTCCTTTCGAAATCAGTTCAGTGCAAGGGAGAAAGAAAAACGGCTGCGCGCGAAGACCTTCCGCCTGCTGGCGCGCGGCGAGCACGCCGAAGGTTCCGGACAATGCCTGTTCGGTCAGAACCGCCTCCGGCGCCCCGAAGGCGCTCATTCGGCCGCCATGCATCAGAGCGACATGGCTTGCGAATTCGGCCGCCAGATTGATGTCGTGCAACGTCGTGATGATCGTCAGATTGAGCGCGCCCAGCAGATCGAGGATTTCGAGCTGGTGATCGATGTCCAGATGGTTGGTCGGCTCGTCGAGAATCAGGATCTCCGGCTTCTGGGCCAGTGCACGTGCCACCAGAACACGCTGCTTTTCGCCGCCCGAGAGGGTCGAGATCTGGCTGGTTGGCCAGACGAAGAAGATCGAGATGGTCGAGGGCGTGTTCGGCTTCGGCTCTGTCCTGATCATTCCAGCCGGAAAGGCCCTCGCGCCAGGGAACGCGGCCCATCATCACCACGTCGCGGACCGTGAAGGGGAAATCGCCAGGCATTTCCTGCAGGACGACAGCGACGCGCCGCGCAACCTGGCGGGCACTCATGGACCAGATATCCTGGCCGTCCACTTCGACGCGGCCTTCCAGGGGAGAGACGCCGCGATACAGGCAGCGAAGCAAGGTCGTCTTGCCGGCACCATTCGGGCCGACGATCGCCAGCCGGTCGCCGGCGTCGAGCGCAAACGAGACGTCACGAACAAGGAAATGAGATGATTTCGGACCCCAGCCGAGATCCGTGACCCGGATGGGGCACCCTTTGCTGCTGCAACTCATCGGCGCACCTCCGCAGGGGAGCTACGGCCAGCGGTTACGCCATGGGCGAGCTTGGATCCAAGCCTGAGTGGCTCACGATCGAGACGGAAATGCATGCCAGTCCTCCGCAGGATTTCTCCGGAGGCAAAATGGCATGTGTTCGGCGCGCCTGAGGGCGCTGTGCAAAAGCCAGTTCGTATCCATCGGAACACCCCGTCCGCTTCGGTTTCATCGCTTGACGGCAGGTCTCCTGGCTCGCGGATATACGCTTTCCATTTGCCTTCCCACGGTGACCCGCAGTGGCCCGGCGTGTGAACGCCGCGAGAATGGACAGCAATCCGCTTACAGTTGCGGGGGCAGCCACGGTCTTGGTCCCTTTTGGGTCTTCCGCACCGTGTTCCCTATTAATCCCCTCGGAGTCATCCGTTGAGGGAACCGTCACCTGCTTGCATAAGATCTGCAGACCCCGCCGGTCAAGCCTCTAATCTTTCCTGGTTATGTAATACCATTACGTCTAGCGACCAACGCTGACCTTGTCCACCCTGAAACTGGGACTTGATATCAGGTGGTTGTTATATTCTCGGCAGCCGCTTCCGGCAGGACGGGCGAGACCGCCTTTTCGTCGATGACGCGCGCGCCTCTCTGGCGGGTGGAATAGCGCCAGATCCACTGGATGCTGACGAGCAGCCTTTTCTCGAAATTGACCAGCAGATAGACGTGAACAAGGGCCCAGAGCAGCCAGGCGAGGCGTCCCTTGAGCTGCCAGGACCCAAAATCGAAGATGGCGGCATTGCGCCCGATGACCGCAGTGTTGCCGCGATTGTGGAAGTGGAACGTGGGAATGGGCCTTCCAGACAGGAGGTTGGCTTTCAGCGCACGGCCGAGAAACGTTCCCTGCTGTTTTGCCACCTGCGCGAGGGCCGGCATCGGTTTGCCATCTTCGCCGACCGCTAGCGCCGTATCGCCGAGGGCATAGATGCCGGGCTTATCGACAACCGAAAGATCGGGCGCCACGGGCAAGCGACCGCCGGCTCCCGGCTCGATGCCCAACCATTCGGCGGCCGGGGAGGCTTTCACGCCCGCACCCCAGACGATGCAGCTCGCGGGGAGGAAAGTGCCGCCAACCTGGACGCCCTCTGCGGTGATGTCTTCGACAGGCGTGTTGAGGCGGATATCGACACCGATCCCAGCGAGGTAATCGGAGGCGTATTGCGAGAGGGGCTCCGGGAAGGTGGATAGAATTCTCGGCCCGGCCTCGACCAGCAGGACCGTCAATTGATCGGCATGCAGCTTGCGGAAATCCTGGGCGATCATGAAGCGGCCGAGTTCAGAGATCGCGCCCGCCATTTCGACACCTGTCGGTCCGCCGCCGATCACCACACTGGTCAAAAGTCTGCGTTTCTCGGCCTCATCGGTGCTCCGCTCCGCCTGTTCGAAGGCGAGGAGCAGCCTGTGGCGGATGTCGCGGGCTTCATGGATGGATTTGAGACCCGGTGCATGCTGCTGCCAGTTCTCATGTCCAAAGTAGTTGTAGGTGGAGCCAGTGGCGAGCACGAGGCGGTCGAAAGGGATCGAGCCGCCGTCTTTCAGCATGACCGTCCGTGCGTGTGCATCGACCGACACGACCTCGGCCATGACCACGTGGATGTTGTCATAGCGACCCAGTGTGCGTCGAATCGGTTCGGAGATGTCTGCAGGCGACAAGGCCGCCGTTGCGACCTGTAGAGAAGCGGCTGGAAGAGGTTGTGATTGCGGCGATCGATGACCGTCACGTCGATTGCCGTATTGCCGAGAGCCTGGGCGCAGGCGAGGCCGCCGAAGCCGGCCCCGACGATCACTACATGCGGTCGCTTCATGGGTTCCGTTCCGTTTTCCATTACCACCTCTTGGTCCTGCCCCACGACAAACAGGAGGGACACGCAAATGTTCCTCTTCGAATGACGCGATGCAAGAGCGCGAGAATCATTGTTCCGAACATGGAACAAAATCTGCGGCTACCCGTTTTTCGGCTGCATTGCTTTTGTTCCCTCCCCCCAACCTCCCCCGGCCGCCCCTGAGGGCGCCTACCTGAACCCCGCCAATGGCGGGGTTCTTTTTGCGATGGGTTCCGGCTTCATCTCATCCCCTGAAATGAGACACGTAATTACTGGCTGGTCAAAGACTGAGCGCGCACCATGTGGTTTCGGACGGCGGGATAATGAGCCGTGGCGTAGGTTTTCAAGCCACCAGGAGGCCCATCGGCGGCGTAGGAGCCAAGCAGTTGGATCGCCTGATCGTGGGCCTTCATCTGTGCGGAAAGATAGGCACTGTCGAATCGGCTCTCTTCCGCTTGTTCCAACGCCAGCAATGTCTGCCTCTGCTCCATGGAAAGGTCTTCGGACAGGCTAACATTGTCGGACTTGGCCGAATCGTGAAGCTCCCTCTGGGCGCGGCGATGGTCGTCGATCATCGTTTGGGCGAAGGCCTTTACCTCGGTTGAAAGCCCCCGACGAAGCGCCACCTCGGACGACAGGATTTCGAAGGCGTTGGCCGCAGCAACCTCCTTGGCGAAGCCCGCAGGGTCTAGGGCAAGCGTCGTGGCGGCCTGGCCTGGAGTGGTCGCCCGTGTGAGTTGCTCAGCAGGTTTACCCTCCTGAGCATAAGCCGCGGTGGAGCAAGTCAGCAAGATGATGGCGAACGTCTTTTTCGGGGTCATGGTGTCATCCTTTTTCCCCTGACCAACCGTTCAAAGCCGCGAGCGTTCCCAAACGGCTATGCCGGGCGCCGATTTGACAGGGCTCGGCAAAATTGGCAGCACTGTTCCATACGGAGAGGAGACTTCATGGCACGGCGTGGCGAGGGGCAGACGAGACTGGACGATGCAGCAAGGGCCGGCTGGCTCTACTATGTCGCCGGGCGGACACAGGATGAAATCGCTGCGTCCATGGGCATTTCGCGGCAAAGCGCCCAGCGGCTGGTGTCGCTTTCCGTTGCGGAAAAGCTGATCAAGGTTCGGCTCGACCACCCGATCGCGGCATGCCTCGAGCTTGCGGAAGCGCTGCAGAAGAAGTTCGACCTCAAGGAGGTCGAGATCGTGCCATCCGACCCGGCTTCGGAATCGGCGACCGTCGGCGTCGCGGAGGCAGGCGCTGCACAGCTCGAACTCTGGCTCAAACAACCGGACCCGCTGGTGATTGCCATGGGCACCGGCCGCACGCTGCGCGCCATGATCGACCAGCTGTCGCCGATGGAATGTCCGCAGCACAAGATCGTTTCGCTGACCGGGAATATCAGCCCGGACGGGTCGGCCGCCTATTTCAACGTCATCTTTTCGATGGCTGACGCGATCAAGGCACCGCATTTCCCGATGCCACTGCCGGTCATCGTGTCCTCTCCTGCAGAGCGGGAGCTGCTGCACAACCAGCCTCTCGTTGCACCGACAATCGCACTCGCCCAACATTCCGGTGTCGCTTTCGTCGGCATCGGCGAAATGAACATGAGCGCACCGCTGCTGGTCGACGGCTTCCTGAAACCCGACGAAATGCAGGATCTGCTTCAGGCAGGCGCCGTGGGAGAGATCTGCGGCTGGATCTTCGGTGAGGACGGCACCTTGCTGAAACATCCGGTCAATGAGCGGGTCGCGAGCCTCGAGATCCCTTCCCGCCAAACATCGACGGTCGTGGGTCTTGCACGGGGTCGCCGCAAGCATCCGGCGATCCTCGCGGCGGTCCGGGGTGGTCATATCAACGGCTTGATTACGGACGAAGAGGCGGCTCGGCATCTCCTGGCCAGCTAGCAGACGCTAAAATTTTCAATTTGAGATCTGAGACTTAACGGGTTCATGCGGCATCGCAGCATGGAATCCCGATTGACATTTTTTGCGCACAGAGTGAGTAATTGCCCATGAGCAAAGCGAATGCTCATTTTTCTTCTGGGAGGAAGACATGACATTGAAGACGATTCTGCTGGGCGCATGCTCGGCGCTGGCCCTTGCCGGCATGGCTTCGGCCGAAACCCTGACGATCGCGACCGTGAACAACGGCGACATGATCCGCATGCAGGGCCTGACTTCCGAATTCACCACCGCGAACCCCGATATCCAGGTCGAGTGGGTCACGCTTGAGGAAAACGTCCTGCGCGAGCGCGTCACGACCGACATCGCGACCAAAGGTGGCCAGTACGACATCATGACGATCGGCACCTATGAAGTTCCGATCTGGGCCAAGCAGGGCTGGCTGCTGCCGCTCGAAAATCTCGGCGCCGACTACGACGTCGACGACCTTCTGCCGGCCATCCGCTCGGGTCTGACCGGCGATGACGGCAAGCTCTATGCCGCACCGTTCTACGGCGAAGTCTTCCTTCATCATGTACCGCAAGGACCTGATGGAGAAGGCCGGCCTCGACCATGCCCGACGCCCCGACCTGGGAATTCGTCGGCCGACGCTGCCCGCAAGATGACCGACCGCGCCAACGACATCAACGGCATCTGCCTTCGTGGTAAGGCCGGCTGGGGCGAGAACATGGCCTTCCTGACGGCCACGTCGAACGCTTTCGGCGCTCGCTGGTTCGACGAAAACTGGAAGCCGCAGTTCGACCAGCCGGAATGGAAGAACACGCTCGACTTCTACGTCAAGCTGATGAACGACGCCGGCCCGCAGGGCGCCTCGTCCAACGGCTTCAACGAAAACCTGGCACTGTTCCAGCAGGGCAAGTGCGGCATGTGGATCGATGCCACCGTCGCTGCTTCCTTCGTGACCAGACCCGAAGGACTCGACGGTCGCCGACAAGGTCGAGCTTCGCGCTCGCTCCCGACAACGGGCCTTGGCAAGCGCGGCAACTGGCTCTGGGCCTGGAACGCTGGCCATCCCGGCCGGCACGCAGAAGGCCGATGCGGCCGAGAAGTTCATCGGCTGGGCAACCAGCAAGGCCTATGCCGAGCTCGTCGCTTCCAAGGAAGGCTGGGCCAACGTTCCTCCGGGCACGCGGACCTCTCTCTATGAGAACCCGGAATACCAGAAGGCAGCTCCGTTCGCGAAGATGACGCTCGACTCGATCAACGCGGCTGACCCGAAGAGCCCGACCGTCAAGCCGGTGCCTTATGTCGGCGTGCAGTTCGTGGCCATTCCCGAGTTCCAGGGCCTTGGCACCTCCGTAGGCCAGCTCTTCTCGGCAGCCCTTGCCGGCCAGATCGATCGGTCGATGACGCGCTTGCACAGGCTCAGGACGCCTGACCGACCGCGAAATGACCCGCAGGCGGCTACATCAAGTAATACACTCCTCCCGAGCCGACCTGCCCGGATCGCGATCCGGGCAGGATAGGCCTCGACCGCTTGCGGCCAATGCTCGGTCGTCGTCATCTTTGCACTCCAACGGGTTCCTGGACCCTCGACTCTGGCGACCATCAGGCGAGCTTCACCATGGCTACTCAGCAACCACGCACTCTGGCCCGTCTCATGATGGCGCCATCCGTCGGGCTGCTGCTGGTCTGGATGATCGTTCCACTGTCGATGACGCTGTGGTTCTCGTTCCAGAACTACAACCTGCTGAACCCGGCCGATGTCAGCTTCGGTCGGCCTGTTCAACTACGCGCTATTTCTATACCGACCCGGCCTTCTTGCCAGTCGATCCTGGAACACGCTGCTGATCGTCGGCGGCGTGCTGTCTCATCACCGTCGATCGGCGGCGTTCTGCTGGCGCATGCTGCTCGACCAGCCGATGTGCGGACAGGGGATCGTCCGGATCCTGGTGATCTCGCCCTTCTTCGTCATGCCGCCCGTCGCGGCGCTGATCTGGAAGAACATGATCATGCATCCCGGCTACGGCGTGCTCGCGGACATCAACCGAGCCCTCGGCCTGACAGCCTGTCGACTGGTTCGCGCAATATCCGCTGTCTCTCGATCATCATCATCGTCGCCTGGCAGTGGCTGCCCTTTGCGACCCTCATCCTGCTGACCGCGCTGCAGTCGCTCGACGGCGAGCAGAAGGAAGCGGCTGAAATGGACGGCGCGCGGCTTCGTCGACACGCTTCATCTATCTGACGCGTGCCGCATCTCGCCCGCGCCATCACCGTGGTCATCCTGATCCAGACGATCTTCCTGCTCGGCGTCTATGCGGAAATCCTCGTCACCACCAATGGCGGTCCGGGTTATGCCTCGACCAACCTGCGCCTTCCTCATCTACCGCACGGCACTTCTCGGCTACGACGTCGGCGGAGCCTCTGCCGGTGGCATCATCGCCGTCATCCTCGCCAACATCGTCGCCTTCTTCCTGATGCGCGCCGTCGGCAAGAACCTGGACCGGTAAGGGAGGATCGACCATGGCCCGTGCCACAAGTCCCCGCCGCAAGATCATCTTCACGATCGCTCGCCTGGATCGCTGCCTCGGTGATCTTCTTCCCGATCCTCTACACGCTGATCACCAGCGTTCAAGACCGAGACGGAAGCGATCCAGGGCTTCGACCTGATCCCGTCTGTCACGTTCGAGAGCTACGTGACCGGGTCCAGGCGCAGAGCGGGATTACATCAAGCTCGTTCATGAACTCGGTGATCCTGTCGGTCGGCTCGACGATCCTCGCACTTGCTGCGTCGCCATTCCGGCCGCCTGGTCCATGGCATTTTCGCCGACCAAGCGGACCAAGGACATCCTGATGTGGATGCTCTCCACCAAGATGATGCCGGCGGTCGCCGTGCTCGTGCCCGATCTACCTGCTCTTCCGCGACTTCGGCCTGCTCGACAGCCGCATCGGCCTCACGATCATGCTGACGCTGATCAACCTGCCGATCGTCATCTGGATGCTCTACACCTATTTCCGCGAAATTCCGGGCGAGATCCTCGAAGCCTCGCGCATGGACGGCGCATCGCTGTTCAACGAAATCGTCTATGTGCTGACGCCGATGGCGGTGCCCGGCATTGCCTCGACGCATGCTCCTCAACATCATCCTGGCCTGGAACGAAGCCTTCTGGACGATCCGCCTGACCACCACCAATGCGGCACCGCTGACGGCCTTCATCGCCTCCTTCTCCAGTCCGCAAGGACTGTTCTGGGCGAAGCTGTCGGCTGCCTCGACGATGGCGATCGCGCCGATCGTGATCCTGGGCTGGTTCAGCCAGAAACAACTCGTGCGCGGCCTCACCTTCGGCGCCGTCGAAGTAAGGACATCCCGACCATGGGCAGCATCAAACTCGAACAGCTCTCCAAGTCTTTCGGCGAGCATGCGGTCATCCCGGGGATCGACCTTGACGATCAACGACGGTGAGTTCGTCGTCTTCGTCGGCCCTTCCGGCTGCGGCAAGTCCACGCTTCTGCGGCTGATCGCCGGGTCTCGAGGACGCGACCGGCGGCACGCATCCTGCATCGACGGCAAGGACGTCAGACACAAACGCCGCCGGCCCAGCGCGGGCTGGCCATGGTGTTCCAGTCCTATGCGCTCTATCCGCATATGAGCGGTGCGCAAGAACATCGGCTTCCCGCTGAAGATGGCCAAGATCGATCCAGGCCGAGCATCGACCCGCAAAGTCGAGGAGGCTGCGCCGCAGGTCGCTCAACCTGACCGACTATCTGGAACGCCGGCCGGGTCAGCTTTCCGGCGGTCAGCGCCAGCGCGTCGCCATCGGCCGCGCGATCGTGCGCAATCCGCGCTGCCTTCCTGTTCGACGAGCCGCTGTCCAACCTCGATGCGGCAGCTGCGCGTCGCGATGCGGCTGGAGATTACCGAACTGCACCAAAAGCTGCAAGGCGACTATCGATCTACGTGACCCATGACCAGGTCGAAGCCATGACCATGGCCGACAAGATCGTGGTCCTCAACAAGGGACAGCATCGAGCAGGTGGGCTCACCGCTGGAACTCTATCGCAGCCCGGCCAACCTCTTCGTCGCCGGCTTCATCGGCTCGCCGAAGATGAACCTGATTTCGAGGACAGGCGGCGGCCGTCAAATCATGGCGCCCAGACCGATCGGCATCCGGCCGGAGCACATGTCACGCTGTCGACGACAGAGGGCGATGTGGCGCGGCAACTCGTCACGGTCGCCGAGCATCTTGGCTCCGACACCTTCCTGCATGTGCAGGTGGACGGCGTTGGCACGATCACCACACGCACCGGCGGCGAGTTCCCGGTTCGGCACGGCGATACCGTCTATGTGACGCCGGATCTCGAGCGCCTGCACAAGTTCAACGACAAGGGACTTGCACAATGAGCGGGCGTCTCAGCGGGAAATCTGCTCTTATCACCGGCTCCGCACGCGGCATCGGGCAAAGCGCCTTTGCAGAGGCCTATGCGCGCGAAGGTGCCACCGTTGCCATCGCCGACATCGATCTCGACCGGGCAAGCCGCACGGCATCCGAGATCGGACCCGCAGCCTATGCGGTCAAGCTCGACGTAACCGACCAGGCCTCGATCGACGCGGCCATCCGCGCCGTCGAAGAGCGACAAGGCGGCCTCGACATTCTGATCAACAACGCTGCCCTCTTCGACCTCGCACCGATCGTCGAGATCTCGCGAGCGAGCTATGACCGTCTCTTCTCGATCAATGTCGCCGGCACGCTGTTCATGATGCAGGCGGCTGCCCGATCGATGATCGCGAAAGGCCAGGGTGGCAAGATGATCAATATGGCAAGCCAGGCAGGCCGGCGTGGCGAAGGGTTGGTTGCCGTTTACTGCGCGACCAAGGCTGCCGTCATTTCACTCACGCAGTCTGCAGGTCTCGATCTCATCAAGCACGGCATCAACGTCAATGCGATCGCGCCCGGCGTCGTGGATGGCGAGCATTGGGACGGGGTCGATGCTCTCTTTGCCAAATATGAAAACCGACCGCTCGGCGAAAAGAAGAAGCTCGTTGGCGCCGAGGTGTCCTTTCGGCCGCATGGGCACGTGCGGAGGACCTGACCGGCATGGCGATCTTCCTTGCTTCGGCGGACGCCGACTACATCGTTGCCCAGACCTACAATGTCGACGGCGGAAACTGGATGAGCTGACGGCTCACACGGCCCCAAGCCAAGGAATGCACCCATGACGACCAAACTCTCGCTCGCAACTCTGGATGACATCGGCAACCGGGCTTCCCTGCCCTCCTATCGCCGTGACGAGATCCGTCCCGGGATCCTGCATTTCGGTGTCGGCAATTTCCACCGGGCGCATATGGCGATCTATCTGCATGACCTGTTCAACAAGGGTCGTGACCTGGATTGGGGCATCATCGGCGCCGGCGTCATGCCATCAGACCAGCGGATGCGCGACACACTCAAGGCTCAGGATTTCCTGACGACCGTGGTCGAGCAGGACATTGATCGCTCGGCGGCCACGATCACCGGGCCGATGCTGGATGTGATCACCGCACCCGATTTTGACCGGATCATCTCGACGCTCGCCTCGCCCGATATCCGCATCGTCTCTCTGACGATTACGGAAGGCGGCTATTTCATCGATGCGGCCACTGGCAAGTTTGATCCTGATCATCCGGCCATTGTCGCTGACGCGCAGGACCCCACCCATCCGAAGACCGTCTTCGGCCTTATCATCGCTGGTCTCAAGGCACGCCGGGAAGCCGGGATCCCTGCCTTTACCGTGATGTGCTGCGACAACATTCCGGGCAATGGCGAAGTCACAGAGGCAACTGTCTGCGGGCTTGCGCGCCTATCGGATCCTGAATTTGCCGACTGGGTCCACCATAATGTCGCTTTCCCGAACTCAATGGTCGATCGCATCACGCCGGCCACCGGCCAGCGGGAGATCGATATCACGCGCGACGCTTACGGCATCGAAGATGGCTGGCCGGTGTTCTGCGAAGGCTTCAAGCAATGGGTGCTGGAAGACAAGTTCCCACTTGGCCGTCCCGCGCTCGAAGATGTTGGCGTCACCTTCGTGCCTGACGTCGCCCCTTACGAACTGATGAAGCTGCGGATCCTGAATGGCGGGCATGCAGCAATTGCCTATCCGGCCGCGCTCATGGACATCCACTTTGTGCATGAATCCATGGAAAACGCGCTGATCCGGGCCTTCCTCGCCAAACTGGAAAACGAGGAGATCATTCCGGTCGTGCCGCCGGTTCCGAACACCAGCCTTCAGGACTATTACACCCTGATCGAGAACCGCTTCTCCAACCCGAAGATCGGCGACACCATTCCGCGCCTTGCCCAGGATGGATCGAACCGGCAGCCCAAGTTCATTTTGCCTTCTACCGCCGATCGCCTGGCCAAGGGTCTTGATGTGCAGGGCCTCGCGCTCGTCTCGGCTCTCTGGTGCCGCTATTTCGAGGGCACGAGCGACGGCGGCAAGACGATCGCCTTCAACGACCCGAGTGCCGAGCGCCTGCATACGGCCGCTCTCGCGTCCCGCGGCGATCCGATGGCCTTCATCGGGATCACCGACATCTTTGGATCCGTCGGCTCCGATCCGCGTTTTCACAAGCGCTTCGCTGAAGCCATCGACAGCTTGCGGAGCCGTGGGGCCGCCGCTACGCTGCAAAGCTATATCGACGGAACTCTTGCCAGCTGAGTGATCATGGACCCGCAGCCGATCCGCCTCGTGATCTTCGACTGTGACGGGGTTCTCGTCGACAGCGAGGGGATCGCGTTGGAGGTTCTGGTAGAGGCGCTGGCCGAGAAGGGCATATCGCTGACGACCGGAGAAGCCGCAGACCGCTTTCTGGGACGCAGTCTCGGTTCGCTCACCGATGTCGTTCGTTCCGAATTCGGCGTCGAAATCGACGCGCCGTTTCTCGCCAGCATGCGGGAGGTGCTTTACGCCCGTTTCCGTGCGGAACTGAAACCCTTGTCAGGCGTGGCGGCTGTCATTGACGGGCTGAAGGCAACCGATGTCGACTGTTGCGTGGCGTCTTCCAGCCAGCGAGAACGGATCGAGCTTTCGCTTTCCGTCACCGGGCTCCTGTCGCAGCTTGCGCCGCATATCTTCAGCGCCACCATGGTCAAGAATGGCAAGCCGGCGCCGGATCTCTTCCTGCATGCGGCAGCGGCAATGGGTGTTGCGCCCGAGTCATGCCTCGTCATCGAGGACAGTCCCGCGGGGATCAGTGCCGCCCGGGCCGCCGGCATGAAAGTCGTTGCCTTCACCGGCGGATCCCATACCCACCATGCCAGCTATGGGCAGGCTTTGGCGCTCCTTGAACCAGATGCGCAGTTTGACGCCATGGAGAATTTGCTCCACTTTGTCCTCGGAGTGAGGAGACCGGAAGATCTGACTGATGCGTGAGCACCTCTTGGCCGTGGATGTTGGCACGGGCAGTGCACGAGCCGGGGTGTTTGATCTCAGCGGTCGCCAGCTGGCCCGTTGCGTGGTGCCGATCAGTGTCCACCATTCTTTGCCAAAACACATGGAGCAGGACAGCGAAGAGATCTGGGCTGCTGTCTGTTCGGCCGTCCGGGCTGCCCTTGCTGAGAGTGGCGTTGCCGGGGACACCGTGCTCGCCATCGGCTTCGATGCCACCTGCTCGCTGGTCGTGAGGGATGCCGCCGGGAAACCGATTTCCATCTCGGCATCCGACAGCCCTGGCCTCGATACCATTTTATGGATGGATCATCGGGCGATCGCCGAAACGGACGCCTGCAACGCTATCGCCGATCCCCTTCTCGACCGCTTCGGTGGCCGTCTCTCCGTCGAAATGCAGATCCCGAAACTACTCTGGCTGAAGACGCATCGCCCTGACATCTGGGCCAGTTGCGGACAGATCTTCGATCTTTGCGACTACCTGACATGGCGCGCATCGGGTTCAGAGAAGCGAAGCCATTCGGCGTTGGCGTCCAAGTGGGGCTATACGCCGGAAGCACCTGGCGCACCGCCGCTCGACTACTACCGGGCCGTGGGGCTTGGTGATGTCATGGAGCGGGCAGGCCTGCCGGTGCAATCGGAACCGCCTGGGCAAGCCATCGGCACGCTTACGGCCACGAGCGCTGCTGAGCTCGGCCTCGACGAACAGTGTCTGGTGGCGCCGGGTCTCATCGACGCTTATGCCGGGACGGTCGGGCTCTTTGCAGCAGGCGCGCGATCTGAGGTGCCCTTCTCGGCAGAGGCCGTGCTGATCGCTGGGACTTCGAGTTGTATTGTCAGGCTTAGCCAGGAGCCGATTTCCGGTCCCGGTTGCTGGGGCGGCTTTCGCGACGCTGCCGTCCCAGAGCTCTGGCTGACGGAAGCCGGCCAATCTGCTTCAGGCGCCTTTCTCGACCATATCCTGAAGCTGCATCCTGCCGGCGGCACGCCGATGAAGGCGCGCCACCGCGCGATCCTCGACGCAATTTCCGAGCATCTCGCCGCGGAGGGCTCCGATTTCGGGCTTCCGATCTCCGTGCTGCCTGACCTGCACGGAACGCGCTCGCCGCTCTCGGATCCGCTTCTGACCGGGACCATTGCCGGGCTGGACCTCGATCAGAGCCTCACATCCTTGCACAAGCTCTATTGGCGCAGTTGTGTCGCACTTGCCTGCAGCATCAGCCATATCATCGAGCGCCAACCGCGTCGTGCCGGCTTGCCGAAGCGATTGCTGCTCGCGGGTGGACTGGCCGATCATCCACTTCTGTCGCAACTCTATGCCGATGCAACCGGCTGTGATGTGCTCGTGCCGAAGGATTGCGACGCCGTGCTCCTGGGCTGTGCGCTGCACGCCGCCGTCGCCGCAGGGGCGTTTGCGTCTGTCGAGGAGGCCGGCAGGGCGATGCAGTTTGCCATGAACCATTTCCCGCCGTCGCCCGTGCGCCAAGCGGCGCTTTCCCGGGACCACGCAATGCTGAAAGCGATGATGCGGCACCGGGACGAACTGGCCGCGCTCGCCGCGCCGCCCGTGGCCAATACGGCTGTCGTGCACCGGGTGAGCTGATCGCATCTGCAGTCACACGGCCAAGGCTGCGTTTTGTCGAGCCGTGCCACCACCCGCTTGCGCTCAAATCAGAAACCTGCCATGTTGCCTATACAACTTGACAAGGTTTCGAGATGAAGACGCCTCAGACGCTGTTTTGTGAACGTGTTCTGCTGCCGCAGGGCTGGGCCCGCGACACAACACTCGAGATCGATCTCGAGCGGGACGATTGTTTCGATTAAGACCGACAGCGCCGGCGATGCAAACTCGACCAGACTGTCCGGCCCTGTTGTTCCAGCCCTGCAAAACCTGCATTCTCACGCCTTTCAACGCGCTATGGCCGGCCTTGCCGAGCAAGCGGGCTCGACGGATGACAGCTTCTGGACATGGCGGGAGACCATGTATGGACTGGTCAATCGCATGTCGCCTGACGATGTCGAGGTCGTAGCGACGAAGTTGTATAGTGAACTTCTTAAAGGTGGCTTCGGTCATGTCGTAGAGTTTCACTATTTCCACCATGCGGTGACGGACCTTGGCAAATCCAACGGAATGGAAATGTCTGCCCGGATCCTGCGTGCGGCCGCGACGTCCGGGATCGGCCTGACCCATCTGCCGGTATTCTACGCGCATGCGGGCTTTGGCGGGATCGCGCCCAATGCCGGCCAGAAGCCTTTCATTCAGAGCGTGGACAGTTTCCTTAGCCTGCTCGAATGGTTGGAGCCGGAATGCCGGACTGCGGGCGCCCGGCTCGGTCTCGCGATCCATTCCCTGCGCGCAGCAACACCGGATGAAATGCGCGCTATTCTCACGTCTGAGCAGACGGGCGGCCCCATCCATATCCATGTGGCCGAACAGGAACGTGAAGTCGAAGATTGCCTTGCCTGGAGCGGGCGCCGGCCCGTGAGCTATCTGCTGGACGAGTTTCCCGTCGATCAGCGCTGGTGCGCCATCCATGCCACCCACATGACACCGGAAGAAACCGCGCGCCTTGTCGGATCGGGTGCCGTGGCAGGTCTCTGCCCAGCGACAGAGGCCAATCTGGGCGATGGCATCTTCCCCGCCACAGATTATGCCGGCCATGGCGGGCGATACGGGATCGGCACGGACAGCCATGTCGCGACCTCGGTGGCCGAAGAGTTGCGACTGCTGGAATATGGCCAGAGGCTGCGCGATCGTCGCCGCAATCGCCTGGTTTCCGGTCCGGGGGCATCGGCCGGTCGAACCCTGTTCGAGGCGAGCCTTTCGGGCGGGGCGCAGGCCGCGGGTCTGGCGATCGCCGGCATTCGTGTTGGTGCCCGGGCGGATCTCGTGGTGCTCGACGGCGAAAACCCCTTCATCGCGACGGCGAAAGAGGATCAGATCCTTGATCGCTGGATCTTCGCGCTCGGATCCGAAGTGGTCCGGGATGTGATGGTCGGCGGGCAATTCGTTGCCCAGCAGGGGCGTCACCGATTTGAAGAGGCGATTGATCGGGACTTCAAGCGGGTCCTCAAGACGCTTGCGAATTAATGTAGCCGACTAATTAAAGCTCGAGATTGAAACACCCATGCCGAAGGAGTGGAGGATCTGATGCCCGACACGATCGTTCTTGAGACGGCACTCACCGCCGAGGAGATCCGTGCCGTCGCGGGTGGCGCACGCCTCGAATTGGGCGAGACAGCCCAAGGCCGCATCGTCGCAGCCCGTGCTATTGTTGAGGCGCTGGTCGATCAGGGTATCCGCGGTTACGGCATCAACACCGGCGTCGGCGCCTTGTGCGATGTGATCATCGACCGCAAGGACCAGTCGGCACTGTCTCGCAATCTCCTGTTCAGCCATGCTTGTGGCGTGGGTGAACCGCTCGGCCGGATCGAGACGCGAGCGATCATGGCAGCGCAGATCAACAATTTCGCACATGGCTATTCGGGCATCCGGCTTGACGTTGTCGACACCCTTCTCGCGCTTCTCAACAACGACATGCTGCCGCTGATCCCGTCCCGCGGCTCCGTCGGTTACCTGACCCATGCGGCCGCCATCGGCCTAGTGCTGATTGGCGCAGGTGAATGCCGAGATGGCGACAAGGTCATTTCGGGAAGTGAAGCTCTCCACGCCCTTGGGCTGAAGCCCCTTGTGCTCCAGGCCAAGGAAGGCCTGAGCCTGGTTAACGGCACGCCGTGTGCGACGGGGCTTGCAGCGCTTGCGGCCACACGGCTTGCGCATCTGCTCGACTGGGCGGATGCCGCAGCGGCGATGAGTTATGAGAACCTCGGCGCGCAAGCCGATCCTTTCGCGGAAATGCCGCTTGCGCTGCGAAAGTCCGACGGACTGCAGGAGGTGGGCCACAACCTCCGGCGACTTCTGGCCGGTAGCCCGCTGCTTGCCGAAGCTGCTGGCAAGCGGACGCAGGATCCGCTCAGCCTTCGGGCCGTGCCGCATGTGCATGGCGCCGTACGCGACGCGCTGATCCAGGTGCGTGCGGTGGTGGACCGGGAGCTTGCGAGCGTCACCGACAACCCCGCTGTGAGCGGCTCGCCCGCGGATCCGCAGGTGCATTCGCAGGCGCATGCTGTCGGGGCTGCGCTCGGGCTTGCGATGGACAGCCTCGCTACCGCCGCCGCCGAGCTGGCAGCCATTTCCGAGCGCCGCATCGACCGGCTCGTGAACCCATTGGTGAGTGGGCTTCCGGCTTTCCTCGCCTCCGGCAGCGGCGTCGAGTCCGGCTTTATGATCATCCAGTATACCGCTGCAGCACTGGTCGCGGAGAACCGCCGCCTTGCCATGCCGGCGAGCCTTGACGGTGGGATCACCTCGGCACTGCAGGAGGATATCCTGACTCATGCGACGCCGGCCGCGGCCAAGGCGCTGGCAATCCTCGACAATCTGGAAACAGTTCTCGCGATCGAACTTGCGGCCGCTGCACAAGCCTATGATCTGCAGACGTCGTCTGCCGCAAAGGCAGAGATGACGGAGGCCCTCTACCGACGTGTGCGGCATGGAACCGCCTTCTACCGGGATGATCGGCCTCTCAATGTCGAGATCGGAAACGTCCAGCGAATGCTGAAGACGACGGCCGCCTGGTCCGAAAGCGAGGTCGCATGACAACGGTTCTGACCAATGCGCAGCTGGCAACCATGACGCCCGACCAGCCCGGGCTCGGCGTGATCGAGAATGGCAGGGTGGTGATCGAGGGTGGACGGATCGTCGCCGTCGGCGAAGCGCGCGAGGTCGCGATCCCCGGCGGAGCTGAGGTGATCGACTGCGAGGGCCGGTGGGTGACGCCGGGCCTCGTCGATTGCCATACGCATCTGGTGCATGCCGGCAATCGTGCCAAAGAATTCGAGATGCGCCTTGCGGGCGCCTCCTACGAGGAAATCGCACGCGCCGGCGGCGGCATCGTCTCGTCGGTGCGGCAGGTTCGCGAGGCGAGCGAGGCGGAGCTCGTCTCGCAAACGCTTCCCCGGCTCGATGCGCTGATCGCCGAGGGCGTGACGACCGTCGAGGTCAAGTCCGGTTATGGGCTCACCGTCGAAGACGAACTCAAGATGCTGCGTGCCGCACGTCAGCTCGCCGAAAAGCGTCCGATCGCCGTCACCACGACCTATCTCGGAGCCCATGCAACGCCTGCCGACTACAAGGGACGCAATCGCGCTTTCATCGAGGAGGTGGTGCTGCCGGGTCTGAAGGCGGCTAACGCGGAGGGACTGGTCGATGCGGTGGACGGTTTTTGCGAAGGCATCGCCTTTTCGCCCGATGAGATGCGGCTTGTCTTCGATGCGGGGAAATCTCTCGGACTGCCGGTGAAGCTGCATGCGGATCAGCTGTCGAACCTGCATGGGGCAGCGCTGGCAGCCGGGTATCAGGCGCTCTCGGCAGACCATCTCGAATACACCGATGAGGAAGGTGCTGCTGCCATGACCAGGGCCGGTACCGTCGCGGTGCTCTTGCCCGGCGCCTACTACTTCATCCGCGAAACGAAGAAGCCGCCGATTGATCTCTTCCGCAAACACGGCACGGCCATGGCGCTTGCCACCGACTGCAATCCCGGCACCTCGCCGCTGACCTCCCTGCTGCTCACCATGAACATGGCCGCCACGCTGTTTCACATGACAGTCGAGGAATGCCTTCTCGGCATCACCCGCAATGCCGCCTGCGCGCTCGGGCGTCTCGATACGATCGGAACCATCGAGGTCGGCAAGCAGGCCGACCTTGCCATCTGGTCGGTCGAGAGCCCGGCGGAGCTTGTCTACCGCATCGGTTTCAATCCGCTGCATCAGCGCATCTGGAACGGCCACATCACCAAAGGAATTCTGTCGTGACCATTACGCTTCACCCCGGCCGCGTCTCCCTCGCTGAACTCGCGCAGATCTACTGGAGCGGCGAAAGCGCCGTACTCGACCGCAGCTTCGACGCCGGTATCGAGAAGGCGGCCGCGCGCATTGCGGAAATCGCCGCCGGCAACGCGCCGGTCTACGGCATCAATACCGGCTTCGGCAAACTTGCCTCGATCAAGATCGATGCGGCCGATACGGAGACGCTGCAGCGCAATCTGATTCTCTCGCATTGCTGCGGCGTGGGCCAGCCTCTTGCAGACAAGATCGTGCGCCTGATCATGGCACTGAAGCTGATCTCGCTCGGGCGTGGCGCCTCCGGTGTCCGCCTGGACCTGGTAAGGCTCATCGAGGGCATGCTGGAAAAGGGTGTCACCCCGCTCATTCCGGAGAAAGGCTCCGTCGGCGCGTCCGGTGATCTGGCACCGCTCGCCCATATGGCGGCCGTGATGATGGGCGAGGCGGAAGCATTCTATCAGGGCGAACGGCTTTCCGGCGCCGAGGCGCTGAAGCGCGCGGTGGCTGACGCCCGTCGCGCTGGTGGCCCAGGCGCGTCGCGTCCCAGGCCGTCTCCAGGCGACGGCGCTCGCGCTCGCCGGCCTCTTCCGCGCCCATCGTGCCGCGCAAGCGGCGCTGATCACCGGCGCGCTTTCGACCGATGCGGCGATGGGGTCTTCCGCGCCGTTCACCGCCGACATTCACACGCTGCGTGGCCACAAGGGCCAGATCGATACGGCGGCCGCCTTGCGGGGGCTGCTCGCCGGCTCCGTCATCCGGGAAAGCCACCTGACCGGACGACGAGCGGGTGCAGGATCCCTATTGCATCCGTTGCCAGCCGCAGGTCGACGGCGCCTGCCTCGACCTGCTGCGCATGGCAGGGCGTACGCTCGAAATCGAAGCGAATGCCGTCACCGACAATCCACTCGTGCTCTCCGACATGAGCGTCGTCTCTGGCGGCAACTTCCATGCGGAGCCCGTGGCCTTCGCCGCCGACCAGATCGCGATTGCCGTCTGCGAAATCGGCGCCATCGCGCAGCGGCGTATCGCGCTGCTGGTCGATCCGGCCCTCTCCTATGGATTGCCGGCCTTCCTCGCCAAGAAGCCGGGGCTGAATTCCGGTCTGATGATCGCGGAGGTCACTTCGGCGGCACTGATGAGCGAAAACAAGCAGATGGCGCATCCGGCCTCTGTCGATTCGACGCCGACTTCGGCCAATCAGGAAGACCATGTCTCCATGGCCTGCCATGGCGCACGGCGCCTGCTGCAGATGACCGACAACCTGTTCTCGATCATCGGCATCGAGGCTTTGACGGCAGCGCAAGGAGTGGAATTCCGCTCGCCGCTCACCACAAGTCCGGAGTTGCAGAAGGTGATTTCCACCTTGCGTGTCCATGTCGCTACCCTGGAGGAGGACCGTTACATGGCACCCGATCTCGAGGCCGCCAGTCGCCTGGTTGCAGACGGAACTCTGGTTTCGGCGGTGTCTACCGGGTTGTTGCCGGGTCTGGAGGGTTGAGATGGCCGTCTTCGAAGTCAAGCAAGGCACCTCGCCCGTCATTCTCGCCTTCCCGCATACGGGCACGGATGTGCCGCCCGCGATCTGGGATCGCCTCAATGATAACGGCAAGCTGCTTGCCGATACCGACTGGCATATCCATGAGCTCTACGCCGGATTGTTGCCGGATGCGACGACGATCCGGGCGACCTTCCATCGCTACGTGATCGATGCGAACCGCGACCCTGATGGTGTGAGCCTATATCCGGGACAGAACACGACGGGCCTAGTGCCGGAAACGGATTTCGACGGCGTCACCATCTGGAAAAGCGGCGAGGAGCCGAGCAAGAACGATATCGCTGATCGGCTGGCAGGCTTCCATGCGCCCTATCATGCGGCGCTCAGGGCCGAGATCGAGCGCGTGAAGGCGATCCACGGCGTGGCGGTGCTCTACGACTGCCATTCGATCCGCTCGCTCATCCCCTTCCTGTTTGAGGGGCCCTTGCCGGACTTCAACATCGGCACGGACATCGGCCGCACCTGCGAGGCCAGGATCGAGAAAGCCGCCGCCGAGATCGCCGGTCGGGCCGAGGGATACAGGTCTGTGGTCAACGGCCGCTTCAAGGGCGGCTGGACGACGCGGCATTACGGACGGCCGGATACCGGCGTACACGCCATCCAGATGGAACTGGCGCAGATCACGCATCTCGCCACCGAAGCACCACCCTTCGCCTATGACGCCCAGAAGGCTGAGACACTGCGGCGTCATCTCAAGGACATTTTGACATCCATCGAAGCCATCGCGCTCGAACTGAAACGCTGAGGAGCGAGGACCATGAGCAATCCCAGACACAACATCCGCGACGTCCGCGCCGCCACCGGAACCGAACTCTCGGCCAAGAGCTGGATGACGGAAGCGCCGCTGCGCATGCTGATGAACAATCTCGACCCCGATGTCGCCGAGCGGCCGCATGAGCTGGTCGTCTATGGCGGCATCGGCCGCGCCGCCCGCACCTGGGAGGATTTCGACCGGATCGTGGAGACGCTGAAGACGCTCACCGAAGAGGAGACTCTGATCGTCCAGTCGGGCAAGCCCGTCGGCGTGTTCCGCACCCACCAGGATGCGCCGCGCGTGCTGATCGCCAATTCCAACCTCGTGCCGCACTGGGCGACCTGGGATCATTTCAACGAGCTGGATAAGCAAGGGCCTGTGCCATGTACGGCCAGATGACGGCCGGCTCGTGGATCTATATCGGCACCCAAGGTATCGTGCAGGGCACCTACGAGACCTTCGTGGAGGCCGGGCGCCAGCACTACAACGGCAATCTCAAGGGCAAGTGGATCCTGACCGGCGGCCTCGGCGGCATGGGTGGCGCGCAGCCGCTCGCCGCCGTCATGGCCGGCGCCTGCTGCCTTGCCGTCGAATGTGACGAGACCCGCATCGATTTCCGCCTGCGCACCCGTTATGTCGATGCCAAGGCGCATACGCTGGACGAGGCGCTTGCCCTAATCGACCAATGGACCAAGGCGGGCGAAGCGAAATCCGTCGGCTTGCTCGGCAATGCCGCCGAAATGCTTCCCGGAGCTTGTGCGCCGTGGCGTGCAGCCCCGACATCGTCACCGACCAGACTTCGGCCCATGACCCTGTTCATGGCTATCTGCCGGTCGGCTGGACGGTCGCCGAATGGCGGGCGAAGCAGGAGAGCGATCCGAAGGCGGTGGAAGTTGCCGCCCGCGCCTCGATGAAGACCCATGTGCAGGCGATGGTCGACTTCTGGAATATGGGCATTCCGACGCTCGACTATGGCAACAACATTCGCCAGGTCGCCAAGGAAGAAGGCTTCGAGAATGCCTTCGCCTTTCCCGGCTTTGTGCCGGCCTATATCCGTCCTCTCTTCTGCCGCGGCATCGGCCCGTTCCGCTGGGCCGCACTTTCGGGCGATCCGGAGGATATCTACAAGACGGATGCCAAGGTGAAGGAGCTGCTGCCCGACAACACGCATCTGCACAACTGGCTGGACATGGCGCGCGAGCGCATCGCCTTCCAGGGCCTGCCGGCACGCATCTGCTGGGTCGGCCTTGGCGATCGCCACAAGCTCGGCCTTGCGTTCAATGAAATGGTGCGCAATGGCGAGCTCAAGGCCCCGGTCGTGATTGGCCGTGACCATCTGGATAGCGGCTCTGTCGCTTCGCCCAACCGCGAGACGGAAGCGATGAAGGACGGTTCCGACGCCGTGTCCGACTGGCCACTTCTGAACGCGCTGCTCAACTGCGCCTCGGGTGCAACCTGGGTCTCGCTGCATCATGGCGGTGGTGTGGGCATGGGCTTCTCCCAGCATTCCGGCATGGTCATCTGCGCGGACGGTACTGACGATGCCGCACGGCGGCTGGCGCGCGTTCTCTGGAACGACCCGGCGACCGGCGTCATGCGCCATGCCGATGCGGGCTACGACATCGCGGTCGATTGCGCCAAGGAAAAGGGCCTTCGCCTGCCCGGCATTCTCGGCAATTGAGGGGACACGAGACGGCCATGTCCATCCGCATCCAACGCTTTGACGAGCACCTGAAGATGCCCTGGAAGAACGGGCTGGGGATCACCCGCGAGGTGATCTCCCGGCCGGCTTCGGATGGATCCGGCGGATTCGACTGGCGGATCAGTCTCGCAACCGTCGGTGCCTCCGGTCCGTTCTCGGTCTTTGCAGGGATCGACAGGACGATCGCCGTTCTCCAGGGCGACGGTATGCAGTTGACGGTCGACGGGAGGCGGGAGGTGCCGCTTCTCGTGGGATCGCCTCCCTTCGCCTTTTCCGGCGATGCAGTGGTTCAGGCGGATTGTCTTGGCGGCGAAACGCTCGATCTCAATGTCATGAGCCGGCGCGGGATTATCGTCCATCACATGACGAAGATCGCCGTCTCAGCCACGCAGACCCTTTCCGTGTCCGGTGACACCGTCGCGATCGTGATTCGCGGCGATGCTGTGGTTGAGATCGATAGCATGCGATCGGAGGTCGGGCTCGGCGATGTTTTGATGTGCGACCAGATGCCATTCGAGCTCCCCGTCGAGCCTCTCGGGGCGGGTTGTGCCCTTTACATCATTGAGGTGGCTGCCCTGACCGATCAGGGATCTGGTTCCGGACCAGTTGCCTCGACAAGGCCTTAGCCGATAAGGAATTGACCGCCGCGCCGCGACACCACATTCGCATCGCCACCAGCAGGATCGACCAGCATGTCCGATGATCAACCAGGCTTTGCGCTTCCCGAGGAAGGTCAGGATACGCCGCTCTATGAGCAGATGAAGTCCGAGATCAAGGCGCGGATTGAGCGTGGCGAATGGCCGATCAATTTCCGCATCCCCTCCGAAAACGAGCTCGTCGAGATGCTGGGGGTAAGCCGGATGACGGCGCATCGGGCGCTCCGGGAGCTCGCAAGCGAAGGCGTCATCATTCGCGTCCAGGGGCGCGGCTCGTTCGTCGCACCGAAGAAACGCAGTGCCAGCGTGGCGGATGTTCGCAGTATTGCGGACGAGATTGCGGAGCGTGGTGGGCTGCATTCGGCCGAACTCGTGCTAAAACAGGCCGAAGTCTGCGATCACGACCTCGCCGATCGGCTTGAGGTTGCCGCCGGCACGACCGCCTTCCATTCAGTCATCGTGCACAAGGAAGATGATCTTCCGATCCAGATCGAAGACAGGTTCGTCAATGCGGAAGTCGCGCCTGATTATCTCAAGAGTGATTTTCAGATGATCACGCCGAGTGCCTATCTGAGCTCCATCGCGCCGATCTCGCGCGCCGAGCAGTTCGTCGAGGCCGTCCTCCCTCAGCCCTGGGAATGCCGGCTTCTGGCGATTGCCAAATCGGAACCCTGCCTTCAGGTCAGGCGAAGGACCTGGTCAGGCGAGCGGTTGGTGACCTCGGTGCGGCTTCTCTATCCCGGCAGCCGTTATAGCCTTGAGAGTTCCTACTAAGCTCAGGAACAGGAGAACATTAGCCGGCAATGGAATTCAGAGGATTTTGACCGGCTTCGTCCACTGGATCAGAACCACGCAGCCTTCTTCCGATGAGACAGAATGCGTGGTGCCTTCGGGATTGGCGACCAGCGATCCCTTGGGATAGTAGCCGAATTCATCACTCTGTGATCCTTCCAGCACCAGGATCGTCTCGAGCCCCACATGCAGATGCCTGGGCACGGAGGCGCCGGGCGCATAGCGCAGCAGTGCCAATTCCGGCTCACCCGTCACCAGCCGGCAGATCTCGACCCCTTCGCGAAAATATTCGAACTGAAGGTGCTGCCAGCCCCCGCTGAGGAAATCCGGAAAACTCAAGGCTTCAGACATCGAGCGCCTCCACGATCTGATCGACGGTGGCTGCCCATCCGACAATGGCTCCTTGCGCGGTGATCATGTCGATGGCCACGTGTTTGAATTCGGGGAAATAGCTTTCCGTGGCATCCGTCGCGAGCAGGCATTCGAAGCCGCGATCATTGGCCTCGCGCATGGTGGTCTGCACGCAGACTTCGGTGGTGACGCCTGCGAAAACCAGCTGGCGGATCTTCCGCTCGGCCAGGATCTCTCCGAGCGGCGTCGCGTAGAAGGCACCCTTGCCGGGTTTGTCGAGCACGATCTCGCCCTCCACCGGATAGAGCTCCGGAATGATGTCGGCACCGGGTTCGCCGGAGATGAGGATGCGGCCCATGGGACCGGGATCGCCGATGCGCAGAGACGGCTTGCCACGCTCGCGCTTGGCGGGCGGGCAATCGGAGAGATCGGGCCGATGGCATTCGCGGGTGTGGATGACAGGCAATCCGGCAGCGCGGAAGGCGGCGAGCAGCCTTGCCGTCGCCGGGATGATTGCCTGCAGAAGAGCGACCTTGTTGCCCAGCGTTTCGCCGAAACCGCCGGGCTCGACGAAATCGCGCTGCATGTCGATGATGATGAGGGCCGCATGGTCCCGATCGAGGTCGAAGTCGAAGGGACGCGCCTTGATGATTGCCATCAGTGATGTCCTGCCATGTGCCGGCCGATCTCGCCGATATCGGCGTTCGCGGCGGGAGTCTCATATGCGATATGTCCTTCCGACATCACGAGGATCCGGTCGGAGAGCTCCAGAATTTCGTCGAGATCTTCAGAGATCAGGAGAACGGCGGCGCCGGCATTTCTTGCGGCCATGATACGGGCGCGGATTTCGGCGACGGCCGAAAAATCGAGCCCGAAGCAGGGATTGGTGATGACCAGGAGATCGACGTCGCCGGTGAGTTCGCGGGCAAGAACCGCGCGCTGCACATTGCCGCCGGAGAGCGAGGCGATCGGGGACTGGAGCGAGGCGGTCTTGACCTTGTATTCGCCGACCAGATGGCCCGCCTGCTCGAGCATGCGGCTGCCATCAAGCCAGAACTGGCTGCTGCCCGCGGTGAAGTCGAAATCACGGAAGAAGATGTTCTCGGCTACCGTCATGCGCGGCGCGCAGGCGTTCTTCAAGGGCTCCTCGGGCAGATAGCGGACATTGAGTTTGCGGGCCTCGTCGCGGCGGGCGTGATAAGGCTCCGCCTTGATCCGGATCTCGCCTTTTTCCAGCGGGCGCTGGCCGGTCAGGATCTCCATCAACTCCATCTGGCCGTTGCCGGAGATACCCGCGATGCCGACGATCTCGCCGGAATTCACGGTAAGATCGGCGATGTCGATGGTCTTCAGGCCGGAGCGATCCGGGGCCCGGACGCCGGAGACGGAAAGGACGGGGACGCCCTGATAGGCGACGCGGGCGGCCGGCTTCACCAGCTCCTTTTCACCGATCATCATGGCCGCCATATCGGAGGTCGTGAGATCGGAGACCTTGCCGCCGCCGACATATTCGCCGCGTCTCAGGACCGAGACTTCATCGGCAAAGGCCGTCACTTCGCGGAACTTGTGGCTGATCATCAGGCAGGTGAGTTCACCGGCGCTGGTCAGACCCCGCACCATGCCGAGCAGTTCGTCGGCTTCCGCCGGTGTCAGCACCGAGGTCGGCTCGTCGAGGATCAGAAAACGGCGGCCGAGATAGAGCTGCTTCAGGAGTTCCAGTTTCTGCTTTTCACCGGCGGCGAGTCGGCCGACAGGAATGTCGAGCGGCACGGAAAAGGGCATGCGGTCCATGAAGACGGACAGCGCCTGGCGCTCCTTCTTCCAGTCGATCAGCGCCGGTGCATCGGCCCGGCTGATGACGAGGTTTTCGGCGGCGGTGAGCGAAGGAACGAGCGTGAAATGCTGGTAGACCATGCCAAGCCCGAGGTCATGGGCGGCACGGGGATCGGGGATCTCGACTTCGAGGCCTTCGACCATCATCTGACCCGAGGTCGGCTTGTAGAAGCCCATCATGCATTTGACGAGGGTGGACTTTCCCGCGCCGTTCTCACCAAGCAAGACATGGAAAGAGCCGGCGGTGACACGGATCGAGACGTCGTTGAGGGCCGTGAAGCTGCCGAAGCGCATGGTCATGCCGATGGTTTCGACGCCGATGGCGTGATCGGGTGTTTGGAATTCTTGCGCCGGAACCCTCATGGCAGGGCGTCCACGAGCTTTTCGCTGTCGGAGACGGAGCCGAAGACGCCACCCTGCATCTTCACCATCTTGATGGCGGCGGCATGGTTGCCGGGGTCGGTAGCGCCGCAGCAGTCCTCGAGGATGACGCATTCGAAGCCACGGTCATTGGCCTCGCGCATCGTCGTGTGCACGCAGACATCGGTGGTGATGCCTGTCAGGATGATGTTCTCGATGCCGCGCGTGCGCAGGATGAGTTCGAGATCGGTGGCGCAGAAGGAGCCCTTGCCCGGCTTGTCGATGATCGCTTCGCCCGGAAGCGGTGCCAGTTCGTCGATGATTTCCCAGCCCGGTTCGCCGCGCACGAGAATGCGGCCGCAGGGACCGGCATCGCCGATGCCGGCGCCGATCTGCTGCGAGCGCCAGCGCTTGTTCGGCGGCAGGTCGGAAAGGTCTGGGCGATGGCCCTCGCGGGTGTGGATGATGTGGTAGCCCTTGGCGCGCATGGCGGAGAGCACCTTCTTGATCGGCTCGATCGGCGCGCGGGTGAGCGAGAGGTCGTAGCCCATCTTGTCGACATAACCGCCGACGCCACAGAAATCGGTCTGCATGTCGATGATGATGAGTGCCGTGTTCTCAGGACGGAGATCGCCGTTGTAGGGCCAGAGATAGGGATCTGCCTTAATGGTCGTCATTCCGCCGCCTCCTTGTTGGTCTCGCCATAGCGGCGGACGGGTTTCGGGAAGCCGCAGGACGTGCCGTCGGTCACCTGAACTTCATCCTCCCAAGGGAGCTTGTACTCTCCGGCCACCAGATCCTGCATGAAAGTGTAGGGGCAATCGCCCGCACCGCCGGCAACGGCAGAGAAGCCGCGATGCCCGAGCTGATAGATGTTGTTTTCGACACCCCAGACGCGGCGCGCCTCACGCACGAGATCGGGGCGGACTTCCGCCGTGATGATCTCATCCGGTCGACCGGACGTGCCGTGGGCGATGATGCTGCCGTCGAAATTGACGATCATGCCCTCGCCCATGGAATCGAAGGTGCCATCCGATCCGCACATGCAGACATTGGCGGTCACCATGAGATTGCAGAAGGAATTGGACTGGTTGGTGAAGCGCCAGGCCTCGCGCATGGGGGCGGTATAGCCCGCCGTGCGCAGCATGATCTCGGCGCCCTTATAGGCCGCCTCGCGCGCCATTTCCGGGAACATGCCGTCGTGGCAGATGATCAGCGAGAGCTTGCAGCCCTTCGGCCCTTCGATCACGGGAATGCCGAGATCGCCGGGTTCCCAAGGTTCGACCGGCACCCAGGGATGGAGCTTGCGGTAATAGAGCCTGATCTCGCCCTGGTCGTCGATAACAAGACCAGTGTTCCACGGATTGCCGCCCGGATTGTATTCCATGATCGAAAAGCAGCCCCAGATGCGGTTGTCGCGGCAGGCCTCTCTGAAGGCTGCGACTTCGGGACCATCCATCCGGCACATGATCTCCGGGTTCGTATCCATCGAAAGGCCATGCAGGGCATATTCCGGGAAGACGACAAGATCCATGCCGGCGATGTTGCGGCGTGCCTTGGCGACCATGCCGACGACTTTGTCGGTCTGGGCCGCGAGATCGGCCCGGGTCACCGTGTTCGGCAATTGCAGCTGCACGCAGCCGATGACCACGCCCTCGGGCGACTTGTTGAGACCGCCAAGTCCGTTCATGAATCCTGCTCCTATTTGGTGATGCTGAGTTCGCCGGGGGCCGAGACCATGGCCCGGGTGCGCGAGCTGATCGCGATCAGGAGGCCAAGGGTGAGCACGTATGGGGCGGCGTAGAAGAGGTAGTAGCCCTGGGTAACGCCGACCGACTGGAGCGCGGGCCCGAGCGCGCCTGCGCCGCCGAAGAGAAGCGAGGCATAGAGGCAATGGACCGGATTCCAGCGGGCGAAAATGACCAGTGCCACGGCCATCAGGCCCTGGCCTGAGGAAATGCCTTCGTTCCAGCTGCCGGGATAAAAGAGCGAGAGATAGGCGCCACCGACACCGGCCATGGCGCCACCCACCGCTGTCGACCAGAGGCGCACGCGGTTGACGTTGATCCCAAGCGCACGGGCGGCATCGGCACTGTCACCCGCGACCCGGATGGTGAGCCCGACGCGGGTGTTTTTCAGAACCCAGGCGGCGAGAAAGGCGAGTGCGATGCCGACGAGGAAGAGGACGTTGACGTTGAGGGCCGCCTGGACCTGCGGGATATCCGACCAGAAACCGAGCGGGATCGACGGCAGATCGGGGGCGACAGGCTGGACGTAGGGCTTGCCGAAGAAGAAGGCGAGGCCCGAGCCGAAGATCATCAGGGCGATGCCGATCGCGATGTCGTTGACCTTGGGGAACTTGCAGATCCAGCCGTGCAGGAGGCCGAAGAGAAGACCGCAGACGGCCGCCGCAAGCGTACCCGCCCAGGCGGAGCCGGTATGATAGGCGACGGCATAGCCGCTCATGGCACCGAAGACGAGCGTGCCTTCGAGGCCGAGATTGATGCGGCCGGAGCGTTCCGTCAGGCATTCCCCGATGCTGACGAAGATGAAAGGGGTGGAGACACGGATGGCGCCGCCGAGGATGGCAAGGGGCACGCCCCAGAGGCCGATGTCCGTCATGCGCGCTTCCCCTTGAGCAGAAGGCCATCCAGCGTGATGCGATCACGGAACGCGTCGGACAGGAGGATGGCGATGAAGATCATGCCCTGGAAGACCACGATGGTGGCATCCGGCAGGTCGAGCCTTCGCTGGACGAGACCGCTCGACGCCTCGAAGCCGGCAAAGAGCAGGGTGGCCGGAATGATCGCCAGGCAGTTGTGCCGGGCGAGGAAGGCGATGAGGATGCCGGTATAGCCGTAGCCACCGGCGAGCGAGGCATTGGCCGAGCCATGGACGGCCGCCACCTCGAAAGCGCCGGCGAGGCCGGCCAACGACCCGCCGAGGGCCGTAAAGCCGATCATCAGCACGCCGGCCGGGAGACCCTGGACCTGGGCGGCCCTGAGGTTTCCGCCGACAATGCGCGCCGCAAATCCGAAGGTCGTCTTTTCGATCAGCACCCAGCAGAGAATGCAGGCGATGATGCCGGCTGCGAGCCCCCAATGCACGCCGATGCCGGGGATTTCGCCGATCCGGTAGAGTTCCGGCAGCGGTGAGGTCGATGGCTTGTTGAGGCTGGCGGGATCTCTCAGCGGTCCTTCCACCAGATGGTTCATAAGCGCGATCGCGATATAGGCCAGCAGCAGGCTGGAGATCGTCTCATTGACCCCGCGGAAATGCCTGAGCGCGCCGATACCGCCGATCCAGATGGCGCCGACGAGCGCACCTGCGATCATCATGGCGAGGATCCCAACCGGACCCGGCATGCTAGGTGCCAGCATGGCGATCGCACCGGCGCCGACACCGCCCAGCACGATCGCCCCCTCCCCGCCGATGACCACGAGACCAAGCCGGGCCGGCAGGGCAACGCAGAGGGCTGCGAGAAGGAGGGGTGCCGCGCGGGCCAGCGTGTTGGTCCAGGAGAAGGACGTGCCGAAGCCTGCCTTATAGACGAGGGTGTAGAACTCGATCGGCGACGTGCCGATCAAAAGCAGGAAGGCGGCGAAGAGGAGCATGCCGGCGAGAAGTGCTGCCAGCGGCAGGAAGAGCGGATCGAGCCAGTGCAGGACCGTCTCGAACGAGGCACTGCGTCTGGCCAGACCCTGGCTTGCGAGATCCGCCGATGCACTCATGGCATGCCCCTCCCGGACGCTTAAGACGTGGATCCGACAACGCCCTCGACGAGGTAGCCCATGCTTTCGAGCGCGACATCCGTCTCGGCGAAAGCCTGGCCTTCAGTGGCGATGACATTGCCCTTGTTGTCCTTCAGCGGTCCCTTGATGACCGCGAAGCCGCCCTTCATGATTTCAGCAAGGGTCGCATCGAACTGCTTGCGCGCCGGTTCGGTGACCGCCGGGCCGAGCGGGCTCATCTTGACGAAGCCTTCGGCAAGGCCGCCGCGAACGAAATTCTCGATGGTGCCGCCGGCCAAGGTCGTGTTGACCATGTCGGTATAGACCTTGGACCAGTTCCACTCGGCGCCGGTCAGATAGCTTCTCGGGCGCCAGCGGGCTCTGGTTGGCGTGGTAGCCGCAGAGGAACATGCCGCGACCGGCACCGGTTTCCATCACCACCTTCGGGCCGTCGACATGGCAGGTGACGACATCGACGCCTTGGTCGGCGAGGGCGTTCGTGGCTTCCGCTTCCTTGACCGCAAGCGACCATTCACCGGTGAAGATGACCTGGCAGGTGATCGTGGGATCGACGGCGCGGGCGCCAAGCAGGAAGGAGTTGATGTTGAGCAGGACCTGCGGAATGGGCTTGGCCGCGACGAAGCCGATCTTCTTGGTCTTGGTCATGTGACCGGCAACAATGCCGTTCAGATACTGACCCATGCCGATATAGCCGAAATAGGAGCCGGTATTGGCGGGCTTGTCCGGGGTCCAGAGGCCGCCGCAATGCTCGAAGCGAACGTTGGGATATTTCGGCGCCATGGTCAGGATATGGGGGTCGAAATAGCCGAAGGAGGTCGGGAAGAGCAGTGTGCCACCATCGAAGTTGATCATGCTCTCCATGGTCTTCTGGACGTCGACCGTTTCCGGGACCTGTTCCTCTTCGACCACCGTCACGCCGTCGATCGCCTTGATCGCGGCAGCGCCCTCGGCATGAGCCTGATTGTAGCCGAAGTCATCCTTCGGGCCGACATAGATGAAGCCGACGGTGAGGCCTGCGGCGCGGGCGATGTCGAAGGGAAGCACGCTGCTGGCGGCAGCCACACCGGCGAGACCGGCTGACTGGCGCAAGAACTGGCGGCGGCTCGGCATAAGAAACTGGCTCATGAAGGATCTCCCAGATCAGGATGAACAGTGAAGCTCGGGCGGGCGCTGGTTCCCCTGATTTTCTAGGCGCTCCGCGTTCACCTTTGAGTAACCCATATGGCGCCGCTTCTGTCTTGTGCTAAGTTTTACGCGAGCTGCTGCAAAATTTGCATCACCGTAGGAGATCTCTCATGCGGCACCTGACTTCGCTTCGGTACATCGATGCTGTCGCCAAAGCCGGCTCCATCCGCAGGGCTGCAGAATCGCTCGCGATCACCTCCACTGCGCTCAATCGGCGCATTCTGGCGCTGGAAGAGGAACTTGGCGTGCCGGTCTTCGAACGGCTGCCGCATGGGGTCCGGCTGTCGAGTGCCGGAGAGATCCTGATCCATCACATCCGCAATCAGATCTCCGACATGGAGCGGGTGCGCTCGCAGATCGCCGACCTTTCAGGGGTTCGTCGCGGTCACGTGTCGATCGCCTGCAGTCAGGCGCTCCTGCCCTATTTCCTGCCGCATCAGATCGCGCATTATCGAAAAGACCATCCGGCGGTGACCTTCGGCGTGCATCTGCGTGACCGCCAGGCGGCGGAGCAGTCGCTGGTCGATCACTCGGCGGATCTGGCGATCGTTTTCGAGCCGGTGCGCATGGCCGATTTCATGACACTGATCCGGGTGCACCAGCCGGTGCATGTGGTGATGGCGCCGCATCATCCGCTGGCAGCCAAGGACACCATCAGGCTCAGCGACTGCCTCGACTATCCCTATTCGCTGCCGACGGCGCCCTTCGGCGTCCGCCACCTGATGGACATGGCGGCGCAGAAATCATCCTATCGGCTGGAGCCGGCGATCGAATCCGACAGTTTCGAATTCCTGCGCAACCATGCGGTCGCGGAGAACATCATCACCTTCCAGATCCCGATCGGGCTTTCGGACCATACGATGACGGGAGATATGATCACTCGACCGCTCGACAAGCGGGATGTGCCGGCAGGCGTGCTCTACATGGGGCAGTTGCGTGGGCGGACGCTTCCAGTCGCCGCCGCGCGTTTCGCCGCCCAGCTCTCGACGGCACTTGCCAACCGATACGAAGTGTCGTGAGGACGAAGTGGGCCTAGTGCTTCGTCTCCTCCGGACGGGTGGCGCGATACAGAAGGAAGGCGAAACCGGCAGCCAAACCGAACCAGGTGAAAGCATAGCCAAGATGGTTGTTGGGGAAAGTCACCACTGTCAGCCCGCCGATAGGCATGGCATCGCCTGATGCATCGACATCGATGAAATAGGGCGCGACCTGACCCAATCTGAGCGCGTCAGCCATGGCGACCGTGTCTCGGGAGAACCACCGATTGCCTGCGGGGTCGTTGTCACGGAGAAAGGCGCCGCCCGGCTGGGTGAGGCGCAGGAGGCCGGTGATCGCCTGCTCACCCTCAGGTTTCGGTCTGTCGGCTGCGGAAGTGCGGTCATCAGGCACGAAGCCGCGGCTGATGAAGAGGCGCCAGCCGTCATCCGTCTGGAAGGGCGACATGACCCAGAAGCCCGAGCCTCTCGATGTGACTGCCTTCACGAGTGTATCGTCACCGGGAAGATACTGCCCACGCACTTCGACACGCCGATATTCCGCCGTGTCGAATGTGACGCCCGTCCAAAGATCGGGTCCAGGACGGCGGACGGCGGGGCCACAAGCCCCGCCTCGACGCGTTCGATCAAAGCCGTCTTCCACTGCAGGCGCTGCAGCTGCCAGACTCCGAGGCCGACGAGCAGGCTGACCGCAAGCACACCCAGCCCAATGAACCACCATGGTCGGCGCGCTCGCGTCATGCCCTTCTGTCCCGTCAGGAGCCGAAGCCCTGGAAGCTCTCGTGATCCATTGATGGCATCATGTTGGTGTTCAGGTTGTACATGACCCAGACGGAGCCGGCGATCATGATGACCACCACGATGATGGTGAAGATCATCGACAGCATGGTCCAGCCTTCGTCCGATCGGGTGTTCATGTGCAGGAAGTAGACCATGTGCACGAGGATCTGGACGACGGCAAAGCCGATCACCGTCACCGCGGTCAGCACGCGGCTGTCGAAACCGCCGCTCATGACGATGGCGAAGGGAATGATCGTCAGGATCGCCGCCAGCACGAAGCCGGTGAGATAGGAGCGATAGCTGCCGTGGTCGTGACCGCTGTTGTCGTGGCCGTGTCCGTGGCCCTGTTCGTGATGGCCGTGGGGCTGGATGGAAGGTTTGGACATCAGATCATCCCCAGGAGGTAGACGAAGGTGAAGACGCCGATCCAGATGACATCGAGGAAGTGCCAGAACATGCTCAGGCACTCCATGCGTCGGGTGTTCGCCGGGATCAGGCCCTTCTGATTGATCTGCACCATCAGCGTGACGAGCCAGATGCAGCCGAACAGCACGTGCAGGCCGTGGGTGCCCACCAGCGCGAAGAAGGCCGAGAGGAAGGCAGAGCGCTGCGGACCGGCGCCAAGCTCGATCAGGTGATGGAACTCGTAGATTTCGAGCGCCAGGAAGGCGAGGCCGAGCAGAAGAGTAACGGCGAGCCAGGCCTGCATGCGGGCCTGGAGACCCTCATACATAGCCAGCATCGCAAAACCGAAGGTGATCGAGGAGACCAGCAGGAAGCCGGTGTTGATCGCGATCAGGTTCAGGTCGAAGAGCGCCTTGGGGCCGGGGCCGGCCGCGTAGCTCTGGCCGACCACGCCGAAGACCGCGAAGAGGACCGCGAACATCAGGCAGTCGCTCATCAGGTAGATCCAGAAGCCGAGCCGCGTGGACGCGCCTTCCGGGTGATGATGCGGTTCTGTTTCCCAATAGACGGCAGGTGCGTCGGATTTGGTGATGGTGCTCATGGTCGTCACGCTCCCACGCTTGCGAGTTCGCGGTCACGTGCCTTTTCGACGCGCTCGACCTCATCGACAGGGACGTAGTAGTCCCGGTCGTAGTTGAAGGTATGCGCGATCGCGACGGCGATGATCGCCACGAAGGACACAGCCGCCAGCCACCAGATGTACCAGACCAGCGCAAAGCCGCAGAGCGTGGCCAGAGCTGAGATGACGACACCCGTGCCGGTGTAACCCGGCATGTGGATCGGGATATACGGCGCCTTCGGACGCTTCTGCCCGACCTGCTTCATGTCGTGCCAGGCGTCCAGGTCATGGACGACAGGCGTGAAGGCGAAGTTATAGGCCGGCGGGGGAGACGAGGTCGCCCATTCCAGCGTGCGGCCATCCCAGGGGTCGCCTGTCACGTCCATGTTGTCCTTGCGGGTCCAGATCGAGACGGCGATCTGGATGAAGAAGGCGGCGATGCCGATGGCAATCAGGAAGGCACCGAGAGCCGCCAGTATGAACCAGATACGGAGATCCGGATCATCGAAGACGCGCATGCGGCGGGTGACGCCCATCAGGCCGAGAACATAGAGCGGCATGAAGGCGAGCCAGAAGCCGCTGACCCAGGTCCAGAAGGAAACCTTGCCCCAGAAGACATTGAGCTGGAAGCCGAAGGCCTTGGGCCACCAGTAGGCGATTGCGGCAAAGCAGCCGAACAGCACGCCGCCGATGATGACGTTGTGGAAGTGCGCCACCAGGAAGAGCGAGTTGTGCAGGACGAAGTCTGCCGGCGGGACGGCGAGGAGGACGCCCGTCATGCCGCCGATGGTGAAGGTCAGCATGAAGGCGACCGTCCACATCATCGGCAGGTGAAAGCGCACCCGCCCCTGGTACATGGTGAAGAGCCAGTTGAAGATCTTGGCCCCCGTGGGCACCGAGATGATCATGGTGGTGATGCCGAAGAAGGCGTTCACCGAGGCCCCCGACCCCATGGTGAAGAAGTGGTGCAGCCAGACGACGTAGCTGAGGATCGTGATGCAGACGGTGGCATAGACCATCGAGCTGTAGCCGAAGAGCCGCTTGCCGGAGAAGGTGGACGTGATCTCTGAGAAGACGCCGAAGAGCGGCAGGATCAGGATGTAGACTTCCGGGTGACCCCAGATCCAGATGAGGTTGATGTACATCATCGGGTTGCCGCCAAGATCGTTCGTGAAGAAGTTCGTTCCCACGTAGCGATCGAGGGTCAGAAGGATCAGCGTCATCGTCAGGATCGGGAAGGTCGCGACGATGAGGATGTTGGTGCAGAGTGCTGTCCAGGTGAAGACCGGCATGCGCATCAGGGTCATACCCGGTGCCCGCATCTTCACAATGGTGACGAGCAGGTTGATGCCTGAGAGCGTCGTTCCGACCCCGGCAATCTGGAGACCCCAGATGTAATAGTCCACCCCAACCCAGGGACTGTAGCCGATACCCGAGAGTGGCGGGAAGGCGAGCCAACCTGTCTGCGCAAACTCGCCGACGAAGAGCGAGGCCATGATCAGGACTGCGCCGCCGACTGTCATCCAGAAGGAGAAGTTGTTGAGGAAGGGGAAGGAGACGTCACGCGCGCCAATCTGCAGCGGCACGACATAGTTCATCAGACCCGTGACGAAGGGCATCGCCACGAAGAAGATCATGATCACGCCATGGGCCGTAAAGATCTGGTCGTAGTGATGGGCATTCAGATAGCCGTCGGATCCGTTGAAGGCCAGCACCTGCTGCAGGCGCATCATGATGGCGTCGGCGAAGCCGCGCACCAGCATGATCAACGCCAGGATGATGTACATGATGCCGATCTTCTTGTGATCGACGGAGGTCAGCCATTCGCGCCAGAGGTATCCCCAGAGGCGATAATAGGTGAGCGCACCGACCGTTGCGGCGCCGCCGACCACGACGACTGCGAAAGTCGCCAGAACGATCGGATCCGTCGGGATCGCACTCCAGTTGAGGCGACCGAGAAGAAACGTGGTGGAATGGTCTATCGTAGCCATACCGAATTCCTGTCAGAGTTGCGGCGCATTGCCGGCTGCCTGCCGAACGAGCGTGAGGAAGTGTTCGGCCTCACCGCCGAAGGGCGATGACGGCTGCTGCATGTTGTGTCCCATCAGGGGACCCGAAACGACGGGCTTGTCGTTGAAGGAGGCGGGCTTCGCGGCCAGCATCTGCTCCAGCTCCTCGACCGAGCAGAAGCCCAGAACCTTGAAGGGTTCCCAACCGAAGACCGGCTCGCGCGTGCCCCTGCGTTCGTGCTTGTCGTAGATGAGAGCGCTCATGTTGACCGTGCCGGCGAGACCCGTGCCGCCCTGGGCGTCAAGCGCCATCATTTCGGCCATGCAGATCTTGCCCTCTTCGACGCACATGTTGACAACGCGCGGGAAGAGCTGCGGATCGATGCTGGCGAAGACCTCCGGCTTGACGTTTTCACTGGGGCGCTCAAGCTCCAGATACTTGGCGCGGTCGAGCTTCGCGCTGCCAGAGCGGGCTTCTTCGAGCCAGGCCTCGAAGGCTGCCGCGTCGGTTGCGTTCGCCTTGAAGCGCATGCCCGAGAAACCGGCACCCGAGTAATGCGAAGCCAGTCCCTGGAAGGTGCCTTCCTCATTGAAGACCCCGTGCAGTGTCGTCTGCATGCCGGGCATGGCGTAGATCATGCCGGCCATATGCGGGATGTAGAAGGCGTTCATGACCGACGACGAGGTCAGCGAGAAGCGGATCGGACGATCGGTCGGAACCGGAAGCTCATTGACGGTGGCAACGCCGTATTGCGGGTAGATGAAGAGCCATTTCCAGTCGAGTGCGACGACCTGCACATCCAGCGGCTCCTGCTGCGGATCGAGCGGCTGCTCTTCGGAGACCCGCGCCAGCGGACGATAGGGATCGAGGAGATGGGTTCCGACCCAGGTCAACGCACCCAGGCAGATGATGATCATCAGGGGGATGGCCCAGATGATCAGCTCAAGCTTGGTGGAGTGAGACCAGTTCGGCTTGTAGATCGCTTCCTTGTTGGCCGCCCGGTAGTGCCATGCAAACCAGCAGGTCAGCACCATCACAGGGATGATGATGATCAGCATCAGCAAAGTGGAGATCACCAAGAGGTCGCGCTGCTGTGCGGCGATGTCACCCGTTGGCGCGAGGACTTCCGCCTTGCAGGCGGACAGGAAGATGACCGCCATGATGGCGGTGAACAATTTCGGGAGGCGAAGCTTCTGCATCTCGTACCCTGATACACTGACGGGTCACTGAGCAGGGGTCCCCCCGAAACACTACTCGACGACCATTGACATTCGCCGAGTTAGTTAGTCGGGTTTTGCGGTGCAGCACATACGACAATTTGTCACCTGTCAATTTGGGCGTGTCTGCGGCATCGCTTTGCAGCATGTTAGACTAAGGCGCGGACCGTATTTCCCCGTTCGGATCCGCCCTGCTCAGACAAGAAAGTGATCACGCGTTATGGCGAGCATGACCGGTTCTGCATCTCCCGCCGCACAGAACAGCCGCACAACCTCCGAAGACGATCATCACGTCTCCCCCTCGGATATCGCCGTCGGCGTCGTCATCGGGCGCACATCGGAGTTCTTCGACTTCTTCGTTTTCGCCATCGCGTCCGTGATCGTTTTTCCGGCGCGCATTTTCCCGTTCCTCGATCCGCTGACCGGCACGCTCTGGTCCTTCGTGCTCGTGGCGCTCGCCTTCGTCGCGCGTCGCTCGGGAACCGTGCTCTTCACCCTGCTCGACCGCCGGCATGGCCGCGTAACCAAGCTGACAGTGGCGCTTTTCCTCTTGGGAACCTCGACCGTCGCCATGGGTCTGGTGCCCTCCTACGAGACAGCCGGCTGGTGGTCGATTGCCATGCTGGCGCTCTTGCGCATCGGCCAGGGCCTTGCACTCGGTGGTACCTGGGATGGTCTGGCGCCGCTTCTGGCAATCACCGCATCCAAGGACAAGCGTGGCTTCTATGCGATGATCCCGCAGCTTGGTGCTGTGGTTGGTCTCGCCGTGGCCGCTGTTCTTTTTGCCTATCTCGTCATGACGCTTTCCGCCGCTGACTTCCTTGATTGGGGCTGGCGCTATCCGTTCTTCGTCGCCTTCGCGATCAATGTCGTTGCACTCTTCGCACGGCTTCGCATCGTCGATACGCCCGAGTTCAAGGAGCTGTTCGAGACGAACGAACTGACCCCAACCGGGCTGCGCGCCACGATGTCGCAGGACGGACGCACGGTGCTGCTCGGCGTCTTCGTGCCGCTCGCGAGCTTTGCGATGTTCCACATGGTGACGGTCTTCCCGCTGTCCTGGATTTTCCTCTACACGGATGAGGCTCCGGGCACCTTTCTCCTGATCGAGGCTGCGGGTGCAGGCCTCGGCGTTCTCGCCATGCTGTTCTCAGGCTGGCTTTCGGACAAGATCGGCCGTGAGAAGATCCTCATCTGGGGTGCCTGGGCGATTGGCGCCTTCGCGCTGACAGCGCCTCTGTTGCTGAATGGCGATCTGCCGGGTGTCACCATCTACATGATGGTCGGCTTCCTTGTTCTGGGCTTCAACTTCGCCCAGTCCTCCGGCGCAGTCGCCTCGCTGTTCGACCGGCGAAACCGCTATACGGCCTCGGCCATGGTTTCGGCGCTCGCCTGGATGTTCGGCGCTGGTTTCGCGCCCCTGTCGGCGCTCCTGCTGTCGACCTGGTTCGGCCTCTTTGCCGCTGGCCTCTACCTTCTGTCGGGTGCCATCTGCACGCTTGTCTCGCTGGCTATCGTCCGGCAGATTTCGCTTCAGCCAAAGGCGCAAGAGCAGGATGTCTGAGAGCGCATAAACTGCTGCTTTTGTGATGATCGCCCCGGAGTTACCAACTCCGGGGCTTTTCGTTTGGGCCTTGCATGCTCGCAGCTGGCCGGTTTGGAGGCCCTCAAGGCCGAGTCGCGTGTTGTCGCGGCCGCTCAGAGCTTCGCAATGAAATCGAGGATTTCCGCTTCCGAGACGACGTCGGCATATTTTGCGTTCATGTCGAAAAGGTTTGCCTCATGCGGCGCTGTGTGCCGATCGCCGCAGGCATCACGCACCACCGTCGTGATGAACCCATGCGACATGGCATCGACGCAGCTGGCCCTTACGCAGCCGCTCGTCGTCAGCCCCGTGAGGATCACGTTGTCGACGCCCATCGAGGTTAGAAGCGGTGCGAGCGAAGTGCCGAAAAAGGCGCTTGGATATTGCTTTGAGACGACAAACTCGTCCGGGAACGGCTCAAGCCCCTTGGGCCAGGCGCCGAGCGGGTTACCCGCCGTGAAGCAGGCGAGCGGCTTCGCCTTCTGGAAGAAGCGGCCACCATCCAGACCGGTGGGATGCAGCACCACGCCGGTGAGGATGACGGGAAGTCCCTTTTCACGCGCCTTCTTGCGAATGCGGAGCGCACTGGCGAGTGCGGCATCGACGCCGGCATAAAGCGGGCTCTCCGGCTCGAAATAGGCTTGCACGAAATCGACCAGGACGAGGGCGGGCTTTTTGCCGAAGCCGATCCGGTTGTCATAGGCCTTGGCATAATTGGCGGCGAGATCGTCGGTCATGGCTCAGTCCTCGGTTTCCGCAAATTTCTTCTCGAAGGCCCACACGTCCTCGAAGCCGAGCAGGCTGTTGAAGTCCTTGAAGGGATAGAGCGGGACGGCATCGGTGGTGATGCCGTTGTCGAGGAGGTCCTGGTAGGCATGGCGCACCGCATGGCCATGGGCGAGGAAGCCGAGCGCCGGATAGATGGCAATCCTGTAGCCAAGCGCCTGCAGATCCGACGCCGGCAAAAGCGGGGTGCGGCCGCCATTGACCATGTTGGCGAGCAGCGGGCGGTCGATGGCCTCGGCGATTGCCTTCACTTCTTCGGTACTCTCAGGCGACTCGACGAAGAGCACGTCGGCGCCTGCGGCTGCATAGGCTTTCGCCCTGCGGATCGCCTCGTCGAGACCGAGGCTCGTGCGGGCATCAGTGCGGGCGATGATCAGGAAATCATCGCTGCGCCGGCTGTCGGCCGCCACTTCGATCTTCTTGACCATATCGGCCATGGGCACCACGCGCCGATTGGGCGTGTGGCCGCATTTCTTCGGGAATTCCTGATCCTCGAGCTGGATGGCCGAGACGCCGGCATCCTCATAGCCGCGAACAGTGTGCCGGACATTGAGCAGCCCGCCATAGCCGGTATCCGCATCGGCAATGATCGGCGTGCGGGTGAGCTTCACCATCTGCGCGATGCGCTCGATCATGTCGCGATAGGTCGCAATGCCCGCATCCGGAATGCCGAGGGTGGAGGCAACCGTTCCATATCCCGTGACATAGAGCGCCTTGAAGCCCATCTGGTCTGCAATAAGCGCTGAGATCATATCGTAGATCCCGGGAGCCAGGATGAATTCGCCGTCGGTGAGCCGCTTCTTCAAAGTGGGATCGGGCATGTGTCGTCTGCTGCTTTCATTTCGGATTGAGGACAGGTTCGAGGCGCCGGGCGGCTTCAAGCAGATGCTGGTCGGCGAAACGCGCGGCAATCAGCGTCACACCGATCGGCAGCGAGGGTTGGCCGAGCGGCACCGGGATGTTGAGGCTGGGGACGCCGAGAAGGGTCCAGGAGGCATTGAAGACCGGATCCCCCGGGCGGCGTCCGGGCGGTGCAAAACCAGGTGCGCTCGGCGCAATCAGGAGGTCGAAGTCCTGCATCAGCGCATCGAAGGCGATGCGTCCAATCGCCATGGCATCATAGGCCTGCGCGAGGTCCAGGAGGCTGGAGCCATCGCGATTTTCGACCCGATGGTGGAAATCATCGTGAAGGGCTGCCCCGTGGCGTCGCGCCAGATTGCGGAAGGACGCCTGCCCTTCCCTATGAAGAATCACGCGGTGGTATCTGTCCAGAGCCTCAAACTCGACAGGCAGTTCGATGGCCTGGACCGAATGGCCCTGCTTTTCGAGCCGCGCCTTCGACAGATCCAGAGCCATGAGGCTCTCGGGCGACAGGCGGTCGCGATAAGGCCCGGACGTGATCGCGATCCTGAGCTGACCTGGCCGGTCTGTCGAATGCAGCGCCTCATCGAGCCCTAGCACAGACGCCAGCAGTGCGACGTCATCCACCGAACGGCCGTACCAGCCGACGGTATCGAAGCTCTGTGCGTAGATTTTCACCCCCTCGCGGCTCACCCGGCCAAAGCTCGGCTTGAAGCCGACGACGCCGCAAAAGGAGGCGGGGCGGATGGTCGATCCACCCGTCTGGGTCGACAACGCCAGAGGCACATGCCGATCACTCACAGCGGCTGCAGAGCCGGCGGACGAGCCGCCTGGCGAGTGAGCGAGATCATGCGGGTTGGCGGTCGCTGCATCACGACCGGCTGCCGCGAACTCCGTCGTATCGGTCTTGCCGAGAATAATCGCGCCTTGGCTGCGCAGCAGGTCGACCACCGCAGCATCGGCGGCGGGCTGGAAGCCTTGGTACAGTGGCGAGTTGTGCGTGGTCGGAAGGTCCGATGTATCGAAGACATCCTTTACCGCGATTGGCAGACCGTGAAGCCTACCACGCTCGGGATTCGGGATGGCATCGCAGCGATCGGCCTGCTCCAGCGCCGTTTCGCTGAGTGCGAGCCAGGCCCTGACATCACCATCTCGGTGACGGATCCGCTTGAGACAGGCCGTCACAAGGGCGCACGACGTTAACCGCCCTTTCGCCATCAGGGAGAGGGCCTCTGTTGCGGTGAGCGCCGTGAGATCCGGGGCGATAGGGGCGTGTGATGTCATATGGCATCCTCTGGCGGCATCATCCGATGAAAGTCCGTCACCTGTTGAAATGCATGCCCCAACCTCAGGCAGAGCGCATCTGCCCCGGGGTGACCGACGATCTGAATGCCGGTTGGCAAGCCTGTCGAACCGAAGCCTGACGGCAGCATGAGCGCCGGTAGTCCCGTGACATCGAAGATCATCGTGTTGCGCGAAATGACTGTCTGGAAGGCGTGGCGTTCGCCATCGATATCGACGGTCAGATCATCGAGATGGCCGGCTTCGCCACCCAGACCCGGTGTGATCACGGCATCGATGTCGCGCATGGCGGTCAGGAATACCTGCAGCGCCTCGCTCCGGCGCTGCAGCGCTTCACCATAGTCACGGGCAGAGTAGCCTAACCCGTTCTTCAGACGATGCAGAAGGCCCGGATCGAAAAGCTCGGCGCGATCAAGGCGTGCAGCGTGAAGGCTCGCCAGCTCGCTCTGAAGGATGACCCAACCGGCTTCATGCAGAGGCTCGACGTCGATTCGCGGAAGCGGCACCAGGAGACAGCCGAGGGCCTCGAACTGCCGCAGGGCCGCCTGCCAATTGGCGAGCACGTGTTGGTCAACCTTTTCGGTGAACCAGTTGACGGGAATGCCGATCCTCAGGCCTTGGACGGAGCCTGTCTGCAAAAGTGCTGCAACTTCGCCTGCAATATGCGCTTCCCGGTCACCCGCCATGAACGGCAAGACCCGGGCGATATCCTCTGCGGATCGCCCCATCGGGCCGATATGATCGAGCGTCCAGGAAAGCGGTGCCACCCCCTGGCGTGAGACCAGTTCGCGGCTGGGCTTGAGCCCCGTCGTTCCGCACCAGCAGGAGGGGACCCGGATCGACCCTCCCGTATCTGTGCCGAGTGCAAGTGGCATCAGCCGAGCCGCCAGCGCCGCGCCCGAACCGGTCGAGGACCCACCCGTCCAGCGGCTGCGATCATATGGATTGGTGACCGGGCCGAACCGCGGATTATGCGGGGAGCCGGTGGCAAACTCTGTCGTGGCCGTCATGGCGAAGGGAATGGCACCGGCTGCTCGCAAGGCTGCCACGACAGGCGCATCGAGCGACGCGACGCGGTCCCCGGTGAAGTGCGAGCCTGATGTGACCACGGCACCGGCGACGTCGATGATGTCTTTCACCCCGAAGGGAATGCCTTCCAGAGGCCGTGGCCGTCCCTCTGCTAAACGTCGATCGCTCTCACGCGCCGCCTCTTCGGCACCGGGCACGAAGCGAAGAACCGCTTCCCCTCCCGTCCGTGTGGCGTTTATGCGGGCCTTGAGTTCCGACAAAAGATCGGACGGACGCAAGCTGCCAAGGGCATAAGCCGAGAGCACCGCCGTTACGCCTCCCACGACTGCCGGCTCGTTTAGCGGCGCTGGAGACGGTGGCAGTGCCACATATGCAGCATCGACTTTCGGTGCCAGCGCATCGTGATGAACGCGGTCGACCCCAGTCGGATCGGCCAGCGTCATCGTATCAAACTGGATCCCCGCCTCCGGGCGGGGATCGTCTGTCGGTGCAGGCCAGATCGCCGTCACGTCATTCCGCCGCGATCTGCTTGGGTGTGCGGCTTGCCATCAAGGGCTGGATGCGCTCGCCGAACTGATCGAGACCGATAAGGAAGTCGTCAAAGGTCAGCATGATGCCCTTCGTTCGCCGGAACGCTGCCAGCCTCATCGAGCATGCGTGCGACCTTGGCGTAGGAGCCGACAAGCGTGCCCATGTTGAAGTTGACGGCACCCTCGGGGAGGTTGATGTGCTTGGCGGTAGAGTTGGCATCCGCCGTCGCATCCTTGCTGCCCTGGTCGGCCATCCAGGCCAGCGCGTCGACATCCGCACCCTCGCTGATACTTCTGCCACTTCGCCTCGGCCAGCTCGTCCGTCTCGTCGGCGATCACCATGAAGAGCACATAGGCGCCGACGTCACGGCCTGTCTTCGCGGCCGCATCGAGGAGCTTCTGCGTTGTTGGGGGCATAGGCAGTCGGCGTATTGATGCCCTGGACCCCATGACGAAGTTGTAGTCGCGCATAGTTCTGCGGCAAACTCCATGCCGCGGGGGCTCTGGCCCGCCGCGACGATCTTCGATCTTGTTCTGCCGGCATCGGCTTCATCATGCAGTCCTTCAAGGTGAAGTGCTTGCCGTCGAAGCTGCGAGCTGCCGTTCGCCCAGAGCTCGCTTCATGATGGTGACGTATTCGGTGCTGTAGTCGTACCGCTTGTTGTAGTGCTCGTCGCCCGGCCACAGGCCCATCTGGTCGTATTCCGCCATCTGCCAGCCGGACACGATGTTCACACCGAAACGACCGGGCGCGATCGTTGTCAATGGTGGTCGCCATGCGCGCGACGATTGCTGGCGGCAGGGTGAGAACAGCCGATCGACGCGAACAGCTTGATACGCTCGGTGACGGCGGCGAGGCTCGCCATCAGCGTGAAGCTCTCAAGGTTATAGTCCCAGAATTCGGCTTTGCCGCCGAAACCGCGCAGCTTGATCATCGAGAGGGCGAAGTCGAGGCCGTAGCTTTCCGCTTTCTGGACGATCTGCTTGTTGAGCTCGAAGCTCGGCATGTATTGCGGCGACGCTGGTCGAGATCAGCCAGCCGTTGTTTCCGATAGGAATGAAGACACCGATATCCATGTGGTTCCCCTTTTAGTATGACCTACACGCAAGCAGTATGTACGAACTAATGCAAAAATTTTTGAGGCTGTCCAGCCAAAAATGCCTGATCTTTAGGCCTGCATATTTTTCGATCATTCGCCGGAATCGCGCGCAGGACGGAGTTGCCGAGCAACCGTTCAAACGGACGATCTGTAGGCAAAACAGGACGCGAAAACGCCATCAGCCGCTCCGAGCGCAGCTGGCGGCCATGGCTCAATGACGGGAAAAGGGGAGGCTCAGCCCTCGGCGCGAAGCGTCGTGGTGAAGGTGAAGCGCTCGGCCGGAAGGACCTGGAAGGCGTATTCCAGCAGGCGGCGGCCGGAGCCGAAGTAGCGTCGCGTGACGACCAGCGCCAGATCGCCCGCCTTGACATCGAGCTTGGCAGCAATCTCGGCGTCGAGGATCATCGGACGGATGTCCTGCTGGATTTCCTGGATCTTCTCGCCCGTGTACTGCTCGATATAGTGAAAGATGGCGCTGCGGGCGACCGTGATGTCCTTGACGGCAGCAGCCAGCTTGGCGTCGACATAGACCTCATTCCACGAGAACGGGCGGCTGCGATTGCCGGGATACCGGATACCGGCCATGTGGAAGAACTTACGCCCAGGCCGGCAGCCGAGCTCGACGGCTAGCTTACCTTGAGCGGAAATCTCTTCCTTGGTGTCGATCACAAATTCCGTTTCGGCAGCAATCTCGAATAGCTCCGAACGGGAATGGGCGATGAAGCGCTTCTTCTCCGGGTCGAACCCCGCCTCAACGCGCGTGCCCACGCCCTTGCGGGCGGAAAGGCGCCCCTTGTTGCGAAGCGTTGCTATCGCCTGACGCACGGTCTGGCGGCTAACGCCGAGAGCGGCTGCGATCTCGTTCTCCGTGGGCAGAAGCGAACCGACCGGATACTCGCCGTCGCTGATCCGGCTCTCCAGATGATGGGCGACCTGCAGGTAGAGCGGCGCGGTATCCACTTCCGGCTTCCAGTCCATGCGCTTCTGATCCAAGCTCAACCATCCCCATCGGCGCAACGCCGAGTTCCTCGTGCCAGAGTTTCAACCTCCTTTCCCGGCAAAAGGCAAATGGAATTCGGGGGATCGAAGGAGGCCGCAGCACCGGCTTGCGATCCTTCACCAAATCAATTAGTACGTACATATCCTAGCCATATCCTCCGAGACAGCACCATATGTCTGACTTCATCGCCGAAGAGGCACCGCCCGCGCGACACGCCTCCTCGCTTACCCAGACCTTGATTGCCGCCACACTGATACAGATTGTTGCGACGGCCAGTGTGCTCGCGCTGACCGCGATTGCGCCCACGGTGGCGAAAGATCTCGATATCGGGGCCTACTGGATCGGCTACCAGATCAGCCTGATCTACTTCTCCGGAATGTTCTCCTCGGCGATTGCCGGGACGCTGGTTCAGCGCTTCGGCCCGATCCGGATCGAACAGGCCGCTCTCGCCTGTTTCGTGCTGGGCTTTATCGGCATTGCGAGCGCTGAGATCCCGCTGATCATCGCGGCCTCCCTCTTCATCGGCATCGGCTACGGGCTCAACAATCCCGCCTCTTCGGAAATGCTGAGCCGGGTCACCCCCTTCAACAGACGCAACATTGTCTTCTCCCTGAAGCAGTCCGGAGTGCCACTCGGCGGCATCCTTGCCAGCTTTGCCTTTCCGTTTCTCACGCGCTTCTTCGACTGGCACGTGGCGCTGCTCATCGGCGCCGTCGCCCCGATCCTGACGATGGTACTGCTGGCCGCGACGCATGCGGCGGAACCGGTCAATCCGGCGCCGAGACGGTCGTTTCTGAAGGGGTTCGCGGAGGAACAGTCGACGATCTGGCGCAATCCGCGACTGAGGGCGCTGTCTGCCCTCGGCTTTGCCTATTCGGCCATGCAACTGTCCGTCTCGGCCTTTGCCGTCGTAACGCTCGTCCATGACGCCGGATGGTCGCTACTTTCGGCTGGCTCCGTTGCTGCAGCCATGCAGCTTGCCGGCGCGGTCGGGCGCATTTTCTGGGGTGTCGTCGCCGATAGGATCGGTGGCGGGTTCAAGACGCTCGCCCTGCTCGGATTGCTGGGCGGCACCGGTTATGCCCTGCTGTTCTGGCTGGCCGATCTGCCAACGATCGCGCAGGTGGCGCTTTTCGTCGCCATGGGTGGGGTCACCATCGGATGGAACGGCGTGCTGCTCGCCGAGGTGGCCCACAATGCTCCTGAGGGCCGGGTCGGCTCGACCACCGGCGGCGTGCTGGTCTATACCTTCATCGGGGTGATCGTGGGGCCCTCGTCATTCGGCAGCGTCTATGCACTGACGGGACACTATGGCGCCAGCTTCATGATCTTTGCGCTCTTCGGCTTCGCTGGCTGCCTGATCGCCTGGCGCGCGCACACGGCCGGCCGATAACAACTCTCACCATATGTACTGACATATCACTCGGCATTTCCCGATGCTGCAAGTGCGAGATCGCGCGCCTGCTGGAGACGAACTGCGCGCAGTTGATCGCGATTCGATCGCCTGACTGAAAGGGTTTTCAGCATTCGCCGAATAAATGTGCAGTGCAAAAAAATAGGCAAAACACGATTGACGTTCGACTGACTATGTACGTACATTATCTACGAGCGGTCATCGAGAACCGCATCAGATGACACCGGAAAACCGGGTTAGAGACAGGGGAACGTCAATCATGCGCCTCATTCTTGCCAGTTCGCTTTTGGCCGCATCCACACTTGCGGTCGCCTCCACGCCAGCCGCCGCAGATCCCATGGCCGATGCAAAGGCCATCATCGAAGCGCACCGCGCCATGCCGGTCTTCGCCGCACCTGGCGATGCATTCGACGCCAAAGCCTGCATGGCGGACAAGAAGGTTCTGTCGATCCCGATCTCGATGACGATCCCGTTCAATGTGGAGCTTCAGAAGGCGATGGCCTCGGCAGCGGCCGAAGTTGGCTTCACCTACACCACCTGGGACAACCAGCTGAAACTAGACCAGTGGGTTCAGGGGATTTCCCAGGCCATCAGCCAGGACTACGACGTGGTCGACCTTGCCGGTGGCCTCAATCCGGAAGTGCTGGGACCGCAACTCTCCGAGGCGCGCGCCGCTGGCCTCAAGATCAGCACCACCCATTTCTACGACGTGACCCAGCCGGCTGTGGAGAGCGTCGACTATTCCGGTAAAGTCGACTTCACCGGCGCGGGCAAGCTGCTTGCGGCCTGGGCCTTTGCGCAGACCGAAGGCAAGCCGAACTTGCTGATCATCGGCTCCTCGGATGTGCTGCCGTCCATTCCTTTCGTCCAGTCCATCCAGGACCAACTCAAAGCGCTCTGCCCGGACTGCAAGCAGACGCATCTCGACGTGCCGGTCTCCGAATGGGCAACGAAGATCCAGTCGGGCACCCAGTCGGCGCTGCTGGCCGATCCTTCGATCAACTACATCCTGCCGATCTACGATTCGATGTCGCAGTTCGTCGTGCCCGCATTGCGCATCACTGGCTCTGAAGGCTCGGTGAAGGTTGCGAGCTTCAACGGCACGCCGTTCGTGCTGGACATGGTGCGCGAAGGACAAGTCGAGATGGATATCGGCGAAAGCCTCGGCTGGGCCGGATATGCAGCCATCGACAACATCATGCGCATGCTGTGCGGCAAGCCGGAAGTGGCCAAGCTCAATGTGCCGCTTCTGGTGTTCGACAAGGATAACATCGAGACTGCAGGGGTGCCTGCCAACTTCGACGATGGCTACGGCGACGCTCATCTCGAGGGTTTCCGCAAGCTCTGGATGCTGAAGTAACCCAGCCACATCGGGAGCCGCGCGATGACCGAGAATGCTGTGCTCAGGATGAACAACATTCGCATGCGGTTCGGGAGCTACTACGCGCTCAAGGGCGTGTCGCTTTCCATCCGCCGCGGCGAGGTCTTCGGCCTGCTCGGGCAGAACGGCTCGGGCAAGTCGACGATGATCAAGGTCCTTGCCGGCTTCCATCAGCCGGAAGAGGGCAGCGAAGTGGTCCTTTGGGGCCAGACGCTGCCTCTGCCGCTTGACCCGATGGACATCAAGAAGCGTGGCGTTGCCTTCGTCCACCAGCATCTCGGGCTGGTTTCCTCGCTAACCGTCATGGAAAACATGCGGGTCACAACATTGGGCCAAAAGACGCCCTGGCTGGTGAACTGGAAGCGCGAGGCGAAGGCGATTTCGGCCCTTTTCTCCGAGTTCGGGCTCGATATCGATCCTTTCGCCACCGTCGCCAGCCTGCCGCCCGTGGAGCGCGCCTTCGTCGCGATTATCAGGGCTTTTGAGGATCTGCGGGTCTCGGATGCCGGACATGGTGGTGAAGGCATCCTCGTTCTGGACGAGCCGACGCCTTTTCTCCCGGCCGAGGACGTGCAACGGCTCTTCACCCTCATACGGTCCATCGTGCGGACCGGCGCCTCCGTGGTGATTGTCACCCATGATATCGACGAAGTGCTTGATATAACCGACCGCGTGGCCGTGCTGCGCGACGGCGAGCTTGTCGACATCCTCGACACCCACACTGCGGAGCGCCAATCCATTATGGATACCATCGTCGGCACGCGGATCGACCATTTCGAAAAGAAACGGATGGCCGTGGAGGGCATCCCGGCTGCGGTGCGGGTGCGCGGTTTGAGCGACGGCAAGTCATCGGGCTTCGACTTCGAGATCCGTGAGGGCGAAACCCTCGGGGTAACCGGTCTCATCGGCTCGGGTTTCGCATCGGTTCCCTACCTGCTTTATGGGGCGATGCGCGGCTCTGGCACGATCTTGATCGATGGCCAGACCCTCTCCCTCTCAGCCATTTCTCCCCTTATGGCGCAAAAGCTTGGTATCGCCTTTCTCCCCGGTGACCGGCTGGGTTCCGCCGGCATCGGAGGCCTGTCGGTAACGGACAACATCACGCTGCCGGTCCTCGACGGGATGTTGAGACCGTATGGCCTCGATCGCGGCCAGATGGTGCGAGAGGCGGGCCGTCTCGGTCAGATCTACGATGTCCGGCCGCAGAACCCGCAATTGAACCTCGGCTCTTTGTCAGGCGGCAATCAGCAGAAGGTGCTGCTCGCCAAGTGCGCTGATGATGAAGCCGAAACTGCTGATGCTCGACGAGCCGACCCAGGGCGTGGATTTCGGCGCGCGCCAGCAGATCTTCAAGGCGCTCGATCGGGCCGCTGCAGAGGGGACTGCCATTCTCTGCGCCTCGACCGACAATGAACAGCTCGAGCAGATTTGCGACCGGGTCATCGTCTTCTCCCGCGGACGTCCGGTCTTCGAGCTCAAGGGATCCGAAATTTCCCGCAAATCCATCACCGAAGCCTGTTTCCACAGCCATCAAGCGGAGGCTGCAGAATGACGACGCTCGACATACCCACGACACCCACCATCTCCAAACCAAAGAGCCGCTTCACGCTGAAGACGGAAGCCGAACGCTTTGCGCTCGTTGCCGCCTGGCTTCTGCTCATTGTCATCTTCGGGATCCTGATGCCGGATTCCTTCCTGAGCTGGCGCAGCTTCTCCACCCTTTTCGGCTCCCAGGCGATCCTGGTCGTTCTGACGCTCGGCATCATCATTCCCCTCACCTCCGGTGACTTCGACCTGTCTGGCGCCTCGACACTCACCATGAGCTGCATGCTGATTGCGGTCCTGAACGTGAAGCTTGGCTGGCCAATCGTTCCGGTCGTGGTCGTCGCGCTCTTGAGCGGGGTGGTGATCGGTGCGGCAAACGCCTTCTTCGTCCTTTATTTCCGCATCCACTCGCTGATCGTCACGCTTGGGATCGGGACCTTCGTCAATGGCTTGATCCTCTGGATCAGCAACAGCCAGACGATATCGGGCGTCTCGATGGGCCTCGTGGAATGGGTCATCATCAACCGCTTCCTCGGCATACCGCTTGCCTTCTTCTATGCGCTCATCCTCGCTGGCATCATCTGGTATGTGCTGGAATACACGATCCCGGGGCGCAAGCTGCTCTTCGTCGGGCGCGGTCGTGAAGTGTCACGCCTGAACGGCATCAATGTCGACCGCGTGCGCGCCACATCCTTCGTCTTTTCCGGCCTCATCTCGGCTTTTGCCGGCGTGCTCTATGCCGGCATGACCGGCTCCGCCGACCCTCTGTCGGGCCTCAACCTTCTGCTGCCGGCCTTCGCAGCCGCCTTCCTGGGGGCCACGACGATTTCGCCGGGACGCTTCAACGCCTTTGGTGCCGTGCTCAGTGTCTACTTCCTGGTCACGGGGATCACCGGACTGACGATGCTGGGCGCGGATGCCTATGTGCAGAACCTGTTCTATGGCGGGGCGCTCGTGATCGCAGTGTCGTTGAGCCAGTTGGTCCGCAACCGTCAACCGCAGGATTTCAGCTGATGGATCTCCAGGACGTCATGAAGGCGCTCTCCCATGCCTATTGGGGACGGGCCGCCATCGATCCGGAGCTTCTGGCCATGGTCGGCGAGTTGCAAAGAGATTCCACCGCGATCGCTCCTATCGAGGAGGGCGCAATCGGCAATCTCTTCAACGTAGAGCCGGCCGCCTTCGACAGGATCCTTCGGACGGAGGCAGATCGATGAGCCTCGACAATCCCGGATCACTGAAGGAAGCGGCGACAGCCATCAAAGAGCGACGCATCAGCGCGCTGGAGCTGACGAAAGCCGCCATCGAGCGGGCAAAATCGAGCCACAGCACGCTCAACGCCTTCATCGAAATCGAGGAAGAGGCGGCGTTGCAAGCTGCTTGTCAGGCGGACGAGGTGCTGGCCCGGGGTATGGCAACGGGGCTGCTTCACGGCGTACCTCTTGCCCACAAGGATATGTATGATCGTAAGGGCTTCGTAACCGGATGCGGATCGAAGATCCGCGCATCACGCATGGCGACCGAAACCTCGACGGTGATGCAGCGGTTGGAAGCAGCCGGGGCGGTGTCGATCGGACGGCTGAACATGAGCGAATTCGCCATGGGGCCGACCGGCCACAACTTTCATCACGGGCGGGCGCTGAACCCCATCGATCCAGCGAGGATCACCGGGGGATCATCTTCGGGCAGTGGGTCAGCGGTCGGTGGTGGCGTGGTGCTTGCGGCACTCGGCTCCGACACAGGCGGCTCCATTCGCCTGCCGGCAGCCTGCTGCGGTGTTGTCGGCATCAAGCCGACCCAGGGTCGTGTCAGCCGGCATGGCGTAATGCCCCTCTCCTTCTCGCAGGATTGCGTCGGGCCGCTCGCGCGCAGCGTAGACGATGCCTATCTCCTGTTGCAGATCATCGCAGGAGCGGATGAGCGGGACACCACATGCGTCGACACTCCTCCGCCTGCAGCGCTGCACGACGACCTCAAGTCAATCCGGATCGGCATTCTGGGCGGGCTGTTTGAAACCGGACTGGACAAGGTGGTTGGCGCGGCCGTCGAAAACACTGCAGATGTGCTGGCGAAGGAAGTTGGTCTTGTCGCTCAGATGAAGGGCATCGACATGCCGTCTGTCGCGGAACTTGCCAATGTCGTTGCCATGGCCGAAGCGGGCACGGTTCACTTCGACTGGATGCGGGAGAGACCCGAAGACTACGGTCCTCAGATACGCATGCGGCTATCGCAGTCTTTGGCGATCCCGGCGCCGATTTATCTGCGAGCGCTGCAGATGCGGGCCGTCATGCTCAAGAGATTTCTGAACGAGGGGTTCGGCGATTTTGACGTGCTTATTGCGCCCGCGATGCCGTTCCTGCCACCGCTCTCCAGCGACGTCGATATCGGCGCGAGCCCGAAGATGAACGGCGTGGTCAGCGCCATGACGTCCTTCACCCGTCCCTTCAGTTTTCTCGGCCTACCCGTCGTGACGCTTCCTGTGGCCGCGTCTCCCGAGGGCCTGCCGGTCGCCATCCAGGTTATTGCGCGACCGTGGCGCGAGGATCTTGCAGCGATCGTGGCGCGTCGCCTCGAACAGGTCCTGGCGCTGCCTGCCTTTGCACCGGACATTCACAGCCGGTCGGCGGCGGCGTGATGAACCAGAACAGAAGATTGCCCCTCGAGCCTGAAAGGATGACCCCCATGAACAGCATCCCAAGCTTCAATGCACCGCTCGAAGCCATTGCCCCGATCAGTCGCGAGGCGTTTCGCGACGGCATGGCGAAGATGGCTGCCGCCGTGAACATCATCACCACGGATGGGCCGGCCGGCCGTGCCGGCTTTGCGGCAACCGCCGTCTGCAGCGTCACCGACAGTCCGGCCACGCTCTTGATTTGCCTGAACCGAACCGCATCCGTCTTCGACACCGTGATGCAGAACGCTGTCGTCTGCGTGAACGTGCTTTCGAGCGAACACGAAGCGTTGTCGGGGCTTTTCGGTGGGAAGACACCGGTCAACGAGCGCTTCGCTGCCGCCGAATGGGAAGCCGGCGCAACAGGGGCTCCGGTCTTGAAGGATGCCCTCGTCTGCCCGGTCGGCGCGAGGCCAACCGCCGACCCGGGCCTTCCTGGGCGTCGGCGATCCCGTGCTGGACGGCCAGGACGCCGAGGCCGTCCGCCGCGCGGGCCTGAGCCACGCGCGCGACACCGTCGGGCTGAACTGACCCTCGCTGATGACCAGCAGCGCCAGCAGCGTGACAGGGTCATGTCACCTCGCTGCACACAGGCGAAGTCAATCCTTGTCGTAGATGCCGTTCTTTCTCAGTCGGTATTCGAGCTTTGCACGCGAGATGCCTAGGCTTCGCGCGGCAGCCGAGACATTGCCACGATGGGCGTTGAGGGCCTGACGGTAGAGATCGAGTTCGGCAGATCGGATGTGTGAGGATGATTGCTGGAAGTCAGGCGTGACTGCTGCTTGCGACAGGCTTGGCTGGCCATAGATCAGACGGCCTTCGCGCGTCAGCGACGGATGCGACGAGGGCAGTGGCTCATTGGCCGTGAAAATGTGCTGGAGATCGATAAACCCGCCGGGTTCGGCAAAGATCACGCCGCGCTCGATCAGATTCTGCAGTTCGCGGATATTTCCCGGAAAATCATAGGCGAGCAGCGCATCCATGGCGCGTCGCGTCAGGCCAACCACCTGGCGGCGGTGCCGCTCGCGAAACAGACGCAGGAAATGGTCGACGAGCAGGGGGATATCGTCGCGTCGCTCGCGAAGCGGCGGAATGGAAATCGGGAAGACGCAGAGACGGAAATAGAGGTCCTGGCGGAAGCGCCCGGCGCGCACCTCGTCGGCAAGATCGACGTTCGAGGCGGCGATCACCCTGACATCGGCTGCGACCGTTTTCGAACCGCCCACCCGCTCGATCACCCGCTCCTGGATGGCGCGAAGCAGCTTGCCCTGCGCGGCATAGGCCAGCGATGCGATCTCGTCGAGGAAGAGCGTTCCGCCCGCCGCACGCTCGAAGTAGCCTGGACGGGACGCAACAGCGCCGGTGAAGGCGCCCTTCTCGACGCCGAAGAGTTCCGATTCCACCAAGGTGTCGGGAATGGCGGCGCAGTTGAGTGCGACAAACGGTTTCGTCGCGCGGTGGCTCAGCCGGTGCAATTGTTGGGAAAACAGTTCTTTGCCGACACCGGATTCTCCGACCAGCAGAACCGTCGCCTCCGTGTCGGCCACCTTCTCCACCATCAGTCGCGCGCGCAGGAAACTGGCGGAAACGCCCACGACCGGATCTCCCCCGGTGGTCGGCGTCGGGTTCGCGGAGGCGGGGTCATCGCCTCGTTGCGCTTTTTCCGAGCGGCTGCGCGAAGTGCGCCGCGACCGTGGCCATTCGAGGCCGAGATAGGCCCGTTCGGGTGCGTCCTCTCCCCATTCCTCGGCGTTCTGGCCGACGACGTAACAGCGTGACGCCCCCATGCCGGAGCATTCGATCTCGCGAAAAATCACAGGACGGCCGAAGAGCGTGCTGGTGTAGCCGCTGGGATAGCCGGTCTGCATCCAGCAGACGGGCTCGCTCGCCAGGCCATGATGCGCGATATGCTCCCCGGCTTCCGAGGAGTCGTACCAATAGAACTCACCGAAATAGCGTCCCTTGTCGCTGTCGAATTCGAACTGCTTGGTCTCGACCTTGACGAAGCCCTCAAGGGTATGGACGCGTGGCCCTGCGGCGAGAGCATGGGTGAGGTCCTGGTGCGGAAAGCGTTTCAGGATCAGTTCGGCGTCGCGCACGCCCTGCATGTAGCCGACACGCATGAAGATGCCCTTTGCGGCCTCCATGCCGAAGGCATCGATGATCTCCTGACGCAATCGACCGAGAACCTGGCTCTGCATCAGAACCATGCGCTGGTCGTTGAGCCAGATCCGGCCGTCGCCCAAGGCAAAATGGAGCGCCTCGGTCAGTTCCGACAGCGTGGGCGAGGCACCCGTATCGAGCTCGCTGAACGCGCCCCTCGACAGCATCTTGCCCGTCGACTTGGACACATCGGCCAGAGAAACGAGCTTGGGCGGTTTGGGAGGAGTCATATCGACTTCATGTATTTTCAGATTTTTCTCATAATTTCACCATTTAATGAAATCTGCAATGCAAGTCGGCGACACGAGAAGCGCAGAGCAGGTGCGGCCTATTCCATTGTATTTTCGAGATTTTTCGAAGCTCAGAAGCGACCGGCACCAGTCTGGACAGCAATTGGCACATCCCTTGCGATGACTTGTTCGAGCCACTTGAGGAGGTGGCACGGAGGACGCATCGATCAGCTGAGTAGGGATGAGCGGTTTCAACATGGGCCGATCTCATGACGGCGAAGCTTTGCGCGGACCTCCCAACCATGGGACTGGAGGCCCTGAACAATGAATATGCACGCACCGAAATTCCTGGACACCGGCCGCTGGGGCGGCCTCGCCTATATCTCCGAATGGCAGGAGACCATGGCAGGAACACTCAATGTGACCGATCCAGCCAATGGCAATGTCCTGGCGGCTGTCGGTCTCTGCGGTCCGGCGGATATCGCCCGTGCCGCCAAACTGGCCAAAGCCGCACAGAAGACCTGGGCCAAGACCCTGCCGGCCGAGCGCGCCGCGATCCTCAATCGCGCCGCAGACCTTCTGGAGCAGAATGGCGAGGAGCTGGCGGCCTGGATCATGCAGGAATCCGGCTCCATCCACCCGAAGGCGATGATCGAGATCGAGCATGGCACGCTCTTCATCCGCCATGCAGCATCGCTCGCGATGCAGCCGTCCGGCATGTTCCTGCCCGGCATGGATGAGCGGACAAATTATGCCCGGCGCGTGCCGCATGGCGTGGTCGGCGTCATCTCTCCGTTCAATTTCCCGCTCGTCCTCTCCGTGCGCTCGATCGCGGCGGCAATCGCGCTTGGAAACACTGTGGTGCACAAGCCGGATCCGCGAACGCCGATCTCCGGCGGCATCATCATCGCCCGTATCTTCGAAGAGGCCGGCCTTCCCAAGGGTGTCCTGCATGTCGTGCCGGGCGGCGCGGATGCCGGTGAGGCCCTCTGCAGCGATCCGAACATTGCCATGGTCTCCTTCACCGGCTCGGCCCGTGGCGGCTCCAAGGTGGGAGAAGTCTGCGGCCGTCACCTCAAGCGCGTACAGCTCGAACTCGGCGGCAAGAATGCACTCGTCATTCTCGATGACGCCGATCTAGATGTGGCAGCCTCCAATGCGGCCTGGGGCACGTTCCTGCATCAGGGGCAGATCTGCATGGCGACCGGGCTGATCCTGGTCGATGAGAAGATCGAGGCTGCGATCACCGAGCGCCTCGTCACCAAGGCACAGCACCTGCCGGCCGGCGATCCCTCGACCAAACAGGTGGCGCTCGGCCCGATCATCTCCGACAGTCAGGTCGAAGCGATCCAGAAGATCGTTGACGATGCGGTGGCCAAGGGAGCGAAGCTGCTGGCCGGTGGCACGTATGACGGTCGCTTCTATGCCGCAACCGTGCTCTCAGGCGTCAAGCCGGGCATGCTGGCCTTTGAGGAAGAGGTCTTCGGGCCGGTGGCCTGCATCGTCTCGTTCAAGACGGATGAGGAAGCAGTCGAACTCGCCAACCGGTCGGACTATGGGCTGGCGGCCGGCGTGATCTCGAACAATCTCGGGCGCGCCATGGCTGTGGGCGACGAGCTGAATGTCGGACAGCTCCACATCAACGACCAGACAGTCAATGGCGGCCCCTATGCGCCCTTCGGTGGTCGCGGAAAGTCCGGCAATGGCACTCGTGTCGGCGGCCCGGCAGACATCGAAGAGTTCACCCAGTGGCAATGGGTTTCGGTGAAGAAGGCCGCGACACCTTATCCCTTCTGATCAATCACGCCCAAACAAGCGTTGGGGATCCCCGTCCGCCTTGGTGCGAACGGACACGATCCAGCACAACTTCAGGGAAACACGACCATGAATCTCGCAGGAAAAACAGTTGTCATCACCGGCGTCTCGTCGGGTATCGGCGGTGAAGTCGCCCGCCTCGCCCGCTTTCGCGGCGCAACCGTCATCGGCGTTGATCGCAACGACGCGATGCTGACACTCGACGGCTTTATCAAGATCGATCTCGCCGATCCGGCCGCCATAGATGCGGTGCTTCCCCAGTTCCCCGCCCGCATCGACGCGCTCGTCAATGCTGCAGGCGTTCCCGGCACCGCCGACAAGGATCTCGTCGCCCGCGTCAACTATCTCGGTCTTCGGCATCTGACCGAAGCCTTGATCGAGCGGATGCCGAAGGGTTCCTCCATCGTCAACTTCGCCTCGATCCTCGGCGCAGAATGGCCCAAACGCGTCGAGCAGCACAAGGCGCTCGCCGACACCACGAGCTTCGCCGAAGGCCATGCCTGGCTTGCAGCAAACCCGGTCGCGCAGGAAACCTGTTACCAGTATTTGAAGGAAGCCCTGATCGTCTGGACCATGAAGCGCAGCCAGGCCCTCTTCATGGAGCGTGACATCCGAATGAATTCGGTGGCGCCCGGCCCGGTCTTCACGCCGATCCTCGGTGACTTCGTGACCATGCTCGGCCAGGACCGTGTCCAGGCCGATGCGCACAGGATGAAGCGTCCGGCGCTAGCCGACGAAGTCGCCGGTCCCGTGCTCTTCCTGTGCTCGGACGATGCCCGCTGGGTGAACGGTATCAATCTGCCGATCGACGGCGGTCTGGCGGCATCCTACACGTAAGAGCCGGGCATGCCTTCCTGATCAACCAGAGCATCGCGGCCGAAATCAACTGATGGTCGCGATGCGCTGGTCCCCCGACAGGGCCATTGAAAGGCTCTCGCCGATCTCGCTGTGCGCTGTCGCGAGGATGATCTCGTTGCTACTCGATGATGCATGGCCCTGAAATCATTGACATTGGTGCCGGTCGGGCCCGTCACCAGGAGATCGCCGATCGCCTCGAAGCCCGAATAGCTGTCGTTCTGGGCGAGCAGTTTTCGTGCTTCGAAGCCAGCCGCCCGCAGGCGCGCGACCGTGCCACCATCGACGACAGCGCCCGCATGGTCGCCTACACCGTCGATGCCGTCCGTATCTGCCGCGAGTGCCGTGATCGATAGTCCGTCGATGGCGAGGGCAAGGGCGAGCGCAAACTCGCTGTTGCGACCGCCTCGTCCTCCGTCGCCGCGAAGGGTGACCGTGGTCTCCCCACCGGAGAGAAGAACGGCCGATCGCGGAAACGGGCGGCCCCTTGTCGCGATCTCCCGCGCCATGGCTGCATGCACCAGGGCGACGTCGCGGCTTTCGCCTTCTATGGAATCAGAGAGGATATGCGGCGTAAAGCCCGCCGCAAAGGCGACGCTTGCGGCGGCTTCCAGAGACAAGCCGGCGGAGGCCACAACGTGATGTTCGTTTCGAGCTAATCGCGGATCGTCCGTCCTCGGGGCATCGGCGGACGGCGAGCGGAGATACGCAATCACGGCGGACGGTAGGGCGAGTTTATAGTTCTCGATGATGGCGAGCGCATCCTCCCGCGTCGATGCATCGGCAGCCGTCGGCCCGGATGCGACGAAGGATGGAATGTCGCCCGGGATGTCCGATACTATGAGGCTGACGACGCGCGCCTTCGTTGCCGCCGCCAGCCGACCGCCCTTGATCATGGAGACATGTTTGCGCACCACGTTCATGGCGGAAATCGGCGCTCCGGCGGACAGGAGCACCTGATTGAGCGTGATCTCGTCCTCAAGCGTCAGGCCTGGTGGAGGTGCAGGCAGAAGCGCCGAACCACCGCCGGAGATGAGGGCGATGACAAGATCCTGCGGATCGAGCTCGGCCACAAGATCCAGCAACCGTCTGGAGGCAACGAGCCCCGCCTCATCCGGCACCGGGTGCGCGGCCTCGATCACTTCGATCGATTGCGTGGAGCAGGCATAGCCGTAGCGTGTCACGACAAGGCCAGAGAGCGAACCCGGCCAAAGGCTCTCAAGGGCCGCCGCCATCTGGGCTGCCCCTTTGCCGGCACCGACTACCACGGTTCGGCCGCCGACCGGCGGTGGCGGAAGGTGCGCGCGGATCCCAGCCAGCGGATCAGCGGCCTGAACGGCCGCCTGAAACAGGTTCTCCAGCAGCGTGCGGTGTTTCATCTTGCAGCTCGTCTTGGTGTTTTTGCATGGCGGCTTCCCAGCCATAACCGGTGTAACACCATTGAGCCGTGTAGGACCACCGGGCGAAATGGTCATCCTTGCCGGCCCAGCGGATCACCACGTTCAGATCAGGCCAAGGGCAAGAAAGGGCTACGGCGAGGCAATCACTACATTGGGAGCGGCGAAAGGTGCTCGTGAATGGCCAGCCAACGACCGTCCGGCTGATGGGCAAAGACGATCGTCTCACGCTCGTGGTTGGTCATCGCTTCGCCGCCGATCACGAGATCGGTCTCCACCGCATGGGTGAAGATGGCGACATGGCCGACGACGTGCACGCTGCGGTTCGTCGAGCGGCAGGCCTTGACGCTAAAACCGTCGCGGCTTTCCCACAGCACCCATTCCGCCTCATAGGCCGCGCGATCGGCAAGGATGCAATCGAGATTGTAGAAGATGAAGGTCGCCGACGGCGCGAAAGCATCGAAATAGGCCTTGGTATCGTGACGGCCAAAGGCTGCCACCAAGGCATCGGCTGCGGAAAGCACTGCGCTCGTATGATCTGTCATGTCTGTCATTTCTTCGGGATTTCGGTGGTGTCAGACGCGCTTGACGCTGCTAATCAGCTCGGCGATCGGGCGGTTCTGCTCGGCGACGCGGGCCTTGAGCTCTTCAAGCGGCATGCTCGTCGTGCTTGCAGAACTCGATGAACATCATGTTGAGATTGTTGAAGAAGACCTCTCCCAACGCCCTGCGCGTCGACGCCGGCGATGTACAACGCCGCGCGCGCTGCAGGCGTCTCGACGAGCGCGAACGACCTGGGCACAGAGACGCCCGTCGAGTTCGGTATAGCGCTTCGAGAGCGGCGTCTCTGGCTGCTGGATCGCGGATGCCATGGCGGTGCGCCACATCTCCTTGCTGAGATAGACGAGCGAGTGATCATAATACTGGTTGATCAGGGCACCGAGCGCCTCGATCACGCTGAGTGGCGGGTTCGCGACGATGCGTTCGCCGGCCTCGAGAACCTCGGTCACTTCCATTGAAACGGTCGCAACCAGGATATCTCCCTTGTTCTGATAGTAGTTGTAGAGCGTGCCGACCGAGACCTCTGCCATCTCGGCGATGTCCTCGATGCGCGCACTGTCGTAACCCTGTTCGCGGAACAGAGTGGTGGCCGCTTCCAGGATGCGACGGTTCCTGTCGGCCTTCTGTCGGGCGCGCAATCCGGTCATGGTCAGCTCCTTTGGAATCTCCTCAAATTTGAGATTGACTTAAAAAATGAATTCACTCAATCTTTTTCTCAAGGCGCCGGAACGAGCGCTATTCTGATCAACGCGAAGGTCCGCTCGGGGCCTTCGACAAGAGGGTGAACTTATGGAAAAGACCGTACTGGGCGGGCTCTCCCGCCGCCTGCTTCTTGCGACCGTTGCCATCTCCGCCTTGTCCGGCGGGGCTCATGCCCAGGAGGAGCTGAATGCCCTCGTCTGGTGCGACCACACCGACCCGGCGCTGATCGAGCCCTTCGAAAAGGCGAACAACGTCAAGGTCAATCTCAAGGAATATGAGGGAACCGGCGCCGGTCTCTCGATCGTCGAGCAGTCGCGCCCGGGCGACTGGGACGTCTTCGTGATCGACGGTGTCGACGTGCCGCGCGCCGTCGAAATGGATCTTCTCGCCGAAATTCCAGCCGACAAGCTGCCGATGGCCGACATCTTCCCGGAAGTCCGCATGGAAGCCAACAACACCAAGGACGGCAAGATTTACGCCGTGACGGAAAAGTTCGGCTACAACACGATTTCCTACGACAAGAGCAAGGTCGATCCGAAGGATATGGAAGACCTGTCGATCTTCTGGTCCGAGAAATACAAGGGCCGCATCGCGCTCTATGACTACTACCTGCCGATGATCGGTCTGACGGGCCTTGCCATCGGCAAGAACACCGCCGACCTGACGGAAGCGGATCTCCCGGCGATCAAGGAGAAACTCTTCGAAATGAAGAAGGTCTCGCGCCAGGTAAGCGATGTTGTCGCTTCGCAGACGGCGCTTGTCAGCGGCGAAGTCGATATCATCCTCGGCGGCGGCGAGTGGGTGACCGCAGGTCTTACCGCCGAAAAGCCGGACCTTGACTGGACCGTGCCCAAGCAGGGCGCTTTGCGCTGGGCACAGTCGATCGGCGTATTCAAGGATTCGACCAAGCAGGATCTGGCCATCAAGTTCGTGCAGTATATCATGAGCCCAGAAAGCCAGGCTCGCCTTGCCACCTCGTCCTGCTATTGGGGCATGCCGGCAAACGCGAAGGCCGGCGAGCAGCTCACCGACCAGCAGAAGACGGCACTTCGCTGGGACAAGCAGCCCGAATACCTGAAGAACACCCAGCTCTATCCGGTGGCCAATGCCGATCTCGACGCGGCCATGCAGGACGTCTGGACCGAAATGCTGCAGCAATAAGCGCTGCTGAGATTGGGCGCGGCGGGCGATGTCGTCCGCGCCCTGAGCCTTCCCTTAAGCTGTCGGTTCATTGCGGACATCGCGCCACATCGGGGGCGCATGCTCTGATGGCGATCTGTGCGCAGTCGACAGAACAGGCGCCCTCATGAAAACCTTACAGCCGAGCCGATTGCTCTGCATGAACGGAGTATCCCGTCGATGACCGCCACCGCGCTCGAGCGCAGAGAACGCCGCAAGGCCTGGGGATTTGCGCTACCTGCTGTCCTCTGGACCGTGGCCTTCTTTCTCGTGCCCTTTCTTCACATGGCGGCGATCAGCTTCTGGAAACGCGAAGGCCGCGAGATCGTCGCCACCTGGACGCTCGACAATTACGCGGCCCTCTTCGGCAAGCCGCATCTTCTCAAAGCGCTGTTCAACTCGCTTGAAGTGACATTCACCGTCACGGTCATTTCGATCCTGCTTGCCTATCCGCTGGCCTGGATCATTGCAGAGCGCGTGCCACGACGCTGGCAGCGCTTTGCGCTAATTATGGCGATCCTGCCGTTCTGGACGTCCTATGTGGTGCGCTCCTATTCCTGGTTGTTGGTGCTGTCCAAGGGTGGCGTCGTCAACCAGGCTCTAATGTGGACGGGCCTGATCGCTGAGCCGCTCGAACTGTCTGCAACTCGAACCGGCACGGTGATCGGCTTCGTGCATTTCTTCGTCATGCTGCTGACGCTGACGATCTATGCCAATCTCGTTCAGCTCTCGCCGAACTACCGCCGCGCGGCAGCCGATCTCGGCGCAAACGGCTTCCAGACCTTCTGGCACGTGATCCTGCCACTGACGCTGCCCGGCATCATGGTCGGTGCCTTCCTCACCTTTGTCCTGTGCATCGGTGACTACATCACTCCGCAGATCCTCGGCGGTAACAACGAACTCGTATTGCCGCAGGTGATCATGCTGCAGCTCGGCCGCCGCGCTGATTTCCCCATGGCAGCCGCGCTGTCGCTGGTGTTGATGGTGGTGGTCACGATCGCCTACCTCGCCTGCGCCCGCTGGCTGAAGATGGAGAGGACCTGACCATGCGGCACCTCAATACGGCACTTGCGATCCTTTACGCCGGCGGGCTCTATGTCTTCATCTTCCTGCCTGTCGCCGTACTCGTGATCTTCTCCTTCCAGGACGGGACGCTGCCTGTGCCCCCCCTGCATGGCCTGACCTGGAAGTGGTATGGCGAGATCTTCGCCGATGAAAAGCTGATGTCGGCGCTGTTCAACTCGCTCGTTGTCGCGATCATCTCGTCTGCGATCTCCTGCCTGCTCGGCTTCCTCGCAGCCTATGCGTTCGCCCGCTACAAGCTTCCCGCATCCGGCTTGCAGCGCGCCTTGATCGTCGCGCCGATGACGGTCAGCACGCTGATCATCGGGCTCGGCCTGCTGTCGCTGCTCTCCAGGCTCAATGTTTCGCTCTCGCTATGGACCGTCGGCATCGGTCATGTCGTGATCAACCTGCCGCTTTGCTTCGCGATCATCTACGCCTCCATGGGCGGCCATCAGGTCAATATCGAGCGTGCAGCACGCGATCTTGGCGCGAAGGACTGGCAGGTCATGACGCTTGTCACCGCGCCGATGCTGATGCCGTCGATCCTCGCCGCCTTCTTCCTGTCGGTCACCTTCAGCTGGGACGAGTTCATCATCGCATTCCTGCTGTCGCGCTTCGACGTGACGCTTCCGGTCGAGATCTGGAGCATGCTGCGCTCCGGCCTCGACCCCAAGACCAATGCCATCGGCTCGCTGGTGTTCCTCGTATCGGTGGCGGTGCTCGTTGTGCATGGAACTCGCCGTCTTCAGAAAATCCGGAAAAAACCAATGACCGCAGACGTCTCGATCCGAAACGCCACGAAAGTCTTCGGTGCCTTCCGCGCGCTCGACGATGTCTCGCTGGAGATTGTCGCCGGCGAGTTCATTGTGCTTCTTGGTCCGTCCGGCTGCGGCAAGACGACCCTGCTTTCGATCCTGGGGGGCTTTATCGAGCCGAGCGCTGGCACAATCGCCATCGGCGGCAACGACATGACACATGTTGAGCCGGCAAAACGGCCCACCACGACCATGTTTCAGGACTATGCGCTGTTTCCGCACATGAAGCTCATCGACAATGTCGGCTTTGGTCTGCGCATGCGCGGTTTGGGAAAGGCCGAGCGCAATGAAAAGGCGCTCGCCATGCTGGACCTGGTGGGGCTCAAGGCCTCGGCCTCGAAGAAGCCGCACGAGCTTTCCGGCGGCCAGCGTCAGCGTGTGGCGCTTGCCCGCGCGCTCGCCGTCGATCCGGATGTGCTGCTGCTCGACGAGCCGCTCGGCGCGCTTGATCTGAAGCTTCGCCGCCAGATGCAGGACGAGCTGAAGGCCATCCAGAAGCGTGTCGGCACCACCTTCATCCATGTCACCCACGATCAGGAAGAGGCCATGGCGATCGCCGACCGGATCGTGGTGATGAACCACGGCCGGATCGAGGATGTCGGCAGACCCTCGGACATCTACATGCGGCCGCGCTCGCTGTTTGCCGCAGGCTTCATGGGCGAGGCCAATTTCCTGCCCGGTCGGGTGACTGGCCTCGCGAGTGAGAATGCTGAGGTGGAAACGGCCCTAGGCAGCGCCGTCATTCCGGTCACCGCGTTCACCGCGGGCAAGCCCCAGACGAGCAGCAAGGTCACCCTCTGCATCCGCCCCGAGCATTTCAGGTCCGCAGCCGAAGACGGAGCAGCCATTGCACTTGGCCGCGCGAAGATCACCGACAGCGCCTTTTTCGGTGCGCATCACAGATGCCATCTCGAGCCGGAGAGCGGCGCAGATATCGTCATCACCGCGCATCTGCCGCAGACGGCACACCCGAAGCCGGGCGACATGCTCAACTTGGCAGTTAAGGCGGACACTATCGTTGCCCTGATCGAAGACTAGGAGACCGACGATGAAACCGCGTATGCGCCCTGAGGACTGGTACAGCGTCCGCCGCCTCGACGATGATGTGACCTATATCTGCGAGCCGCATATCCAGGAGTTCTATCGCTGCAACATCTGGCATGTACGCGGGCGCGATCGCGACATGCTTGTCGACAGTGGCATGGGGGTTGTTTCGCTTCGCGAATGGGTGCCGCTTGTCACGGAGCGTGAACTGATCGCAGTCGCAAGCCACACCCATTTCGATCACATCGGCTGCCACCACGAATTCGAATGCCGCGCGGTCCATTCGGCAGAGGCCGATCTGCTCGCCGATCCGACACGCGAAAACACGCTGGCCGATCCTTACGTTACCGACGAGATCTTCGACGCGCTGCCGCCCGAACCCTACTGCTCGAAATGCTACTCCGTGAAGCGGGCACCGGCGACGCGCCTACTGGAGGACGGCGACATAGTCGATCTCGGCGATCGGCAGTTCGAGGTGATCCACACGCCCGGACATTCGCCGGGCGGCATCGCCCTCTATGAGAAGGCAACCGAGATCCTGTTCTCCGGCGACATTCTCTACGACGGCCCGCTGATCGAGGACACCTACCATTCAAAAGCCGATGACTATCACGCATCCATGGAGCGCCTGCTGCGGCTCAAGGTGCGGCTGGTGCATGGCGGCCATTTTCCAAGCTTCAGCGGCGAACGATATCGGGAGCTGATCACCGGTTGGCTCGAAGCAAAACACAAGACACGCTGACGGGAGAAAAGCATGCTCGACAAGCGCAAATTCTACATCAACGGGGCGTGGGTCGACCCGATCACGCCTCACGACCTGGAGGTCATCAATCCCGCCACCGAAAAGCCGATCGCCGTGATCTCGATGGGAACGGCCGCCGATATCGATCGCGCGGTTGCCGCTGCCAAGACGGCATTTCAGAGCTACAGCCGCACCAGCCTCGACGAACGCATTGCACTTCTCGAAACGCTGCTTGAGATCTACACCCGCCGCTACGACGAGATGGCACGGACGATCACGCTCGAACTCGGCGCGCCGATCAGCATGAGCACCGATCAGCAGGCACATGTCGGCGTCGGCCATCTCGAAGGCTTCATCGACGCCCTGAAGCGAATCAAGCTGCGCGAAGAACTGCCGAACGGCGACATCGTGCTGCGCGAGCCGATCGGGGTCTGCGGACTTATCACCCCCTGGAACTGGCCGATCAACCAGATCGCGCTCAAGGTCATTCCGGCGCTCGCAACCGGCTCGACCTGCGTGTTGAAACCGTCCGAGTTTACACCTCTCAACGCCCTGCTCTACGCCGAAATGGTGCACGAGGCAGGCTTCCCGGCCGGCACGTTCAACCTCGTGAATGGCGATGGCATCAATGTCGGTGCAGCGATCTCGAAGCACCGGGATATCGACATGATGTCCTTTACCGGATCGACCCGCGCCGGCACAGCGGTCAGCAAGGATGCCGCCGATACCGTGAAGCGCGTCACCCTCGAACTTGGCGGCAAGTCTCCGAACATCGTCTTCGAGGACGCCGATCTCGAAGAGCGCATTGCCGGCAGCGTGCTCGAATGCTTCAACAATTCCGGCCAGTCCTGCGATGCTCCGACGCGCCTGCTGGTCCAGCGATCAGTCTACGACCAGGCCGTGGAGATCGCCGGTAACGAGTCGGAAGCGAGGTCAAGGTCGGCAATCCGGAAGAAGCCGGCGAACATATCGGCCCGCTGGTCAGCGATATCCAGTATGGCCGCGTACAGACCCTGATCGAGGCTGGCATCGCTGAGGGCGCCGAGCTTCTCGTCGGCGGCCCGGGCAAGCCCGACGGTTTCGAGACCGGCTACTTCGTCAAGCCGACCATCTTTGCCGGCGTCAACAACCAGATGCGGATCGCCCGCGATGAGGTCTTCGGTCCGGTGCTGGCGATCATTCCCTTCGACACCGAGGAGGAAGCGATCGAGGTCGCCAACGACACCAATTACGGCCTGGCCGCCTATATTCAGTCCGGGGACCTCGACCGCGCCGAACGCGTGGCCGCGCGGCTACGCGCCGGCATGGTGCATATCAATGGCGCGCCCCACCGCTATGGCAGCCCTTTCGGCGGCTACAAGCAGTCGGGCAATGGGCGCGAAGGCGGCATGTTCGGGCTTGAAGACTTCCTCGAGATCAAGACGGTGCATCGGCCGAGTGCGGCGTGAGGATGAACTCGGCGATCCTGTCGTTTTAGCTGATGCGGCCAGGGCATGGAGCAGCGGGAAACAGCGACTTGCAGCCAGAAGCTCAGTGAGGCCTACTTGCGCGGCAGACGATCGGATTAGGTCGAGCGCAAAGCGTCGACCTGCTCAGAGGTCAGCGGCCTAAGACGCTCGCCTCGCAGCATCAAGAAGAGCTTGGCGGTCTCTTCCAGCTCTTCCATCGCATACTGTGCTTCTTTCAGCGTCTTGCCCGCAACGACGGGGCCGTGGTTGGCCAGAAGGACCGCATGGCTGTGCTCGGCCCTTTCGCGCACGGCTTCGGCAAGCGCTGCGTCCCCGGGCGGAAAGTAAGGGGCCATCGGCAAACGCCCGACCCGCATCACGTAATAAGCCGTCAGCGGCGGCAGAACGTCATCGGGATCAAGGCCGTCGAGAATGCTGACGGCAACCGCATGGGTGGAATGCAGATGCACGACCGCGCCCGAGCTTTCCCGCGCGCAGTACATGCATTGGTGCAGGAAGGCTTCCTTGGTCGGTTTGTCGCCTCTGACATGCACGCCCTCGGCGGTGAATTTCGACAGTCGGCCCGGATCGAGCGACCCCATGGAGGCATTGGTCGGCGTCATCAGCATCTCGCCATTCGAGAGCCGCGCGCTGATATTGCCGGTCGAGCCGAAGGTGAAGCAGCGATCGAAAAGGGATTTTCCGACCTCGGCGATCTCGTCGCGGAGACGGGTTTCCTCGGAGAGAATGGATGTCATGGCAGGAGGTCCCAGGCCTGGAGGAAGAAATCGGGCGCACCGAAATTGCCGGACTTGAGGGCCAGTGCCATCGGCTCCGTCTGTCCGAGCGTCAGCGTCCAGGGAACACCAGGATCGATCTCCGGTCCGATGAAGAGCGCGTCGGGTGCCAGCGCGCCGACCACGGCACCCGAGGTCTCGCCACCGGCGACGATCAGGCGACGGACGCCAGCGGCCTTGAGGCCGAGGGCGATTTCGGCGAGGAAATGCTCGATCAGCGATCCGGCCCTCTCGCGACCGAGGGCAGCCTGGGCTGCCTTTACCTCTTCCGGTTCGGCACTCGAATAGATCAGTGGTGCCCGTGCCGACTGGGCCAGCGCCCAGGAAAGGGCCTCCTCGACCCGGAAGCGACCTTCTGCAATCGCCATAGGGTCGAGCTTGAGCGTCGGGACCCCCGCCTCGATCGCGGTGCGGATCTGGCCGCGCGTCGCTTCCGAGCAGGACCCGGCAAGGATCATCGACCGGCCCACCGGCGCGGAAAAGGCGAGCGCGTCGCCAGCAGGGCGCAAGCGCCCGGCGCGACGGAAATTTTCAGGCAGGCCGAGCGCGATGCCGGAGCCACCGGTGATAAGCGTCAATGCGGCAGCCGCCTCACCGATCACCCGGAGATCGGCATCGGTCAGCGCATCGACGACCAGCGCCTGTTCGCCTTTCCCACGTGCAGCTTCGAAGGCTTGCGCGACGGCTGAAGCTCCCTGCCCGACCGTTTCGCGGGTCACAAGCCCCACCTTCAGCTGCGACTGGCCGGCCATCAGGCGAACCAGCGAGCTGTCGGTCATCGGGGTCAGCGGATGATTGCGCATCGGGCTATCGGACAGCAGCTGGTCGCCGACGAACAGATGGCCCTTGTAAATGGTTCGGCCATTGGCCGGGAAAGCCGGGCAGACAATCGTCAGATCCGTGCCGAGCGCCTGCATCAGGGCTTCGGTGACGGGACCGATATTGCCGGCGGGACTGGAATCGAAGGTCGAGCAATATTTGAACAGGAACTGCTTCGCACCCGCCCTCTGCAGGAAGGAAAGCGCCTCGAACGACATGGCGACCGCTTCAGCTGCGGGATTGGTGCGCGACTTCAGCGCAACCACCACCGCGTCGACGTCCGAGAGGTCGAGGTCGGTCTTGGGAACACCGATCGTCTGGATGGTCCGCATGCCCTCCCTTGACAGCATCAGCGCAAGGTCGGTGGCTCCGGTCAGGTCGTCGGCAATGGCGCCCAAAAGCATGGCAGTCTCCGGTGAAGTGGCGCGCGGTCAGGCCGTTGCGCCGTCGATGATGGCAAATCCAGTGTCGATGATCTGTGCCACGCCCGGCCGTTCGGCCTCAGCGAGAAGCGCTTCGACGGCAGTCTTGCCGATGTTGAAGCGGTTCGAACGAACGGTCGACAGAGGCTTCGGCAACGCCTGGCCGATCTCAAGCCCGTTGAAACCGAAGAGCGCGAGCCGCTCCGGCACCGGGATCCCGGCGCCTAGACAATGCATGAAGCCACCGACCGCCATGTCGTCGTTGGAGAAGACGACGGCATCGGCCATAGCGCCATCGGCGAGAAGGCCGGCCAGGGTATCGCGGCCGGCAATCGTTGAGCTCGGACCGTCATGGCGCTTCTCGACGGAGAGCGACAGGCCGGCTTCAGCCAGCGCTTCGCAGAGGCCGTCATAGCGAGCCCGAGCACGACGGTCGGCTGTCCAATCGTGGCCGACATAACCGATGCGGCTATAGCCGCGCCGCACCAGATGCTCGGCTGTCGCGCGACCGGCCCGGCGATGAGACAGGCCAACCGCGAGATCGATCGGCTGATCGTCGATGTCCATCAGTTCGGCAATTCGAATGCGGCTGTTCTCCAGCATCCGGCGCGCAGCGTGGTAGCCTGAAGGCAGAAGATGGTGAAACTCATCACGGCGAGCACGATCACCAGGCCGCAAAGGCGCTTTGCAAGATAGACAAGCATGTGTCAGCTCCCCCGCAGCGCCGAGCGAAATCCGTCACCGGCGAGATTGGCTAGGATCGACATGCTGAAGATCACGAGGGCAGGCAGCATTGGGAGCCACCAATAGGCGGTGAGGCTGTCGATCGACCGCGCGGTCATTGCCCCAAGTTCAGGCGCCGGCGCCGGAAGGCCAAGGCCGAGAAAGGAGATCACCGACAAAGTCAGGATGATATTTGCCACATCGAGTGTTGCAGAAACCACGAGTGCCGGCAGCGCACCGGGCAGAAGATAGCGGAACATCAGCCGCGGCCTGCTGACCCCCGCGATGATCGCGGCCTCGACATGGGCACGGCCGCGGATCCGGCGCACCTCATCGCGTGCCATGCGAGCATACCAGGGCCACCAGAAGATCGTGATCGCAATCATCGTATTTACCAGACCCGGACCGAGCGCTGCCACGACCGCCAGCGCGATCAGCGTCGACGGCAGGATGATGAAGAGTTCGATGACACGCTGAAACACCGCGTCGACCCATCCACCCACCATGCCGGCCAAGACCCCGATCATCGTGCCGATGAGGAGCGCGATCGCGATGATCGACAGACCGGGGAGCCAGGTAAAGCGGATGCCGAGAATGACGCGCGAAAAGAGGTCTCGCCCGATTTCGTCGGTCCCGAACCAATGCGCGGCGTCGGGCGGCCGATAGGCGTCGGCAACGCGCAGCATCGGATCATAGGGCGTAAAAAGCGGACCGATCACAGCAATCAGCGTGATAAGCAGGATGCCGGCAAGCCCGACACGTTCCATCCAGCCAACACGATGCAGCCGGGCCAAGGATTTAGGACGTAAATTGCGCGGTGCTGAAATAGTGGGAACCATAGGGAAGCCGTTCAAGGAGAGAGCCGGGGGACAGCGCTAACGAGCATCTGGGTATAGGGCGCTTCAGGGGATGTGATGATCTGGTCGGGATCGCCGATCTCGACGAGTTCGCCCTTTTCGAGGACGGCGATCCGATCCGCGATCAATCGCGCTGCTGCCAGATCATGCGTGACGAAGAGCATTGCCATGCCCATGCTCCGGCGCAGATTGCCGAGCAGATTGAGCGTCTGGGCCGCAAGCGATACGTCCATGGCACTGATCGGCTCGTCACAGAGCAACAGGCGGGGCGGATCGACGATAGCCCGCGCGACCGTAACGCGCTGGCACTGGCCGCCGGACAATTCTCCCGGCAGAGCGGCGGCAAGACGGGGTTCGAGGCCGACGCGTTGCAAGGCCTCGGCGACCCTCACCTCCCGCGCAGTGCGCGAAAGGCCGAGCTTGCGCAGCCGGTCACCGATCTGCTCGCCGATTGTGAGCCACGGGGTCAGGGCCGCGACAGCATCCTGAAACACCACCTGCGGTGGCACGCCACCCTGCCAGACCACGTGGCCGGCATCCGGCTTAACCAGGCCTGCCGCAATGCGCAGAAGGGTCGATTTCCCCGATCCACTTTCTCCCACCAAGGCCACGCATTCTCCCTCGCGGATGCTGAGATCAATGCCTTGCAGAACCGACTTTGCGCGACCACGGCCGAAAAAACCTGTCGGCGCGACAAAGCTCTTTTCAATGCGGCAGAGCTCAAGGGCTTGCTGGGAACCGGCCTTTGTCATGGGCCAGACTGGTGCCTCGCGCACCTTGGCGAGAAGCTCCGGAACGCTGTCCAACCGCAGGCAGGCGACCCGCCTCCCGTCCTTGAGGCGGACAAGGTCAGGGCGACGCGCAACGCACTCCGGTTCGGCCAGAGGACAACGCGCAACATAGTTGCAATGGTCTCCTGAGGGCTTGATGCCGAAGGCCTCAGATGGAAGCGACTGCAATTGCCGATCGCGGGGCGATGCCAGGTCAAAGCGGGCAGAAAGCAGCCCTTGGGAATAGGGATGCGCGGGCGCCGCCAAGAGGGAGCCTGTGTCAGCGACCTCGACGATACGGCCGCCATAGAGAACCACGACACGATCGGCCAGTTCTGCAGCCACCGCAAGATCATGGGTGATGAACAGGATCGCCGTGTGGTTTTCGCGGGCCATCGCTTTCAGCAAGGCGAGTATCTGGGCCTGGACGGTCACATCAAGCGCGGTTGTGGGCTCATCGGCGATCAGGAGCTTGGGTTTTGCCGCCATGCTCATGGCGATCAACACGCGTTGCCGCTGGCCCCCCGAAAGACGATGGGGCAATTCGGCGGCAATTCTGTCTGCATCCCGCAGTCCCGTGCGTGTCAGCCAGTCGATAGCGGCTTCGGAGGACAGCCCCGTTTCGCGCAGTTGCTGCCCGACGCTCATGGTCGGATTGAGGGATCCCATCGGGTCCTGCGGCACAGATCGGACGAGGGTCCTGCGGATATCGCGCAATTCCCGGGGGACAGCGCCGATAGTCTCCCGCCCGGCAAGACGGATACTGCCGGATAGCTGAGGCCTTGCCTCTGCAGGAAGCAGACCTTGCAGGGCAAGACCAATCGTCGACTTGCCAGATCCGCTTTCGCCGACCAGCGCCACGACCTCGCCGGCCGAGGCTTCGAGCGAGACAGCATCAAGGACCATGCTCGTCTGCCGGTCACGGCTCAGACGGACACACAGGTTGCGAATGGACAGGATGGGATCGGACCGCCGAGATGCTGAAGACATATTCCCCCTCACATTGGGGAATGGCGACACTCGCGCTCGCCAAACCCTTGGCTTACGAGGTCTCCCGGGCTTTTATCCCGCCGTGCGCCTGACAGGATGTCTCCCCCGTCAGCGGCGGCTCTCGGACCAGACACGCTTGCCGCGCCGGAACCCTAGCCACCAACTCATGGGCTATGTAGCAGTTTCCATGCCAATTTTAAACTGCTGCAAACTCCATGCATCCTCATAGCAAAGCGGGATAAATTGCCCGTCGAAACAGCAGGATTCAAAGCGCTGCACATCTTTTCGTCGGATTTGTTCAGATCTACAAAAAGCTGGACCGTTCAGGACTGGAGTTTTCCGCGTTACCTTCCCGGCTGGGAGAAGTAGCGGAAGCATGAAGTCATCGAAGTTTTCGGATGCGCAGAAGGCGTTCAGTTTGAAGCAGGGCGACGACGGCGTGCCCGTGGCGGAATTTTTCGGAAGACAGGGATCAGAGCACAAGGTCTCGGGAAGCTTGCGGAAGCTGTAAACGCAAAAACCGCCCCCATTTTATGGAGGCGGTTGAGTATTTGTTTTGGATGTTTTGGTTGCGGGGGCAGGATTTGAACCTGCGGCCTTCAGGTTATGAGCCTGACGAGCTACCGGGCTGCTCCACCCCGCGTTACCAGCGTAAATCCCTGAGGGATTTATCGCGACAGAGCAAACTCGCAAGAGTTTGCGTCTCTAGCCGACTTTTGCCGAAGGCAAAATGTCGTAGCGCTTGTCCGTATTCTACCAAGCAAAAAGGACCGCTTGATGCGGCCCGTTGTTTCGGCTTGGGCCGACTGTGTGATCGAGAAGATTTGGGTATTTGCTTTCACAAAACCGGACAACATTGCCTTTAGCAGACCTGGCAGCGACCTACTCTCCCGCGTCTTGAGACGAAGTACCATTGGCGCTGGGGCGTTTCACGGCCGTGTTCGGAATGGGAACGGGTGCAGCCACCCCGCCATGACCACCAGGTCGGCTAAGGGCAATGTTGTTGAGAAGCTGGTGAGGCGAACCTCTTTTTGATGAACACGTATTTGGCATCATCGCCCGCTTTGTTCGGGCTGATGAGCATGGTCAATGAGAACGATCAAGCCAATCGGGCTATTAGTAACGGTAAGCTTCACTCATTACTGAGCTTCCACACCCGTCCTATCAACGTGGTAGTCTTCCACGGCCCTGATAGGGAATACTCGTTTTCAGGTTGGTTTCCCGCTTAGATGCCTTCAGCGGTTATCCATTCCATATATAGCTACCCTGCTACTGCCGTTGGCACGACAACAGGTCCACCAGAGATATGTCCATCCCGGTCCTCTCGTACTAGGGACAGATCCTCTCAAGTATTCCTACACCCACGGCAGATAGGGACCGAACTGTCTCACGACGTTCTGAACCCAGCTCACGTACCACTTTAATTGGCGAACAGCCAAACCCTTGGGACCTGCTCCAGCCCCAGGATGTGATGAGCCGACATCGAGGTGCCAAACAACCCCGTCGATATGGACTCTTGGGGGTCATCAGCCTGTTATCCCCGGCGTACCTTTTATCCGTTGAGCGATGGCCCTTCCACACGGGACCACCGGATCACTATGACCGACTTTCGTCTCTGCTCGACTTGTCAGTCTCGCAGTCAGGCAGGCTTATGCCATTGCACTCGACGACCGATTTCCGACCGGTCTGAGCCCACCATCGCGCGCCTCCGTTACTCTTTCGGAGGCGACCGCCCCAGTCAAACTACCCACCATACACTGTCCCGGATCCGGATGACGGACCGCGGTTAGACATCCATGACGATAAGGGTGGTATTTCAAGGATGGCTCCACCAGAGACTGGCGTCCCGGCTTCAAAGCCTACCACCTATCCTACACATGCCGACACGAATGCCAGTGTAAAGCTATAGTAAAGGTGCACGGGGTCTTTCCGTCTGACCGCAGGAACCCCGCATCTTCACGGGGAATTCAATTTCACTGAGTCTATGTTGGAGACAGCGGGGAAGTCGTTACGCCATTCGTGCAGGTCGGAACTTACCCGACAAGGAATTTCGCTACCTTAGGACCGTTATAGTTACGGCCGCCGTTTACTGGGGCTTCGATTCAAAGCTTGCACCTCTCCTCTTAACCTTCCAGCACCGGGCAGGCGTCAGACCCTATACGTCGTCTTGCGACTTCGCAGAGCCCTGTGTTTTTGATAAACAGTCGCTACCCCCTGGTCTGTGCCACCCCATCATACTTGCGTACAAAGGGGTCACGCTTCTTCCGAAGTTACGCGTGCAATTTGCCGAGTTCCTTCAACATAGTTCTCTCAAGCGCCTTGGTATACTCTACCTGACCACCTGTGTCGGTTTCGGGTACGGTCTGTACGGTGGAGCTATTTCCTGGAACCGCTTCGCCGCCCAGACAATCCAATAAGTCTGAACAACGTTACGCGATCCGTCACTACCACCAGGCCCACGAATATTAACGTGGTTCCCATCGACTACGCCTTTCGGCCTCGTCTTAGGGGCCGGCTAACCCTGCTCAGATTAACTTTAAGCAGGAACCCTTGGTCTTTCGGCGAGAGGGTCTCTCACCCTCTTTATCGTTACTCATGTCAACATTCGCACTTCCGATACCTCCAGGGCGCCCTCACGGGTCCCCCTTCACAGGCTTACGGAACGCTCCGCTACCACGTGGCATAAATCCACATCCTCAGCTTCGGTGCATGGCTTTAGCCCCGTTACATTTTCGGCGCAAAGACCCTTATTTAGACCAGTGAGCTGTTACGCTTTCTTTAAATGATGGCTGCTTCTAAGCCAACATCCTGGTTGTTTTGGGATCCTCACATCCTTTCCCACTTAGCCATGACTTGGGGACCTTAGCTGGAGGTCAGGGTTGTTTCCCTCTTCACGACGGACGTTAGCACCCGCCGTGTGTCTGCCGACTAGTACTCCCAGGTATTCGGAGTTTGGTTAGGATCAGTAAGACGGTGAGTCCCCATAGCCCATCCAGTGCTCTACCCCCTGGGGTATTCGGTCGACGCTCTACCTAAATAGATTTCGCGGAGAACCAGCTATCTCCGAGTTTGATTGGCCTTTCACCCCTAGCCACAAGTCATCCCAATCTATTGCAACAGATGCGGGTTCGGCCCTCCAGTTGCGTGTTACCGCAACCTTCAGCCTGCTCATGGCTAGATCACTCGGTTTCGGGTCTAATGCAACTAACTCAATCGCCCTATTCAGACTCGCTTTCGCTGCGCCTACACCTACCGGCTTAAGCTTGCTAGTTACACTAAGTCGTTGACCCATTATACAAAAGGTACGCCGTCAGGCTTGCGCCCTCCGACTGCTTGTAGGCATCCGGTTTCAGGTTCTATTTCACTCCCCTTGTCGGGGTGCTTTTCACCTTTCCCTCACGGTACTTGTTCGCTATCGGTCATGCACGAGTACTTAGGCTTGGAGAGTGGTCTCCCCATGTTCAGACAGGATTTCACGTGTCCCGCCTTACTCTAGGACAATGAGTGTTCTACGCTGTACGGGGCTATCACCCACTATAGCCAGGCTTTCCAACCTGTTCCAGCTTTATTCCTCATTGCCACTGGCCTGGTCCGCGTTCGCTCGCCACTACTTGCGGAGTCTCGGTTGATGTCCTTTCCTGCAGGTACTTAGATGTTTCAGTTCCCTGCGTTCGCTTCTAACCCCTATGTATTCGAAGGTTAGATACCTTATCACAATGCTTGGAAACCCAAGCCGATCTTGCGATCAGTTTGGATTCTCCAAGCATTTAAGGTGGGTTTCCCCATTCGGATATCCATGGATCAAAGCTTATTCGCAGCTCCCCACGGCTTTTCGCAGCGTATCACGTCCTTCTTCGCCTGTGCATGCCAAGGCATCCACCAAATGCCCTTACGACACTTAATCGTTCTCATTGCCAATGCTCATCTATAGTTGGATTTGGCAAACCTTGTCCCGACAGCTGCGCTGCGGGGGTGCCAAATCTGGCCATACGGACAACCTTGCGATTGCCGTTAAGACCAGTCCAACAGTCCGGCTACCTTTTACAACCAGACCATTCAGATGCCATCGACGTGTTCGACAAGTCTGCTT
>CBDIQA010000001.1:327500-817500 GCA_965283865.1 Allorhizobium sp.
GTGACCGTCATCTTGTCTTCTAAGACAAAGCGTCTCCGCTTCATCTACGCAAGACCGCCGCCCACGTTTCTCTTTCTTCTATCTTCAATTGTCAAAAAACAGACGGATCAAAACCCGTCAAAAATCCCTGCCACCCAACCCTCAAGTCGGGCAATAAATCAGCAATCCAGCCAATTTCGAGATCTTGTCTGAACCAGTCCGGCGGGCCCTGCGGCGCCGCCCTCTCGTTCGGTGAAGCGGCTTATACGGCCACTCCCACAAACCGTCAACAGCTGGCATTCACAAAACTGAGAAAAATGCACATCGCATTGATTTAAATATATTTTTTGTTCTTTGGCCAATTGATGGTGGCAAATGCCACCAAGAAAGTGGGGCCCTCGCCTGCAAAGGCCGCTGCGTTTTCGGGCGCCAGACCCTAGCGGGTTCCGTTTGCAAGCGCAGTGGTCCTTGATAGTCTTCCAGTCCCTTCAAGGAGTGCCCCTTCACATGCTCATTCTCGATCCGATCCAGACCCAACACCATCTCGACTGGGATGCGCTCATTGCGGCCCTTAGCGCCATGTTCAAGGGTGACTGCGTCATGCCCGTGCGGCATCACCACACGGTTGGTGTTCCCGGAGAAGCGGATGCGACCCTGCTCCTGATGCCGGCCTGGCAGCCTGGACAATATATTGGCGTCAAGCTCGTCTCCGTCTTTCCTGACAATCATCTGCGCTCCCTGCCTGCCATCCATGGCAGCTATCTCCTTTCGAGCGGGCGTACCGGAGAATTGCTTGCCGTGCTCGATGGCGGTGAACTGACGGCGCGGCGCACGGCTGCAGCCTCCGCACTCGCCGCGCGTCATCTGGCCCGCGAAGATGCCTCGACCTTGCTGGTGGTCGGCACTGGGCGTCTCTCCGTCAATCTCATCGAGGCGCACAGCCGCGTGCGTCCCATCCAGCAGGTCCTGATCTGGGGGCGCGACCAACACAAAGCTTCGCAGGCGGCAGCCGAGGCGCGCGCGCTCGGTTATTCGGTTGAGGTCGCAAGCGATCTGGAGACTGCAGCACGTCAGGCGGACATCATCTCTTGCGCCACCTTATCGCGTGCGCCGCTGATACGGGGAGAATGGTTGAAGCCCGGCAGCCACCTGGACCTGATCGGCGCCTTTACCAAGGAGATGCGCGAAAGCGATGACGAGGCCGTTCGACGCTCCCGTGTTTTCGTCGACACGCGGGCCGGTGCATTTGCGGAAGCCGGGGATATCCTGCAGCCGATCGCATCCGGGGTGATCGGCAAGGAGCATGTCCAGGCGGAAATCGCCGAGTTGGTGCGAGGCTCAGCTGGCCGGCAAAGCGCAGACGAAATCACGCTCTTCAAATCCGTAGGCGCCGCCCTCGAAGATCTGGCCGGCGCAATCCTCGCCTATGAGACGGCTCAGCATGCTGGCGCTGCTCCGTGACACGCCCTGCCCTTCCTCTTCTTCCGATCACCGAGAAGCTTGCAGCCCTGGCTGCTGCCCTCGAGACCGGAAATCGCGCCGTCCTCTCCGCTCCCCCGGGCGCCGGCAAGACGACACTGGTTCCACTTCACCTTCTCGACCAGCCCTGGCGAGAGGATGGTCGGATCATCCTTCTCGAACCGCGGCGTCTTGCAGCGCGCGCTGCGGCATCCCGCATGGCAGCACTTCTTGGAGAAACTGTTGGCGGGACGGTCGGCTATCGCATGCGGCTCGACAACCGGGTCAGCGCGCGCACCCGCATCGAAGTGGTGACGGAAGGTGTCTTCGTGCGGATGATCCTCGACGATCCAGAGCTGCAAGGGGTGGCCGCCGTCTTGTTTGACGAGTTTCATGAAAGGTCGCTGGATGCGGATCTCGGGCTTGCCCTGGCGCTCGATGCGCAATCGGCGCTGAGGCCGGACTTAAGGATCCTCGTGATGTCGGCGACGCTTGACGTGGAACGCATTGCATCTCTTCTCTCGGGCCCGCCGGTGATCATCAGCCAGGGTCGGAGTTTTCCGGTGGAGGTGCGGCACCGGGACAGGCCGGGCGACGAGCGGATCGAAGATGCCGTGGCGTCCACCGTGCTCAAGACGTTGTCGGACGAGCGGATCGATCCTCGCCTTCCTGCCCGGGCAGGCGGAGATCCGACGCGTGGCGGAGCGGCTTGAAGGCCGGGTTGGCGCCGATGTCGTGATGACGCCTCTTTATGGCATGCTCGGGCAGGCAGAGCAGGATGCGGCCATCCGTCCTGCGACAGGGGGCATGCGCAAGGTGGTTTTGGCGACGTCGATCGCCGAGACTTCGATTACCCGCGACGGTGTGCGCGTGGTGATCGAGCTGCGGCTTGCAGCGCCTTCCCGTCTACGAACCGTCGACGGGTATCACCCGGCTGGAAACGGTGCGCGTGTCGAAAGCCTCGGCGGATCAGCGGGCCGGCCGTGCCGGGCGAACGGAACCGGGAATTGCGATCCGCCTCTGGCATAGCGGACAGACGGCAGCACTGCCGGCCTTCACGCCGCCGGCGATCACTGTCGAGTGGTCTCTCAAGCCTGAGCGCTCGACATGGCGCATTGGACGGCGCCGATCCGCGCCAGCTGCTGCCGATGGATCATGCCGCCCGAGGCGGCGCTGAAGGAGGCACGGCAGCTGTTGATTGGGCTTGGCGCGCTGGACGAGGCCCTGCAGCTGACGGCCAAGGGGCGACGCATGCGCGATTTCGGCCTGCCGCCGCGCCTGGCTGCCATGGTGCTCGATGCTGCCGACCACGGCGAGGCCGGGGCTGCGGCAGAGCTGGCCGTGCTTCTGACCGAGCAGGGCCTTGGCGGCACGGATCTCGACCTGGATGAGAGAATGCGGCAGTTCCGGCGCGACAAGGAGAGCGGGCGTGCAATGCCCGCAGCCTCGCACAGCGGCTGTCTTCCGGTTTGTCGGATCGAAAGACCGGGGGTGCAGGGCTGCCGGCTTCGGCGGGGGCGCTGCTCATCCATGCCTTTCCGGACCGAATTGCGCGGCAGCGCGGGGGTCGCGGGCGCTTCGTGATGGCCAATGGTCGCGGTGCGGAGATCGCCGCCACGGAGCGGCTCGCGGGTGCCGAGCTTCTCGTCATCGCGGATCTCACCGGCAAGGCGGCGCAAGCCCGCGTGCTTGCCGCCGCCGAGGTTACACGCGGCGATATCGAAGCGCTCAATCCGAATGCCATCCGGACTGCCGACGAAAGCGGCTTTGATCTTTCGAGCCGCCAGGTGCGCGCGCGCCGCGTGACACGGCTCGGGGCGATTGTCTTCGAGGAGCAGCCTTTGGCCAAACCGAAGGGAGAAGAGGCCGCCAAGGCGCTGGCAGACGGCGTGAGGGCACTCGGGCTCGACGCCCTTCCCTTTTCAAAAGCCACCGAGCAACTTCGGCAACGGCTGGGCTTTCTGTATCGAGGCCTTGGTGATCCCTGGCCGGACACCAGCGACGAGGGTCTGGTCGACCGTCTCGACGCCTGGTTCATCCCCTTCCAGTCCGGGGTGACGCGCTTTCAGGATGTGAGTGCGGGCAGCCTGCATGACGGGCTGATGTCGCTTGTACCGGGGGATCGCAGCGGGAGCTGGACAGGCTCGTTCCGACGCATTTTACCGCCCCGACGGGTCAGTCGCATCCGATCCGCTATGACGGTGAAGAACCGGTTCTTCAGATCAGAGTGCAGGAGCTCTTCGGGCTGAAGACACACCCGACGATCGGCGGCGGCAAATTGCCACTGCTGTTGGAGTTGACCTCGCCGGCCCATCGCCCCATTCAGACCACACGGGATCTCCCGGGCTTCTGGGCTGGCTCCTGGAAGGATGTGCGCGGCGACATGCGCGGCCGCTACCCGAAGCATCCCTGGCCTGAAGACCCCGCTGCGGCGCAGCCAACGACACGAGCGAAACCCCGCGGGACCTGAGGGCGCGGCAAGACAGGGGATACGGATGAGCATGGACCTGGCAGCGAAATTCGGCCCGAGCAGCCGACGCCTTCGCCTGGAGACACTGGTGAAGCTGCGCTGGGTCGCCGTTGCAGGCCAGTTGCTGACGATCCTCATCGTGGCGCTGTGGTTCGACTTTACCCTGCCATTGATGACCTGCCTCGGGCTGATCGCAGCTCTAGCGGCAGCAAACTCGCTGCTATCGGTCGCCTTTCCGTCCACCTATCGGCTGGAGCCCGCCGCGGCATTCGCGGTGCTGGCCCTCGATCTCTTTCAGATGGGTGCGCTGCTCTTCATAACGGGTGGCCTCAACAATCCCTTTGCCCCCCTGATCTGCATCCCCGTCATCATTTCCTTTGCGTCGCAGCCGAGCCGTCATTCGATCGCGCTCTTCATTACGGCGCTTGCCTTCATTACGCTTCTCGCCTTCACGCCCTATCCCCTCCCCTGGTTCGAAGGCCGGACACTGGAAGTGCACCCGCTCCTGCAGCTGGGCATGTGGAGCTCCATCGTCTCGATGACGGCATTTGCTGCCTTCTATGCCTATCGCGTATCGCAGGAGGCGAGCCTGCTCGCGGATGCGCTGACGGCAACGGAACTGATCCTGCAGCGGGAGAAACACCTGCATCAGCTGGATGGGCTTGCCGCCGCCGCGGCCCATGAGCTCGGCACTCCGCTTGCAACGATCAGCGTCGTCGCCAAGGAAATGGAACGGGATCTCGGCCATGACGAGCGCTACCGGGAAGACGTGCAGTTGTTGCGCAGTCAGAGCGAGCGGTGCCGGGATATCCTGCGCCGACTGACGTCGCTCGCTACAGAGGGCGAAGCGCATATGCGCGAGCTGCCTCTCTCGTCGATGATCGAGGAGGTCATTGCACCGCATCGGGAAATCGGGGTGAAGGTGGAGCTGATCGAGCTTTCGGAGCGCGCGCTCGAACCGGTTGGTACCCGCAACCCGGCCATTCTCTATGGTCTCGGCAACCTTCTGGAAAACGCGGTGGATTATGCCCGGTCGAAGGTGACGGTCAGCGTCGAGCATACGGCGGCCGATGTGACGGTGACAATAGAGGACGACGGTGCCGGTTTCTCGGCCGGGGTCTTGCAAAGAATTGGCGAGCCCTATGTTACGAGCAGGCAGAGCGATACACGCGCCGGCGGCCTGGGTCTGGGGCTTTTCATAGCCAAGACCCTGCTCGAACGGTCCGGAGCCGCGCTTCGGTTCGAAAATCGCAGTCCCGAAGGGTCCGGGGCGCGGGTCGTGGTCAACTGGCCGCGCGAGTACATGGAATTGGACACGTCGTTATGACTTTACCTGTGCGGCCTTGGCCCGCATAAGGTCGACAGCGCAGTTTTTCAAACAGCCGCAGGAACAAGAAGATGGCAGACGCAGTATCACAGGTCGCAAAATCCGCCACAGGCGCGCCAGCAGCCGGCAGTCATGATCTCGGCCCTGATCCGTCACTCCTGATCGTCGATGACGATGCGCCGTTCCTGCGCCGTCTGGCGCGCGCCATGGAAAGCCGCGGCTTTGTGGTCGAGCTTGCCGGCTCTGTCGCAGAAGGCATTGCCAAGGCCAAGGAGGCAGCTCCGAGCTATGCCGTGGTCGATCTGCGGCTCGGAGACGGCACAGGGCTGGATGTGATCGAAGCAATCCGAGAACGGCGGTCGGATACCCGCATCATCGTGCTCACCGGCTATGGCAATATCGCGACGGCTGTTACCGCTGTGAAGCTCGGCGCGCTCGACTATCTGGCCAAACCCGCGGATGCGGATGATGTTTATCTGGCGCTGACCCAGCGGCCCGGCGAGAAGGCTGAGATCCCAGAAAACCCGATGTCGGCCGACCGAATCCGTTGGGAACATATCCAGCGCGTCTACGAACTGTGCGACCACAATGTCTTCGGAGACGGCGCGGCGGCTGAACATGCACCGCCGGACATTGCAGCGCATTCTGGCCAAACGCGCGCCGAAGTAATCAGACCGATTTGAGTTGAGCTGCCCATTCCGCAGCAAGAAGCCTTTGTGCGGCGGTCCTCGAGAAATCGAGGGTCACGGACTTGCGTGTCGCGGGGGGAAGTCGGTGTTCCGGCGCGTCCCGCAGCATATGGCCCGAATATCCGTCCGATAGGAACAGTCCGCAGTCCTCGGGGAAGATCTCCAAGGGCACGCCCGCATGGGTCGCGAAGAACAGACGGTCGCAATAGCGTCGATAGTCCGGCCATTTCCTGTCAACGCGAAAATCCTCGATCGACGACTTGATCTCGATGATCCAGATCTCGCCCTTTTCCGACAGGCCAATGAGGTCGGCGCGCCGTCCGTTGGACAGCGTCAATTCCGGCAACATGGCGAAGCGCATCTCCGCCAGGAGGATCTGGACGCCTCGACGAATCATCATGGCACGATCGGACTGCCGCCCGTCGATTAAGGGATTGTTTACCGCGACAGAGACTAAGGTCATGGACAACTCCGCTCCGCACGCTCAAGTCTGTTGCAAAAAAGCAATGCGGAGTCATTTTGCAGCGCCGAAGACATTCGGCGGAAGTACGGCACTTGCGTCGCCGAGATTAATTCAAAATAAACCATAATCAAAGATGGTCGATGAACCATCTCCCAGCCATCACCCATGAGCTTCCTTATGCGCTTCCGCAATATAATGACGTCGCTCGGCCTGGTCATGTCGCTAGGCCTCGCGGGCTGCACGACGACGACCGGTGAAAAAGCCGAAGTCGCCGAAACCACCAAGGTTCAGATCTTCAGCGATTCCTACGGCTCGGTCACGGACGCAGGCTATGCGCTGCCCGCGATTCCGATCCAGAAGGTCGACAAGAAGTTTCATCGACAAATTGTCGATTATGCGACCACGGAGAAGCCCGGCACTGTCGTCGTGAACACCCGCGAGCGCTTCCTCTATTACGTGATGCCGCGCGGCAAGGCCGTTCGTTACGGCATCGGCGTCGGCAAGCAGGGCTTTGCTTGGCAGGGTGAAGCCTATATCGCCTGGAAGCAGGCTTGGCCGACCTGGCACCCGCCGAAGGAAATGGCAGAGCGCAAGCCTGAGGTCGCCAAGTATGTCGAAAAGGGCATGGATCCCGGTCTTCGCAATCCGCTCGGCGCCCGCGCCATGTATCTCTTCAACGAGAAGGGCCAGGACACGCTGTTCCGCCTGCATGGAACGCCCGAATGGGCCTCGATCGGGACGGCCGCCTCTTCGGGCTGCATCCGCATGATGAACCAGGACGTGATCGACCTGTACAATCGCGTAAAGCCCGGCCGCAATTCCAAGGTCGTTGTTCAGCAGTAATCTGCCGACACATCGTTCAAACGAAGACCCGCTGGATCACTCCAGCGGGTCTTTTTGTTTGATGACACTCATCCCGGAGGATCAAGCGGCGGTTTTCGCCTTGAGTTCGATGCGGCGGCGATGAAGGACAGGTTCGGTATAGCCATTGGGCTGCTCCCGGCCCTTCAGGACGAGATCGAGTGCCGCCTGGAAGGCGACGGAGCCGTCATAGTCATTGGCCATGGCGACATAGGCGGGATCGGCAGCATTCTGTCCATCGACGACGATCGCCATGCGCTTCAAGGTCTCAATCACCTGCTCCTCAGTCACCACGCCGTGATGCAGCCAGTTGGCCATATGCTGGGCCGAGATGCGCAAGGTGGCGCGGTCTTCCATCAGGCCGACATTGTTGATGTCGGGGACCTTGGAGCAGCCGACGCCCTGGTCGATCCAGCGGACGACATAGCCGAGGATGCCCTGGGCATTGTTGTCGAGTTCCCGCTGGATTTCCTCGGGTGTCCAGTTCGGGCGCGGTGCGACCGGAACGGAGAGGATATCGGCCAGCTTAGCGCGCGGCCGGGATTCAAGGTCTTCTGCACGTCGGCCACGTTGACGCTGTGATAATGGGTGGCATGCAGCGTTGCAGCAGTCGGCGAAGGAACCCAGGCGGTATTTGCACCGGCCTTCGGATGGGCGATCTTCTGCTCCAGCATGGCCGCCATCAAATCGGGCATGGCCCACATGCCCTTGCCGATCTGGGCGTGGCCCGAAAGGCCGCATTCCAGACCGATGTCGACGTTCCAGTTTTCATAGGCCGAAATCCAGGCCGCCTGCTTCATGTCGCCCTTGCGGATCATCGGACCCGCCTCCATCGAGGTGTGGATCTCGTCGCCGGTGCGGTCGAGGAAGCCGGTATTGATGAAGACAACGCGTTCACGGGCGGCGCGGATGCATTCCTTGAGGTTGACGGTGGTGCGGCGCTCCTCGTCCATGATGCCCATCTTGATGGTGTTCCTGGGCATGCCGAGCAAGGCTTCGACGCGGTCGAGAAAATCTCGGCGGCGAAAGCGACCTCTTCCGGCCGTGCATCTTGGGCTTCACGACATACATGGAGCCGGCGCGGGAATTCTTGCTGCGTCCGTTCGGACCGATGTCATGCAGCGCGATCAGGGCGGTGATCGCTGCGTCCATGATGCCTTCCGGCACCTCGTTTCCATCGCGGTCGGTGATCGCCGGATTGGTCATGCAGGTGGCCGACATTGCGGATGAGCATGAGGGAGCGACCAGGCAAGGTGACGGCACCTGCGTCCCCACCCGTGAGCGTGACGTCGTCGCTGAGCGCGCGGGTGAAAGTCTTGCCGCCCTTCGACACCTCTTCCGTGAGGTCGCCCTTCATCAAGCCGAGCCAGTTCGAATAGACGACGACCTTATCCTCGGCATCGACAGCGGCGACCGAATCTTCGCAGTCCATGATCGTGGTGAGCGCCGATTCCATCCGGCAGTCGTCGATGCCAGCCGGATCGGTCTTGCCGATGACCCCCGTCTTGTCGACGAGGATTTCGACATGCAGACCGTTCTTGCGCAGGAAGATGCTTGAGGGAGCAGACACCTCACCCACGAAGCCAGCAAACTGAGCCGGATCGGCCAGGCCCGTCATGCCGCCGTCCTCAAGGCGGACCGAAAGTGCGCCGTTTTCGACCACGAGGCTGGCCACCTTGTCCCAGGCGCCTGCTGCCAGCGGGGCGGAGCGATCGAGGAAGGCACGTACCCATGCGATGACCTTGGCGCCGCGGACGGCATTGTAGCCCTTGCCCTTCTCCGCACCGTCGGCCTCGGAAATCGCATCCGTTCCGTAAAGGGCATCATAAAGCGAGCCCCAGCGTGCATTGGCGGCATTCAGGGCGTAGCGGGCGTTCATGACAGGAACGACAAGCTGGGGGCCTGCGAGGGTCGAGATCTCCGGATCGACATTGGCTGTTTCGATCTTGAAGTCGGGTCCCTCAGGCAGAAGATACCCAATCTCGCGCAGAAATGCCTCGTAGGCTGCCAGGTCAGAAGGGGCACCGTTCTGTCGATACCATGCGTCGATCTCGGCCTGCAGACTATCGCGCTTGGCCAGAAGGGCGCGGTTCTTTGGTGCGAGAGCATGCACGATCTTCGAGAAGCCGGCAAAGAAGGTATCCGCGTCGACTTCCGTTCCCGGGATCGCCCGGGCAACGATGAAATCATACAGACGCTGGTCGATCGAAAGTCCGTGGGCTTCAACTGATGGCATGACGTCACTCCTCGCACTGAATTCGTTTTCGGATGGCAGCATCGCGCCGAACCGCATTAGCAGTCAATCTGTCATAAGTTAGAAATATTCTTTCCAAAATAGAAAGTCAGCTTCTGGTCGTTCTCGGCCGACCCGTGGCCGTCGCGGTGATCCGCGCCTCGACGAGCTTGCGTCGACCCTCGATTTCGGGGGCGTCGAGTTCTTCCTTCAGCAGCAGAACCACATCGACGGCGCCACTCGCCTCGGCCCGGGTCCGCGCAAGTTCGCTTGCCCGATGGCGCGCGGCATCCAGTGCCATGGTCTCATTTGTCATGCGTTCGCTTTCGCCGCCCCCGGTGAGAATGAAGAGCCCCTCCTCCGGCGAACTGACGGTAATCGTGACGCTGCTGCGCACCTGTCCGACCACCGCGCCGACGGCATTTGCGACGTCAGCATCTGCCGGCACCGCGAAATCGGACGCCAACATCTCGGCGATGGCGGGATAGTAGACGCCTGCCGAGGCACCGAGGCCGATCATCGGCCGATCAAGCGAAAGGTTGAAGCGGGCAATGCCCGCCTCCCGGCGAAGCGCGCGATCGATGAGCACGGACCGAGCCGGATCAACGTCTGCAAGGCCATCCTCCGCGAGGGCTGCGGAGAGAACGACCTCCGCCGACTGTCGGGTGAGCCGATCGACAACGAGTTGGGCAAGCACTTCAGCCGATGACGCAATCGGCTGGCCGGAACCGTCTTTCTGGCGGATCGCCAGCAGCATGCCGAGTTCGGCGGCTTTGCGGTCCCACTGGCCCTGCCGTTCCAGAACATGCATCGCATCCGATGGGGTCAGCCCACAGATGTGGACTAGACCCCGCGCGACGAGACGGTCGAGCGTCGCCTTCTGCTGGGTGAAGCTGATTAGCTGATCGAGCGGCAGGGGCACGGCGCCGATCTTCTGGAAAAGCGCCGCCTCCTGCGGCTGGAGGCCGGCTGCCAGATGATCCGGCACGCCGGTGCGCACGGCAAAGCGCCCGTAGTGGCGGCCGAGATGCGGCGCACGCAGCTGGCGCTCAAGCACGTCGGTGATAGCAGCTCCATGCAGGGCTGCCGCAAGGCTCAAGGGGACGAGGCGGCGGGGGCCAAGCTCGATCTTCGCTGCGAGGCCGCGATCATCGAAACGGACTTCCGAGTCGCCGCCGAGGCCGAAGGTGCGCATGGCCACGGCTTCCACCATGGTCCTGTAGCCACCGACGACAGCGCCGTCCTGGTCGAGCCGCGGTTGGCCCGCCTCCATGACAGCGACGTCGGTCGTCGTGCCGCCGATGTCGGACACGACTGCATCGTCGAGGCCGGTCAGGTGGCGAGCGCCCACGAGGCTTGCAGCAGGACCGGAGAGGATGGTTTCGATCGGTCGAAGGCGTGCTTCGGCAGCGGAAATCAATGCGCCGTCGCCACGCACGACCATCAACGGCGCCTGGATGCCACGCTCCAGGAGATAGCGCTCGGCCGAACCAATCAGCCGGTCAATCATGGCCACGAGACGGGCGTTGAGAAGCGTAGTCAGCGCGCGGCGCGGCCCACCCAGCTTGGAGGAAAGCTCGTGGCTGCAGGTCACCGGCAGGCCGGAATGGCAGCGGATGATGTCGCGCGCCCGCTGCTCATGGGCAGGATTGCGGACGGCGAAATAGCCGGCGATCGCAAAGGACGAGACATTGGCCGAGAGTTCGGGAAGGGCAGCCTCCAGGGCGGCGGGATCGAATGGGGTTTCGTTGCCATGCACGTCGTGACCGCCCGCGATGAAGAGAACAGGATCATTGCCCAGCGCATCGGCCAGGCCATCGCGCTTCAGGTCTTCCGGCCCGAAACCGATCATGATCAGGCCGGCGCGGCCACCCTGCCCTTCCACCAGCGCGTTTGTCGCGAGCGTCGTCGACAGCGAGACAAGTCTGATGGTCGAGGGATCGGCTGCTGATTCGGCCAGAACACTTTCGAGCGCGCCGGAGATGCCGATCGACAGATCGTGGCGGGTGGTCAGCGACTTTGCTTTGGCGACGATCCCATGCTCTTCGCTGTAGATCACCGCGTCAGTGTAGGTGCCGCCGGTGTCGATGCCCAGCATGTAATCGGATGTCACGCAGTCTTCCTCATAGTGCCCGCCCGGATGGCGACGCATCCCTTATGGCACAGGCGTCTGCCCGATTTCCAGCGAAGGAGCGGCAGGATAACGCCGCTTTACGGCTTGCGCGGTGTGACCCGCATGGGCAGCCCGCCAGCCGGCTGGGTCGTGAGTTTTTGAACGGGCCAGGGTTTCGTCTGCGGTGTAGTCTCAAACCGGTAGCGCTGCATGAGGACCGCGAGCGCGATCACCGCCTCCTGTAGGGCGAAGGTCGCACCGATACAGACGCGTGGCCCTGCTCCAAATGGCAGATATTGGAAGCGACCAATCTTTTCACGTTCGCCCGGCAGAAAGCGGGATGGATCGAAGACGCGCGGCTTGTCCCAGTAAAGCTCGTGGCGATGAAGCGTCCAGGGCATGACGAGGACCGTCGTACCCTTGGCGATCTTCACGACTTCGCCGTTGGGCGCCGTGTAGCGATCATCGGCAATAGCGTCGCGATTGATCGAGGGCGCCGGCGGATAGAGCCGCATGGCTTCCTCGAAGGAAGCCCGCACATGCGGCATCTTGTCGAGCCATTCGACAGGATCGGCACAGGTGGCGATGACGGCATCGATCTCGCGCTCCATCGCGTCCCGCACATCAGGACAATGGGCGACGCAATAAAGCGTCCAGGCGAGCGCACGCGCCGTGGTCTCGTGGCCCGCACCGATGAAGGTGAGGATATTGTCTTCGATTTCCTCAGAGGTCAGCCCGTCGGGCCCCTCGAGTTCAAGCAGGAGCGTGAGGAAGTCATCCGGTGCCTTTTCACGCTCGGTGTTGATGATTGCACGGCGATGATCCATCGTCCGGCGCACCAGCTTCCGGAACTTGCGAAGAACACTAAGGCCCCGAATGCGCGTAAGGCGCGGGATCCATTTGGGTGCCTTCAACAGGTCCAGAGGATCGATCCGTCCCATGCTGTGCAGGAGATCGTCGACGTCCCTGGCGAAATCGCCCTGTTCAGAGATGATCCCGCCAGAGAAGAGCGTTTCGGAGAGGATTGCATAGGTCAGTTCGGTCATGTCGACGGCGATATCGCGGACGACGCCTTCCCCTTGCGATTGGTAGCGTTCGAGAAACAGCTCGCTCTGTTCGCGCATCTGGCGGGCAAAGCCACGCGCGTGGCGCGGGGTGAACACAGGCGCCATGGCCTTGCGGGAGCGTTTCCAGACCGGACCTTCCGCAGTCAGCAGACCGTCGCGCAGAATGGGACGCAGCACGAGCTGGCGGATCTCGGACATTTCGTAATTCGAGGCATTGTCGACGAGTACATGCCGGATCAGGCCGGGATCATTGGCGATGATGGTGGTCTGGCCGAAGAAGCGGGTAACGATCCAAGGCCACGTGTAGGACGGCTGGCCCCAGAGTTCGAGCGGGTTGCGCAGCACCGTTCGGATGATTTCCAGCCGGCTGGGTGGGATGGTCCGCGGCACGGGTGCCGGCGGCTCAAAGGTCGATTTCCGCAGACTGGCGTCCATGTCATGCTCCTTCGGGGGCTTAAGGGCCCCTTCAAAGAGTTAGAGCAGAGCCTGCAACTCTTCCAGCCGATCATTGATCAGCCAGCCGTAATAGTTCTCTTCCGGCCAATTGGCCGCACCGCTGGATCGCCTGGATGCGAGTGCCTGCGCACGCTGTTGCGAACCACCGATGTTGAAGAGCGTCGCGGTCAGGCCTGGGTTTGCAGAGATGTCGACATCGGCGATCTCACGGTAGTCGTCGATGGATTTGCGGATGACAGCGGCCATGAAGGCGAGCGAGATATCCGGATCCATGATCGCCTTGTACACGTCTGCCGCATCGTTCTCGTCGAGCTTCTGGTAGCCGGACTTTTCATGCACCAGATCCGACAGCATCAATGCTGTCAGAGGATTGATCTGACCCAGACCGAATGTCTGACCCGCATAGAAGGGCTGGAAGAAGACGGCGCTGAAGCGGTTGTTGGGATAGGATGAACCGCCCACGGACTTCCCGCGGAAGCTATCCTCCCAGACATTTTCCCGGCAGGTCCAGAGACGATAGGAATCCGAATAGCCGTTGCATTCGGCAAATTCCGGCCGGCTGACAAAGTCGGAGATGCTCTCGTCCTTGTAGCCGAAGCGGAAGCTATTGCCGGCGTAGGAAGCCGCCTTCACATAATAGCTCTGCAGGCTGTCATAGGCGTCGACATTATAGGTGTGCTCACCAACGATCGCCCCGACCATATGAATCGGCGCGATGCCATAGGCAGACGCAGTCTTCTTGATCTTGCCAACGAGCGCTGAATCCGTGCGCAGGAGATCGCGGACCTTCTCGTATTTCACGTCGAAGCTGGTCTTGCCTGCCTTGGTGCGGCGCACGGAGGCGCCCGGGATGGCCGGCTGCTCTGCATTGCGATTGCCTGGCGGCACCTTGTCTGCAGCGAAGGTTACTGCGGGCGCAAGCCCGGACAGCCCCAATGCGACGACGATGATCCTGGTGATGTTCAGCACGATGCGCGGCCCCTCGGACAAGTGTCCTTGAACGGATTGGCGACGCATGGTGGCCGACACCCGACAGCGGCACTCCTTACATAAGGCCTGCCTGTATTGTCGATATGGGACGCTTTCACTTTCCCGGCACGCCCGGGGTGAAAGCGACCCATAGATGCACAAAGATCACAGGATGTAGCGGCTCAAGTCCGTATTGGAGGCGAGATCGCCGACATGCTGCTGAACATAAGCCGAGTCGATCATCACAGCCGAGCCGCCACGATCCGGTGCGTGGAAGGAGATCTCATCGAGGACCCGCTCCATGACCGTCTGCAGGCGACGGGCACCGATGTTCTCGACGGTTTCGTTGAGCTGAACCGCGACATCGGCGAGCGCATCAATCGCATCCTCGGTGAAATCGAGGTTGAGCTCTTCGGTCGCCATCAGCGCCTTGTACTGGCGGATCAGGCTCGCTTCGGTCTCCGTCAGGATTCGGCGGAAATCTTCCTTGGTCAGCGGCTTCAGCTCGACCCGGATCGGCAGACGGCCCTGGAGTTCCGGCAGAAGGTCCGAGGGCTTGGAGACGTGGAACGCTCCCGATGCAATAAAGAGAATGTGGTCGGTCTTCACCGGCCCATACTTCGTCGCAACGGTCGTGCCTTCGACGAGTGGAAGCAGGTCGCGCTGTACGCCTTCGCGGGACACGTCGGCGCCCATCGCGCCTTCACGGGCGGCGATCTTGTCGATTTCGTCGAGGAAGACGATGCCGTCATTCTCGACGGAACGCAGCGCTTCCCGCTGTATCACTTCATTGTCGATCAGCTTGTCCGACTCGTCACGGATCAGGTCGGCATATGATGCCTTGACGGTGGTGCGGACCTTCTTGGTGCGGTTGCCCATGGCCTTGCCGAACATTTCGGACAGATTGAGGATGCCGATATTGGCACCGGGCATGCCGGGAACTTCGAAGCCGGGCGCGCCGGAGCCGCTGTCGGCCACCTCGATATCGATTTCCTTGTCGTCCAGCTCGCCGTTGCGGAGCTTCTTGCGGAAGCTGTCGCGTGTGGCAGGAGACGCGGTTGCGCCGACCAGGGCATCGAGCACGCGCTCTTCGGCCAGCTGGTGGGCCTTGGCCTGCACTTCCAGACGCTTCTTGTCACGGATCAGCGCAATACCGATCTCGACCAGATCGCGGATAATCTGCTCGACATCACGGCCGACATAACCGACTTCGGTGAACTTGGTGGCCTCGACCTTGATGAAGGGGGCGCCGGCAAGCTTGGCGAGGCGGCGGGAGATTTCCGTCTTGCCGACGCCGGTCGGGCCGATCATCAGGATGTTCTTCGGCATGACCTCGTCGCGGAGATCTTCCGAAAGCTGCTGCCGGCGCCACCGGTTTCGCAGTGCGATCGCGACGGCACGCTTGGCGTCATGCTGGCCGATGATGTGGCGGTCGAGCTCGGAGACGATCTCGCGCGGAGAGAAATTGGTCATTCAGCTTGCTCCTCATGATGCCGCGGAACCGCGCATCGTCGCTTGCGGTGGGACGTTTTCGGCAGCCGTCAGTCGGCGTCGAGGGTTTCGACCACCATGTTGTTATTGGTGTAGACGCAGATCTCGCCGGCGATCGTCAAAGCGCGCCTGGCGATGTCCTCTGCCGAGCGATCGGTGTCCATGAGTGCGCGCGCAGCCGCATAGGCAAAGTTGCCGCCAGAGCCGATTGCGATCGTGCCGTGCTCAGGCTCCAGGACATCGCCATTGCCGGTGATCCCAAGCGTGATCGACTTGTCGGCAACCAGCATCATGGCTTCGAGATTGCGCAGATACTTGTCGGTGCGCCAGTCCTTGGCAAGCTCGACGGCGGCACGCATCAGCTGGCCGGGATATTGCTCGAGCTTCTTTTCGAGTCGGTCGAGCAGGGTGAAAGCATCGGCGGTCGCGCCGGCGAAGCCTGCGATCACGTCGCCGCCCTTGCCGATGCGGCGGACCTTGCGGGCATTGCCCTTCATCACGGTCTGGCCAAGGCTGACCTGTCCGTCACCGGCCATCACCACCTTGCCGTCCTTGCGTACGGTAATAATCGTTGTCATTGGTCACCTGTCGCCCGACTTGCGGGCCTTGTGGAGCGGGCTGTCCGGCCCGGTTCGTCGGTTCCTATGTAAGTGGGCTTTCGACGATTGCAATCTGCGGCAAAAGCTCTGGCGCCGCCCTGCGGCAGCGCAATGTAACTTCTGGATATTTCACCGCCCTGCTGTTATGGGAGGGCCGAGATCCTCATGGAGCAGCCAAATGGCAGAGCGTAAAGGCGAAGTTTCCCGCAAGACCAACGAAACCTCGGTCTCGGTTTCCGTCCATATCGACGGCACCGGCAGGGGGAAGATTTCGACGGGCGTGGGCTTCTTCGACCATATGCTCGACCAGCTCTGCCGCCACTCGCTGATCGACATGGACATCGACGTGAAGGGCGACCTGCATATCGACGATCACCACACCGTCGAGGACACGGGCATCGCGCTCGGCCAGGCGATTTCCAAGGCGCTCGGTGACCGCAAGGGTATCACGCGCTATGCCTCGATTGACCTCGCCATGGACGAGACGATGACCAAGGCGGCCATCGACGTCTCCGGCCGTCCGTTCCTGGTGTGGAACGTCAATTTCAGTGCGCCGAAGATCGGCACCTTCGACACCGAACTGGTGCGCGAATTCTTCCAGGCTCTCGCCCAGAACGCTGGGATCACGCTGCATGTGCTGAACCACTATGGCGCGAACAACCATCATATTGCCGAGACCTGCTTCAAGGCGGTCGCGCGCGCGCTTCGCACAGCAACCGAAGTCGATCCGCGGCAGGCTAATCGTATCCCCTCCACCAAGGGCACCCTGGTTTAAGGGGCATCTTCCCCCGCAGGGGAAACTGCCACCTTGCTCCGGTTCGGACGTTGAAGCCGAACCGTTGAGCAGAAAGGACTGGAAGACATGCGTGTAGCTATCATCGATTACGGCTCGGGCAATTTGCGCTCGGCCACCAAGGCCTTTGAACGGGCCACCCGCGAGGCCGGCCTTAACGCCGAGATCGAACTCACCGACAAGGCGGACCGGGTCGCGACCGCCGACCGGATCGTACTTCCGGGTGTCGGTGCCTATGCCGACTGCCGTAGGGGACTCGATGCGGTCCCCGGCATGCATGATGCGATCGCCGACGTTGTCGAGAAGAAGGGCCGTCCCTTCTTCGGTATCTGCGTCGGCATGCAGCTGATGTCATCGCGCGGGCTCGAGAAAACCGTGACCAACGGCTTCGGCTGGATCGAAGGCGATGTGGTCGAGATGACGCCCTCCGATCCGTCCCTCAAGATCCCGCAGATCGGCTGGAATACGCTGACGCTCAACCGGCCGCATCCGCTATTCGAGGGCATTCCGACGGGACCGGACGGGCTGCACGCCTATTTCGTGCATTCCTATCACCTCGCTGCGCGCAAACCTGAGGATATGATCGCAACGACCGATTACGGTGGCGCGATGACGGCCTTTGTCGGGCGCGACAACATGGTGGGTGCGCAATTTCATCCCGAGAAGAGCCAGGCCCTCGGTCTGAAGCTCATCGCCAATTTCCTGACCTGGACGCCCTGAAGGGCACGGATACACTCATGATCCTTTTTCCCGCCATCGACCTCAAGGACGGCCAGTGCGTTCGCCTCAAGCTGGGCGATATGGACCAGGCGACCGTCTATAATCCTGATCCGGCCGCACAGGCCCGCGCCTTCGAAGACCAGGGCTTCGAATGGCTGCATGTCGTCGACTTGAACGGCGCCTTTGCCGGTGAAAGCGTCAATGGCGCTGCCGTCGATGCGATCCTGAAGGCGACGAAGAACCCGGTGCAGCTTGGTGGCGGCATCCGCACGCTCGACCATATCGAGAGCTGGCTATCGCGCGGTCTATCGCGCGTGATCCTCGGTACGGTCGCCGTGCGTGATCCGTCCCTCGTCATCGAGGCCTGCAAGAAGCTTCCCCGGCAAGGTGGCGGTCGGCATCGACGCCAAGGGCGGCAAGGTCGCCGTCGAGGGCTGGGCGGAAGCCTCCGAACTCGGCGCGATCGAGCTTGCACAGCCGTTTCGAGGACGCAGGCGTTTCGGCGATCATCTATACCGACATCGAGCGCGACGGCATTCTCAAGGGCTTGAACCTGCCGGCGACTGCGGAACTGGCCGCTGCCGTTTCGATCCCAGTGATCGCGTCGGGTGGTCTTGCCTCGATCGAGGATATCAAGCGCATGCTGGAACCGGATGCAAAGAAGCTGGAAGGTGCGATTTCCGGTCGCGCGCTTTATGATGGGCGTATCGACCCCGCAGAGGCGCTGGCGCTGATCAAGGCTGCGAGAGGCTGAGGACAAGACCATGACACTCAAGGCCCGCGTGATCCCCTGCCTCGACGTCAAGGACGGCCGCGTCGTCAAGGGCGTCAACTTCGTCGATCTGATCGATGCCGGTGATCCAGTCGAGGCGGCCAAGGCCTACGACGCCGCCGGTGCCGACGAGCTCTGCTTTCTCGACATCACCGCATCCTCAGACAACCGTGACACGATCTTCGACGTGGTTGCCCAGACGGCCGACCATTGCTTCATGCCGCTGACGGTCGGCGGTGGCGTTCGCGCCGTCGCCGATATCCGCAAGCTCCTGCTCTGCGGCGCCGACAAGGTGTCGATCAATTCGGCAGCGGTGAAGAACCCCGATTTCGTGGCAGAGGCCGCCGACAAGTTCGGCAACCAGTGCATCGTCGTATCGATCGATGCGAAGAAGGTTTCAGCCGCCGGCGAAACGGATCGCTGGGAGATCTTCACCCATGGTGGTCGCCAGCCGACCGGGATCGATGCGGTCGAATTCGCAATCAAGATGGTCGAGCGCGGCGCCGGTGAACTGCTGGTGACCTCGATGGACCGGGACGGCACGAAGAGCGGTTACGACATCGGCCTCACCCGCACCATCGCCGACAGCGTTCGCGTGCCAGTTATCGCGTCCGGCGGCGTTGGCAATCTCGATGATCTGGTCGCGGGTATTCGCGATGGTCACGCCACTGCGGTTCTCGCTGCCTCGATCTTCCATTTCGGCACCTATTCGATTGCAGAGGCCAAGGCCCATATGGCCGCAGCCGGCATCGCCATGCGTCTCGACTGACGCGGAAAGGCTTGTCATGAGCAAGTTCACCCTCGCCGATCTGGAGGCCATCGTCGCCAGCCGCGCTCAGGCGGATCCAAGCCAGTCCTGGACAGCGAAACTCGTGGCAGGCGGGCAGGACAAGGCGGCGAAGAAGCTGGGCGAAGAGGCGATCGAAGCTGTGATGGCTGCGGTCAGGCAAGACCGCGACAACCTCGTCTACGAAAGCGCCGACCTGCTCTATCACCTGATGGTCGTATTGAAAATTGCGGACATCCCTTTACAAGCAGTGATGCAGGAACTTGAGCGTCGGACCGCTCAGACGGGCCTGAGCGAGAAGGCCAGTCGGCAGGATCCATGACGATAGCTATGCGGGACCCCGAAACGCCAGACGTCCTCGACCATTTTCAGGCGAACGGCTATTCCCCCTACCTGTTCTTCGACAGCGAGGAATGGGCGCATTTCCGCGCCGATACGCCCCTGACGCTGACGGCTGATGAAGTCAAGCGGCTGCGCTCGATCGACGACCCGATCGACCTCGACGAAGTCCGTCGGATCTATCTTTCGCTGTCGCGCCTGCTGTCGTCACACGTGGAATCCTCGCAGCTGCTTTTCGAGCAGCGCAACCGCTTCCTCAGCATGTCGGACGTGTTCAAGACACCGTTTGTGATCGGCATTGCCGGGTCGGTGGCGGTGGGTAAATCGACGACAGCGCGTATCCTCAAGGAACTGCTTGCCCGTTGGCCATCGAGCCCGAAGGTCGATCTCGTCACCACCGATGGCTTTCTCTATCCAAACGCTCATCTGGTGAAGAACGGTATTCTCAACCGGAAGGGCTTCCCGGAAAGCCATGACATCGAGGCGCCCTGCGTTTCTGCCTGGCGATCAAGGCCGGGCTGCCGAACGTCAAGGCGCCCAGCTATTCGCACCTGACCTATGACGTGCTGCCAAACGAACACCGCGTGATCGACCGGCCGGATATCCTGATCTTCGAGGGGATCAACGTTCTGCAGTCGCGCAATCTGCCGGCAGACGGCAAGATCGTGCCGATGGTCTCAGACTTCTTCGACTTCTCGATCTATATCGATGCGGATGAGAATGCGATCCATCGCTGGTATGTCGAACGCTTCATGAAGCTCCGGCAAACCGCCTTCCGCGATCCGAACTCCTACTTCCATCGCTATGCGACGATCAGCGAGGATGAGGCCAAGGAGATCGCCGAGGGGCTCTGGGCGAACATCAACCTGAAGAACCTCAGGGAAAACATCCTGCCGACGCGTCCGCGGGCTGATCTGATCCTGCGTAAGGGTGATAACCACCTCGTCGAGACAGTGGCGCTCAGAAAACTGTAAGCGATCGATCGCCGGCTATGGGTTGACCCGACGAAGCGTCAGGTTGATGCGGCCGCCGGATTTCAGAAGGGTTGAGGTTCCGGGATAGATGCGGTCGACGCCGTGGAAGCACAGTCGACCTTCGCCACCGAGGATGAAAAGATCGCCGCTCTCCAGCTTCAAGGATTTCGTTCGGTCAGTGCGGGACAGACCGCCGATGCGGAACAGGCAGGTGTTTCCAAGCGATATCGACAGGACCGGGGCCAACAGGTCGGTTTCATCTCGATCCTGATGCAGGCCCATCTTGGCGTCATCGGCATAGAAATTGACGAGGCAGGCTTCGGGATCTTTGGGATAGCCGGAGAACTCGCGCCAGAGGTCGAGCAAAACCTGGGGGATGTCAGGCCAGGGCTTGGCCGTCAGCGGATGAGACGGCTGGTAACGATAACCCCTCTCCTTGTCGGTGACCCAACCAAGCGGGCCGCAATTCGTCATGCGCACCGACATGGGGCGGCCTGAGCCGGGCATGACAGGAACATAGAGCGGCGCCTCGACCACAACCCCGCGAATGATATCGACCAGCTCTTCCTGCTCGGCCCGTGACAGGCGGCCCGGGAGATAACGAAGACCGGATTGGAGGCTGATCTCGGCTTTCGCTCCAGCCATGCTCAATCTCCCGCCGGCTTACCGCGCATCTTCTTCACATCCGACCGTCCGGACTTAGCCTTGAGGCGCCGTTCGATCGAACCCTTGGTGGGCTTAGTCTTCTTGCGGGGCGGCGGTGGTGGCTTGGCCGCTTCAAGGAGCAGCTCTTTGAGGCGATCGCGCGCGTCTTCGCGATTGCGGTCCTGGCTGCGGAAGCGGCTCGCCTCGATCATCAGCACGCCATCCTTGGACAGGCGTTTGCCGGCGAGCTTCGCGGCGTTCTGCTTCACGCGATCATTCAGAGCGGGCGATCCGAGAAGGTTGAAGAAGAGCTGAACGGCGGTCGAGACCTTGTTGACGTTCTGGCCGCCCGGGCCGCCGGCCAGCACGAATTGCTCCGTCAGCTCCCAGCCGGCGATCGTGATGCGGGTGTTGATCTCGAGTGGTTCGCTTGCCATGTCATCGGTCTCTTTCTCGGCTTCCATATCGGCCGCAAAGACTTCAAAGGCAAGCCGGAAGCAGAAGAGGCCCGGCAAACATGCCGGGCCTCTTCACGGTCGTCAAATCCAGCAGTTTACTCGGCCGCGAGGCGAATGCCCGGGGCTGCGTCGCGGACCTTGCCATCGACATGTGCTTCGAACTTGGCGAAGTTGTCGATGAACATGCCGACCAGCTTCTTGGCCTGCGCGTCGTAGGCGACGCCGTCGGCCCAGGTCGAGCGTGGGTCGAGGATCTTCGTGTCGACACCACCGACGGCAACCGGAACGGCAAAACCGAAGTTGGCATCGGTGCGCATCTCGACCTTTTTCAGCTCGCCGGTAAGAGCAGCCGTCAACAGCGCACGGGTCGCCTTGATCGGCATGCGGTTGCCGGTGCCGTAGGCGCCACCGGTCCAGCCGGTGTTCACCAGCCAGCAATCGACTTCATGGCGTGCGATCAGATCGCGAAGCAGGTTGCCGTATTCCGTCGGGTGCCGCGGCATGAAGGGTGCGCCGAAGCAGGTCGAGAAGGTGGCTTCCGGTTCGGTGACGCCCTTTTCGGTGCCGGCTACCTTTGCGGTGTAGCCGGAGAGGAAGTGGTACATGGCCTGTTCCGGCGTCAGCTTGGCGATCGGCGGGAGAACACCGAAGGCATCCGCGGTCAGCATGATGATCGTCTTCGGATGCGGCGCGATACCGGTCTCCGATGCATTCGGAATGAAATGCAGCGGATAGGCGCAGCGCGTGTTTTCCGTCAGCGAGCCGTCATTGAAGTCCGGAACGCGGTTTTCGTCCAGAATGACGTTTTCGAGCACGGTGCCGAAACGTTTGGTCGTGGCGAAAATCTCCGGTTCGGCTTCTGCGGAGAGCCGGATGGTCTTGGCATAGCAGCCACCTTCGAAGTTGAAGATGCCGTTCTCGCCCCAACCGTGTTCGTCGTCACCGATCAGGGTGCGCTTCGGATCGGCCGACAGCGTGGTCTTGCCGGTGCCGGAAAGCCCGAAGAAGACTGCGGCGTCGCCATCAGGGCCGACATTGGCGGAGCAATGCATCGGCATGACGCCCTTGGACGGCAGCAGGTAGTTGAGGACGGTGAAGACCGACTTCTTCATCTCGCCGGCATAGGACGTGCCGCCGATCAAGACGATGCCGTTGGTCAGGTCGCAAGCGATGACCGTCTCGGTGCGGCAGCCATGACGGGCGGGATCGGCGCGGAAGCTCGGCAGATCGATGATCGTCAACTTGGGCAGGAAGCCTTCCAGAGCGTCACGCTCGGGACGGATCAGCAAGTTGCGGATGAAGAGCGAGTGCCAGGCGAATTCGGTCACGACACGAGTCGGCAGGGCGTTGTCTGCGTCGGCGCCGCCAATCAGATCCTGAACGAAGAGGTCCCTGCCCTCTGCATGGGCCAGCATGTCCTGATGCAGCACGGCGAAATGCTCGGGCGACATCGGCTTGTTGTTGTCCCACCAGATCTGGTCATCGGTCTTTGCGTCGCGAACGACGAACTTGTCCTTGGCGGAACGCCCCGTGTGCTGGCCGGTTAGAGCGCGCAGCGCACCATCGGCTGTGAGCTCGGCCTCGCCGCGACGGATAGCCTCTTCATAAAGAGCGGCCTCCAGGAAGTTGTAGCGAACGCTGGCGGCCTTCCCCAAGCCGATATCCGCGATACCCGCAGCCGGGTTCCTCACGCCGAATTCCTCCATGGGTGCGCCTTCCTCTCACATGGGCCAGAACTGAATGAGGGAAAACTAAACGGCACCGGCTCGAAAAGCAAGGTAGCATTCTAAAAAATATAATGATATCAATTATTTAATCGATTTAAACTGGAAAATGGGCTTTTTAAATCGTTTAGTTCCGCTTCCATTCCACGTCGAAAGACGGAGATAAGAGGAGCGAATTTGCCGTTGGACCGAAATCTGCTCGGCACGCCCCTTCCCCTCTGCCACAATTTGTTCCACCTTTATCCTCATATCGCACTGCCATGGAACCAGAGCTGGGCTGGACGAACCAGGAGCAGCGCAACGATGACGGAGACGTACACTATGCAGACGATCGCCCTCGTGGATGACGACCGCAACATTCTGACTTCGGTTTCGATTGCACTCGAAGCAGAAGGCTACAAGGTCGAAACCTACACCGATGGCGCCTCGGCTCTCGACGGTCTTCTCGCCCGTCCGCCGCAGCTGGCCATCTTCGACATCAAGATGCCGCGCATGGACGGCATGGAGCTCCTGCGCCGCCTGCGTCAGAAGTCCGACATTCCGGTGATCTTCCTCACCTCCAAGGACGAGGAGATCGACGAACTCTTCGGCCTGAAGATGGGCGCCGACGACTTCATTACCAAGCCGTTTTCGCAGCGCCTGCTGGTTGAGCGCGTGAAAGCTATCCTGCGACGCTCGGCAAGCCGTGAGACGCTGGCAGCCGGTGGCGGCCCTGCCAAGGGGAGCCCAGAACAACAGGCGCGAACACTGGAGCGTGGCCAGCTGGTCATGGATCAGGAACGCCACACCTGCACCTGGAAGGGCGATCCGGTCACGCTAACGGTCACCGAATTCCTGATCCTGCACTCGCTGGCGCAGCGCCCTGGCGTCGTCAAAAGCCGCGATGCGTTGATGGATGCGGCCTATGACGAGCAGGTCTATGTCGACGACCGCACCATCGACAGCCACATCAAGCGGCTGCGCAAGAAGTTCAAGATGGTCGATACCGACTTCGACATGATTGAAACCCTTTACGGTGTGGGCTACCGCTTCCGCGAAGCAGCGTAAGGTCTCGTCGTCACGGCCGCTTCGGCCAATGCAGACGGGCGAAAGGTAAAGGTTTGACCCAGCAGGTTGACGAGGGACATCTGGAGGAGCCGGAATCCGGCTCCGAACAGCGTCGGCTGTTCACCCATCCCTTCACGCTGATCCGTCGGATCTTCGGCCACGCCCTGTTTTCGAGCCTGACGCGCCGTATCGTCTTCTTCAACCTTGCCGCACTGATCGTGCTGGTCGGCGGTATCATGTATCTCAACCAGTTCCGCGAGGGGCTGATCGATGCACGTGTCGAGAGCCTGCTGACACAGGGCGAAATCATCGCCGCTGCCGTTTCTGCCTCGGCCTCGGTCGATACGAATTCGATCACGATCGATCCGGAAAAGCTGCTCGAGCTCCAAGCCGGCCAGAGCATCACGCCTGTTCCGAACGACGAAGATCTGGAATTCCCGATCAATCCGGAACGCGTGGCACCGGTTCTTCGGCGCCTGATCTCGCCGACGCGCATCCGCGCTCGCCTGTTCGATGCCGATGCCAATCTTCTGCTGGATTCCCGGCATCTCTATTCGCGCGGCCAGGTGCTGCGCTTCGACCTTCCACCGGTCGACAACGATTCCACCAGCTTCACCGACTGGATCACCCGCCTCTTCAATACGATCCTGCAGCCCGGAAACCTGCCGGTTTACCGCGAAGCGCCGGGCGGAGACGGCTCGATCTATCCGGAGGTGATGAACGCGCTGACCGGTGTGCGCGGCGCGGTGGTTCGCGTGACGGATCAGGGCGAGCTCATCGTCTCGGTGGCGGTTCCCGTCCAACGGTCACGTGCGGTGCTCGGCGTGCTGCTGCTGTCCACGCAGGCCGGTGATATCGACAAGATCGTGCATGCAGAACGCCTGGCCATCCTGCGCGTTTTCGGCGTGGCGACCCTGGTCAACATTGTCGTGTCGCTGCTGTTGTCCTCGACCATCGCCAACCCGTTGCGCCGGCTTTCGGCAGCCGCCATCCGCGTTCGTCGTGGCGCCAAGGAACGCGAGGAGATTCCCGACTTCTCGATCCGTCAGGATGAAATTGGCAACCTCTCCATCGCGCTTCGCGAGATGACGACGGCACTTTACGACCGCATCGACGCGATCGAGAGCTTTGCAGCCGATGTCAGCCACGAACTCAAGAACCCGCTGACATCGCTTCGCTCTGCCGTCGAAACGCTGCCTCTGGCGAAGACCGATCAATCACGGCAGCGGCTGATGGACATCATCCAGCACGATGTTCGCCGCCTCGACCGCCTGATCAGCGACATCTCGGATGCATCGCGCCTCGACGCCGAGCTGGCGCGCTCGGATGCCAAGCCGGTTGATTTGGAGGTGTTGGTCTCGAGCCTTGTCGATATCTCTCGGGAGATCCGCAGCGGTAAGAAGGTGGTCAAGATCGACTGCGTGGTGGACCACAAGCAGGGCTCGAACCAGAATTTCCTCGTCAACGGACATGATCTGCGCCTCGGCCAGATCGTGACCAATCTGATCGAGAACGCGCGCTCCTTCGTGCCTGAGGAGACAGGCCGGATCCTGGTCAAGCTTTCGCGCAACAAGAGCCGATGCCTTATCCAGGTCGAGGACAACGGTCCCGGCATTCAGGCCGAAGACATCGACCGTATCTTCGAGCGCTTCTACACCGACCGCCCCGAGGGCGAGAGTTTTGGCCAGAACTCCGGCCTTGGTCTTTCGATCAGCCGGCAGATTGCAGAAGCGCATGGTGGCACGTTGAGGGCAGAAAATGTGATGGATCCGGCCACGGGCCGCATCACCGGCGCTCGCTTCGTGCTGTCGCTGCCTGTGGGCACGCCCACATGACCGGAACGCCTGAGAACATCCACGGTACGGCTATCACCGTGGATGGCATCGGGCTTCTCTTCCTCGGACCATCCGGAAGCGGCAAATCGAGCCTTGCTTTCGATTGTCTGTCAGAGGCCAAGCTGATGGGCTGTTCCAGCGCACTGATCTCGGATGACCGCGTGCTGGTGTCTCAGCGTGGCGAAACGATCATCGCGGCGGGTCCGGGTTCGATCCGCGGACTGATCGAGTTGCGCTACAGCGGTATCGTCTCCGTCGCTCATGTTGCAGAGGCGGATCTTCACTACGCGATATTGCCGGTATCAGGCGATGAGGTAGACCGGCTTCCGCCCGACGATGAGGTCGCCGAGGTCACTCCCACCATTCGCCTGCCCGCCATCCGATTGCCCTTGTGGAGCCGATTTCCGCTGAGCTTGATCTTCGCAAGGATCCGCAGTCTGCAGACAACCGGATGAAACACACGCTGTTTTGGCTTGCACTTCCCGCTTTGATCGACAAGATGGCGACCCACTGATGGACGAAACGCCAATCTTGAGCTATTCGGCGAGAGTTGCGCTAAGGGGCAGTTAAGAATGATCGGACTTGTGCTTGTCACGCATGGCAAGCTGGCTGAAGAGTTTCACCACGCGGTGGAGCATGTCGTAGGCCCACAGAAATTCATCGAGACCGTTTCGATCGGCCCCGAAGATGACATGGATCAGCGCCGCCAGGACATTCTCGATGCCGTCTTGCGCGCGGACGATGGTCATGGAGTCATCATCCTGACCGACATGTTCGGAGGCACGCCTTCCAATCTCGCCATCTCTGTCATGAACACTGGCCGCATCGAAGTCATCGCCGGGGTCAATCTCCCGATGCTGATCAAGCTTGCAGGCGTTCGCGGCGATAACGACATGGATCGCTCGCTCGTAGAGGCTTCGGAAGCCGGACGGAAATACATCAATGTCGCAAGCCGCGTGTTGAGTGGTAAGTGATACGATGGGCGACATGATCTCGCGTGATCTGCTGATCATCAACAAGCGCGGCCTCCACGCCCGGGCCTCGGCCAAGTTCGTTCAGACCGTCAGCGGCTTTGACGCGACAGTCAGCGTATCGAAGGACGGCACCACCGTCGGCGGCACTTCGATCATGGGGCTCATGATGCTGGCTGCCAGCCCCGGCTGCTCCATCTCAGTCTCCGCCTCGGGCAACCAGGCGCAGGATGTGATGAACGCCCTTTCGGCACTCGTCGCCGATCGCTTTGGTGAAGAGATGTAAAGCATCGCGACATAAAGACATAAAGACTTCTTTATGTCAGATTGCGTTTAATGGCTTTCCCTGCTAGAACACGACCAAGCCCTGCAGACAGATCTGCGGGAGAGCCAGTTTGTCCATCCGCCATGAATTGCGGATCGGATCGGATCCAGCCGGAGAACCCCATGAGCAAACATGACTATGTGATCGCCGATATCGGTCTTGCCGATTTTGGCCGCAAGGAAATCAGCATCGCTGAAACCGAAATGCCGGGCCTGATGGCCTGCCGCGAAGAATTCGGGGCGAGCAAGCCGCTGAAGGGTGCGCGCATCACCGGTTCGCTGCACATGACGATCCAGACCGCCGTCCTGATCGAGACGCTTGTCGCACTCGGCGCCGAAGTCCGTTGGGCATCCTGCAACATCTTCTCGACGCAGGACCATGCTGCCGCGGCAATCGCTGCTGCCGGCATTCCGGTCTTCGCGATCAAGGGCGAATCGCTGACGGACTACTGGGACTACACCGACAAGATCTTCCAGTGGACTGACGGTGGCCTGTCCAACATGATCCTCGACGACGGTGGTGACGCCACCATGTACATCCTTCTTGGCGCCCGCGCCGAAGCTGGCGAGGACGTTCTTTCGAACCCGCAGTCTGAAGAAGAAGAAATTCTGGTCGCGCAGATCAAGAAGCGCCTCGCGGCTTCGCCCGGGCTGGTTCACCAAGCAGCGTGATGCCATCAAGGGCGTGACCGAAGAAACCACCACCGGCGTGCACCGCCTTTACGAACTCGCCAAGAAGGGCCTCCTCCCCTTCCCGGCCATCAACGTCAACGACTCGGTCACGAAGTCGAAGTTCGACAACAAGTATGGCTGCAAGGAATCGCTGGTTGACGGCATTCGCCGCGGTACCGACGTGATGATGGCCGGCAAGGTTGCCGTCGTCTGCGGCTACGGCGACGTCGGCAAGGGTTCGGCCGCCTCGCTGCAGTGGCGCCGGCGCCCGCGTCAAGGTGACGGAAGTCGACCCGATCTGCGCCCTGCAGGCCGCCATGGACGGTTTTGAAGTTGTCACGCTCGAGGACGTCGTTTCTTCGGCCGACATCTTCATCACCACCACCGGCAACAAGGACGTCATCCGCATCGAGCACATGCGCGAGATGAAGGACATGGCGATCGTCGGCAACATCGGCCACTTCGACAACGAGATCCAGGTAGCTTCCCTGAAGAACCTGCGTTGGACGAACATCAAGCCGCAGGTCGACATGATCGAGTTCCCGAAGGGCAACCGCATGATCCTGCTCTCGGAAGGCCGCCTGCTGAACCTCGGCAATGCGACTGGCCACCCGTCCTTCGTCATGTCGGCATCGTTCACCAACCAGGTTCTCGGCCAGATCGAGCTGTTTGCGAAGAACGACGAATACAAGCCGGGCGTCTATGTCCTGCCGAAGCACCTCGACGAAAAGGTCGCTCGTCTGCACCTCGAAAAGCTCGGCGTGAAGCTGACGCAGCTTTCCGACGAACAGGCAGCCTATATCGGCGTCACGACCCAGGGTCCGTTCAAGTCCGAACACTATCGCTATTAAAATATAGCTGGATAATATCTACATCTAGTGGGCGGCGCCTTGACAAGGGCGCCGCTTTCTTTTTTGGGCCCCGGCCTTCCCGACCCTATCCATCAAAGGTATTGTTTTAGAACTTGATTCGTGGACTGCACGAGCGCTCCGCGGATACGGATGTCTTGTCGACGATGCGGCACATAATAAGACGGAGACAGACCGAGAATGTCGGTAAATCAACGCGCCCCGCGTCAGCGGGATACGGCTATGACGGCCGGTTTTCCAAGCCTCTGGCGGCCAACTTCAGACCTGACAACCGCGGTGCTCCGCAAGGTCGCACAGCGCCCAACCGTGGCAGCCATGCGCCGCTTGCTGACCTGCGGTAGCGCACTTGCGGGCATTATCACGCCTAGCCTCGCGCATGCCCAGACCGCTGCGGCTCCGCTGCGCGGCTTCGACAGCGCCGACGTGGCGGGTTATGCCGTGCTCCTCGGATCGGTCTCTGCAGCCTTGATCTTCGCGGCCGTTCTCCTTCGCCAGCGCAACAGGCTTGATGTTGAAGTGCGCGAACTGCGCTCGGCTTTTTCGGACAGCCAGCACAAGATCTCTCGATACCAGACCCTGATCGCCGACAAGAACCGACGCACGGTCATCTGGGAAGGCCATAACGGAAAAGCAGAACTGCTCGGCCAGCTTCCGGCGGAGACAGGCGCTCCCCAGCAGGATCCGGACTTTCTGGCTTTCGGCCGCTGGCTGAAGCCACACTCGGCAAGCGAAGTCGAACGCGCAATCGAAGGTCTGCGGCTGAATGCCAAGTCCTTCGATCTGGTCGTCGAAACGCAGCGCGGTGAAGTTCTGGAGGTCCAAGGCAAGCTCTATGGCGGCCGCGCCTATGCGCATTTCGTGGCCCTCGACAACCTGCGTGCCGAACTGGCCGAACTGAAGATCGAGCGCAACCGCCTGCGCAGCTCGATTGCAACCTTTGAATCGCTTCTCGATTCCATAGAACAGCCTGTCTGGCAGCGCGACGGTGAAGGCCGTCTGGTCTGGGTCAACCAGGCCTATAGCGACGCCGTGGAGGCAAGCTCGCCGCAACAGGCAGTACAGGAGGGGCGCGAAATTCTCGGCACCCTCACCCGGGAAAAGATCAAGGCCTCAGCGACTCCGGAATCCCCTTTCCAGGATACCGTCTCGACGGCCGTTCGTGGCGCGCGGACCTTCTTCGATGTTGTCGATGTGAGGGGTCCTGCGGGCTCCTGTGGGATGGCGATCGACGTCTCGTCCGCAGAGACACTTCGGGAAGACCTGACCCGGACGCTGAAGAGCCATGCCGATACGCTGGACCATCTGGCAACGCCGGTGGCAATCTTCGACGCCGACCGTCGCCTCCAATTCTACAACCAGGCCTTCCAGCAGCTTTGGGGTCTCGAAGCCAAGTTCCTCGAAAGCCGGCCCGATCATGCCGAACTGCTGGATCGGCTTCGTGCGGCGCATAAGCTGCCGGAACAGCTGAGCTGGAAGGCGTGGAAGGAAAATTGCCTCTCCGTCTACCGCGCTCTGGAGACGCAGACGGACCTTTGGCATCTGCCGAACGGCCAGACGCTACGGGTCATTGCGTCTGCCCATCCGCAGGGTGGCGCCACCTGGGTGTTCGAGAACCTCACGGAACAGGTCAATCTGGAGACCCGTTACAACACGCTCGTGCAGGTGCAGGGTGAAACCATCGACCACCTGTCCGAAGGCGTCGCCGTCTTCGGCCCAGATGGCCGGATCCAGCTATCAAATCCCGCCTTCCGCGCCCTCTGGGGCATCACCGAGGCACAGGCCGCGGTTGGCACACATATTCGGCTGCTCGAGGCCGCCTGCGGGACGTCCTATGACAAACCGGACGGCTGGAAGGCCTTCGGCAAGATGATCACCAGCTTCGAGGACGAGCGTCCGTCCAGTCAGGGCACGCTGGAGCTCTATTCCGGCCTGGTGCTTGATTATGCCGTGACGCCGCTGCCGAATGCGCAGACCATGCTGACCTTCGTGAACATGACCGACAGCGTTCGTGCGGAACGGGCGCTGAAGGAGAAGAACGAAGCGCTGCAGAAGGCAGACGAGCTGAAGAACGATTTCGTCCAGCACGTCTCCTACGAGCTGCGCTCGCCGCTGACCAACATCATCGGCTTTACCGATCTCCTGAAGACACCAACTATCGGTCCGCTGAACGAACGGCAGGCCGAGTATATCGACCATATCTCGACCTCCTCGTCAGTCCTGCTGACCATCGTGAACGATATTCTCGATCTCGCGACCGTTGATGCCGGGATCATGCAGCTGGACTATTCGGAAATCGATCTGAGCGATCTTCTCGACGATGTCTCGATGCAGATGACCGACCGATTGCAGGAAGGTGGCGTAACGCTGGAGATCGCGGCCCCGGCGCAGCTTGGTCATCTGATTGCCGACCGGCAGCGGTTGAAACAGATCCTCATCAAGATCCTGACCAATGCCGTGAACTATGCCCCCGAAGGCTCGGTCGTCTCGATGAAATGCTGGCGCGAGGCCAATGATTTCGCCTTTTCAGTCAGTGACAACGGCTGCGGCATGAGCGCCGACCTCGTGTCCTCAGCCTTTGACCGCTTCTCGACGAGCGCCAAGGGCGGCAAGCGTAGCGGGCCGGGTCTTGGTCTCTCGATCGTCCAGAGCTTCGTCAACCTGCATAAGGGTGAAGTGAAGATCGACAGCGAGCCGGGCCGCGGAACCACGGTTCACTGCCGCATCCCCTCTGCCAGTCTACCGCAGATGATCGCCGCCGCCGAATGAGCGCCGAGCCCACCCCGCTTGCCATCCACCTCGCCGACGACCGTGCCACCGCACTGTTCGGCGAGGATTTGCTTCTTGCACTCCAGGTCGGTGATTGCATCGCGCTCGAAGGCGATCTTGGCGCCGGGAAATCCACGCTGAGCCGAGCCTTGATTCGAGCCCTTGCGGAGGATCCGGATCTGGAGGTTCCCAGTCCGACCTTCACGTTGGTGCAGAACTACGAACTGCGGATCCCAGTCGCGCATTTCGATCTCTACCGCCTGTCGGATCCAAGCGAGCTTGACGAACTCGGACTTGAGGAGGCCTTGGCCGAGGGCATCTGCCTCGTTGAATGGCCAGGCAAAGCAGGCCGCGCGCTACCGAAGAACCGGATCGAGATCAGTTTCGCATTTGCGTCCGATGGTGGGCGGGACCTGTCCATCAAAGGCCCGGAAGCGAAACTGGCAAGGTTGCGCCGCGTTGCCGATATCAGAGACTTCCTCGACACCAACGGATTCCAGGATGTGCACAGACGCCACCTGACAGGCGACGCCTCCAACCGCGCCTATGAACATGTCTATCCTGCCGACGGAGGTGCGCGTCTTGTTCTGATGGATGCGCCAAAACGGCCTAATGGTCCGCCGATCCGCGATGGAAAACCGTATTCGCAGCTCGTGCATCTCGCAGAGGATGTCCGGCCCTTCGTCGCAATCGGCCAGGCTTTGAGAGAGCGGGGTTTTGCGGCGCCGAAAGTGCTGGCCCAGGACCTTGATGCAGGCATCCTGCTTCTCGAGGATCTCGGTGAAGACGGCGTGCTCGACGGAGAGGGCAAGCCGATCGCGGAGCGCTACCGCGCCAGTACCGCATGCCTCGCAGCCATTCACGACACGCCGTTCGATAGAGACATCACCATCCCAGGCGGTCATCGGCACAGGATCCCGGACTTCGATCGCGCAGCGATGAAGTTCGAGGTCGAACTGCTCCTCGACTGGCACCTGCCCTGGAAACGCGGTGGAAAACCGGCAACGACGGAAGAGCGTTCGCGCTATCTGGCGATCTGGGACCAGTTGATCGACGAACTGGCGGATGCCGACACATCCATCGTGATGCGTGACTTCCACCGTCAAGACGGCGGGAGGCGCGCGATGATCGCGACGGCCATGACAGGATCGGATTGATCGACTTCCAGGACGCCATGATCGGGCCCGCCGCCTATGATGTGGTATCGCTCGTTCAGGATGCGCGGGTGACGATCGAGCGTCCGCTCATGGATCAATTGATGGCCGACTATCTTTCCGCGCGGTCGAGGATGTCGGGCTTCGATGAAGCCGCATTCCTGAAGAGTTGGGCGATCATGTCGGCGCAGCGAGCCTGCAAGCTGAACGGGCTCTGGGTCCGGCTCAAGGAACGGGACGGCAAGTCGGGCTATATGCGCCATCTGCAGCGGACCCTCTGGCATCTCAACGTGGCTTTTGAGCATCCTGTTCTCGCCCCCTTGCGGAACTGGTGCATAGAGGCTGGAATTGAGCTTCCCGAATCACCGGCCTGAGCAAAATGATCATCAAGCAAGCCATGGTGCTCGCGGCCGGACTCGGTACGCGGATGCGCCCCATTACAGAGACAACCCCGAAGCCCCTGGTTCGCATCGGCGGGAAGCCGATGATCGACTATGTGCTCGATGCGCTTGTTGCGGCGGGCGTCGAGAGGATCGTGGTGAATGTCCATCACCACGCCGATCAGATGGAAGCGCATCTCGCGACAGAGAAGCGCGCGGAGATCCGGATCTCGGACGAGCGAGACAGGCTGATGGATTCTGGCGGCGGCCTGGCAAAAGGCCTCAAGCTGCTTGATCAAGACCAGCCAGCGCTGGTCATGAATGCCGATCTGTTCTGGGTCGGCGAACAGCATGATGAGCCGAGCAACCTGAGCCGGCTTGCGCAGCAGTTCGATCCCTCGCACATGGACATGTGCATGCTCTGCATAGACGAGCAGCGCACCACAGGCCACAATGGCAAGAACGATTTCTCGATGGCGGAAGACGGGCGGCTCACCCGCTATGTTGCCGACGCACCGAACCCGGTCGTCTATGCCGGGGCTCTCGCCCTGATGCCGCATCTCCTAGCCGATGCGCCTAACGGCCCCTTCAACCTGAACATCTATTTTGATCGTGCGATTGCCGCCGGTCGGCTGTTCGGCACCAGCCTCAATGGTCAATGGCTGACGGTCGGGACGCCTGACGCGATTGCGCCTGCCGAAGCCGTGGTTGCCCAATACAGCAGGAGCGCCTGAGATGGCGGGCGCGGCGCCGCGTCTGTTGACGATCCCTCCGGGTCGGCCGTTTCTCCGGACGCTGACGGAAGCGCTGCTCGACGGGCGATTGACCGACGGCTTCCGCTACGACCCCACGGATCCGCTTTCGCTGGCTGGCGTGACGCTGCTTGTGCCGACACGACGCGCGGCGCGCGTGCTGCGCTCCGAATTCGTCGATTTGCTCGGCGGGCGCGCTGCCATTCTGCCCGATATCCGCACACTCGGAGAGACGGACGACGACAGCGGCTTTTTCGACCTCGATTCGCCCTTGCTGATGGACCTTGCGCCGCCTGTCAGCGGCACCGTGATGCTCCTCGAACTGGCGCGGCTCATCCTTGCCTGGCGCAACCAGTTGCCGGAGATCGTGCGGTCGATCCATGCAGATACGCCGCTCGTGGCACCGGCGAGCCCGGCGGACGCCGTCTGGCTGGCCAGGGCACTCGTCGAACTGATCGAGGCGGCGGAGACGGAAGGATGTGACTGGAGCGATCTGGAGAAGCTTCAATCCGCAGACTTCGGGTCCTGGTGGCAATTGACGCTGGAGTTTCTCAAGATCGCCACCAGCTTCTGGCCGGCGCGACTGCAGGAATTGGTGCGATCCTCTCCCGCGCGCCACCGTGATGCCGTGTTGCGGGCGGAAGCCGAGCGTTTTCGCAGACAGGGTGCGGATGGGCCCGTCATCGTTGCCGGCTCGACAGGTTCGATCCCGGCAGCCGCCGAATTGATCGCCGCCATTGCAGAACTCGACCAAGGCGTCGTGGTTTTGCCGGGGCTCGATCTCGACATGCCGGACGAAGACTGGCTGAAGCTGAACGATCGGGATCTCTCTCTCATACGACCGAGCCCGGCCGTTCGCGGGCATCCGCAATATGGCCTCGCCCATCTGCTTCGCCACATGAAGCTTGAGCGCGCTGATGTCCAGGTGCTCGAACCCGCAGCACAAGCCCTCAGAGACCGTGCCGAATTCCTCTCCCGCGCCATGGCGCCCGCAGAGGCAACAGACACCTGGAAAGCCTGGCGCGGGGGTATCGATGATCACCGGGTGCTCGACGCATTCCGCGATGTCGCACTCATCGAGACGGCAAACGAACGCGAGGAAGCAACGGCTATCGCGATCGCGCTTCGTCTGGGGCTGGAGCAGGTATCAGAAAACCCGGAGAGCCGGGTGGCGCTCATCACCCCGGATCGTGCCTTGGCGCGGCGGGTGATGTCGGAACTTGCCCGCTTTGGGATCGAGGCGGACGATTCAGCTGGTACGCCGATGACGGGTACACAGGCTGCCATGCTGACCCAGGTGGTGGCGGAGGCCTGCTTGCGGCCGGGCGACCCGGTGGCGATCGTTTCGGTGATCAAACATCCGCTGGCGCGTTTCGGATTTTCGGCCGAAGACATGCGCAAGGCGGCTGACGCCCTCGAAAGGATCGCACTACGTGGCGGTCTCAAAAGCCTCGATCTCGCTGATATGGAGGCACTTTTCGCCGAAGGGCTGGAGACGCATCTCGCAGACCGGCACAAGCCGCAATGGCGGATCTCCATCAGTGCGGAGGAGATGGACCTTGCACGGGCACTTGCGCAACGCGTCACCGCGGCCGTCGAGCCGCTTGTCTCTTCCTTGGTCCGGTCGCGCGACGGACGTGTTCTGTCGCAGCAACTAACGCTCAGTGATTGGGCGGAACGCACGGGCCGGGTGCTCGAGGCCGTCACCATCGACGAGCGGGGCGATCTTGCCGGCCTCTGGGGCAATGCAGCGGGTGAGGCTCTCGCCCGGCTTCTCGCCGAGGTGCTGGAAACAGACGGCCAGATTGAGGCGGATGGTGCGCAGTGGGTGGATATCCTGACGGCGCTGATGGCTGGCCAAGCGGTCAAGCCGCGCGCCATGCGGCATCCGCGCGTCTTCATCTTCGGCACACTGGAAGCCCGCCTGCAGAATGTCGACATGATGGTGATCGGCGGGATGAACGAAGGCAGCTGGCCGGGGCAGACCAAGAATAACCCCTTCCTGTCGCGCGTGATGAAGACGGAAGTAGGTCTTGAGCCACCGGAACGGCAGATCGGCCAAGTGGCTCATGATTTCCAGATGGCCTGCGGCACCCGCAAGCTGATCTTTTCCCGCTCCCTTCGGCAAGGTTCGGCACCGACGGTTGCCTCGCGCTGGCTCCAGCGACTGATGGCATTGGGCGGTCCGCTGCTTGAAGACGAGATGCGGCAGCGGGGGCAGATCTACCGCCGCTACGCCGATCTGATCGACCAGGGCGAAAACCAGGCGCCGGCACAGCGGCCAGCGCCACGGCCGCGCGCCGACCTCCAGCCGCGCGCCTTCAGTTTTTCCGAAGTCGGACGTTTCCGGCGCGATCCTTACTCGATCTATGCGCGGCGAATCCTCCGCCTAGATCCAGTCGATGCCTTCAACCAGGATCCGGGAGCGGCCGAGCGCGGAACACTCTACCACCGGATCGTCGAGCGGTTTATCCGCGAGGATCATGACCCTGCCCGGCTGGACGCGATCAATATCCTGCATCGGATCACGGATGAGGAGTTCCTGACAGAAGCTCTACCGCTCCACATCGATATTGTCTGGCGGCAGCGCTTCTATAGCGTTGCATCCGCCTTCCTCAGCTGGGAACGCGAGCGCAGACCGGAAGTGAAGCGATCACTGACAGAAGTACGCGGCAATGTCCTGCTCCGCCCCGTCGATATCACCATCAGCGGGATTGCGGACCGGATCGATATCCGAGGCGGCGGCTTTGCCGACATCATCGACTACAAGACGGGGCTCAATCCGAGCGCCAACCAGGCGCGCAGCCTGCTCGACCCGCAATTGGCCCTCGAAGCTGCAGCCCTTCTCCAAGGCGCCTTCAAGCCGGCCGGAGACGTCAAACCGCTCAACCTTGTCTATGTCCGCCTGCGGCCCGGCGACCGGTTCTCGGCGGACCAGGTGAACAACGAGATGGCAACGCGCGGCGACAGCAAGAAATCGGCGCTTGAGCTTGCGACGCAATCGGTCGACGAGCTCGGTCGCTTCGTCCAGGCGCTGCAGAGCGGCGAACGCGGTTATGTGTCCCGTCTCATCCCCGCCGAACAGAACGCCTATGGCGGCGAATACGACCATCTGGCGCGTGTCGCGGAATGGTCGACGGCGGAAGCCGAGGAAGGAGCCGGCGATGAGTGATCAGCGCTTTGCCCTGGACGAGCTTCCGACCGGCAGCGATCCCGCTGCCTGGCTCGGCTGGACGACGCTTGCCCAGTCGCGCGCATCGCATCCCGGCCAGTCGGCCTGGGTGTCGGCCAATGCCGGCTCCGGCAAGACGCATGTGCTGACGCAGCGGGTGATCCGGCTTCTGCTCGCCGGCGCCCGCCCCTCTTCCATTCTCTGCCTCACCTATACCAAGGCCGCAGCATCCGAAATGTCGAACCGCGTCTTCGAGCGGCTCGCGGAGTGGGCGACGCTTGACGATCGGGAATTGGCCAACCGGATTGCAGCGATCGAGCAGAAGGAACCGGCTCGCGCGACAGCTTCGCGGCGGCGCGGCGCCTGTTCGCGCAGGCGCTGGAGACGCCGGGTGGGCTGAAGATCCAGACGATCCACGCCTTTTGCGAAGCGCTGCTGCACCAGTTTCCGCTGGAGGCAAACGTCGCCGGGCATTTCAACGTTCTCGACGATCGGGCGGCCGTGACCGTCCTTGCCGAGGCGCGGCGTTTGCTGCTGACGGCGACATCGACGGAAAACGACGCCGTCCTGGCGGAAGCCTTCTCCCAGGTGTTGAGCATTGCCGATGAAAGCGGGCTCGAAGCGCTCATCGCCGACACCGTGGCCAACAGACACGCGATCCGCGACTTCAGACTGCGCGCAGACCGGACCGGTGGTCTCGATGCCGCTCTGCGCAAAGGCCTTGGTATTGGCCCGCTCGAAAGCGAGATCAGTCGCGCCGAGGAATACTGGCCGCTTGCCGGCCTGTCGGGTGGCAATTTCAGCCGTTACATCCAGCTTGCCCTCGAAAAGGGCGGCGAGAAGGTGCGCACGGTCGCGGAAGTGCTTGAGCGGGCGCTGGTGGAGAAGGATCCGCTGGAGCGGGCGAAGCTGCTCGACCAGGCCTTCCTGACGGCGCAGGAAGCCCCAAAGGCCGACAGCTCGCTGATTGCCGCCGCCATGACCAAGGTCGCGCCTGATCTCAAGGATGCCGTGATCGTTGCCCGCGATCATGTGGTGGCCATGCGGGATCGGCTCCGGGTCTTCCGCATGTATGAGGCGACGCGTTCGGCGCTGACGCTGGCCGTGCGTCTCGACACCGACTATGAGGAACTGAAGAAGCGACGGTCGCAGCTCGATTTCGAGGATCTGATCGTGCGCACCGCCCGGCTGCTGACGCGAGGCGATGTCGGTGCCTGGGTGCATTACAAGCTCGATCAGGGCATCGACCATATCCTCGTCGATGAAGCGCAGGATACGAGCCCGGTGCAATGGGACGTGATCCGGTCGCTGCGGGAGGACTTTTTCACCGGCTTGAGCGCTCGGCCGGAGATCCGAACCTTCTTCGCCGTGGGGGACGAGAAGCAGTCGATCTATTCCTTCCAGGGCGCAAGGCCCGAGCAGTTCTCTCAAGAAGCGCGCCAGACAGAACGGGCCGTGACCGAGAGTGGACAGAGCTTCAACACGGTGCGCCTGCCGCTGTCCTTCCGCTCGACGCAATCGGTGCTCGCGGCTGTCGACCAGGTCTTCAGTTTCTCTGAAAACAACCGTGGCCTGAGTGCTGCCGGCGCCGACGTCGTGCATCAATCCAGCCGTATCGGTCATCCCGGTACCGTCGACGTCTGGGACATGATCGCTGCCGAGAAGCAGGAGAAAGACGAAGACTGGACCGCGCCTTTCGACGCCACCCCGGAAAGCGCGCCATCCGCCATTCTGGCAAGACGCGTGGCGCACCAGATCAGCCAGATCGTCGGCCGCGAGACAATCATCGAGAAGGGCAACAAGCGGCTGATCCGTCCGGGCGATATCCTCGTCCTCGTCCGCAAGCGCGACGGTTTCGTCAATGCGCTGACTCGCTCTCTGAAGCGTCCCTATGATATACCGGTCGCCGGTGCCGACCGTCTGAAATTAACCAGTCATATCGCGGTGCAGGACCTGCTGGCACTCGGGCGATTCCTGCTGCTACCCGGTGACGACCTATCCCTGGCGTCCCTTCTGAAAAGTCCCCTCTTCAACCATAGCGAAGACGCGCTGATGGAGTTGGCGGCCGAGCGGCCGGAAGGTCAAAGCCTTTGGGACCGAATGGCGGCCCAGGCCGAGACGGATGCGACGTGGAAGCGAACGTTCGATCTGCTCCGCCTGTTCCTGGAGCAGGCGCGGGAATACTCCGTGCATGATTTCTATGCGCGCGTGCTCAGCGTTCACGGCGGTCGACGGGCCTATCTGGGCCGCCTCGGCACCGAGGTCAGTGATATCCTCGATGAATTCCTGACCTTTGCCCTGGCCTTCGAGACCAGCGGGCTGCCGGGCCTGCAGTCCTTCGTCTCGACGCTGGAAATGGAGGCGCCGGAGGTCAAGCGCGAGCAGGACAAGGAGCGCAACGAAGTCCGCATCATGACGGTGCATGCCTCGAAGGGGCTCGAGGCGCCAATCGTCTTCCTCATCGATGGTGGATCAAAGCCGTTCAATTCCAACCATGTGGCCAAACTTCGGATCCTCGAGAGTCCCCAAGGGGGGGCTTTGCCGATCTGGATTCCGACCAAGGCGCTTGGAAATTCGATCTCCGCAGGCGACATGGACAAGCGTAAGGGCCAGGCAGAAGAGGAGTATCGCCGCCTGCTCTATGTCGCGATGACGCGCGCGGCAGATCGCTTGATCGTGACGGGCTATCGCGGCGTGCAGGACACTGGCGAGATCTGGCACAAAATGATCTCTCATGCGCTCAGTTCGGATGAGATCCGCTCACGCACCATGGAGTTTCAAGGTCCGGACGGTAGCTGGACCGGGTTGCGCTGGTCCTTGGGCGAGGCTGAGCAGGATCTGCCGGTAGTCGCCGAGAACGCCGAAAACGAAGAAAGCCACAGCCTCCCCTCCACGCTCTGGAAACCACTGCCGCCGCCCGTCAGCCTGCCGCGACCCTTGAGCCCTTCGGGTGCGGGCAGCATCGTCGTGGATGACGACGAGGATGTGCTGACGGCCTCGGCGCTCTTTGCAACGACGGAGAAGGCCGATCTCGCGCTCCAGCGCGGACGCCTGATCCACCGCTTGCTGCAGAACCTTCCAGTCCTTCCAGCCTCAGAGCAAAGAACGGCGGCCGAGCGCTATGCCAATCGCGCCGCACGGTTCTGGACCGCAGATCAGCGGGAGCGACTGGTTTCGACGGTCATGTCCGTTCTGGAGGATGAAAGCCTGGGCCCTTTGTTCAGCGCCGGCAGCCGAGCCGAGGTTTCCGTCATGGGAACTATGCGGCTGAAGGGCGAATTGCGCGCCGTTTCAGGGCGGATTGACCGCATGACCGTACTTCCCGATCGGGTCATTATCGCGGACTACAAGACGAACCGGAATCCTCCATTGGACGCTGCGCAAGCCCCCCTCCCATCGGGTCCAGCTCGCCATCTACCGCGAGATCCTGCAGCCGCTCTATCCCGGCAAACAAGTCGAATGCTGGCTGATCTATACCGAAAACGGCAGCCTCATTCGGCTTGATGACAGCCTTCTTCAGCGGTCCCTTGCCGACCTCGAAACATCGTGAGATACCGCATATTGAAATTGCTGCCGTGCGGCATCACATATCTAGTCAATTCCGTATTTATGAAGGGAGAGCCCCATGGCTACCGTTAAAGTCGACAAGTCCAATTTCCAGGCCGAGGTTCTCGACGCTTCCGAACCGGTTGTCGTGGATTTCTGGGCTGAATGGTGCGGCCCGTGCAAGATGATTGCCCCGAGCCTCGAAGAAATCTCCAACGAGCTCGCCGGCAAGGTGAAGATCGCCAAGCTCAACATCGATGAAAACCCGGAACTGGCTGCCCAGTTCGGCGTTCGCTCGATCCCGACGCTTGCCGTCTTCAAGGGTGGCGAAGTGGCCGACATCAAGGTGGGTGCAGCCCCGAAGACCGCGCTGTCCAGCTGGATCGCCGGCGCTGCATAAGGCTTAAATGATTGATGAATAACGAGAAAGCCCGGTTTCGCCGGGCTTTTTTCATGTCGGGATGGTGCCGTTCTCGGCGAGCACATTGCCCGCAAGATAGAGCGAGCCGCCGATCATGACGCGCGGCGGAATTCCGCCTTCGCTGCGCTCACGGATCGCATCGAGCGCCTGAGCCAGTGAGTCCATCGGAAGAGCTTTCAAACCGGCCTCTGCTGCAGACTGGGCGAGCGCCACCGGATCGAGGCCGACGTCCGAGCCCAGGATCGGGACGGTGTAGACATTGTGGGCGATGTCGACAAAGGCGCGGAAGAAGCCGATCGGGTCCTTGGTGTTGATCATGCCGATGACCAGATGCAGCGGTCGCGCCTGGCGTTCTTCCATGGCCGCCATGGCTTCGGCAATAACCTCGCCGGCACCCGGGTTATGCCCGCCATCGAGCCAGATTTCCGCACCTTGAGGCGCACGCTCTACCAGCCGACCTTCGGTCAGCCTTTGCAGGCGGCCCGGCCATTCGACCGACAGCATGGCCTTTTCTGCGATCTCTTCCGTCACCGGATATCCGGCTGCCTTCACGGCGCGGATGGCGGTTGCGGCATTGCCGATCTGGTGGCGACCGGGAAGGCGCGGCAGCGGCAGGTCCATCAGGCCGAACTCGTCCTGGTAGACAAGCCGCCCAAATTCTTCATAGGCGAGGAAATCCTGGGCGAAGACGGCGAGCGGACAGCCGAGGCGCTCCGCCGTGCTGATCAGCACATCCTTGGCGCCGTCGAATTCCTGATGGCCGATGACAACGGGAATACCGCGCTTCATGATGCCGGCCTTCTCGGCGGCAATCAGCTCGACCCGGTCGCCAAGATAGGCCTGATGATCGAGCGAGATGGGCTGAACGATGCACACAGCCGGATTTTCGATGACATTCGTGGCATCGAAACGCCCACCCAGACCGACCTCAAGCACAACGACGTCAGCGGGCTGCTCGGAGAAGAGAATGAAGGTGACCGCCGTCAGGATCTCGAAGACGGTAATGGGCTGGCCGGCATTGGCATCGGCAACTCGGCGCAGGGCATCTACGAAGAGCGCATCGTCGACGATCTGCCCGCGGCCACCCTTGACGCCGATACGATAGCGCTCATGCCAGCGCACCAAGTGCGGCGACGTGTGGACGTGGACGGATAGGCCTTGCGCTTCCAGAAGCGCACGGCAGAAGGCGGTGGCTGAGCCCTTGCCATTGGTGCCGGCCACATGAATGACCGGCGGCAGCTTCAGATGCGGATTGCCCAGAACCTCGAGGAGGCGCCGGATGCGGTCGAGCGAGAGATCATAGCCCTTGGGGTGCAGCCCCATGAGCTTTTCGATCTCGGCATCGGCCTGGCTGACGATGGGGTCTGTCATGACACTCGTTCCGCTGCCGCGGGCTCAAGGGGAAGCAAGGCTCAGGCCGAAGCCTTGGCGACCGGCTTCGTCACGTTGGCCGGAACCGCCGTGTCGTTTGCAGGGCGCTTGGTCATGATCTTGAGGACGCGCGCCAGCGTGTCCGGAATGTCATGACGCTTGACGACCATGTCGACCATGCCGTGTTCCAGGAGGTATTCCGAGGTCTGGAAGCCTTCCGGGAGCTTTTCGCGGATCGTCTGTTCGATAACGCGTTTGCCGGCGAAGCAAATCTCGGCGCCTGGCTCTGCGATATGCAGGTCGCCAAGCATGGCATAGGACGCCGTGACGCCGCCTGTGGTCGGGTTGGTCAGCACGACGATGTAGGGCAGGCCAGCGTCCTTGAGCATGTCGACGGCGACCGTCGTGCGCGGCAGCTGCATGAGCGAGAGAATACCCTCCTGCATGCGGGCACCACCCGAGGCCGGGAACATGACCAACGGGCACTTTTCCTTGATGGCGCGCTCGAAGGCCTTCACGATCGCCTCACCAGCGGCAATGCCGAGCGAGCCGCCCATGAAGTTGAACTCGTGCACAACGGCCACGAGTTTCAGGCCCTGTACGGTACCGACGCCTGCGACGATCGTGTCTTCCTGGTCCGTCTTGACGCGGCTATCCCTCAGGCGATCCGAGTACTTCTTGGAATCGCGGAACTTCAGCGGATCCTGCGCCACCCTCGGCTGCTGCAGGGCTTCAAACTGGCCACCGTCGAAGAGGTCGGTCAGACGCGCCTTGGCCGGCATCTTCATGTGATAGCCGGAGGCCGGAATGACCCACTTGTTCTCTTCCAGGTCCTTGTGGAAGACCATCTCGCCCGTTTCGGGGCACTTGATCCAGAGGTTTTCGGGAACTTCGCGGCGACCCAGCATGGAATTGATGCGCGGGCGCACATAGTTGGTGATCCAGTTCACGCGGCTTACTCCTGATTTTTCGAGCCCATATGGGGTGCTTATTCGGCGGCAGCAAGACGTGCGGAACGCACGCCGCTTGCCAGGCCGCGCACCAGCGTGGCAACGGCCTGAACCGTATCCGCCGTCGCTTTTCCATCGGCTGTGAGGTTGGTGGCAACCTGATTGACGATCGCGGTCCCGACCACGACGCCATCGGCATTGGCGCCGATCAGGCGGGCATGCTCGGCGGTCTTGACACCGAAGCCGACGCAAATGGGCAGGTCCGTATGGGCCTTGATGCGCTGCACGGCACCGGCAACACGCGACGGATCCGGCAGCGACGAACCGGTGATGCCGTTCATCGACACGTAATAGACGAAGCCCGAGGTGTTCTTGAGAACGGTGGGCAGACGCTTGTCATCGGTGGTCGGTGTCGCCAGGCGGATGAAGTTGATATCGCGGCTACGCGCCGGGATGCAAAGTTCATCGTCCATTTCCGGCGGCAGGTCCACAACGATCAGGCCGTCGATGCCGGCGGCCAATGCGTCGTCAAGGAAACGCTCGACACCATAGACGTAGATCGGGTTGTAATAGCCCATCATGACGATCGGCGTTTCATTGTCCGTCCGGCGAAATTCGCGCGCGAGATCGAGGGTGCGCAGCAGGGTCTGGCCGGCCTTGAGGGCCCGCTGACCTGCAAGCTGGATTGCCGGGCCATCGGCCATAGGATCGGAAAAGGGCATACCGAGCTCGATGACGTCGGCGCCAGCTTCCGGCAGGGCCTTCATGATCGCGAGCGACGTGTCATAGTCCGGATCGCCACCCATGAAATAGGTGACGAGAGCCGGGCGGCCTTCTGCCTTCAGGGCAGCGAAACGTTGGTCCATACGCGCAGTCATGATCAGAGCCCCATACCGAGAATCTTGCCGACAGTGAAGATGTCCTTGTCGCCGCGGCCGCAGAGGTTCATCACGATGATCTGGTCCTTGTCCATCTTGGGCGCGCGCTTGATGACTTCGGCGAGCGCGTGGCTCGGCTCAAGCGCCGGGATGATGCCTTCGGTGCGTGTCAGGAGCTGGAAGGCAGCGAGCGCCTCATCGTCCCTGATCGGAACGTATTCGACGCGGCCCATGTCCCTAAGCCAGGAGTGCTCGGGACCGATGCCGGGATAGTCGAGGCCGGCGGAGATCGAGTGACCCTCCTTGATCTGGCCGTCGCCATCCTGCAGCAGATAGGTGCGATTGCCATGCAGGACGCCCGGCGTGCCAGCGGTCAGCGAAGCGCAATGCTCCTCGCCTTCGAGGCCCTTGCCGCCGGCTTCGACGCCGACGATGCGAACGCCCTTGTCATCAAGGAAGGGATGGAAAAGGCCGATGGCGTTCGAACCGCCGCCGACGGCGGCAATCAGCATGTCCGGCAGACGGCCTTCGGCGGCGAGCATCTGTTCGCGCGTCTCGCGGCCGATCACCGACTGGAAGTCGCGGACCATTTCCGGATAGGGGTGCGGGCCGGCAGCGGTGCCGATCATGTAATAGGTGTCGTCGACATTGGTGACCCAGTCGCGCAGCGCCTCGTTCATGGCGTCCTTCAGCGTGCGCGTGGCCGGCGGTGACCGGCTTCACTGTCGGCGCCGAGCAGCTTCATGCGGAAGACGTTCGGTGCCTGGCGCTCGACGTCGGTCGCGCCCATGTAGACGACGCAGGGTATGCCGAAGCGGGCCGCAACGGTCGCCGAGGCAACGCCGTGCTGGCCAGCGCCGGTCTCGGCGATGATGCGGGTCTTGCCCATGCGTTTGGCGAGCAGGATCTGGCCAAGGCAGTTGTTGATCTTGTGCGAACCGGTGTGGTTGAGCTCGTCGCGCTTGAAGTAGATCTTCGCGCCGCCGAGTTCGCTCGGTCAGGCGCTCGGCGTAATAGAGCGGGCTCGGACGGCCGGTGTAATGGGTATTCAGATGCGCCAGCTCGGCCTGGAATTCCGCATCCGTCTTCGCCTTTTCCCATTCCGCCTGCAGGTCCAGGATCAAGGGCATAAGCGTCTCGGCGACGAAGCGACCGCCGAAGATGCCGAAACGGCCGTCCTCATCGGGGCCTTCACGGAAGGAATTGGGTTTCGGTGACTGGTTCACTTGACACTCCCTGAAACCGGCTGTGCTCGACTTGCCTCGGCAACGGCCGCAAAAAACTCGTCCATCATCTGCAGATCCTTGACGCCCGGGGCGGACTCCACGCCGGAAGACACATCGATCGCACGCGCTCCGGTTTCTCGCAGGGCTTCTGCAATGTTGGCCTTGTTGAGGCCACCGGAAAGCATGTAATCGACGCTGTCGTCAAGCGAGCGCAAGAGACGCCAATCGAAGGTGACACCGTTCCCACCTGGCAGGTCCGACCCTACCGGCGGCTTGGCATCGAAAAGAAAACGATCGGCAATACCGATATAGGGCTCGATCCGCTTCAGGTCATCGGCATCACGGATGGAAAATGCCTTCATGATCGGAAGACCGGTAACGGCCTTGACGGTCAGCAGGCGCTCCGGGCTTTCATGACCATGGAACTGCAGGATATCCGGACGCATCAGAGCGATGATCTCGTCGAGATCGTCGTTGTCGGCATCGACCGTCACCGCAACGCTTTTCACCCGGCCGCGAACGCGATCGGCAAGCGTACCTGCAATGTCGGGCTCGATGTTGCGCGGGCTCTTCTCGAAAAAGATGAAGCCAATATGGCTCGCGCCACGTTCGGCCGCACGATCGACGGCCTCCGGCGTCTTCAGTCCGCAGATCTTGATATCGGGTCTCATGGCAGCGAAGTCGCACGAAATCAAAAAAGAGTCGAGCCAATTTGCGACAAAGGCTGAAAGGTCGCGGGTCCCTCAGGCAAAGTCGATGGCGTGTAGTGTCGAGCCGTGCCGCTTCAGCCACGCCTTGGCCTCTTCCATCTCCGGGCAGAGCTTGCGGCACAGTGCCCAGAAGTCCGGGCCATGGTTCATCTCGCGCAGATGCGCAACTTCGTGGGCGGCGAGATAGTCGATGACAAGAGGCGGCGCCATGACGATGCGCCAGGAGAAGCTGAGCTTGCCATCCCAGGAACAGGAACCCCAACGACTGCGGGTATCCTTAAGGGTCATGCTCTTGACCGGCTTGCCGACATTTTTGGCATGAAGCGCGACCAGACGCTCCAGATCGCGGCGCGCTTCCTTCTTCAGGAAGTCGGCGACACGCCTCGGCAAATGATCTTCAAGACCGCTGACGCTCAACACATGGCCAATCTCGCTGTCGATCGACTGGGTGAGACCTCGCAGTTGTCCCGTGTGGACGATGCGATGGGGAATACCACGCAGCAGGATCTCTCCGCCGTCCTCGACGTTGCCGACCGACTTCTGGCGCTTCAGCTTGGTGCTGAGCCAGCCCTGGTGCCGGTCGAGGAAGTCATCGATGTCCCGTTCGCGCAAACCATGGGGGATGGTCATCTTCAAGGCGCGTCCGCCTGGCTCGATCCTGAGCGTTATACGGGTTGCGCGGCTGTTCCTGCGAATTGTCAACGGGATCGACCGGCCATTGACGGCGACGGCTCGCTCCAGCTGGATTGCTGGTTCTCTGAGGGGTTTCAGCTTTTTCAGCAGGGGAAACATGTTCCGTGTTCTAGCCGATTCGTGCGCGGGTCGCTGATCAAAAAAAGGCCGGCGCAATAGCGCCGACCTCGGTCTCGTCACGTGAGCACCCGGCAGATCAGTTGCCGGTGAAGCCCTGGGTCGGAGCGGATTCGCCTGTCGTCTTCATCTGCTGACGGTCGCGCATGAAGCGGTCGAATTCTTCCTGGTCCTTCGCCCGGCGCAGTTGGCGGGCGTAGTTGTCGAATTCGGCGCGCATCTCATCGAGACGGCGACGTTCCGCGTCGAGACGCTCGAGCTCGGTTTTGCGCCAGTCGTCGAAAGCGACGTTGCCGGTGGAGGCAGGCGCAGTGTAGCTGTTGGAGCGGCACCAGGCGAAGGCACTATCGGCCTTCTGGTTGGCTTCCCGCATGAAGCTCTGGAACTTCTCACCGAACAGGATGTAGGCAAGCATGGCCAGACCGAGCGGCCAGAAGACCATGAAGCCGACTACCATCAAGGCGACGGTTGCCGGAGTCCAATCCGGCCGAAGCAGTGCTGACTGGTTCATCATCGATAACCTCGTTTTGCGCGGACGGCGGAATGCCGTCCGATGGTTTCGATGTGGGAAATGCAACCCTGCCCTTCAAGAAAGAAGCGGACCCAATCGGAGAACCGACTGAATCCGCTGCTTAAATTCGAAATGCCGAAAGTATCAGAGAGCCTTGCCGCCCTTGATGACGCGCTTGACGGGCGTCGCCTTCTGGCCTTTGCCGTGGGTCTTGGCGAACTGGACGATGCGCGGAGCGATCTCGCGGCGGAACCGGGAGCCGTTGAACACACCGTAGTGCCCGACATCCGGCTGCATGTAATGCATGCGCATATGCTCCGGAATATTCGTGCAGATCGTCTGCGCGGCCTTTGTCTGGCCAACGCCGGAGATGTCGTCGTTTTCGCCTTCCACAGTCAGGAGCGCAACATTGCGGATCGCCGTGGTATCGACGCGCTTCGTCCGGTGCATCATCTCCCCCTTGGGAAGCGCATGCTTGATGAAGACGGTATCGACCGTCTGCAGATAGAATTCCGCGGTCAGGTCCATGACTGCCAGATATTCGTCGTAGAAGTCACGATGCTTTTCGGCCGAGTCCCCGTCGTTCTTGACGAGGTGCATGTAGAATTCCTTGTGGGCGATCATGTGCCGATCAAGGTTCATCGACATGAAGCCCGAGAGTTGCAGGAAGCCGGGATAGACAGCGCGCATGACGCCGGGCTGCGGCCACGGAACGGGCATGATGACATTGTCGCGGAACCATTCGATCGGCTTTTCTTCCGCCAGCTTGTTGACGGCGGTCGGGTTGATGCGCGTGTCGATCGGGCCGCCCATGAGCGTCATCGATGCCGGGGCACAGGTGTCTCCATCGGCTTCCATGACGGCTACGGCGGCAAGCACGGGTACGGAGGGCTGACAGACGGCAACGACATGCGTGTCGGGGCCCAGATGGTGGAGCATGTCGATGACGTAATCGATGTAATCGTCGAGATCGAAGTCGCCCTCGGTCACGGGAACCATCCGGGCGTCGATCCAGTCGCTGATATAGATGTCAGCACTCGGCAGCAGCGCCTCGACTGTGCCGCGCAGCAGTGTGGCATAGTGGCCGGACATCGGGGCGACGATCAGGATGCGCGGGCCTTTTTCAGCACCGGCCGGCAGATGCCGCTTGAAGTGGATCATGTCACAGAAGGGCTTGCGCCAGACGATCTCTTCCTCGACCTTGACGCTCTCACCATCGACCGTGGTTGTCGGAAGACCGAAGGCAGGCTTGCCGTAGCGGCGCGTGACGCGCTCAAAAACTTCGAAGCCTGCGGAGAAGGAGCGCCCCACGACTGTGTGCGACCAGGGGTTCAACGGATTTTTCCAGGCGAGGTTCATTGCGTCGGCGGTTGCCCGGAAAGGCGCCATGACTGCGTGGTTTAGTTCGTAGAGCTGATAGAACATGGGTTCTGTACCTTTGTACCAGACCAAGAGGTCCGAGTTCATTCGCTACACTAACAGACTTTGTGCAACGCAAAAGCCCGGATTTTTCCTCGGCTGGCGTCACGGAAAGCCCTCAGACTTCGGATGATGTTCGAAAAGGCTTAAGGTTCCCTCCCCGCGACGCGGTTAATCAATGACCGCAGAGTTCACCTGAAATTGCAGCCTCTACCCTTTCCGAGGCTTGCGAATTGATGTTTGTTCCATCAGTCGTCCCAAGACATGAGTGAAGGAACACCATGACCACCAGCAATCACCGTAAGTCCGAGTACAATGTCGATCCCATCTTCCTTGATCGATGGTCTCCGCGTGCTTTCGACGGAAGCACCATGCCGAAAGAAGACCTGCTGACCATCCTTGATGCGGCTCATTGGGCACCGTCTGCGTTCAACTACCAGCCCTGGCGCTTTGTCTACGCCCTCAAGGGCACGCCTGAGTTCGACAAGTTTCTCGACATTCTGATCGAGTTCAACCAGGGCTGGGCCAAGAACGCCTCGGCTCTGGTTTTCATCTTCTCCGATACGCTGAGCCGCCCTGCCGACGGTTCTGAGCCGAAAGCCTACCGCAGCCACAGCTTCGACGCGGGTGCCGCCTGGGGACTTCTTTCCCTGCAGGCCATCAAGTCGGGTTACTTTGCTCACGCCATGACCGGCTTCAGCTTCGATCGTGCGCTCTCCGAGCTTGGAGCACCTGAAGGTTTCCATATCAATGCGGCCGTTGCGATTGGGAAGCTCGGCGACAAGGAAGCCCTGCCCGAGGGCCTGCGTTCGCGGGAAACGCCAAACGATCGCAAGCCGCTGTCGGAAGTCGCTCTCGAGGGGCACTTCTGAAAGACGCGTCTGGTTTCACGTGAATCACGTTAACCATTACGCTGGCAATGGCTGTGGATAAAGAAAGGGCCGCTTCGGATTGAAGCGGCCCTTTATGGTTTGCTGCGTGAGCAGATCAGATGTCGAGGTTGGCGACGCTCAGCGCATTTTCCTGGATGAACTCGCGGCGTGGCTCGACTTCGTCGCCCATGAGGCGTGAGAACAGGCCATCGGCATCGGTCGCATCGTTGACCTTGACCTGCAGAAGGGAGCGGACATTCGGGTCCAGGGTGGTTTCCCAGAGCTGCTCGGCGTTCATTTCGCCCAAGACCTTTGTATCGCTGCATCGAAAGGCCCTTGCGATTGGGCATCCGCTGGCGAAAATCGAATCCAGCAGCGCACGGGGACCGGACATGTCGCTGACGTCCGTCCTTGCGGCGTCAGTACCGGTGGCGTGCGAATAGATCTCGCGGAGGCGAGGTGCGGACATCTGATCCATGTGGCGGGCATCAGCTGAGCCGATGAGAGCGACATCGACCGATGGGCGTACTTCCTTCACGCCACGGACCATACGCTCGAAGACGCAGACCGCCGCTGTCGTCATTCGAGGTCGACAAAACGGCCTGTCCAGCCGCGCTCGGTGTCTTCCGCAATCATATCAAGACGGCTTGCAACAAGTCCGCTGCCGTTGCTTCCGCCTGCTGGCGATTACCGGTGAGCATCAGGATTGAGAGCGCCGCCGATTGCCGCCTGCTCGATGACATTGCTGATTGTAACGGGAATGCAGACCATCGATCAGCAGAACGCACGGCGCAGCGCATCCTGGATCGACGTCCGCGCAGGTCCTGGCCGATGCGCGGACTTCGCCACTGAGCCGAGCGTAAGCGTGGCTTCCTCGAGACCCATGGATCGATCAGGAACTCCTCGAAGGCGCTCTCATTCTTGATGATACTGCGAGCTCTTGCCGCGCGTGACCTTGTAGAGCGGCGGCTGGGCGATGTAGAGATGGCCGCGTTCGATCAACTCCGGCATCTGGCGGAAGAAGAAGGTGAGCAGCAGGGTTCTGATATGCGCGCCGTCGACGTCGGCGTCCGTCATGATGATGATCTTGTGGTAGCGCAGCTTGTCGAGCGTTGAACTCGTCCTTGCCGATCGCCGGTGCCGAGCGCCGTGATCAGCGTGCCGATTTCCTGGCCGACGACAGCATCTTGTCGAAGCGCGCGCGCTCGACGTTGAGGATCTTGCCGCGCAGCGGCAGGATCGCCTGGTTGTCGCGGTTGCGGCCCTGCTTGGCCGAGCCGCCGGCCGAGTCACCCTCGACGAGGAAGAGTCTCGGACTTGGCCGGGTCGCGTTCCTGGCAGTCGGCCAGCTTGCCGGGCAGGCGAGGCGATGTCGAGCGCGCCCTTGCGGCGGGTCAGTTCGCGCGCCTTGCGGGCGGCTTCGCGGGCCGCCGCGGCCTCGATGACCTTGTCGACGATCATCTTGGCCTCGGTGGGATGTTCCTCGAACCAGGTCGCCGAGCGCCTCGTTGACGAGGCTCTCGACGGCCGGGCGCACTTCCGAGGAAACCAGCTTGTCCTTGGTCTGCGAGGAGAATTTCGGGTCGGGAACCTTGACCGACAGCACGCCGGTCAGGCCTTCGCGGCAGTCGTCGCCCGATGCAGCGAGACCTTTTCCTTCTTGGTGATGCCGCGAGCGATCGCGCATAGGACGTCAGCGTGGCGGGTCAGCGCGCCGCGGAAGCCGGCCAGATGGGTGCCGCCGTCGCGCTGCGGGATGTTGTTGGTGAAGCACAGCACGTTCTCGTGATAGCTGTCGTTCCACCACATCGCGACTTCGACGGTGATGCCGTCGCTTCTCGCCCTTGATGGCAATCGGCTTCTCGATCAGCGGCTTCTTGGCGCGGTCGAGATATTTGACGAACGCTTCGAGGCCGCCATCATAGTGCAGCTCATGCCTGCACGATGTCGGCGTGGCGGTCGTCGGTCAGAATGATGCGGACGCCGGAATTGAGGAAGGCGAGCTCGCGCAGGCGGTGTTCCAGCGTGCCGAAGTCGAACTCGACCATTGGTGAAGGTCTCGGATGACGGAGCAGGATCAGGCTGCGCTACGGCCTTCCAGGTGCCCTGGCCGCTTGTCCTGCTCATAGCTGCCCGTCGCCTTCAGCGGCGCTATCGGCATCGCCGTGCGTGAAGCTCATCTCGAAGATCTTGCCGTTGCGGCGGATCTTCAGCGTCAAGCATGACCGAAAGGGCGTTGACCACCGAGACACCGACGCCATGCAGACCGCCTGATACCTTGTAGGAGTTCTGGTCGAACTTGCCGCCGGCATGCAGCTGCGTCATGATCACTTCGGCAGCCGAAATGCCTTCGCCGGTGTGGATATCGGTCGGAATGCCACGGCCGTTGTCGGTCACCGTGACCGAACCATCGCGGGTTGAGCGTCACGGTGACGAGGTCGGCGTGACCGGCCAGGGCCTCGTCGATGGCGTTGTCGACCACCTCGTAGACCATGTGATGCAGGCCCGAACCATCGTCGGTGTCGCCGATATACATGCCGGGACGCTTTCGGACTGCGTCCAGTCCCTTCAGAACCTTGATCGAGTCCGCGCCATATTCGGCCGGACCATCATTTTCCGCGATCGGCAAGTCGGTCATTCAGCAATCTTTCCAGTCAATTCTCAAAGGCCCGGCTGATTCGAATCAGCAGCTTCAAGTGGCCCGACTATAGGGGTTTTGGCCTGAGTTCCAAAGGCAAGGGCGTTGTTTCTGGTGGATAGAGAGGCTTTTCAACCTTCATCACGGCCGTTTTGGCGCCATCCAGAATATCCTGCATGTCTCGTATCACATCCGGAGAGGCTGGCGATCAGCTTCGAAAGGTCGTTGGCGAATGTGCGGTATTCCGGCTTCATACCGGAGGTATCGATGACGACCCGCGGGTCAGAACGACCGGCCACCGAGAAAAGCTCCTCGGCCTCGTCCCAGATGATGTTGAAGTATCCGGCCACCCGCTGGAGAAAGTCGAAATTCGGCAGACCCCGCTTGCCGTGTTCCAGTGCCGAGAGATAGGCAGGCGAAACGCCGATAGCAGCAGCCATCTCCTTCTGGGACACGCCTCGTTCCCAGCGCCGCAAGGCGTCGCCGAAGGGCGTCATCGACGATCCTGCCCGCGGCGGGACAGCCGCACATAGAGGGCGCCCTCCCCGCCATGGTGACGCGCTGCCGGCTCATAGGACGAGATGATGAAACGGAATTCCGGCATCGCGAACCAGAGCGGGACCGCACGCTTCAATGCACCTTCACTGCCGAGCGAACTGCCCTTACCGGTAATGACCAGGACATGGCGCAGCCCACGCTCATGCGCGCGGATCAGGAAGTCCAGCAACATGCCATGCGCCTCGCTCTGGATCAGGCCGTGCAGATCGATGCGGGCTTCGAGTGCCAGATGACCGCGAGAAAGCTTGCGCTTGACCGGTTTTTCCAAGGGGTGGTGCGCATGCTGGGCTGGCTTGCGATCGCCTTCAGTGCTGACTGCAGACGAGGACAAGGCAGCGCGGTTGAGCGCGGGTACATCTTTTTCCTCGACCGGTGTCTCGAACTGCTCCTCGAAGCTCAAAAGGTCTTCCATCCGCCCGGGCATGGGGCGGGTCGAGCGGGCGACCTTGCCCCAGAGGACACGATCTTCCGGATTGAGCTTTGATCCACCCGACACTCAGAAGAACCTCTCTGCCGCCTGCTTCGGGATGAGTATATAGAAATCCGCCGCGCTACGCACGGCGCCGGCGAGTTCGCCAGCTTCATCGCCAGACCCGGTGAAGATATCTCCACGAGCCGGTCCAACGATCGCAGAGCCGGTATCGAGCGCCAACATCGTGCGGGCAAAATCACGCCCTCCATCGATGTGAGTGAGACCCTTGGCATGGATGAAGAAGGGAAATCCGAAGGTATGGATCTGGCGATCGACCGCGAGTGACCGTCCGGCGATCAGCGGCACCTTGGCCGCTGCGATCGGGCCCCGGGTGAGATCATCGACCTCTGCCTCGCGGAAGAAGATGTAGGATCTGTTGTGCCACAGGATCTCGTCCACCCGGTCAGGATGGTCAGCCAGCCAGGCCCGGATCGACTGCATCGAAATTGCCGCTTCCGGGATCTCGCCAAGATCGATCAGCAGACGGCCGATGCCTGAGAAAGGATGCCCGGCCTTGGCAGCATAGGTCACGCGCTTGACGCTCCCATCAGCAAAGCGCAGGCGGGCGGCGCCCTGGACATGGGCGAAGAACACATCGACACGCGATTTCGCCCAGGCGATCTCAAGGCCCAGCCCGTCCAGACAGCCCTCGATCGATCGCGCTGTCGGTCGGGATAGAGCTGCGATGCCAGCACCCGGCCTGCTGCGCGAAGGCATAGTGGAACGGATCGCAGGCTGATCTGGACGCTTGTCCGGTCATCGAGATCCACCAGATCGGCAGGGCGCGACGGTAGAAGGGATAGGAGAATTCATCATCCCGAACGTCGCTAACCGCCACCTCCGGTTCGTAAAATGCCGTAACGAGTCCGGATTGCGTACCTGTGGGCTCGACTGCAGAGCAGGCCGTGTCTCTTGCTCGAAGAATGATCGCGCCTGACCGGCATCGACAGAATTCAGACTGGCGGCGCGCTCAAGAAGAGGCAGAAGATCATCGGCGGTCAGGCCGAGTGCACCCGCCTTGTACGGTTTGACCGACCGCAGGTAATTCCCGCAGTCGGCCATTGCAGTCCAGAGAGACGACGGATCATCGAAGCGCCAGCCCGGGATATCCTCAAAGGAGATGGGCTTCAGGCGAAAGGCGGAACCGACCTCCGTCATTGTTCCGCTTCGGTCGCAATCAGCTTCCAGTTCGGATCACGCGAACGAACATCACGTGCGAATGTCCAGACATCGTTCACCTCGGAAACCGCCTCGGCGTCGCCATCGATCATGGTCCCGTCCTTATCGAAAGTGGCCGTAATCAGCTGGCTGACAATTCGAACGGTGACCTGCTCTTCGTTGTCTCGTGCCGAAGCCTGGGTGATTTCCGCCTTCTCGATCCCGACAAAGGTCGACCTCACGGTCTCGCCCCTGCTTTCGCGGTCGGCAATTGCGCTCTCGAAGCCCTCGAGGACTTCGCGAGACAACAGGCCCTTCAGGGCTTTCCGGTCGCCATCCGCATAGGCCATCACGATCATCTCGTAGGCAATCTTGGCGCCGTTCAGGAATTCCTTGGGGCTGAAGCTCGGATCGTGGCGGAGAAGTTCCCGAAGCTGATCATTGAGGGGCGTGCCAGCCGGCGCATAGGCGTCTACGGCACCGAAGCGCTCCTCACCTGTCGCTTCCTCGCGGCGCGGCAGGGTCACGACCTTGCCGTCGTCACGCTCCGACGCCTTGGACAGATCGCGCTGAGCAAAGGGATCGAAGGGTGGCTTTTCGCTGCCCGTACGACGTCCGAGCACACTGCGAAGCTGAAAAAAGATCAGGACCGCGGCCACCAGGAAGAACAATGTAACGAAATCGCTAGATCCCATGAATACCGCCAGGCTTGATTGAATTTGATTTTTCGTTCTCCCATATAGTCTCCAGCGCCGCATCATTCAAATGGCGATGCGCATTCTTTGCAGCGAGTTTCCGCCGACTGTTGCGATATCGGGATCACAATGGCGTTTGGAGTGATACATGCGCCTGCCACTGGTGATCTTCCTGATCGCACCGCTCATCGAGATCGCCAGCTTCATCATCGTTGGCCAAGCGATTGGCGTTCTGCCCACACTCGGGCTGATCATCCTGTCGGCCGTGGTCGGTGTAGCGCTGTTGCGCTTCCAGGGAGCCGGCATCCTTCGTCGCCTGCAAAGCGAGGCTCAGAGAGGCGTCGACCCGGGACGCGAGCTGGTTCATACGGCACTTCTCGTCGTTGCGGCCTTCCTGCTCATCGTGCCCGGCTTCTTCGGCGACATCATCGGCATTCTACTCTTCCTGCCCTTCATCCGCGACCTCGCCTGGCGCTTGATCAAACCGCGTCTCGTTGTCCGGAGCGCGTTTTCAGGTGCCGGTTTTCGCACGACGCGTCCGGCCGACGAAAATGTCGTCGACCTCGGTGACGACGAGTTTCAAAGAGAGAGCAATCCAAACTCCGCAAGGCCGGACTCACCCTGGCGCGATCCTCGGATCGGTCGCGACTGACATGCCTTACCCCTGCCGGGCCGCAGGGTTGTAAGGTGAAGTTTCAAATGTTAGATGGCCTTAGCAATTCATCTTCAAGGACACGCCCTATGGCCGACAACAATCAGGGAACGACTTCTCCTTCCCTCAATATTCTCGCCCAGTACATCAAGGATTTCTCCTTTGAAAATCCGGGTGCACCGCGATCGCTTCAGGCGCGCGACAAGGCGCCGGCCATCAACATCAATGTCAACGTCAATGCCAATCCGCTCTCCGAGACGGACTTCGACGTCGTCCATGCGCTGAATGCAGAAGCCAAGGATGGCGACAAGGTGGTCTTCGTCACCGAGCTGGTCTATGGCGGCGTCTTCCGGATTTCCGGCTTCCCGCAGGAACACATGCTGCCGGTTCTCTTCATCGAGTGCCCGCGCCTGCTCTTCCCCTTTGCCCGCCAGATCATCGCGGACGCTACCCGCAACGGCGGTTTCCCGCCGCTGATGATCGATCCGATCGATTTTGCGCAGATGTTCGCGCAGCGCGTTTCCGAAGAACAGTCGCGCGCGCAGAGCCAGTCGGCTCCGAACTGAGAAACTGCTGCAGTCAGCAAATATGGAAAGGGCCCTTGATCGGGCCCTTTTTCATGCGCTGTATTTGGACCAGATCGCCTTAGCCCCAAGTCGGGCGACAAGTCCCCCGTGACCTTCTACCTCAGTGGGTGAGAGGCGCGGCGCGAGTGTCCGAGGCCGCTCATAGCTGATCTCGATGACATCGGTGACTTCGTCAGTCTGGTTGCGCCGCGTTTCGACACTGGTAAGCCCGAGCGCCGCCTGGCGACCGCCGAGCATCTCGATATAGACTTCGGCCAGAAGTTCGGAGTCGAGCAAGGCGCCATGCTTGGTGCGGTGCGAGTTGTCGATCCCGTAGCGCCGGCACAAAGCATCCAGCGAGTTCGGACCCATCGGATGTTTCCGGCGGGCGAGCGAAAGCGTATCGATGACCATATCGCCGGGAACGGGCGGCAGGCCCAACCGATCGAATTCCGCATTGATGAAGCCCATATCGAATGTCGCGTTGTGCGCGATCCACTTCGCTCCGTCGAAGAACTCCTGCAGCTCGGCAACGATACCTGCGAATGGTGGCTTGTCTTTCAGGAAGTCATCCGTGATGCCGTGAACCGCAAGCGCATCCGGATGAACCTTACGGTCGCCTGGATTGATGTAGACATGGAATGTGCGACCGGTCGGGAAGTGGTTCATCAACTCGATGCCGCCGATTTCAATGACACGATCGGCCTTGTTGTCGAGGCCTGTTGTTTCCGTGTCGAAGATGATCTCACGCATGGTTCGTCTGCTCCGCCTGCTCGCGTAACTCTCTCACGATCGTCTTGACCTGCTCGCGCGCCATGTCAATGCCGTGGCCAGTATCTACAACGTAATCCGCGCGCGCGCGCTTCTCCGCATCCGGTGTTTGGCGGGAAAGGATGAGCGCAAACTTCTCTTCCGTCATGCCCGGCCGTGACAGAACACGTTGTCTTTGGACCTCTCGGATCGCAAGTCACGACTACTACCTTGTCCATTCTGGCATCGGCACGCGTCTCGAACAGGAGCGGTATGTCGAGCACGACGATTGAACACCCCAACTCCCGTTGTTTCTGCAGAAAGGCTGCCTCGCGTGCGCGGACCAGCGGATGAACGATTGCCTCGAGATCTCGGAACTTAGCCGGATTCTTCGCCAGGTTCTCCGAGAGCTTCACGCGATCGACGACGCCATCAACGACTACATCGGGAAACAGCTCGGCAATCGGAGCGACGCCATGAGACCGGTATAGGTCATGCACGACCTGATCTGAATCGTTGACGGGAACGCCTTCATCAGCGAACAGCCGCGCTGTCGTTGTCTTTCCCATGCCGATCGATCCGGTCAGTCCGATGACGATCATGCATGTGCCTCGATATCATCAAGAACGATCTGCCGCAGTTCCTGCGTGACGTCAGGTTTTTTCCCGAACCACTTTTCAAATCCCGGCGCCGCCTGGTGCAGACAGCACGCCCAGTCCATCGACGGTGGCAAGGCCTGCCTCTTTGGCCTGCAACAGAAAGGAGTCATCAGGGGGACATAGACAATGTCGGTGACCAGGCCATCGCTCTTCATCTTATGGAACGGCAAGTGCGGGGCTGGTGCCCCATCCATGCCGAGAGACGAGGTATTCACAAAAAGACCGGCGCCATCGAGAAGGGCATCGAGGGCCTCCATGCCGTGAGCCTCAAGCGGTCCACCAAAACGGTCGACTAGTTCACGTGCGCGGTCGATGGTTCTGTTGACCACGTGGATTTCAGGGATGCCGCGGTCTCGAAGCGACTGAAGGATCGCCCGGCTGGCGCCCCCTGCCCCCACAACAACAGCGCGTTCAGCCCTATCCCAGCCGGGATGCTGCGTGTCGAGATTGGCGATGAAGCCGATGCCGTCGGTATTCGTCGCATGCAGAAGCCCGTCCTTGCGCCACAAGGTATTGGCTGCACCGAGTTCCTCTGCGATCGGATCCACTCGATCCGCTAGCCGGCACGCGGCTTCCTTGTGCGGGATCGTGATATTGCCGCCGCAGAACGGACTCGTCTCCTGCTTCAGCGCATCGACGAATTCCGTAAACCGATCGGGCTCCACTGCGATCTTCTCGTATGAGCCAGGGAGGTCATATGTCTTCAGCCAATGTCCATGGATCAATGGCGAGCGCGAATGCTTAATCGGATAGCCGGCGACAAATGCACGCGGCGGAAATGTTTCACGTGAATCACGCATGGTTAATCTCATGTTCACGCAGGGCCTCAAGCAGCTGAAGAAGCGGCAGGCCGAGGATCGTGAAGTAGTCACCTCCGATGGCATCGAAGAGTTGGATGCCCTCCCCTTCGAGCTGGTAGCAGCCGACGCTGGAGAGGACCGTCTCGCCATTGCGCTTGATATAACCATCCAGGAATGCATCCGAGAAGTCTCGAACCTGCATGCAGGCGCGAACCACCTCGCTCCACAGCAACTCACCGTCTCGGACCAAGCATACGGCACTGTTGAGAAAATGCGCCTTTCCCCTCAGCTGCGTGAGGGTCTCGCGTGCCTCACCGACAGACGCCGCCTTGTGGAAGATCCGATCGCCGAGCGACATCGTCTGATCACAGCCGATGACGTAGGCGCCTGGATGACGCTGGGATACTTCGATGGCCTTGGCAAGTGCGAGGTGGCGCGCGACCGAAACCGGATCCCGTCCCGCCAGCGGCAGGTTCTCTTCTATGGCGCGTTCGTCCACTGCAGCCGGGACAGCCAGAAACTGCAGCCCCGCATTCTTCAGAAGCGCCTGGCGGGTCTTGCTGCCGGACGCCAGGATCAAAGGTGAACCCATGATAGATACCTTGATGATAGCAATTGACGTGGATTAGCGCGGCTTCGGGCGGAGAGCAACAATGGCAGCTGCCGTCTCTTCGATCGATCGACGGGTGACATCGATCAGCGGCCAGTTGTTCCTGGCACACAATGCACGTGCGTATTTCAATTCCTCAGTGATCGATGCGCGATCAACATATTCGCTTCGATCATAGCCCGGCGTGGTCCCGAGAATACGGTTCTCGCGAACCTGCGAAATTCGATCAGATGTCGCGATCAACCCAACGACGAGTGGCCGGCTCGCATTCAGGAGGCCGTCCGGCAATGGTACGCCGGGAACGATCGGCAGGTTTGCCGTCTTGATCCCTCGGTTGGCGAGATAGATGCTCGTTGGTGTCTTTGATGTCCTGCTAATGCCAATGATGACGACATCGGCCTGATCATAGTCTTCCGGCGCCTGGCCATCGTCGTGGTCCATCGTAAAGTTGAGTGCCTCGATCCGAGCGAAATAGTCTGCGTTCAATACGTGCTGCGCACCGACGCGGCCACGCGACGGCGCTCCAAGATAGGACTGAAACTTTTCGATGATCGGCGCGAGCACGTTGACACAGGGTAGACCGAGCTCGTGACACCCTGTCTCGATCAGTGCCGCCAAGTCCTGGTCGACAATCGTATAGAGAACGATGCCCGGTTCTCGGTCGAGTGCGTCGATCAGTGCCTTGATCTGCTTTTTGCTGCGGATCAGCGGATAGACATGCTCGATGGCATTGGATCCGCGAAACTGCGCGGCGGCGGCGCGGCCCGCAGAGATGAGAGTCTCACCTGTTGAGTCAGAAATCAGGTGGAGATGGAAGAAGTTTTTCCGGTTCTCCACGTTGTTCACCGTGCCCTGTTGATAGTTTGGGATAAACAGAGGTAGCGGCGACGAGGGCCGGGGGGCAAGGGGAAAAGTGCCGATTTATCCACAATCCCGCACCACGATGGATGTGCTCGGCGGGGGGTGTGAATAACGGTGATCAAACGATGTCATCCTTTGGTAATCGACTCCTGATCCCCGGTTAAGAACGCGTTGGCGTGAAACTGAAGCCGCTGGAATCGCGGGTTAATTTCGACTTATCCCCACTATCCCCAAATTGCCGTCTGAGCGATGGTGGGAGCCGTGCCGGATCACGCTGCATGAGGAACAAGCTGTGATCCCGGATTAATCCTTGATAGTCAGAGACTCTTAGAAATAGAAGAAGAGTCTATATATCTTTTCTTTATTGAAAGGGCCTGAGCCTTGAGCACGCCGAACCGTAAAGTCCTCGACGTTCTGAATGGGAAGACGGTGACGCCGCCCCCGATCTGGCTCATGAGGCAGGCAGGCCGATACCTTCCGGAATATCGGGAAACGCGACAGAAAGCGGGTAGCTTTCTCGATCTCTGTTATTCGCCTGAGTTCGCCACCGAAGTGACGCTTCAGCCGATCCGTCGCTATGGCTTCGATGCAGCAATCCTGTTCTCAGATATCCTGGTCATCCCGGATGCGCTGCATCGGAATGTGACCTTCACGGAGGGACATGGGCCACAGATGGATCCGATCGATGCCGATGGCATCGCCAAGCTGTCACCGGACGGCGTCATGGATCACCTGAAACCAGTCATCGAGACCGTTGCGCGTCTTCGTGCAGAGCTTCCCGCTGAGACCACCTTGCTCGGCTTCTGTGGAGCGCCCTGGACAGTGGCGACGTACATGATTGCTGGCCACGGCACACCGGACCAGGCGCCTGCGAGATTGTTCGCATATCGTCATCCGGAGGCGTTCCGACGCCTGCTGGATTTCCTCGCGGAAGTTTCGGCCGATTACCTTGTCGCGCAGATCGATGCTGGAGCAGACGCCGTTCAGATCTTCGACTCCTGGGCTGGCGTGCTCGGAGAGGCGGAGTTCGAAGCCTTTGCAGTTCGACCCGTTCGTCGCATCATCGAACTTGTCAAATCCCGTCGGCCGCAGGCCAAGGTCATCGCCTTTGCCAAGGGTGCGGGGATTTTGCTCAAGCGATACCGCCAGGACACCAATGCCGACGCAATCGGTCTCGACTGGTCGGTGCCATTGAGCTTTGCAGTGGAACTGCAGAAGGATGGCCCGGTGCAGGGCAATCTGGATCCGATGCGCGTCGTGGCAGGTGGTGTGGCGTTGAGGGACGGCATCGATGCCATACTCCAGTCACTTGGACAGGGACCTCTGATCTTCAATCTCGGCCACGGGATTACCCCCCAGGCAGACCCTGCACATGTCACCGAGCTGGTCGCACAGGTCCGGAGTTTCGGCTGACAATGGAAAAGCAGATCGACGCCAAGCCGGGAGCTCGCGCCGCGCGGAAGGCAGCTACGGCTTTGCTGTTCTTCGGTCTCGTGGGAGGTGGCATCATGCTGGCAGGACCGGATCAGGCTTATCCCTGGATCAAGGCGCTTCATGTGATTGCCATTATCTCCTGGATGGCCGGCATGCTCTATCTGCCGCGGCTGTTCATCTATCATTCGGATTGCGATCCGGCCTCTGATCAGGCGCGGACCTTTTCCGTAATGGAAAGCCGTCTGATGAATGTGATCATGAACCCTGCCATGGTCGTGTCATGGGTGTTGGGCCTTTATCTCGCCTGGCAGGTCTTTGGATTTCAGGGTGGCTGGCTGCATGCGAAGATTGCCGCAGTCTTTGCGCTTTCTGGCGTGCATGGCTATTTCGCTAAGTCGGTGAAGTCTTTCGGCCGGGGCCAATATGTTGGGTCGCCTCGCTATTGGCGGATGATGAACGAAGCCCCTACCCTTCTGATGATCCTCATCGTCGTGCTTGCCGTGGTCAAACCTTTCTGAGCATTTTCAGCACGGTCGTATTATTTTTGTGATCCCGGGCTTTTCGCTTGCGGTCGAATCCGCGAGTCGCTATTTTCGCGCCACTCCCTCTTTTGGCTTGCGTATTATTCAGTCATTTGCGGCCTTCGCGATCGTACCGAATTCCACCAGCTCGCCGTTCCCCTTGAAAATTCTATCTGACGTGGTCCCTCTTCATGGCTGAAATGAAGCTACAAGAACTCAAAAGCAAATCGCCGACCGATCTTCTGACGTTTGCCGAATCGCTCGAAGTTGAAAACGCGAGCACGATGCGCAAGCAGGAGCTCATGTTTGCGATCCTCAAGATGCTGGCGAGCCAGGATGTGGAGATCATCGGCGAAGGCGTGGTGGAAGTTCTGCAGGATGGTTTCGGCTTCCTGCGCTCCGCAAACGCAAACTATCTGCCCGGTCCTGATGATATCTACATCTCGCCCTCGCAGATCCGTCGCTTCTCGCTGAAGACCGGTGACACGGTCGAAGGCCCGATCCGGGGACCGAAGGAAGGCGAACGCTATTTCGCACTTCTGAAGGTCAACACGATCAATTTCGAGGATCCCGAAAAGATCCGCCACAAGGTTCACTTCGACAACCTGACGCCGCTCTATCCGAACGAGCGCTTCAAGATGGAACTCGATGTTCCGACATCGAAGGATCTTTCGTCGCGCGTCATCGATCTCGTGGCACCGCTCGGCAAGGGCCAGCGCGGTCTGATCGTGGCACCGCCGCGTACGGGTAAGACGGTTCTTCTCCAGAACATCGCCCATTCCATTACGGCCAATCATCCGGAGTGTTATCTGATCGTTCTCCTCATCGACGAGCGGCCGGAAGAAGTCACGGATATGCAGCGATCTGTGAAGGGTGAGGTCGTCTCCTCCACCTTCGACGAACCCGCTGTCCGGCATGTGCAGGTGGCGGAGATGGTGATCGAGAAGGCCAAACGCCTGGTCGAACATGGCCGCGATGTCGTCATCCTGCTGGATTCGATCACCCGCCTCGGCCGCGCTTACAACACCGTAGTACCGTCTTCGGGCAAGGTGCTGACCGGTGGTGTGGACGCCAACGCCCTGCAGCGCCCAAAGCGCTTCTTCGGTGCTGCGCGTAACATTGAAGAGGGCGGCTCGCTCACGATCATTGCGACGGCTCTGATCGATACCGGCAGCCGTATGGACGAAGTCATCTTCGAAGAATTCAAGGGTACTGGTAACTCGGAAATCGTGCTCGACCGCAAGGTTGCCGACAAGCGCATCTTCCCGTCGATGGACATCCTCAAGTCCGGCACGCGCAAGGAAGACCTGCTCGTACCACGTCAGGACCTCCAGAAGATATTCGTCCTGCGCCGCATCCTGGCACCGATGGGAACGACCGATGCTATCGAGTTTCTCATCGACAAGCTCAAGCAGACGAAGAACAACGGCGATTTCTTCGACTCCATGAACACGTGAATGTCGACCGGCGATAGTCGGTCGGTTTCGTTCAGCGGCTGAGGTTGTCTTGTGACCACGCACTCTGACACGATTTTTGCTTTGGCTTCTGGTGCTTTGCCGGCCGGTGTTGCTGTTCTAAGGATCAGCGGACCGGCCGCTTTCACGATGGTACGAAGCCTCGCAGGCGATCTCCCTGCCCCGCGTGTAGCTGCCCTCCGCACGATCCGCACGCCCGATGGGATGTTTCTCGATCGTGGGCTGGTCCTTGTCTTCCATGGGCCCAACTCGTTCACCGGCGAGGATTGCGCAGAACTGCATCTCCATGGAGGGCGGGCAGTCGTGACCGCTGTTCTCACTTCATTAGCCGGATTCAAGGGCGCAAGATTGGCTGAAGCCGGTGAGTTCTCGCGGCGTGCCTTCGAGAATGGCAAGATGGATCTCGTGGAAGTCGAGGGGTTGGCGGACCTGCTGGCCGCAGACACCGAAATGCAGCGGCGTCTGGCTGCCGAACAGGCAAGCGGCCAATTGTCGAGCGTCTACGAAGGCTGGCGTGAGAAGCTCGTATTTGCCCGCTCCATGCTTGAGGCAGAGCTGGATTTCAGCGATGAAGGCGATATTCCCGGCTCCGTGTCTAACCGCATCTGGGATGAAGTCGCCAGGCTGAAGGGTGAGGTAGACGACGCTCTCTCCAATCTGCGCGCCGGTGAGATTTTGCGTGATGGCTTCAGGGTGGCGCTCGCCGGCAAACCCAACGCGGGCAAGTCGAGCCTGATGAACGCGCTGGCGCAAAGGGATATCGCGATTGTGACCCCTATCGCCGGGACGACGAGAGACGTTGTCCGGTGTGAGCTGGACATGGAAGGCTACAAGTTCGAACTGTTCGATACAGCCGGGTTGAGAGATACGGACGATGTTATCGAGCGCGAAGGCATACGTCGCGCGGTGAAGACGATCAGTGATGCCGATCTTGTCCTAAACATCGTCGATCTCAGCGATATGAGCGATATCCCGCCCAGCGAGCACTCTGGCTTGCGGGTTGGGTCGAAACTTGACCTCATCGAAGGGGAAGTCGATCCTTCACTCCGTTTCGATGTTTTGGTTTCCTCGTCCACTGGAGCCGGTCTCGACGAGTTGAGAGCGCTTCTCTTGGAGGCCGTTCGAAGCAGCACGAATGTCGGCAGTCTTGCAATTCCGAGCCGTATGAGGCATGCAGAGCGCCTTCGCTCTGCATGCCAACATTTGCAGTCGGCTCTGGACGGTGTGTCATATCCCCTCGAGCTGCGAGCTGAAGATTTACGGCTGGCTTCAGTTGAGCTGGCGCGTGTGACTGGTCGAATCGATACCGAAACGCTTTTGGGCAAAATCTTCTCCGAATTCTGTGTCGGCAAGTGATTCACGTGAAACAGGCTTACTGCACATGTCTCAGAGAGATTTTGATGTAATCGTTGTCGGTGGAGGCCATGCCGGCACAGAGGCCGCCGCAGCATCTGCTCGTATGGGCGCGAAAACCGCGCTGGTTACGCACCGCTCCGATACAATTGGCGTGATGTCCTGCAATCCGGCAATCGGCGGCCTCGGGAAAGGCCATCTTGTTCGCGAAATCGACGCATTGGACGGCCTTATGGGCCGCGCGGCGGACGAAGGCGGAATTCAGTTCCGCATGTTGAACAAGAAAAAGGGCCCGGCCGTCTGGGGACCCCGCACACAGGCGGATCGTAAGCTCTACCGACGTGCGGTTCAGCGCTTGATCCAGGAAACCGATAATCTTCAAGTTCTTGAGGGAGGCGTCACGGCTCTCATTCGTGACTCATCCGAAATAAATGGTGTCGTGCTCGATGATGGGCGGAAGCTGCGAGCTTCGGCAGTTGTTTTGACGACCGGTACATTCTTGAACGGGCTCATTCATATCGGTGACAGGAAAATTCCCGCTGGACGGGTTGGCGAGGCACCTGCCCTGGGGTTGAGCCATGATCTGGCCGACCTTGGGCTGAAACTCGGCCGTCTGAAGACCGGTACGCCGGCGCGTCTCGACCGAAAGACGATCGGTTGGGAGGGGGTGGAGCTTCAGGAGGCTGATCCTGATCCCGTGCCGTTCTCATTCATGACGGCGTCAATCACCACGCCACAGATCGCCTGTGGGATCACGCGCACGACTGCCCAAACCCATGAAATCATTCGGCAAAATATCCACCGCTCCGCCATGTATTCTGGTCAGATCGAGGGTGTGGGCCCCCGCTATTGCCCATCGATCGAAGACAAGATCAACCGTTTTGGCGATCGGGACGGTCACCAAATCTTCCTCGAACCGGAAGGCCTCGACGACGACACGATCTATCCCAATGGGATATCCACGTCGCTACCCGAGGATGTCCAGGAACTCTTCATCCGCTCCATTCCCGGACTGGAGAATGTGCAGATTCTGCAGCCTGGCTACGCAATTGAATATGATTATGTAGATCCGCAGCAGCTTGACCTCAGCCTTGCTGTAAAGGGTGCTAGCGGTCTGTTCCTTGCCGGGCAGATCAATGGTACGACTGGTTATGAAGAGGCCGGGGCACAGGGCCTGGTCGCCGGCATCAACGCAGCACGGTTCGCCGCCAATGAACCTGCGGTAAAGTTCAGCCGCACGGATTCGTATATCGGTGTGATGATCGATGACCTGACGTCGCGTGGCGTCGCCGAACCATACCGCATGTTTACGTCTCGGGCTGAATATCGGCTGTCGCTTCGTGCCGATAATGCCGAAATGCGCCTGACGCCACTGGGGCTTGCTGTCGGCTGTGTTGGCTCCGATAGGGCGACCAAGTTCGCTCGATATCAAGAGCAACGTATTGATCTCTATGACAGATTGGGCTCACTGACAGCTTCGCCAAACGATATGTCTGCAGTTGGCGTGAGCGTGAATCAAGACGGGCGCCGTCGCTCAGCGCGGGAGATTCTGTCTTATCCCGATATCACCTGGACTGACGTCGTCCGTGTCTGGCCAGAGCTCTCCAGCGAGGATGCTTCTATCGCGACCGCAGTAGAGATTGATTGCCTCTACCATGTTTATCTGGAACGGCAGTCTGCGGATGTTGCTGGATTGCGCGCTGAGGAGGATCGTCAGATCCCGGATGAGTTCAGCTACGAAGCTCTGCCTGGCCTGTCGAATGAATTGAAGGCAAAGCTATCAGCGCTTCGTCCAGCGAATGTGGCGCAGGCAAGCCGTATCGAAGGCATGACTCCCGCCGCGGTAGCTCTAGTGGTTGCTCACCTGCGCAAGAACCCGACTGGTCGAATGGCTTCGTAAAATGAAATCTTTAGTCCGACATTATGGAATCGATGTTTCACGTGAAACGCAGGAACGCCTTGAGCGATTTGCAGACCTGTTCCTGAAATGGGCCGCGCATATAAATCTGATCGCGCCGTCGACAATTGAACAGGTTTGGGCCCGCCATATCGTCGACTCGTTGCAGATTCGAAACATTGTGTCCCAACCAGGCCGCTGGATCGATATTGGAAGCGGTGGTGGCTTCCCGGGCATCATTACCGCCATCACTCTTGCGGAAAGCCAGGACGGCTGGATTGATCTCGTTGAGAGCAACAACAAGAAGTGCAGCTTCCTGCGCATGGCCCTCACCGAGACGGGCGGTCGCGGCAAAGTCCACCCTGTGAGGATCGAAGAGGCGGTCAAGTCGCTCGCTGCTCCGGATTTCATTTCCGCCAGGGCGCTTGCCGACCTGGATACCTTGTTCGGCTATGTTATGCCCTGGGCCGAAACCAATCCCGATCTCCGACTGGTTTTTCATAAAGGCAGGGATTATCAGGCCGAAATCGATAAAGCGCGTGGTCGCTGGGACTTTGATCTGATAAAACATCAAAGCGTGGTCGAGGCAGATTCCGTTATCCTAGAAATTGCCTCCCTGACGCGCAGGGTTTAACGCTTCGGGTGCCAAATGAGTCTCGAGAAAAACCGTATCATTACCATTGCCAACCAAAAGGGCGGCGTGGGGAAGACCACGACGGCCATTAATCTGGCAACCGCGCTGGCCGCCATCGGCGAACGTGTGCTGATCGTCGACCTCGACCCCCAGGGTAACGCGAGTACTGGCCTCGGAATCGACCGTCGAGATCGCCGTCTGTCTTCCTATGACGTGCTGATCGGTACGCATTCGATCTCAGACGCAGTGTTGGATACGGCTGTGCCCAATCTGTCCATCGTGCCCTCTACGATGGATCTTCTCGGCTTCGAGATGGAGATTTCACAGCAGTCCGATCGCGTGTTTCGCCTCCGCAAGGCACTCAATCTCGATGATGCGCGTGCCTACAGCTATGTTCTTCTCGATTGCCCGCCGTCGTTCAATCTGTTGACGATGAATGCCATGGCTGCAGCCCATTCCGTGCTTGTGCCTTTGCAGTGCGAGTTCTTCGCGCTGGAAGGTCTGAGCCAGCTGCTCGATACGATCAACCAGGTCCGGCAGACGGTCAATCCTACCCTGGATATCCAGGGTATCGTGCTGACGATGTTCGATTCCCGCAACAACTTGGCTCAGCAGGTGGTGAGCGATGTCCGCGAGCATCTCGGTGAGAAGGTCTACACGACCTTGATCCCCCGTAACGTTCGGGTATCCGAAGCTCCGTCTTATGGTAAGCCGGCTATCCTTTATGATCTGAAATGTGCCGGTAGTCAGGCATACCTGCAGTTGGCTTCCGAGGTCATCCAGCGCGAGCGGCAGCGAAAAGCCGCGTAATCTTCGTACAAGGGTGTGAGTATGAGCGAAGACGTATCGAAACGCCGCCTCGGGCGCGGCCTGGCAGCGTTGATCGGTGAAATGGATCAACCGGTTCCCGCCGGCGAGGCGCGGTCGACCGTCTATCCGGATCGTACCGTTCCAATCGAGTTCGTCGCTCGCAGTCCCAGAAACCCCCGTCGTTATTTTGACGAAGCCGAGTTGCAGGATCTCGCCGGCTCCATTCGCCAGCATGGGATCGTGCAGCCTGTCGTTGTTCGCACTGTGGGGACCGACCGCTTCGAGATCATCGCCGGCGAACGTCGGTGGCGTGCGGCCCAGCTGGCCGGACTTGTGCAGATTCCCGTCATCGTCCGTGATGTCGATGATCGGACTGCTCTCGAACTTGCCATCGTCGAAAACGTCCAGCGTGCCGACCTCAATCCCCTCGAAGAAGCGCTCGGCTATGAGCAGCTGATTGCCGAGCATGGCTACACCCAGAATGATCTGGGTGAGATCATTGGCAAGAGCCGTAGCCATGTGGCCAACAGCCTTCGGCTGCTGAAGCTTCCTGACCCCGTCCGTGACATGTTGGCGGATGGAAGCCTTTCGGCGGGACACGCGCGTGCTCTGGTGTCGACACCTGATCCGCACGTTCTGGCGAAAACGATCGCGCAGAAGGGCCTGTCTGTCCGTGATGCCGAGAAGCTGGCCCAGAACCATATCAAGGCACAGCAGGCGCCAGCCCCAGCCGAGGTTCGTGAATCCAAGGATTCGGACACGATTGCTTTGGAGCGTAGCCTCTCGGATCGCCTCGGTCTGTCTGTCTCGATCAATCACAAGGGTGGCGGCGGGCAGCTCAAGATCAATTACAAGACGCTGGACCAACTCGAAGATATCTGCCGGCTCTTGGAAGCCCGATGATCAGCTACGGCGATTGCGGCGCGCAGATTGCAGCGTCGTTGCCAGCAGCGTCTGGATGGCAAGGTTGTCTTCGAGTGCCGCGTTCTGCCGGCTCTGCAGAATTGCTGCGTTGAGGCGTGCCCCTTCGCGGGCCAGATCAGAACTGTTCCAGTTCCGTAACGCTTTCTCGATGATCGGCTTCCGTTTGAAATGGATGCCGCGCCCGAGGGTTTGAACAACCTGCGCCGGCTGCTGTTGGCGCTCTTCCATTTCGATCCGCATCGTCTCCAGCAACTGTACCTGCTTCATCGTGCCTTGCAGCACGAGAAAGACGGCCGTCTTGGAGGCTATGACCTTTTGAATCGCATGCAGGAAGCCATCCGGGTCGCCGGATAGCACGGCATCGACGACCTCGTCCGTCGAGACGGCGCTGGCATCGCCAACGATCTCGAAGACATGCTTTTCGTCGATGAGATCGTCATTCATGCAATAGAGAACGAGCTTTTGGATCTCATTGCGGGACGCAATTCGATCGCCGCCGATGGAATCGAGCAAGAGTTCGCGTGCAGCAGGCGTGATCCGCAAGTTGGCTGCGGCAAGCTCTGCGTCTATCAAGGCATTCAAGGCTCTCGCATCGTCCTGATAACAGGCGATACAGGCCACGCTGCGTTCCCCTTCCGCGACTTTGCGCAAGGCCGAGCCCTTCTTGAGGTCGCCTGCTTCGATCAGCAGGTAACTTCCTTCCGGCGGATGTGAGGCGAGATGGGCCAGCCCATCGACCAGCTGTTTTTCATTGGCAGCGCCACGCACCCATATCAGCTTCTCGCCGCCGAAGAGCCCAAACGCGTTCACCTCGTCGATCAGCCGACCGGGATCCGATTGAACATCAGATGCATCCAGCCGGATCAGAGCAAAGCCATCACTTAGGTCAACGCCCGTTGTGGCAGCCACCTGTGCCGCGCGCTCGGCCACAAGCCCACGGTCGGGGCCATAGACAACAACCAGCCTGTAGTGCCTGGCCGACTTGGCCAGGAATCCATCAAACTCGTGGGATTTAACTTCCACCATGGTCGCCGATCAGCGACCAAGTGCCATTGCGAGATCGGCGTAAATGAACTCGGCCAGCTCACGGGCGGCCCGTGTCTCTGCGTCTCGCGCAGCACGGAGCTTGGCGAATTCCTGACGTGGATAGTCGAAGAGCGCCACACCGGTTCTGCGTCCCGTCTTGACGACGGTATTATCCGAAATGCGCTTCAAGGTATAGGTGCCGACGACCGCTGCCCGACCCGCGTTTGGCGTGTCCGCAGCCTCGTCGAGCAGGATACCTTCGACGCCGCCGCTGACGACCAGCTCGACCCGGTATTCCGGGGTCTGCGATTCCTTGCCGCCGCTGGTCAGGAAGAGCAAACGGTTACGCGTCTCCAACCCGACTCGGCTGCTCGCCTCCGAATAGGAAATTGCGGCCAGAGCGCCACGGGTTTCCCCATTGGCGTCCTGGTAAAGGGGACGTGCCTGGCATCCCGCCAGAAGCAGGGCCGCACCGATCAGAAGCGAGCGCCGAAGCACCGTGGATGGCTTGAGTTCAGAGGACAATATTCACGATCCTTAGCGGGACGACGATGATCTTCTTCGGAGCCTGACCGTTGAGCGCGGTCTTGACGGCGTCGAGCGCGAGTACGGCTGCCTGAACTGCATTCTGGTCTGCGTCGCGCGCGATTGTCAATTCGGCGCGTTTCCTGCCATTAATCTGCACAGGCAGAACAATTTCGTTTTCAGCGACCAGAGCTTCATCGAATTGCGGCCAGGCTGCCTTGGCAATCAGGCCCTCGTTGCCGAGGATGGACCAGCATTCTTCAGCCAGATGCGGCGTCATCGGCGCAATCAACTGGACGAGGATCTCGGCTGCGTTGCGCACGGCTGCGACATAGGCGGTATCACCCTGCCCTGCTGCGACATTGGTCAGCGGCGCGGCAAGTGCGTTTACCAATTCGTAGATGCGCGCGATCGACTTGTTGAAGGCAAGCTTGTCCAAGTCGCCCTGGACAGCCTTCAGCGTCTTGTGCGCAATCTGCGAGACGGCCTGCGCTTCGCCTTCCTTAGCCGGATTCGGCGCAACGGACTTCAGTCTGTCGGATGCTTCCGAAACCAAGCGCCAGACTCGCTGCACGAAGCGGTGCGCGCCTTCGACGCCGGCTTCGGACCAGATCACGTCACGATCCGGCGGCGAGTCGGAGAGAACGAAGAAGCGAGCCGTATCAGCGCCGTAGGAGCCGATGATGTCATCGGGGTCGACGACATTCTTCTTCGACTTCGACATCTTCTCGATCGAGCCGATTTTGGCTTCCTGGCCATTGGTGAGCAGAAATGCCCGGCGAGCACCGTCGGTTTCCTCGATCCGCAGATCGACAGGGGCAACCCATTGGCGCGTCAGACCTTCGCCGATGCTATAGGTCTCGTGCACGACCATGCCCTGGGTGAAGAGACCCTTGAAAGGCTCCTTGATCCCTACGTGACCTGTCTCGCGCATCGCGCGGGTAAAGAAGCGCGAATAGAGCAGATGCAGGATCGCATGCTCTATGCCGCCGATATACTGATCGACCGGCAGCCAATGGCTGGCGACCGCCGGATCCGTCGGATTGTCTTCCCAGGGCGCGGTGAAGCGGGCGAAGTACCAGCTGGAATCAACGAACGTGTCCATGGTGTCCGTCTCGCGACGGGCATCCTTGCCGCAGCAAGGGCAGGCCACGTGCCGCCACGTGGCATGACGGTCGAGCGGGTTGCCAGGCTTGTCGAAGCTGACGTCATCGGGCAGACGGACCGGAAGATCCTTCTTCGGGACAGGCACGACGCCGCAATCATCGCAGTGAATGACCGGGATCGGGCAACCCCAGTAACGCTGACGGGAGATGCCCCAGTCGCGCAGGCGGAAGTTGACCTTGCGCTCGCCCTGCGGCGCGCCGTTCATCTGCTGCGAGGACAGACGCTTGGCCACTTCGTCAAAGGCTTCCGTTGTGGTCATGCCATCCAGGAAGCGCGAATTGATCATCACGCCGTCATCGGTAAACGCGGTGTCGCCGATCTCAAAGGTCGCAGCGTCGCTGTCCTTCGGCATGACGACGGGGACCACCGGCAAATCATACTTGCGGGCGAAATCCAGGTCGCGCTGGTCGCCGGAGGGGCAGCCGAAGATGGCGCCTGTGCCGTATTCCATCAGGACGAAGTTCGCGACATAGACCGGCAGCTCCCAGCTCGGATCGAGCGGGTGCTTTACCCGGATACCGGTGTCGATGCCCTTTTTCTCGGCTGTTTCCAGAGCCGCGAGCGACGTGCCGGCATGACGGCATTCCTGGCAGAAGGCGTCAACGGCTTCATCACGCGCTGCCGCTTCTTTCGCCATCGGATGATCGGCGGCGATCGCCAGGAACGACGCACCGAATAGGGTATCGGGACGGGTCGTGTAAACAGTGACTTCGCCCGCCTCGCTGCCGGAGGCCACTTCCCAACGCACGGCCATGCCTTCCGAGCGGCCGATCCAGTTCTTCTGCATCAGCCTGACCTTTTCAGGCCACTGGTCGAGCGTCATCAAGCGCGTCAAGCAGGTCCTGGCTGAAGTCGGTGATCTTGAAGAACCACTGCGTCAGTTCGCGCTGTTCGACCAACGCACCCGAGCGCCAGCCGCGACCGTCGATGACCTGCTCGTTGGCGAGCACGGTCATGTCCTCGGGGTCCCAGTTGACCTTGGAATTCTTGCGATAGACGAGGCCCTTTTCCAGGAAATCCAGGAAGAGGTGCTGCTGGCGATGGTAGTAGTCGACGTCGCAGGTCGCGAATTCACGCGACCAGTCGAGCGACAGGCCCATGGACTTCAGCTGACCACGCATGGTGGCAATGTTCTCATAGGTCCAGGCCTTGGGATGAACCTTGTTCTTCATCGCCGCATTTTCGGCCGGCATACCGAAGGCGTCCCAGCCCATCGGATGCAGAACGTTGTAGCCGCGGGCACGCTTGTAGCGAGCCACAACGTCGCCCATCGCATAGTTGCGGACGTGGCCCATATGGATGCGTCCCGATGGATAGGGGAACATCTCAAGGACGTAGTATTTCTCGCGCGGATCAGCATTGTCCGTCTCGAAGACCTTGTCTTCGGACCATTTTGCCTGCCAACGGGGCTCGGCGTCGCGCGGATTGTAACGTTCGGTGGCCATGTCTTTGATGTTCCGGAAGTCTTTTGGGAGTCTTGGAGGGCGGTGCGCCCATGCGAATATGGTGCCGAGACCTTCATCATGAAACCGCCGAAGCGTCAAGCTTGCTATCGTCCAAGGCTGCGATTAACCCCTTGCAGAAAGTTCTGGTGACGCCAGATATCGAGCAGATCAAAACGAGGGTTTGGCATGTCAGTTGAAGAGCGGCTTCAGGACGTTCGGGACAAAATCACGAAGGCAGCGGAAGAAGCAGGTCGTGAGCCGGATTCGGTTTCGCTCGTCGCTGTGTCGAAAACCTTCGACGCCGCACATATCAGGCCGACGATCGAAGAGGGACAGCGCGTATTCGGTGAAAACCGGGTGCAGGAAGCGCAGGGCAAATGGCCAGCCTTGAAGGCTGAAACACCTGGCATCGAATTGCATCTCATCGGCCCCCTTCAGTCGAACAAGGCCGCCGATGCCGTGGCACTTTTTGATGTCGTCGAGACTGTCGATCGCGAGAAGATCGCGCGTGCACTTGCAGAGGAAGTGAAACGCCAGGCGCGCAGCATTCGCTTCTACATTCAGGTCAACACGGGTCTCGAGCCGCAGAAGGCCGGGATCGCGCCCGACGGTGTGGCTGCGTTCGTCGCCCTTTGCCGGGATGAACTGGGCATGCATATCGAGGGCCTCATGTGCATCCCGCCAGTCGATGAAAACCCGGGCCCGCATTTCGCACTTCTGGCAAAGCTTGCCGGCGAAAACGGTCTCGAGAAGTTGTCGATGGGCATGTCGGGTGATTTCGAGACGGCCATCGGCTTCGGCGCGACCAGTGTGCGTGTCGGTTCGGCGATTTTTGGCACACGTTAAGTTGCCTTAGACCTTTGGCATAGCGCTTTGGTCTCTCTTCCCTCCTCTCTTCGTCGATCCTAAAATGACGGTAAAGGCGAAAGCCGAAGCGTTGTCACGGGAGGATCGACATGCGCGACAGTTATCAGGACATCTATGATTCCTGGAGGGCTAACCCCGAGAGCTTTTGGGGCGACGTGGCGGAGGAGATACATTGGTACAAAGCCCCCGATGTTGTCTTCGATCCTGCACAAGGCAGCTATGGCCGCTGGTTCTCTGGTGGGGAAACCAACACCTGCTTCAACTGCGTCGACCGCCACATTGAGACAGGACGCGGGGCGGAGACCGCGGTCATCTATGATAGTCCGATGACCGGGCAGACTGCCCGCTATAGCTATGATGAGGTGTTGACCGAGGTCTCGGCGATTGCCGCCGTGCTGCGCAATCATGGCGTCGGCAAGGGGGATCGCGTCATCATCTACATGCCGATGATCCCGGAAGCCGTCTTCTCCATGCTCGCCTGTGCGCGCATCGGTGCCGTGCACTCCGTGGTCTTTGGAGGATTTGCGGCGCACGAGCTTGCCACGCGTATTGATGATTCCGGGGCCAAGGTGGTGATCGGCGCGAGTTGCGGTCTGGAGCCGGGGCGTATCGTTCCCTACAAGCCGCTGCTCGACCAGGCGATCGATATGGCCAAGGTCAAACCTGATTTCTGCCTTATCCTGCAGCGTGACCAATATCATGCGCCGTTGCGCTACGAGCACGGCGATGTGGATCTCGCCCAGGCGATCGAGCAGGAAAAGGTCAACGGGACCAAAGTCGATTGTGTGCCGGTGGCCGCAACCGATCCGCTCTATATCCTCTACACATCCGGGACGACGGGCCAACCCAAGGGCGTCGTGCGCGACAATGGCGGTCACATGGTCGCGCTCAACTGGACCATGAAGAATGTCTATGGCGTCAAGCCTGGGGAGGTTTTCTGGGCGGCATCGGATATCGGTTGGGTCGTCGGGCATTCCTATATCGTCTATGGCCCGCTGCTGGCCGGTAATGCGACTGTCATCTTCGAAGGCAAGCCCGTGGGTACGCCCGACGCTGGCACATTCTGGCGCGTGGTGAGTGACCATGACGTCAAAGTGCTTTTCACCGCGCCGACGGCATTCCGCGCGATCCGGCGCGACGATCCCGAAGGTGACCACGTCGCCCGCTATGACCTATCAGGGCTGCGCGCGCTGTTTCTCGCAGGCGAGCGAGCCGACCCCGAAACCCTGAAATGGGCTGAGCGGATCCTCAAAATCCCTGTGATCGATCACTGGTGGCAGACGGAAACCGGCTGGGCCATTGCCGCCAATCCGGCAGGTCTTGGATTGCTCCCCGTGAAACACGGATCACCGACCAAGGCGATGCCGGGTTACGCGCTTGATGTTCTCGATGACGCCGGCCATCCGGTGGCCCCTGGCACGCTCGGCAATATCGTTGCAAAGCTGCCCCTACCCCCGGGTTGCCTGGTTACCTTCTGGAATGCCGACGAGCGTTTCCGGACCTCGTGCCTCGAAGAATTCCCTGGCTACTACAAGACGGCCGATGCCGGTGTGATCGACGAGGACGGTTATGTCTTCGTCATGGCCCGCACCGACGATATCATCAACTGCGCCGGCCACCGGCTGTCGACGGGTGGGATGGAAGAGGTCTGCGCGATGCATCCCGATGTGGCCGAATGCGCTGTCATCGGTATCGCCGACGAGCTCAAGGGCCAGATCCCCTGCGGCTTCCTGGTGCTGAAGAAGAATGTGCATCGAGACCATGCGCTGATCAGCAAAGAAGTCGTTCAGCTGGTGCGCGACGAGATTGGTCCCGTTGCGGCTTTCAAGATGGTGCTGATGGTCGATCGACTGCCAAAAACTCGTTCAGGCAAGATCCTACGCGGCACCATGCAGAAGATCGCCGATGGACTGCCCTGGAAGATGCCGGCGACGATCGACGATCCCGCGATCCTGGACGAGATTACTGCCGTCCTGCAGGCGCATGGTCAGGTTCCTGCCGTCGCGAAGGCAGCCGCGATCGTATGACCTGAATTCGAGGCAATAAAAAACCCCGGCTGCCATGGGCGGCCGGGGCTGAATTCGTCGATCAGGTAGCTCAGTACTGATCGTCTTCGTCGTCGTTGCGACGGTCGGACTTCAGCGACTGGAGCTTGGCGAAGACGGCGTTTGCGTCAATTTCCTTTTCTTCCTCGCGCTCATAGCTGAAACCGACATTCTCGGTTTCGCTTGCAGACTGCAAGGTCGCGCCGAGTTCGGCAGCGGTCGGAAGCGGACGGCCCTTGGAGGCCTTTTCGACTTCCAGATCGAGGTCGATCTGGCTGCAGAGGCCGAGCGTCACAGGATCCATCGGTGTCAGGTTGGCAGAATTCCAGTGGGTGCGGTCACGGATCTGCTCGATCGTCGACTTGGTGGTGCCAACGAGACGGGAAATCTGGGCGTCCTTCAGTTCAGCATGGTTGCGAACCAGCCAGAGAATGGCGTTCGGGCGATCCTGGCGCTTCGAGACCGGCGTGTAACGCGGGCCACGGCGCTTCGAGTCCGGCACGCGAACCTTCGGCTCCGAAATCTTCAGCTTGTAGTTCACATCCTTCTCAGCGCGGGCGATCTCGTCGCGCGAAAGCTGGCCGGTTGCGATCGGGTCCAGACCCTTGATGCCCTGGGCTGCTTCGCCGTCCGCAATAGCCTTCACCTCGAGCGGGTGCAGCTTGCAGAACTGCGCGATCTGGTCGAATGACAGCGCGGTATTGTCGACGAGCCAAACGGCGGTCGCCTTCGGCATGAGCAGTGTCTGGGCCATGGATACAATCCTTCTGAGGGTCCGCGCCGGTTGTCGCGGGCCGTGGGTTTAAACCACTATTTCCGGGAATTCGGCGTCCTTATAGCGATTATGTAACGAAATTGCAATTCGCGAAGTCACGAATGACCTTTGTCTAATTGCTGGCCATGTTGCACCTGCTATGTATGTCGGCGATAGGCCGGGGAGGACGGTCCTGGTCGCCAGTTGTGGCCCGTCAACATGAGGAGGAATTCATGTCAGCCAAAACCTATCCTGTGCTGAAATCGGCAAAAGTCCGCGCTCTGATCGATGATGACAAGTACCAGAAATGGTACCAGGAAAGCATCGAAGACCCCGAGAAGTTCTGGGGTAAACACGGCAAGCGCATCGACTGGTTCAAGCCTTACACGAAGGTCAAGAACACGTCTTTCAAGGGCAAGGTCCCGATCAAGTGGTTCGAGGATGGGCTGACGAACGTCTCCTATAACTGCATCGACCGCCATCTGAAGACACATGGGGAACGCACCGCCATCATCTGGGAAGGTGACAACCCGTATATCGACAAGAAGATCACGTATAACGAGCTCTACGAGCATGTTTGCCGGATGGCGAACGTGCTTGAAGAAGCACGGCGTGAAGAAGGGCGATCGCGTCACCATCTACATGCCGATGATCCCGGAAGCCGCCTATGCCATGCTGGCTTGCGCGCGCATCGGCGCCATTCACTCGGTCGTGTTCGGCGGCTTTTCGCCGGACAGCACTGGCCGGACCGCATCGTCGACTGCGAATCGACTTTCGTCATCACCTGCGACGAAGGCGTGCGCGGTGGCAAGCCGGTGCCGCTCAAGGAAAACACCGATATCGCGATCGACATTGCTGCCAAGCAGTATGTCATCGTCAACAAGGTCCTGGTCGTACGCCGCACCGGCGGCAAGATCGGCTGGGCGCCGGGCCGCGATATCTGGCATCACCAGGAAGTGCATACCGTCAAGGCAGACTGCCCGCCGGTGAAGATGAAGGCGGAAGATCCGCTGTTCATCCTCTACACCTCGGGTTCGACGGGCAAGCCGAAGGGCGTCATGCACACGACAGGCGGTTACCTCGTCTATCGCCTCGATGACGCATGAATATGTCTTCGACTATCACGACGGGGACATCTACTGGTGCACGGCCGATGTCGGCTGGGTCACCGGCCATTCCTACATCGTCTACGGTCCGCTTTCGAACTGCGCCACGACGCTGATGTTCGAAGGTGTTCCCAACTTCCCTGACCAGGGACGGTTCTGGGAAGTGATCGAGAAGCACAAGGTCAACATCTTCTACACCGCACCGACGGCCATCCGCTCGCTGATGGGCGCCGGCGACGCCTTCGTGAAGACGCTCGTCGCGTTCGTCGCTGCGCCTGCTCGGCTCGGTCGGTGAGCCGATCAATCCGGAAGCCTGGGAATGGTATTACAACGTCGTCGGCGATGGCAGAAGTCGCCCGTCGTTGATACCTGGTGGCAGACGGAAACCGGCGGCATCATGATCACGCCGCTGCCGGGTGCCACTGCGCTCAAGCCAGGTTCGGCAACGAAACCCTTTTTCGGGGTCAAACCCGAATTGGTCGATAACGAAGGCAATGTTCTGGAGGGGGCCACCGACGGCAACCTCTGCATTACCGAAAGCTGGCCCGGCCAGGCGCGATCTGTCTATGGCGATCATGATCGCTACATCCAGACCTACTTCTCGACCTACAAGGGCAAGTATTTCACCGGAGACGGCTGCCGCCGCGACGAGGATGGATACTATTGGATCACCGGTCGCGTTGATGACGTCCTCAACGTTTCGGGTCACCGGCTTGGCACCGCAGAAGTCGAATCGGCACTGGTGTCGCACCATCTCGTGTCGGAAGCCGCCGTCGTTGGTTACCCTCACAACATCAAGGGTCAGGGCATCTACTGCTATGTCACCCTGATGTCGGGTCATGAAGGCACTGATGCGCTGCGCGCGGACCTCGTGAAACACGTCCGCACCGAAATCGGCCCGATCGCAACCCCGGACAAGATCCAGTTCTCGCCTGGACTGCCGAAGACCCGTTCGGGCAAGATCATGCGCCGCATCCTGCGCAAGATCGCCGAAGACGATTTCGGCGCACTTGGTGACACCTCGACCCTGGCCGATCCGGCTGTGGTCGACGATCTCATCGCCAACCGGCAGAACAAGATCGGCTGACAAATGATCGCTTCACCGGGGGCCGATGAGGCTCCCGGTGTTTTCAACAGCCGATCACACGGCGGATCTCGTCAACCTGCTCGCGTGTGGAGCAGACGTTCTCGCAGGGAATTCCGTCACTATCAGCATCCGCACGGCGATAGCCGTTGCACCACAGAATGACTGCCTCCTCGCAGCTTGATACCTGTTTGCACGTGCGTGCAGCCAGCTCTACTTGTGCGACCTGCGAATTGGCGACAGAGGTTTGCGGCGGTAGAAGGAGCGAGGCCAGCAGCAGTGCAGCGCCTGTCCGACGAAATTGATAGATTGACATGCGCTGCATAAAGCAGCTCCAGTCCACGACTGTCCAGACACCATCTACAACTCATCAGGGCAGACTGACCTAGCCTTTCGCTTTCCCTCATAAGGCCTGGCTAGCCCGGCGCTGAGGAGTTGTTCCGCCGGACGGCGGCCATCAGTCAGTGTGAGGTCTGCCACAACTCGCCCGAAGAATTTATCGCCTGAAATTGCCGTCAACTGGACCGTCTGATGTCCCTCCAGCAGGCTGGATAACTCGCTTCTTGCCTTGAGGGCTGCCTTGCGGAAGGTCGGGCATTTTGATCGCAGTTCCGGTGCATCAATGCCGCGAAGGCGGACATATGTGCTCACTTTATGATGCGGCCAGGGCATAGCCTCGACGAGAACTGTGTCGCCATCAATCACCTTAACGACCTCTGCGGTGACGGGTCCGTCAATCTGTCTATTGGCGGCAGATGCCGGCACCATCGGCGCCAACATCAGGAAAACTGTCATAGGTTTGCTAGCAATCCGGAACATAATAGGAACATATTCCGGAATTGAATTCAAATCAACAGGGAAATATTCCTCAGAAGTCGATGGCGCGGCCCTTGATCTCCCAGTCGCCAAATCGAGCGGGATCGGCACCTCCGCGCCCGCCGATCTCCGGCGGCATCTCGGTGGCTGCCTCCTTGCGGCGTCGCTCCTCCGCTTCGGCGAGTGCTCGCTTCGCAGCCGGGCTCAACTCACGTGGCTGTTCTTCCACGCTGACATCGGCTTCACGATCTTCTGACATCACATCGTCCTTTGCTGAGACGGCATTTCATGCGCAAACATTGAAATTGGGGTCGCCGCTTTTTAAATCAACAGGCGAAAACGGCAACAGATTTGCCGTGAGTGCTGCTTTTAGAGGATCACGCCATGAATACCATGCGGACTGCCATGCTGCTTGCCTTCATGACCGCCCTCTTCATGGGCGTCGGCTTCCTGATCGGTGGCAGGGGCGGCATGATGATCGCCTTTGTCGTAGCGGCCGGCATGAACTTCTTCTCCTACTGGAATTCCGACAAGATGGTGCTCCGTGCCTACCGGGCGCAGGAGGTCGATGAGAGGACGGCACCGGAATTCTACATCATGGTCCGGGATCTGGCCCGCAATGCGGGCCTGCCGATGCCGAAGGTCTATGTCTTCGACAATCCCCAGCCGAACGCCTTTGCAACGGGTCGCAATCCGCAAAATGCTGCAGTTGCCGCTTCGACCGGTCTTCTCCAGCGCCTCACACCGGAAGAGGTGGCTGGCGTCATGGCACATGAACTCGCCCATATCGAGAACCGCGATACGCTGACCATGACGATCACCGCGACACTCGCCGGTGCCATCTCGATGCTTTCGAATTTCGCCTTCCTGTTTTCCAGCGGCCGCGATGATCGCAACAATCCCTTCGGTTTCATTGGCGTCATCATCGCCATGATCGTTGGACCGCTTGCCGCCATGCTGGTTCAGATGGCGATCAGCCGAACGCGAGAATATGCGGCCGATCGGCGTGGGGCCGAGATCTGCGGCCAGCCCCGCTGGCTCGCCTCCGCCCTGCAGAAGATCGCAGGCGATGCGGCGCATATCGATAACATGGATGCCGAGCGTAATCCGGCAACGGCCCACATGTTCATCATCAATCCCTTGAACGGCCAGCGGATGGACAACCTCTTTTCCACCCATCCGAACACGAAGAACCGGATCGAGGCGCTGCTGGCGATGACGGATATCCGCTCTGGGGGATCGACGCCGCCGGAGGCCCCTGTTAAGGCAACGCGCACGGCGCGTTCCGTTCCGACCACCGGTTGGGGGCGCGGCAAAGCCGAACCACCCAAAGGACCATGGTCTTGAGCGATCGATCGACGGGCAAACCGAAAAACAATCAGGCCGGACGCAAGAGCCATGGCGAGCGCGCACCTCGGCAACCTTTGAAGCCTGGTCTTGAGGCGCGCATTGCCGCGACACGCATTCTGGCAGCGGTTGTCGATCGAAAGACATCGCTCGACGGAATGCTCGATTCCGAGCACGGAAACCCTGCCTATCTGCCGCTGAACGAGGCTGATCGCGGCCTCGTGAAGGCCATTCTCCAGAGCGCCTTGCGGCACCTTCCGCGGATCGATGCCATCATCGCAGGGTTGCTCGACAACCCACTGCCGGAAGGCGCTCGCTCTCTTCACCATCTGCTGGTCGTTGCAGCCGCTCAGATGCTTTATCTCGATGTCCCGGATCATTCGGCCGTCGATCTAGCTGTGGAGCAGGCCAATGGCGATCCTCGCAGTCGCCGTTTCGCAAAGCTGGTGAATGCCATCCTGCGGCGAATTGGACGGGAAAAAGAGGATTTGCTCGCGGCTGTCGACGATCTTCCCTGCATGCCCGACTGGTTCATGAAGCGGCTCGAAGCGGTCTATGGTCAGGAGCATGCGCTCTCGATCGCTGCCTCGCAGCTCCAACCGCCGACGATCGACCTTACCGTGAAATCCGATGCTGCCGGCTGGGCCGAACGGCTGGGCGGTCAGGTTCTGCCGACGGGCACTGTACGACTTGATCGTTTTCGGGGGGCGATTACCACGCTCGAAGGCTTCGAGGACGGCGTCTGGTGGGTTCAAGATGCTGCTGCTGCCATTCCGGCAAAGTTGTTCGGTGATCTCCACGGAAAGCGCGTTGCCGATCTCTGTGCCGCTCCCGGCGGCAAGACTGCCCAGCTTGTGCTGGCTGGAGGCGATGTTGTCGCCGTTGAACAGTCCAAGTCGCGGGTCAAGCGGCTCGAAAGCAATCTGGCGCGGCTGGGTCTGCCGGCTGAGACCCGATGCGTCGGTCTTCTGACCATCGGTGCCGACGACAGCTTCGATGCAATCCTGCTCGATGCTCCCTGCTCCTCTACCGGCACCACGCGCCGCCATCCCGATGTCCTGTGGACCAAGGATGCCGCAGACATCGCGAAGCTGGCTGCCCTTCAGGAGAAGCTGCTTCGCCACGCGGTCACACTCCTGAAGCCGGGTGGTCGCCTTGTGTTTTCCAACTGCTCGATCGATCCCTCAGAAGGCGAGGAAATCATTGATCGTCTGCTGGTCGATTTTCCCGATTTGCGCTTGATGCCGATCGTTCCGGAGGACTGGCCAGGGCTCGAAGCGGCGATCACGCCGAAGGGCGAGTTCCGGACCACGCCGGCGATGCTTGCCGAGCAAGGTGGCCTTGACGGTTTCTACGCGGCGGTCGTTGCTAAAATTTAACTAATATCTCAATAAAGCTGTTGGCAAGTCTGCGTGGACATCGCCGGTCGCTCCGCATGTCCGTGACATGGCGGTATGACATGAAATTTCGTGCCCCAGAAAATCGGGTCCGGAGGAGGCTTGTCCTTCCGGCTCACGATTGTCGGACAACAGGAAATGGCTGGATCATCAGGATCCGGTTACAGGAACCAGCATGCGAATCAATGATCGCGCTCGACTGATTTCGCTTCACATTGCCGAAACCTGGCGGCAGATGCGGCAGACGGCTGCCGTCTTGACCCCGCCATTCGTTCTACGGGGTCGTTTCCGGATCAATCGTGTCGTTGTTGCACCAACCGATTTGAGGGCGGTTGATTCCTTCGTTGCAGAAGAAATTCTCAATGGTCGCTATCCGCTTGCCGGTCGGGTTCTCGATGCCGGGCAGCAATCCCCGTTTGAACTGGAGCTGCCGTCCGTTCAGTTTGCACGGCGTCTTCACGGTTTCGGGTGGCTGCGGCATGTTCGTGCCGACAAGAGCAGTGTAGCCTGCAACAATGCCCGCTGGATTACGGATCAGTGGATTGGCCTTCATGGCAATCGTACCCGCGGTCTGGCCTGGGACAGCGAGGTCGTCTCGCGGCGTATCATCAGCTGGCTATCCCATTCGCCGGTCGTGCTTCAGGATGCCGATGCCGGGTTTTATCGTCGGTTTACAGCTTCCCTCGGTCAGCAGGTGCGTTTCCTCCAGCGCCGCGTGGATTCACTCCCGGAGGGATTGCCTCGTCTGAAGGCGCGCATCGCAATTGCCATGGCCTCCATTGCAGCGGAAGCTCGTCCAGCCGCTGTACGCCGTGCAGGCCGATTGCTCGACCGGGAGCTGGAGCGGCAAGTCTTGCCGGATGGGAGCCACATTTCTCGCAACCCGCAAGCTTCGGTCGATTTGCTCTTCGACCTCCTGCCGCTGCGCCAGAGCTACATCAACCTCGGCCACGATGTGCCGTCCAAGCTGATCTCCGTGATCGACCGGATATTCCCGGCGGTCCGCTTCTTCCGGCACAGCAGTGGGGACCTTGCCTTGTTCAATGGGGCCAGTTCTTCGCTTGCAACGGATCTCATGAGTGTCCTGCGCTACGACGAGACATCCGGCCAACCGTTCAAGGCCTTGCCACATGGCGGCTTTCATCGATTGTCTGCCGGGGACACGGTGATCCTTGTCGATACGGGAAAACCGATTTCGGCCCGGTTGTCGACAACGGCTCATGCCGGCTGCCTTTCGTTCGAGCTGTCTTCCGGGCGCAACCGTTTCATGATCAACAGCGGATCACCGCGGTTTGCCGGAGAGCGGCTGCGGCAGCTTGCCCGCACGGCGGCGCAGCGTGCGCCGTGCTGTATCGGCGATGTGTCTTCGGCGCGTATCGCGCATTCCTCCCATCTCGGTCCCATCATCGTCGCGGGTCCATCGCGGATCGAGGTCGATCGCCAGACGGGCCCCGATGCCAGCGATCGTCTCTCCGCTCGTCACGATGGCTATGTCGAGCGTTTCGGCGTCTTGCATGAGCGTGAAATCCGCATCAACGAGCAGGGCACCAAGATCGCCGGCCGCGATCGTCTTCTCCTGCCTGATGGGCTGCCGACACCGAACTTGCCCGGTGCCGAAGTCGTCGCGCGCTTTCACATCCATCCGTCGATCACCGTCGAGCGGTCCGACGATCGCAAAGTGCGTCTCGTCGCACCCGATGGGGAAAGCTGGTCCTTCTCCATTCCGGTCGGTGAGATCTCCGTCGGAGAGGACGTGTTCTTTGCCGATGTTTCCGGCATACGCCCATCGCAACAGTTGGAGATCGTGTTCCGAGGGCCGGAAATACGCTGGTTTCTGGCGCATCACGTCTGATGGCAGTCATCTTGCAGTTTCATCACACTTGAAGCTGTGCTAGGCGGCGGCATCGCGCCCGCTGCCGATTGTCCGGGCGCCCGCCAGCTCGGAGTGAACCCATGGCCGTCGTATCCAAGAAGATCCCCGCCCCTGACCTCGTGCGCGTGCGTACCGCGCTTCTTTCGGTGTCCGACAAGACCGGCATCGTCGAGTTTGCGCAGGCGCTGCACCAGCGCGGTGTTCGCCTGCTGTCGACGGGCGGCACCCACAAGACGCTGGCGGCTGCCGGTCTGCCGGTGATCGACATCTCCGAAATCACGGGTTTTCCGGAGATCATGGATGGGCGCGTGAAGACACTTCATCCGCTTGTCCACGGTGGCCTTCTCTCGATCCGCGACGACGTCGAGCATGTCGAGGCCATGAAGGCGCATGGCATTGAAGCCATCGATCTCTCGGTCATCAATCTCTATCCGTTTGAGCAGGTCCGTGCGGCGGGCGGCGATTATCCGACCACCGTCGAGAACATCGATATCGGTGGCCCCGCGATGATCCGCGCTTCCGCAAAGAACCATGCCTATGTCACCGTCGTCACCGACGCTGCCGATTACGCCGAGGTCATTGCTGCGCTTGGCGAAAACGATGGTCAGACGACCTACGCGCTCCGTCAGCGGCTGGCAGCCAAGGCCTATGCCCGTACGGCTGCCTATGATGCCGCGATTTCGAACTGGTTTGCCGAAGCGCTCGAGATCGACATGCCTTCCTATCGCGTGGTGGGCGGCGTCCTGAAGGAGACGATGCGCTACGGCGAGAACCCGCACCAGAGCGCCGGCTTCTACGTGACCGGCGAGAACCGGCCCGGTGTCGCCACCGCCACCCTGCTCCAGGGCAAGCAGCTTTCCTACAACAACATCAACGATACGGACGCTGCCTTCGAACTGGTCGCCGAATTCCCGCCGGAGAACGGCCCGGCCTGCGCGATCATCAAGCACGCAAACCCCTGCGGCGTCGCCACCGGCTTGAGCCTTGTCGAGGCATACAAGCGGGCACTCGCTTGCGACAGCACCTCGGCCTTCGGCGGCATCATCGCGCTGAACCAGATCCTGGATGCCGAGACCGCACAGGAAATCGTCAAGCTCTTTACCGAAGTCATCATTGCGCCAGAGGTAACCGATGAAGCCAAGGCCATCATCGCGGCCAAGCCGAACCTGCGTTTGCTGACGACTGGCGCCCTGCCCGATCCGCGTTCGCATGGCATCATGGCGAAGACCGTCTCCGGCGGCCTGCTCGTTCAGAGCCGTGACAATGTGATGGTGGAAGATCTCGACCTGAAGGTCGTGACCAAGCGCGCACCGACTGCGACCGAACTCGAAGACATGAAGTTCGCCTTCAAGATCGCCAAGCACGTGAAGTCCAACGCAGTGATCTATGCGAAGAATGGCCAGACCGCCGGTATCGGCGCTGGCCAGATGAGCCGCGTGGATTCGGCCCGTATTGCCGCTCTGAAGGCCGAGGATGCCGCCAAGGCACTGGGACTTTCCGAGCCTCTCACCAAGGGTTCGGCGGTCGCCTCAGAGGCCTTCTATCCCTTCGCAGACGGTCTGTTGGCCGCGATCGCCGCGGGTGCTACGGCCGTCATTCAGCCGGGTGGTTCGATGCGGGATGAAGAAGTCATCGCCGCTGCCGACGAACACGGGGTTGCCATGGTCTTTACGGGCGTTCGCCACTTCCGCCACTGAAGATTATCGAGTTTAGACAGAGAAACGGCCGGTGGAATGATCCGCCGACCGTTTTTGTTATCATCGGTCTGTGGCCGGATATCTGGTCGTCCAGAGCATCAGCAATCCGCCGATCAGGAAGACCAGCAAGGTGGCCATGCCGGCGCGCGCCGAACCGGACCATGCCGTGACGACAGAGAAGCTGAGCGTTGCGAGAAAGCTGGTTGCGCGCCCAGACAGGGAATAGATGCCGAAATAGCGGCCCGCCTCATGGAGCTCTACGCTGCGCGCCAGATAGGAGCGCGACGAGGCCTGGACGGGGCCGAAGGACATCCCGATCAGCAGGCCATAGAGGATATAGGCCTTCTCTGCCGGCGTGGCGAAGAGACCTTCCGTTCCAGTGATCGGCAAGCTCACGAGCCCGAAGAGGGTGAAATCGACGCCTGTCGAGATGATGCCGAGCGTCGCGAGAATAAGCATCACCAGGCTCACGAGAACGACCACCTTCGAGCCGAGTGCTCTATCAACGCGGCCTGCGACGAGGCAACCGAAGATCGCGACGACGTTGAGGATGATCCCGTAAATGCCGATCTCCATCGTCGACCAGCCGAACATGGCGGCGGCGAAAACCCCGCCCAGAACGAGCAGGCCGTTGACGCCATCCTGATAGATCATGCGCGCGATCAGGAAGCGCAGGATATTCGTGCGGTGGCGCAACTCCCCAAGCGTCGAGCGGATTTCCCGGAGCCCCGAGCGGACGGCAGCGCCCAGCGGTTTTCCCTTGGCCGCATCCGGCGTGAAGAAGAACATCGGCAGGATGAACAGGAAATACCAGACCGCTGAGATCGGGCCCGTGATGCGGGCGTCTTCTCCGGCTGCCGGATCCAGTCCGAAGAGAGGATCGAGCCCGATCAGCGTTTTACCCGTCGTCGGGCTGCCGGCCAGGAAGAGAACGACAAAGATCAGAACGATGATGCCGCCCATATATCCCATGCCCCAGGCGATGTTGGAGACACGACCGACATCCTGCTGACTGACCAGCCGCGGCATCATGGAATCGTTGAAGACGATGGAAAACTCGGCAGCCACGCTCGCCAGGATGATCAGGATGTAGAGCGTCGGCATGCTCCAGGCGCAGCATTCCACAAGAGCGCGAGGCACAGGATCTTGATGAGCGCGAAGAAGGCAATCCAGGGTTTTCGCGCACCTGATTCGTCTGCGATGGAGCCCAGGATTGGGGCCAGAACGGCGATGACCACGCCGGAAATCGTTGCCGCATTGCTCCAGTCTGTCTGCGCGCTGACCGGATCATCCGTCATGCGCGACACGAAGTAGGGACCGAAGATGAAGGTGGTCACGACCGTAAAGAAGGGCTGGGCCGCCCAGTCAAAGAACATCCAGCCACGGACCCCCCTGTTGATGGGGCCGTGGCTGGTCTTTGTCACTGCACTTGTCGTCACGCACACCCCCACAGGCTATCAGGCCCGCGACAGTGTCACCTCACATGCTCTTGTGCAAGATCACCCAAAAGGCCGGCAGCGACCGCCAGTTTGGAAATGCTCGGCTCGCCGCTGTCGACGATCGAGGCCAGTTCCTTGCCGATGCGCTCGACACGGGTCTTGTCCGTTGCAATCCAGGCCTGAACCGGCTGGGCGTCCTTGCCGTGGCTGGTCAGAGCCGCACAAACGATCTGCCGGCGTGCCTGGCCGATCCGGTCGAGGCTGCGCGTCAGAGCCAGACTGTCGTAGTGGTCGGTCGTCTGGATTCGGCCGGCATTTTCGATGATTCGGCCGATCCGGAATGCTTTGGAGACTGCGAAGAAGCCACGCATCGCGGAGGCGAAGTCGGCACCTGTTCTTTCAGCGATCTGCAGGATCTCCGGCAGAAGTTGCATGGTCTGCAGGTTGACGACATCTGCCGCCAGTGCCGCCGGTGCGCCAGCCTCGGTCAGTTCCGTGATCTGGTCGTCGAAATGCTGACGGAGTGCGGCTGGCAAGGCTTTCTTGAACACCGGGGAAGCTGCCGAAACAGCGGCCGTCAGTTGGGACACGGCGTCGCCGACCGATCCCTTGACCAGACCGGTGTCGATCAGAAGCCGAGTCATGGCCGTGTAGACGTCCGCAATGATCGCATAGAGCCGGTTCTGCGTCTGGCCCGGCATCTTGGCGTCCAGCGCGTCGATCTTGTCCCAGAGAGCCGATAGACCAAGGGCGTCGCGCGTCACCAGAGCGGCCTTGACGGCTTCATCCGGGGTGCTGCCTGTCGCATCGCATACCGAAACCACGAAGCCCGGGCCTCCGCGATTGATCGCGTGGTTGGCAAGAACCGTTGCGATAATCTCCCGGCGCAGGCGGTGGCCGGCGATGTCGCTCGCGAAGGCCTTGCGCATGGCTGCCGGGAAGTAATTGGCGAGCGTCGTCTCGCAATAGGGATCGTCCGGCAGGTCCGACTCGATCAACTGGTCGAAGAGCACGATCTTCGCATAGGACAGGAGCACACCGATTTCCGGGCGGGTAAGCGCCTTGCCGGAAACATATCGTTCTGCGACGGCAGCAGAGTCCGGCAGCATCTCGACCTTGCGGTTGAGACGCCCCATGCCCTCAAGATAGTCCATCAGCCGGCTCAGTTCCTCCCGGTTGCCGGCGCCCTTGGCTTCGGTCAGGGAGATGGCGAGAGACTGCAGATAGTTGTTGCGCAGCACGAGGCCCGCCACTTCATCCGTCATCTCGGCCAGCAGCACGTTGCGCTTCTCGCGGGGCAAGCGGCCATCCTGCATGGCAGGGCTCAGCGCGATCTTGATATTGACCTCAACGTCTGACGAATTCACGCCAGCCGAGTTGTCGATCGCGTCGGAATTGCAGCGTCCGCCGTTCAATGCATAGGCAATACGGCCCTTCTGGGTGACGCCCAGATTGGCACCCTCACCGATGACCTTGGCGCGTACGTCAGTGGCATTTATACGGATCGCGTCGTTGGCCCGGTCGCCGACTTCGGCATCCGTTTCCGCAGCGGCCTTGATGTAAGTCCCGATACCGCCGAACCAGAGCAGGTCGACCGGTGCCTTCAGGATGGCCGTCATGATGTCCATCGGTGTCGCGGTCGTTGTTTCAATCCCAATGGCGGCTGCGGCTTCAGGCGTGAGTTTGACGGACTTCTCGGCGCGAGAAATGATCATTGCGCCGGCCGAGAGGGTAGACTTGTCGTAGTCCTGCCAGCTGGAGCGCGGCAGGTTGAACATGCGCTTGCGTTCCGCAAACGAGATCGCCGGATCCGGGTTGGGGTCGATCAAGATGTCGCGGTGGTCGAAGGCGGCGATGAGCCTGATCTTTTCCGACAGCAGCATGCCGTTGCCGAAAACGTCACCCGACATGTCGCCAACGCCTGCCACGGTGAAAGGCGTCGTCTGGATGTCTATGTCGATCTCGCGGAAGTGACGCTTCACCGTCTCCCAGCCGCCGCGGGCCGTGATGCCCATTTTCTTGTGGTCGTAACCGGCGGAGCCACCCGAAGCGAAAGCGTCGTCGAGCCAGAAGCCGGCTGCCTGGGCCAGACCGTTCGCCGTGTCGGAGAAGGTCGCCGTGCCCTTGTCGGCTGCCACGACGAAATAGGGATCGTCACCATCCGGGCGCAGGGTGTCGGCAGGCGGGGAAATCTTGCCACCGACGATGTTGTCGGTGATCGACAGGAGCGTCCGGATATATGTCTTGTAGGCCTCCGTCCCGGCCGCGAGCCATGCCTCGCGGTTGCTCTGGGGCGGCAGCAGTTTCGGGAAGAATCCACCTTTTGCGCCGACGGGAACGATGACCGCGTTCTTGACCTGCTGGGCCTTCACCAGGCCCAGAACTTCGGTGCGGTAATCCTGCGCGCGATCCGACCAGCGGAGGCCACCGCGGGCAACCTTGCCGAAGCGCAGGTGCACGCCTTCTACCTCGACGCCGTAGACGAAGATTTCGCGGAATGGGCGCGGCTCAGGCAGACCTTCGAGCTTGTGGGGATCGAACTTGAAGGCGAGCATCGGACGCTCGCTCTGCTGATAGCCCTTCTGGAAGAAGTTGGTGCGCAGCGTCGCTTCGATCGCATTGATGTAGCGACGCAAAATGCGGTCTTCGTCCAGGCTCTTGACGTCGGTGAGCCTGCTTTCCAGCGTCTGCAGTAGTTCTGCGTGACGGCTCTTCCGGGTTTTCTCCGCTACGGCAACATCGAAACGATTGCGGAAGAGTGCCACCAGATCCGAGGCGATGGCCGGATGCTTGGTCAGCGTTTCTGCCATGTAGGTCAGCGAATAGACTGCGCCTGCCTGGCGAAGATAGGCGGCATAGGCTCTGAGCACCGATGCTTCGCGGGCGCTCACGCCGGCAGCGAGGATAAGGCGGTTGAAAGCGTCGTTGTCGACCGCACCGGTGAAGGCGGCGAGGAAGGCTTCCTCGACCTGGCTCCCGTGCAGCTTGTTGTCGAAGTTCACGCCTTCCGGGATCTGCAGTTCCATGTCGTGCAGGACGATCGCTTGCTGCTCGTCTTTAGAGCCCGCGATGTCGATATCGAATGTGCGCTCGCTGATTACCCGGAAGCCGAGGTTTTCGAGGAGCGGCACGCGCCTGGAGAGCGGCAGGTGGTCGCCCGCGTGGAAGATCTTCAGATAGAGGAGTGGCCCGTCTTCCGCCGCGACCTGATGGAACTCCAGCGAGAGCGGAGCGCCGGCCATGCAGGCCTTGATATGCTTCAGGTCGCTGACGGCCTCTTCAGGCGTGAAGGCTTCCTGGAAAGCCTGCCCGACATCGAGCGTCGGGGCTCCGGTGCCGGCGAGTGCTGCAAAGCGATCCGTCCAGCGAGCGGTGATTTCGCGCACGGCGTCTTCGAGGGTCTGCTGCGGGATCTGAGGCGTTTCGCCTTCCCGACGGCCGATAATGATGTGAACGCGCGCTACACCGCCTTCGGGGAAGGCCGGGTAGAAGGCTGACACATGCCCCTTGTAGACGGACCGGAAGTAGAGCCCGATCTTCTCGCGGACCATGGAGTTATAGTCTTCGCGCGGCACATAGACGATCAGGGATACGAAACGGTCGAAGTGATCGATGCGCGGCAGAACGCGGACGCGGGGGCGTTCAGAGAGGTCGTTGATCTGTTCGCAGAATTTGGCCAGGAGATCCGGCGTAATCTGGAAGAGGTCGTCGCGAGGATAGTTTTCGAGCGTATTCTGCAGCATGCGGCCTGAATGGCTGCGGGGGTCGAAATCGAAGTGAGACACCACTTTCTCGACCTTGGCGCGCAGGAGCGGGATCTGGTTGACTGAGCGCGTGTAGGCCGTCGCGGTAAAGAGGCCGACAATGCGCAATTCCCCGATGACCTTGCCGTTCGGGCCGAAGCGCTTGATGCCGACATAGTCCATATAGGCGCGGCGATGGACGACCGATTTGACGTTGGCCTTGGTGACGATCAGGTAATCTGGCCCCTGCAGGAAGGCCAGGATTTCGGGGGTGGTAGTCACCTGGTTCTGCCCCTGGCGGAGAACGAGAACATCGGGATTCGAAAGGATACCCAGCCCGCTTCCCTTGCCTCGCTCGACAGTCGCACCGGCACCCTCGCCGGAATAGACATATTCCCGCATGCCGAGGAAGGTGAAATTGTTGTTGCGCAGCCATTCCAGGAAAGCGACGGCCTCATCGCGTTCCGCCTCGCTTCTTCCTGCCGACAGGTCCCGCAGTTCCGAAAGCGCCGTCTCCAAGAGATTCAGCATCGGCTTCCAGTCTGTTGCCGCCATCTTCACCTGGCCAAGCACGTGCTGGAGCTTCTTGATGAGATCAGCGGACTGTTCGATGGTGAGTGGCGCCAGGTGAAGCTGGATGTAGCTCACCTTGATTGCCCCCTCAGGATCGGATTCCGGGTTCGACAGCGAAACATCGCCCATGGCTGTCACCGCCAGGATCGGGTGTACTGCCATGTAGATATCGCGATAGTGGCTGGTGATTTCGCCCATCAGCGAGTCGTAGAGGAATGACTTGTTGTGATCGACGATGGAGAGCACGCTGACCGGAAGGCCGCCGGGGCTCACGCCCTCGATCGTCTCAATTTCGATGTGTGGTGTCTGGCGATCCCAGCTTGCAATGTCGCGTGCGGCTCTTACGGAAGCGCGCGCCAGCATTGTGTCGTCATAGCGGTCAATATCATCGTTGCTGGCTCTGCCGAAGATGACTGTCGGTGGCACGAACGCATGGCCAAGCTTGCGAGCCTCCTCCCCTGCCCCCTTGAGAATTTCCTCGCGCTTCGTGATCCCAGTCCTGACCATTGACCCCTCCGTAGTTCACGCTGTTTCACTAATGTTCCCGCAAATGGCTTGCGAAAGTATGTATGGAACAGGAATATGAAAAAATCAGGCAAAAATATGCGGTCAGATTCAAAATGTCCGATAAGTTTTAGCTAAAAATACTGATCAGACGCGTCAATTGCCGGATTTGAGAAGGGAATCACGCAAAATGCACGAAATAGCCAGGGGTGCTGTTATCGTCATATCCAGCCATGTTGTCCGCGGATCGGTCGGAAATCGAGCCGCGGTCTTCGCTCTTGAGGTCCTCGGTCATCCCGTCTGGGCACTTCCGACCATCGTCCTTCCCTGGCATCCGGGGCACGGACCGGCCACGCGGCTGCGGTTTCCGGACGATGATTTCGAGAGTGCCATCGACGATCTGATCCGGTCTCCGTGGTTCGGTGAAGTCTCTGCGATCCTGACCGGATATTTCGGCAGTCCGCGGCAGCCGGCGGCGGTGGCGCGATTGGTCAAGGCTGCCAGAGAGCGCAATCCGCAACTCACCTACGTCTGTGATCCTGTGATGGGGGATCTGGGCGGATTGTACATACCCGTCGAAACCGCAACTGCCATCCGTGATCACCTGATCCCGATTGCAGATATTGCGACGCCCAATCGCTACGAACTTCAATGGATGGTCGGTGGTGAACTGCTAAGCAATCAGCAGATCATCGATGCCGCCCTGTCTCTCGGACCGAAGCGCATGCTGGTGACTTCTGCCGTGCCGATGATGGCAGGAGGAACCGGCAATCTCCTGCTCAGCGGCCGCTCCGCGCTTCTGGCCGAGCACAGGCTGATCGATAATCCGCCGAATGGGCTGGGTGATCTCCTGGCGGCCGTCTTCCTTGCTCGCCTCCTCGACGGCGTCGATGAAGAGACGGCACTTCGCACAGCGACAGCCAGTGTCTTCGAGATCCTTGCCCGCACCGCCAAACGTGGAGGAGACGAACTTGCCCTGGAAAGCGATGCGTCCAGCCTCTCCACGCCCAAGGCGATGGTACAGATGCGCCGGCTCATGCATCCGGCACAGCGCAAGCCCGTGCGCTCAGACTGATCGCTGAGGCAAACCTTGTTCCCGGTGTTGCAACGGCTGGTCACGCGCTGTAATCGGTAACAATGACCAGTTTTCCTCCCGCACTCCTCAACGGCTACCGCAATTTCATGGGTGGCCGTTACCAAGACCAGCGTGATCGTTACCGGGTTCTCGCCGAGCAGGGTCAGAAGCCCAATACGCTGGTGGTTGCCTGTTGCGACTCCAGAGCCGCCCCGGAGGTGATCTTCGATTCCATTCCGGGCGAACTCTTCGTGGTGCGCAATGTGGCAAACATGGTGCCGCCCTACGAGCCGGACGGACAGTACCATTCGACATCTGCGGCCCTCGAATTTGCCGTCCAGGCGCTGAGGGTCCAGGACATCATTGTCATGGGCCATGGTCGTTGCGGCGGTATTCGGTCCGCATTGGATCCGAATGCGGAGCCTCTGTCACCTGGCGATTTCATCGGAAAATGGATGAACCTTTTGGCGCCTGCCGCCGAGCAGATCCAGGGCAATGCCAACATGACCCCTGCGGAACGGCAGACAGCGCTCGAGCGCATCTCGATCCGCAATTCGATCGCGAACCTGCGGACCTTCCCGTGTGTGAAGATCCTCGAAGAGCGGGGGAAGCTGCGCATTCATGGCGCCTGGTTCGACATCAGCAATGGCGAGCTTTGGCTGATGGATCCGAAGAGCCAGGATTTTGCCCGGCTGGATGTCGACGCGGCGGCCTGACGGCGAGTGCTCTGTCTTACATCTCTGAGTGATTATGCGGCGGCCCATGAGCCGCCGCATTGCGTTTCTTATTCTGCGTCGATTCGGGCCGCGATATGGGCAATGGCCTGCTGGTAGACGGTCGCAGCGTTCCAGCCCTGAATAGCGACGAAATTCGGCTCGCCCTGCTGGTAGCCGGCGCCCGGCTGCCAGCCATGGCCGCGCAGGAAGTTCGCGGTCGATGCAAGCGCGTCGGCGCGCGAACGCACCATGTCGATATGGCCGTCGCCATCGCCGTCTACACCGTAGCGGACGACGTTGCGCGGCAGGAACTGGGTCTGGCCGATTTCGCCGTGGGCTGCGCCCTTGGCGTTCACGTCGAGATTGCCGGCCTGCACGAGTTCCAGAGCGGCGTAGAACTGATCGGTGAAGAACTCGCTGCGGCGGCAGTCAAATGCCAGAGTGGCAACAGCCGACAGGGTGTGCTCCTTGCCGAGGAAGGAGCCGAAGCCGGTCTCCATGCCCCAAATGGCGATCAGCGGTCCTGCAGGCACGCCATAGCGCTGCTCGAGACGGGAGAACAAAGCCGCGTTGTTCTTCTTCATCGTCTTGCCGCGATTGATGATCGTCTGGCCGCCGCGCTTCTGCATGAATTGATCGAAGGAGAGCTTGAAGCTCTTCTGGCCGCGGTCGGCGCTGATCGTGCTGCGGCTATAGCTCACGCTCGAAAAGACCTTGTCGAGCATGCGCGGGCTGAAGCCCTGGCCTTCGGCCTGCTGCTTGAAGGCAGCAGCCCATTCCTCAAAGCCGGCGGATGTATTGCTGCAGGCGGCCGCTGCCGCGGATTGCGTGCCGGCCAAAACGGCGACCACGGAAACCAGGGCTGCCGACAGAGTGGATGTCAGTCGCATTGATGCCTCATAACGGACTTTGAATGGGTACGAATCGGCGGCACCATGCCAGTGAAAGCGGATGCTGTCATCCATCTCGTGCTAATGTATGGTGCCCGACCTCTCAAATCGGATCACTTTCAGCTGAAAGGTCCGGCTGAGGCTCCCGGGCCGAACCCGGAAGCCTCAGGATTGTCGTCTCAGGCGGCGGCGCGCGGCTTGATCAGCCCGCGATTGACCAGAAGCTCAGCAATCTGGATCGCGTTCAGAGCGGCGCCCTTACGCAGGTTGTCGGAGACGACCCACATGTTGAGGCCGTTTTCGACAGTTGCGTCTTCGCGGATGCGCGAGATGTAGGTCGCGTCTTCGCCGGCGCATTCGAGCGGGGTGATGTAGCCGCCGTTCTCATGCTTGTCGATGACCAGGCAACCCGGGGCGTCGCGCAGGATGTCACGGGCCTGATCGGCAGTGATCTCGTTTTCGAACTCGATGTTGACCGATTCCGAGTGGCCGATGAAGACCGGTACGCGCACGGCCGTGCAGGTCACCTTGATCTTCGGATCGAGCATCTTCTTGGTTTCGGCCAGGACCTTCCACTCTTCCTTCGTGTAGCCGTCTTCCATGAAGCTATCGATATGCGGGATGACGTTGAAGGCGATGCGCTTGGTGAACTTCTTGGCTTCAACCGGGTCGGCCACGAAGACAGCGCGGGTCTGAGTGAACAGCTCGTCCATGCCTTCCTTGCCGGCGCCCGAAACGGACTGGTAGGTCGAGACCACCACGCGCTTGATCTTCGCGAAATCATGCAGCGGCTTCAGTGCCACGACCAGCTGGGCAGTCGAGCAATTCGGGTTGGCGATGATGTTCTTCTTCTTGAATCCGGCAATGGCGTCCGGATTGACCTCGGGCACGATGAGCGGCACTTCGGAATCGTAGCGCCAGGCCGAGGAGTTATCGATGACGACGCAGCCCTGCGCGCCGATCTTCGGCGACCACTTCTGGGAGATCGTGCCGCCGGCTGACATCAGGCAAATGTCGGTGTCGGAAAAATCGTAATTGTCGAGGTTGGAAACCTTCAGAACCTTGTCACCGAAGGAGACTTCGGTGCCCTGCGAACGCGCCGAGGCGAGCGCCACGACTTCCGATGCCGGAAATCCGCGTTCGGAAAGGATGTTCAGCATTTCGCGACCGACATTGCCGGTGGCGCCTACAACTGCAATCTTGAAACCCATGTCTATGCTCTCTTTCTGTCTCTCCGCGGATGGTGAGGGGGAAGCTCGCGACAGGACGCAACCTTCCTTGTCCCCGGCCGTGCCGGGGAGAGAGCGGTGGCCGAAGACGTCAGACGGTTTTCGTCGTCGTTTTGGCCTTGGTCGTGGATGCAAGAGAATGGCATGCGCCGCCGGCAGCAGACTGCTGCAGGAGGTGGAAGACCGCAATGGGTTGCCCGAAAGCGTGCATGGACCGAATTCCTCTTCGCGGCGAGGGATTACAAGGTTTTCAGCGTGAGTCAAGCCGACAGGCCGCCGGCTTTGGCGAAAAGAGAATGTCGCCTGGCCGATCGCCTTGTCACCGTGACACCCAAAGGCTTGTCTGCCCCCTTTTGTCATGGAAATAAGGACCATTCCGAACGGAGCAACTGCATGAGCCTCGACATACGCGACATGACCCCCGGCGATCTTTCAGAGGTCACGTTAATCTATGCCGATGCGGTCGCGAACGGGACGGCGAGCTACGAGCTCGTGCCTCCCGATCTTTCGGAGATGACCGAGAGATATCAAGCGCTCAAGGCAAAGGGCTACCCCTACCTGGCGGCTGTCGATGAGCAAGGTTCTTTGGCGGGTTATGCCTATGCTTCGGCCTTCCGGACGCGTCCGGCCTATCGATGGCTGGTGGAGGATTCCATCTACATCCATCCATCCGCGCGTGGCCGGGGCGTGGGAAAGGCCTTGCTGAACGCGCTACTCGACCGCTGCGAAACATTGGGCTTCCGACAGATGGTCGCGGTGATCGGCGGCGCCAGCGAGGCATCCATGGCGGTTCACCGTAGCTGCAGTTTCGCGTTTTCGGGCAGACTGGTGGGGACCGGTTTCAAGCACGGGCTTTGGCTCGATACCGTCTTCATGCAGAAGGCGCTGGGTGAGGGCAATACGACCTTGCCCGATCTTTCGACCTATCCTGGCGTGATGCCTTAAGCCTCAGTCCAAAGCCTTCAGCGCCCTGTCGAAGACCTTCAGGACCTGGCGGAGATCATGCCCACGCTTGAGAATCCGTCCGTCCGTGCCGACCACGGAGAAGGCGCCCTGCTTGGCTGCGAGTTTCGGGTTCTTCTCGATCCGGTAGAGCGGATATTCGCCCGATCGTTTGAAGACGGAGAACACCGCCTTGTCCTTCAGGTGATCGATCGCGTAGTCACGCCACTCGCCTTCTCCGACCATGCGGCCGTAGATCCAGAGGATGGCGTCGAGTTCGCGACGGTGAAAGGTGACGGGTAGAGGGTCGAGCGATTGTCTGTAGACACCCAGGTCGACAACGGGAGTGGCGCTTCTGTCTGCCCCCTCGTCGTCGCGGCGCTGCCCTTCCGGCTGCTCTGTCATCAATGCTCCACGAGCTCCGATTCATGACGGATGGGTGACAGTGTGCCTGACATGCCCGAAATTGCAAGCTTCGACGGGCAGGCTCTGTCCGGAGCTGCCCTCCTTAGCGGCTTCGGCTCAGGAAGTGGCCAAGCAGAAGTTCGCGAAGCCGCGCTGCGATCGGCGATAGTCGTTTACCGCTCAGAGTGATGAGGTGATACGGCGTCACCTCAATCGGTGTGTCCAGTCGCAGCGTCGTTAGATCACCGACCGGCGTCTGGCGACAGAGAAGGTCCGAAACTTCCCGCGACATCGGCGCAATCGCGTTCGACGAGGCAAGCATGGCAATCATCACCAGAAGCGAGGTCGTGTTGACGATGTTGCGCGGGATCGGGGCGCCTTCCCCGATGAAGACATTCTCGACCGCCTGACGCAGAGGCGTGCCAGGGGCCTGCATCACCCAGGGGAAATGCGTCATGTCCGAAATGTTCAGCCGGTCGACATTGACCAGGGGATGGCTGCGGTGGACGACAATCTCCACTTCTTCCATGGTTGCCCCTTCGACGTGAAACTGCCTTGCGTCGATGCCGGCCGGGATGCGCCCCAGGACGAAGTCGTACTGGCCAGACAGGAGGTCCCGGATCATTTCGCCGCTGGGGGCGACGTCGACATGAATGTCGACGGTCGAGGCTTCTGCCTTGAGGGCACGAATGGCCGGGACGACGTGCCCGACGGCGCCGCCTGTGACCGCGCCGATCCTGACTTTGCCCGTCAAACCCCGCTGGATGGCTTCGACTTCTCTTGCCGCTTCGCGCATTTCCTCAAGCACGTTCAAAGCCCGGCGCGCGAGCGCGCTGCCGACAGCCGTGGGCTCCATGCCCTTCGGCGTGCGGACGAAAATCGGCGAGCCGACATAGCGCTCAATCTCCCCCAACATGCGGGAAGCCGCAGGCTGTGTCAGCGCAAGTGCCTGAGCGGCCAAGCTTAATTGACCAAGCTCCGCGATGGAGCGGATCAGGTTCAAATGTTTGGGCTGTAATCGGTGGACATGAATCTCGGCCATAAAGGACATATCAACCATGGTATGCAGAAAGTCAAAATAATCATTTGATCGGTATATTGGCCACGATAAGACTCGCGACGGAGCTGGGGGCTGCGGTGTCAGCCGTCCGTTCTTGTTTCAGCGAGTGCCAGGAGGAGCTTGGCCTCGCACGGTATGACCAGGGAGGTTACCATGAAGAAACTTGGCGCCCTGATTGCGTCTCTCGCAATCGGCATCGCATCATTCGCGCCCATGTCCTTCGCACAGGACAAGGGTATGGTCGGCATTTCGATGCCGACAAAGACGTCGACCCGTTGGATCTCGGACGGCGAGACCATGGAAAAGCTGTTCAAGGAAGCCGGCTACACCCCGGACCTGCAGTATCGCTGACGACGATATCCCGAACCAGCTCGCCCAGATCGAAAACATGGTCACCAAGGGTGCCAAGGTTCTCGTGATCGGCGCCGATCGACGGCACCACGCTTGTCCGACATGCCTGCAGAAGGCTGCCGACGCTGGCGTCAAGGTCATCGCCTATGACCGCCTGATCCGCGACTCGGGCAATGTCGACTACTACGCCACCTTCGACAACTTCCAGGTTGGCGTTCTCCAGGCAACCAGCCTCGTTGACGGCCTGAAGGCGAAGTTCCCGGACACCAAGCCGTGGAACGTCGAACTCTTCGGCGGTTCGCCTGACGACAACAACGCCTTCTTCTTCTACGATGGCGCAATGTCGGTTCTGCAGCCCCTGATCGACAGCGGCGACATCGTCGTCAAGTCGGGCCAGATGGGCATGGACCAGGTTGGTACGCTGCGTTGGGACGGCACTGTCGCCCAGGCTCGTATGGAAAACCTGCTCTCCTCGACCTACACCGAAGACAAGCCTGCACGGCGCTCTTTCGCCGTATGACGGTCTCTCCATCGGTATCCTGTCCGCTCTAAAGGGCGTTGGCTACGGTTCGGGCGACATGGTCATGCCGGTCGTTACCGGTCAGGACGCCGAGCTGCCTTCGATCAAGTCGATGCTCGCCGGCGAGCAGTACTCGACCGTGTTCAAGGACACCCGCGAACTGGCCAAGGTCGCCGTTTCGCATGGTTGACGCTGCATCATGGGCGGCAAAGCTCCGAGATCAACGACGACGAAGACCTACAACAACGGCGTGAAGGTCGTTCCGTCCTACCTGCTGAAGCCTGTCGCTGCTCGACAAGGCGCAACTGCCAAGAAGTTCTCGTCGGCGCTGGCTACTACACCGCCGAGCAGATCGACAGCTGATCCTTCGGATCGCATCCAGGGTCCGCGACATGTCGCGGACCCATTGTCTATGCGCATTGAGGAGCTCGCGCCTCCAGCTGGATCTTTCGGGATCGCTGGCCTGGCGCCGGAATTCTGCACATGGACAACATCATTCTCGAGATGCGCGGCATCACAAAGACATTTCCCGGCGTGAAAGCGCTGGACGAATGTCAGCTTCAAGGTGCGCGAGGGCGAGATCCACGCGCTGGTCGGCGAAAATGGCGCCGGCAAGTCTACGCTGATGAAGGTCCTGAGCGGTGTCTATCCCGCCGGCACCTATGACGGCGACATCTTCTACGACGGCGAAGTCCGTCAGTTCAGCCGGCATCTCCGACAGCGAAGCAGCTGGGCATCATCATCATTCACCAGGAACTGGCGCTCGTGCCGCTCCTGTCGATCGCCGAGAACATCTTCGCTCGGCAACGAAATCGCCCAGAACGGCGTGATCCACTGGCCCCAGACATTTGCGCGGACGAAAGAGCTGCTGGCAAAGGTGGGCCTCAAGGACGCTCCGTCGACACGCATCACCGACATCGGTGTCGGCAAGCAGCAGCTGGTCGAGATCGCCAAGGCGCTGTCGAAGAAGGTGCGCCTGCTGATCCTCGACGAGCCAACCGCTTCGCTCAACGAAACGGATTCGGACGCGCTGCTGACACTGCTGCATGGAGTTCCGCAAGCAGGGGATGACGTCGATCATCATCTCCCACAAGCTGAATGAAATCCGCAAGGTTGCTGACCAGATCACCATCCTACGTGACGGCGCGCACCGTCGAAACGCTCGACTGTCACACCCAGGAGATCACGGAAGACCGGATCATCAAGGGCATGGTCGGCCGTGACATGGAAGACCGCTACCCGAAGCGCGACCCCAAGATTGGCGACGTCCTGCTTGAGGTGAAGAACTGGAACGTCTTCCACCAGAACCACCGCGATCGTCAGTTCCTGCACGATGTTGCCTTCAATGTCCGCGCCGGCGAAGTCGTCGGCATTGCGGGCCTGATGGGTGCCGGGCGTACCGAGACGGCGATGAGCATTTTCGGCAAGTCCTGGGGTCACAAGATCACGGGTGACGTCTTGATGCATGGGAAGCCGGTCGATGTTTCGACGATCCCGAAGGCGATCGAGGCCGGTCTTGCCTATGTGACGGAAGACCGGAAACATCTCGGTCTCGTGCTGCAGAACAACATCAAGGAAAACACCACGCTCGCCAATCTCGACGGCGTTTCCAGCGGCACGATCATCGATGACCGCAAGGAAGCCAAGGTGGCCGTCCGACTATCGCCAGAAGCTCCGGATCCGATCGCACTCGATCTACCAGGAGGCCGTAAACCTCTCCGGTGGCAACCAGCAGAAGGTTGTTCTGTCGAAGTGGCTGTTCACCGAACCCTGAGATCCTGATCCTCGACGAGCCGACGCGCGGCATCGACGTCGGGGCGAAGTTTGAAATCTACACCATCATCAACCAGCTTGCCGCCGAAGGTAAGGGCATTCTGATGATCTCGTCGGAAATGCCCGAACTGCTCGGCACCTGCGACCGCATCTACGTCATGAACGAAGGACGCATCGTCGCGGAACTGTCCAAGGAAGAAGCAAGCCAAGAGTCCATCATGCGTGCCATCATGCGCTCTGGGGAGAAACACTAATGGCTATCGACACAAGAACCGAAACCCCCAAGGTCTCCGTACGGCGACTATCTGCTGCAACAACATCCGCGAATACGGACTGCTGCTCGCGCTCGTCGTCATCATGCTGCTGTTCCAGTTCCTGACCAACGGTGTTCTGTTCCGTCCGGTCAACATCACCAACCTGGTGCTGCAGAACTCGTTCATCGTCATCATGGCGCTCGGCATGTTGCTGATCATCGTGGCGGGGCACATTGACCTGTCGGTTGGCTCGATCGTCGCCTTCATCGGCGCGCATATCGGCGATCATGCTGGTCAAATGGGGCTGGCATTATCTCGCTGGTCGTGCCGCTGTGTCTGCGTGCGTCGGTGGCGTCATGGGTGCCGCCCAGGGTTACTGGGTCGCCTATCAGAAGATCCCGTCCTTCATCGTGACGCTCGCCGGCATGCTGGTTTTCCGCGGCCTGACCTATGTCGCTGCTGCAGGGTCGCCCGATCGGTCCCTTCCCGACGGAATTCACGCTGCTGTCGACCGGCTTCATCCCGGACGTTCCTGCCGCTGACGGATGTGAGCGACCACGGGCATCGCGCAACCACGTTGCCATCATTCTGATCGTGCTGCTCGTCGGTATGGCGATCTATAACGGCATGAAGAACGCGCCGCCTGAACGAACGCACACGGCACCGAAAACGAACCCTTCGTGTTCTTCGCGGTGCAGATGGGCATCATCAGCGCTGTTGCGATCTTCCTCGGCTATCAGCTCGCCACCTATCGCGGCCTGCCAAACGTGCTCGTCGTCATGGGCGTTCTCATCGCGCTTTATTCCTTCGTCACCACGCGCACCACGATCGGTCGCCGCATCTACGCGCTGGGCGGCAATGAAAAGGCTGCGAAGCTCTCCGGCATCAATACCGAAAAGCTGGCTGTTCCTGACCTTCGTCAACATGGGTGTGCTCGCGGCTCTCGCCGGCATGATCATCGCGGCTCGCCTCAATTCGGCGACACCGAAGGCAGGCGTCGGCTTCGAGCTCGACGTTATCGCGGCCGTGCTTCATCGGCGGTGCCTCGGCGTCCGGCGGCGTTGGCAAGATCACCGGTGCTGTCATCGGCGCCTTCATCATGGGTGTCATGAACAACGGCATGTCGATCATGGGTATCGGCATCGACTACCAGCAGCTCATCAAGGGCCTCGTGCTTTTGGCTGCTGTCTTCTTCGACGTTTACAACAAGAACAAAGCAGTCTGAGGATAGGCTTATGTTTCTCTCGCAATTGAAGACTGGCGGCGTCATCTGCCGCCAGGGTGAGGCCGCGCGCCTTGTCCCAGGTTACAAGACAACTTACGAACTCGCGAAGGCAGCCATTGCTGCCGGTACTGACGTAGCAACCCTCATCGAAAAGCAGGGTGCAGGCGATGCCGTCGATCTCGTCGCTCTGGCGGCCGAAGGCAAGCTCGACTGCCCCGTGCGTCATCCGGATCCGGCTCACATGTACCTGACGGGTACGGGCCTGACCCATACCGGTTCGGCATCTGCCCGTGACAGCATGCATGCGGATACCGCCGGCATGAGCGATTCCATGAAGATGTTCCGCATGGGTATGGAAGGCGGCAAGCCGAAGCCCGGCGAAATCGGCGTCCAGCCGGAGTGGTTCTACAAGGGCAATGGCTTCAACGCGGTCGCTCCTGGCGAAGACCTCGTCTCGCCCTCCTTTGCGCTCGATGGTGGTGAAGAGCCTGAAATGGCCGGTTACTACATCATCGGCGAGGACGGCACCGCGCATCGCCTCGGCTTCTCCGTTGCCAACGAATTCTCCGACCACGTCACCGAGAAGATCAACTACCTCTTCCTCGCACACTCCAAGCTGCGTCCGGCCTCCTTCGGTCCGGAACTGCGTGTCGGCGCCCTGCCCGACCACGTCGAAGGCATTTCGCGCATCGTGCGCGCTGGCCAGACCGTCTGGGAAAAGCCGTTCCTCTCGGGTGAGGCCAATATGTCCCACACGATCGCAAACCTGGAGTATCACCACTTCAAGTATGCGCTGTTCTGCCAGCCGGGCGATCTGCACGTCCACATGTACGGCACGGCGACGCTTTCCGTGGCTGATGGATTCGTCACGCAGGAAGGCGATGTCTTCGAAATTGAGTCCCCGCAATTCGGTCTCCCACTGCGCAACCGCCTTGCAAAGGCTGCCGCAGAGACCGTCAAGGTGAAGATGCTCTGAGCGGATCGGTCAACCGACCCGCCCATTTCCCAGAGACAGGACGAAAGCCATGAGCAAGTTCAAACCGGCGGCCTGGCCGCGCCAACTGAGATCCCAGCATTGGTATGGCGGGACATCCCGCGACACGATCTATCATCGTGGCTGGATGAAGAACCAGGGCCACCCCCACGACCTCTTCGATGGTCGACCGGTGATCGGCATCCTGAACACCTGGTCCGACCTCACCCCCTGCAACGGCCACCTGCGTGAGCTGGCTGAAAAGGTGAAGGCTGGCGTCTGGGAAGCTGGTGGTTTCCCGGTTGAGATCCCGGTTTTCTCGGCATCCGAAAACACCTTCCGCCCGACGGCGATGATGTACCGCAACCTCGCGGCACTCGCTGTCGAGGAAGCCATGCGCGGCCAGCCGATCGATGGTGCCGTGCTGCTCGTCGGCTGTGACAAGACGACCCCGTCGCTGGTCATGGCGGCTGCTTCGACCGACCTTCCGTCGATCGTTGTCACCGGTGGCCCGATGCTGAACGGCTATTTCCGCGGCGAACGCGTCGGTTCCGGCACGCATCTCTGGAAGTTCTCCGAAGCCGTGAAGGCTGGCGAGATGACCCAGGAAGAATTCGTCGAAGCCGAAGCTTCAATGTCCCGCTCCAGCGGCACCTGCAACACCATGGGCACCGCCTCGACCATGGCGTCGATGGTTGAAGCCCTCGGCATGGCGCTCTCGGGCAACGCCGCGATCCCGGCTGTCGACAGCCGCCGCAAGGTGATGGCGCAGCTTTCGGGGCGCCGGATCGTGCAGATGGTGAAGGATGACCTGAAGCCCTCCGACATCATGACCAAGGAAGCCTTCGAGAACGCGATCCGCGTCAACGGTGCGATCGGTGGCTCGACCAATGCCGTCGTGCATATCCTGGCGATGGCTGGCCGCGTTGGCATCGATCTGACGCTCGACGACTGGGATCGCCTGGGCCGCGACATCCCGACGATCGTCAACCTGATGCCGTCGGGCAAGTACCTGATGGAAGAGTTCTTCTATGCCGGCGGTCTGCCTGTCGTTCATCAAGCGTCTCGGGCGAAGGCCGGCAAGCTTGCACAAGGACTGCGCTGACGGTCTCTGGGCGAAAGCGATCTGGGACGAGGTCAAGGACGTTCGCAACTGGAACGAGGACGTCATCCTGCCGGTCGACAAGGCACTGACCCAGCAGGGCGGTATCGTCGTGTCTGCGCGGCAATCTCGCGCCGAAGGGCTGCGGTGTTGAAGCCGTCTGCAGCCTCCGCGCACGCTGATGAAGCATCGCGGCCGCGCCGTGGTCTTCGAAGACATCGACGACTACAAGGCGAAGATCAACGACGAGGCGCTCGATATCGACGAGACCTGCGTCATGGTCCTGAAGAACTGTGGTCCGCGCGGCTATCCGGGCATGGCCGAAGTCGGCAACATGGGTCTGCCGCCGAAGGTTCTGCGCAAGGGCATCACCGACATGGTCCGCATTTCGGATGCGCGCATGTCCGGCACCGCCTATGGCACTGTTCTCCTGCACACCTCGCCAGAAGCTGCACGTGGCGGACCGCTCGCGATCGTCAAGAATGGTGACTTCATCGAGCTCGACGTCGAATCGCGCCGCATTCACCTCGACATCTCGGAAGAAGAGATGCAGCGCCGTCTCGCAGACTGGCGCCCGTCGGTTGAGCCGCCGGCCAGCGGTTATGCCCGCCTCTTCCACGATCACGTCGAGGGTGCAGATACGGGTGCCGACTTCGACTTCTTGAAGGGCTGCCGCGGTTCGCCGGTCGGCAAGGACGCACACTGAGGACCTCGACGATGGCAGATCGTATTCCGCTCGCGCTTGTCGGCATCGGCAAGATCGCCCGCGACCAGCACATCCCGTCGATCGAAGGCGGTCAGGACTTCGTCGTTGCCGTTGGCGTCAGCCGTCATGGCAAGGTCGAGGGTGCCGAGAACTTCACCGATTTCGATGCGTTTCTGGCCGCGCGCCCGGACATCAAGGTCGTGTCGCTCTGCACCCCGCCTGAAGTGCGTTTCGACATGGCGAAGGCTGCAATTGCAGCAGGACGCCATGTCCTGATGGAGAAGCCACCGGCCCCCACCCTGGGTGAGGCAGAGGCTCTCACCGAGCTTGCCGCCAAGGCTGGCGTGACGTTGTTTGCGACCTGGCACTCCCGCTTCGCGCTCGGTGTCGAGCCCGCCAAGCAGTGGCTTGCCGACAAGGTCATCCAGTCGATCTCGATCGTCTGGAAGGAAGACGTGCGCCGTTGGCATCCCGGCCAGGCCTGGATCTGGGAACCGGGTGGCTTCGGCGTTTTCGATCCGGGCATCAACGCACTCTCCATCCTGACGGAGATCGTGCCTGGCCACATCATGGTGGAAAAATCCACCCTCGAGTTCCCTGAAAACAAGAAGCAGCCGATCGCCGCTTCCATCGCCATGCGGACCGTCGAAGGCGCGCCAATCACGGCCGAATTCGACTGGCGACAGGAAGGGCCGCAGACGTGGGACATCACAGTCCAGACGAATGCTGGCGAGCTGCGTCTTTCAAAGGGCGGTTCGGAACTCTATATCGGGGGTAAGGAACAGGCGTCCGGCCCGGACCGCGAATATGCGGGAATTTACGAACGCTTCGCCCATCTCATCCGCTCCCGCCAGAGCGATACCGACTATCAGCCGCTGCGCATCGTGGCGGATTCGTTCCTTTGCGGGGAACGAAAAGTCGTCGCTCACTTCGAAGACTGACATCAAAAGGAGGCCCATCCCATGGCCTATACACCGACTGGAAAACACCTGATCGCCGGCAACTGGGTTGCCAGCACGGATACTTTCACCTCGTCGCCTGCCACGGGCTCCTCCCACACCTTCTCGAAGGGTACCCCTGCCCTCGTCGATCAGGCGGTGAAGGCCGCCGAAGAGGCATTCGAAACCTTTGCCTATTCGACGCGCGAAGAGCGTGCCGCCTTCCTCGACGCGATCGCCGAGGAAATCGACGCACGTGGTGATGCGATCACCGAGATCGGCTCCCAGGAAACCGGTCTGCCGGAAGCACGCCTGATCGGCGAGCGCGGCCGTACCGTCGGCCAGCTTCGCCTCTTCGCGGCGCATATCCGCAAAGGCGACTATCTGGACCGTCGTCATGACGAAGCCCTGCCCGATCGCAAGCCGCTGCCACGTTCGGACCTCAGGATGGTTCAGCGTCCGATTGGCCCGGTCGCCGTCTTCGGTGCCTCCAACTTCCCCCTCGCCTTCTCCACGGCTGGTGGTGATACGGCAGCGGCACTCGCTGCTGGCTGCCCTGTCGTCGTCAAGGCGCATGATGCCCATCCGGGCACGGGTGAAATCGTCGCCTCCGCGATCGATGCCGCCATCAAGCGTTGCGGCGTGCACCCGGGCGTCTTCTCGCTCGTTCACGGCGGGAGCCGCGACGTCGGTCAGGCGCTCGTTCAGCATCCGCTGATCAAGGCTGTCGGCTTCACCGGCTCGCTCGGTGGTGGCCGTGCGCTCTTCGATCTCTGCGCGCAGCGTCCAGAACCTATCCCGTTCTTCGGCGAGCTCGGCTCGGTCAACCCGATGTTCATGCTGCCCAAGGCCATCGCCACCCGTGGCGAAGCCATCGCCAAGGGTTGGGTCGGTTCGCTGACCATGGGCGCCGGCCAGTTCTGCACCAATCCGGGTATCGTCGTGCTGCTCAAGGGCGCGGATGCGGACAAGTATGTCGAGACAGCGACGGAAGCTCTCTCGGCTGTCGGTCCGCAGACCATGCTGACGGATGGGATCGCTGATGCCTACCGCAAGGGTGCCACCAAGATCGCCGGCACCGAAGGTGTTCGTTCGGTTCTCACGTCGACCTGCGACCTGCGCAATGCCACGCCTTACCTGTTCCAGACGACGGCGAAGGACTGGCTCGATAACCACGTGCTCGGCGAAGAAGTGTTCGGTCCGCTCGGCTTGATCGTTATCGCCGAGAGCGAAGACGAAATGGTCGCCATGGCCCGCAGCCTTTCCGGCCAGCTGACGGCTTCGATCCATCTCGCCGATGGTGACGAGACGCTCGGTAAGCGGCTGATGCCGATCCTCGAGCGCAAGGCAGGTCGTGTGCTTGCCAACGGCTTCCCGACGGGTGTCGAAGTCGCTGATTCCATGGTTCACGGCGGCCCCTACCCGGCTTCCACGAACTTTGGCGCCACGTCTGTCGGCACGCTCTCGATCCGTCGCTTCCTGCGGCCGGTCTGCTTCCAGGATATTCCGGCGGCACTTCTGCCGACCGATCTCGCCTGAGGACATGCCGTGACGACATCACCGTTTGCCGCGCTCGTCGACTGGGGCACCAGCAACCTTCGGATCTGGCTGACCGACAGTCAGGGCGAGGTGATCGGTGAACGGCAATCTGCAGAGGGTATGGGCAGCCTCGACAAGGCTGCCTATCCCGCCGTGCTTGAAGGGCATCTCACAGCGCTTGGCGCGTCTCCCGAGCTCCCGGTGGTTATCGCCGGTATGGCGGGCGCCCGCACAGGCTGGCGTGAAGCACCCTATGTGGAAACGCCAGCCCCGCTGGTCGGCCTTTTCCAGCATGCGGTCCAGCCGGAGGGCGTCAGCCGTCCGGTCTATATCCTGCCTGGCGTCTGCCAGCGCGAGGGCGGTGCCTTTGACGTCATGCGGGGTGAGGAAACCCAGCTCGCCGGCGCCCTGGAGCAGGGGCTGGACAACGCTCTCTTCTGCCTTCCGGGCACCCATTCGAAATGGGCTCTCGTCGAGGGTGGACAGGTTCGCAACTTCTCCACCGTGATGACGGGCGAGCTTTTCAACTTGATCAGCCGGCAGTCCATCCTGCGCCTTTCCGTTCCCGAGGATGGTGATGCCGAGGCAGATCCTGAAATCTTCGACGCTGCCGTGCAGCAGGCGCTCGAGCCTGGTTTTGCACTGACATCGGTTCTCTTCTCGATCCGAGCCGAGGGGCTGCTTGCTTCGAATACGAAGATCAATCCGGCGGCGCGCCTTTCCGGTCTGCTGATCGGCGCCGAGATCGCAGCGATCCGCAACGACCTGACTCGGTATGGCAAGGCCTACCTCATCGGTACCGGCAAGCTGACGCGTCTCTATGCCCGTGCCATCGTCCAGGCTGGCGGCGAACCGGTTCTCCTTGATGGGGGGCTGTTGGTCCGTCGCGGTCTGCTTGCCTCGGCACTTTCTCTTTTCGACCACGAATTCAAGGATTGACCTGATGACCGCATCCGTTGCCTGGCCCGCGCTTCGCCGCAATCTTGTTGCCATCCTGCGCGGCATCAAGCCGGAGGAGATCGAAGCTGCAGTGGATGCGCTGCTGGAAGCAGGGTTCGAGGCGATCGAAGTGCCCTTGAACTCGCCCGATCCGTTCGTTTCCATCGAGAAGGCCCGCAAACTTGCACCGGCAAATGTGCTGATCGGGGCAGGGACCGTTCTCGAAGCCTCCCAGGTAGACCGGCTGAACGATGTTGGCGGCAATCTGCTGGTGACACCGAATGTCGAGCCTGAAGTGATTCGCCGTGCAGTTTCGCATGGAATGGTCGCAATGCCGGGCGTGTTCACGCCGACGGAAGCTCTGCTTGCTGCCAAGTGCGGCGCTTCGGCGCTCAAGTTCTTCCCGGCCAGCGTGCTCGGCCCAAGTGGCATTTCTGCCATCAAGGCTATTCTGCCGCCGCATCTGCCTATCGGCGCTGTCGGCGGCGTTTCCGACGCCAATTTTGCGGATTACTGGAAGGTCGGCGTTCGCGCCTTTGGCCTAGGCTCCAGCCTCTATAAGCCGGGCGATAGTGCCGCGGTGATCGGTGAGCGCGCCATCAAGAACGTCCAGGCTTACGACGCGCTCGTCGGCTGACCATCGCTTGACTACGAATTCATTGAGGCCTGTCCGGCATCCCCCGGGCGGGCCTTTTCGTTGGCTCTGCTGGCGCACTGGTTGTGACAATAATCACGCTACAAGTCAGATAAACGTCGCCATGCCCAAATTTGAACATACGTGCGCCGCTTTTTGAGATATAGTATAACTAACTTGGTTGGCGCGGTGCGCCAAACGGTCCGGTCTGGCGCATTGACCCCTTACCCCCAGCCCCCCAATGTTTCCAGGCCGGACCACACCAAGTTTCCAGTACCCCGAAATCAAAGCGTTTTTGGCGTGGTCATCATGACGGTGGCCCCAATGATCCGGGACGGATTGCCGCCCTCATCGGCCGCCTGCAGGAGAATGGCGATGCCGTCACTCTGTTCGTCGCCCATGGGCTTTGCCGGAAGCGTCAGATCAAGCGACTTTCCATCCCACATGCCAACGGTCTGAACGTCGGTCACGCTGTGCCAGTAGTTCAGGCTCTGCCCGAGGTTTTCGCCCTTGAGCACCTCGACGGTCTGGTTCTGACGGAAATAGACGACCACGACATTTGCCTTGCCGGCACCTTTGCCGATCGTAATCGACAACTGGTCGTCGTGACGCGAGGCCTTTACCGGCACGACCAATCCGTCTCCGCTCGACTTCATGCGGTCCAGTCGCTCATTGACCTCCGATGCGTCTGTGCCCTTCAGATGTTCACGGCCATTGAGCACCGCCTGCGGGGTGTAGACCCCGTTTCGACCGAAGGTCTTGGCGTAGGCATATTGCCTAGCCGTGTTTTCCGTGGTCGCCAGCGTATCGGCCCAGCCAAGTAGTTCAATAATCGACGTGGTAGGACAGCGCCACGACCTTGCCTTCGCGGACGAGCTGCTCGAATGCGCGGTCCGCAGGAGGGCATGAGCGGCATCCCTGTGAGGTGAAGAGTTCCACGACGCCCTTCGGCGTCGACACCTCGTCAGCCTTCGCTGCAGGGCTGGAAAGGATCATCAATGGCGCGAGGACCAAAGCTAACAGCTTTGATCTTGGCTTTCCTCGACCCGTGCTCTTGCTTGCCTGCAACATGCTGATGCGATGCCTTTTCTGCATGGTGCACTTGATACCCTCTCGTGCCCTGTGCGCAAAGTCACGATGGGGTGAAATTTTGGTCAACGGTCCAATTCTCTCACCCACGAAAAAAGCCGCCGGTCGCCCGGCGGCTTCTCATCTGTCGTCTCAGAACTTTCAGGCAGCGAGATCGCGCAGAACGGTCTGCAGAATGCCGCCATTGTTCATGTAGGTGACCTCATCGAGCGTATCGATGCGGCAAAGCAGCGGGACATCCTTCACGGTGCCGTCGGAGTAGGTGATCTTTGCGATCTTCTTCTCGCGCGGCTTGATGTCGCCTTCCAGGCCCTCGATCGTAACGATCTCGTCGCCCTTGAGGTTCAGCGAAGCCCAGGTGGTGCCGTCCTCGAAGGTGAAGGGCACGACGCCCATGCCGACGAGGTTCGAGCGGTGGATACGCTCGAAGGACTGCGCGATCACGGCCTTGACGCCGAGCAGGTTGGTGCCCTTGGCTGCCCAGTCGCGCGACGAACCGTTGCCGTATTCGACGCCGGCGAAGATGACGAGCGGAACGCCCTCTTCCTTGTACATCATGGCTGCATCGTAGATCGACAGCTCTTCCTTGGAGGGATAGTGGACCGTGTAGCCACCTTCCTTGCCGTTCGGACCGAGCATGTGGTTGCGGATGCGGATGTTGGCGAAGGTGCCGCGCATCATCACTTCGTGGTTACCGCGGCGCGTGCCGTACTGGTTGAAGTCGGCCACGGCCACGCCGTTGTCGGTCAGGTAGGCACCCGCCGGAGAGGCTGCCTTGATCGAACCGGCCGGAGAGATGTGGTCGGTGGTGATCTTGTCGCCGAAGAGACCGAGGACGCGGGCGCCCTTGATGTTCTGTCAGGCCCGAGCCGGTCTTGCCCATGCCAACAAAGTAGGGTGGGTTCTGGACGTAGGTGGACTTGTCGTCCCAGGCATAGGTCTGGCCTTCCGGAACCTGGACAGCCTGCCAGTTTTCGTCCCCCTTGAAGACGTCGGCATATTTCGATTCGAAGAGTGCGCGGGTGACGTATTTCTGGATGAACTCCTGCACTTCGGCAGAGGTCGGCCAGATGTCCTTCAGGTAGACCGGGTTGCCGTTCTGGTCTTCGCCGATCGGCTCCTTGGTCAGGTCCTTTTGGACCGTGCCGGCGAGTGCATAGGCGACGACTAGCGGCGGGGAGGCGAGGTAGTTCGCCTGGACATCCGGCGAGATACGGCCTTCGAAGTTGCGGTTGCCCGAGAGAACGCCGGCAGCGATGATGCCCTTGTCGTTGATCGTCTTCGAGATCGGGCCCGGCAGCGGGCCGGAGTTGCCGATGCAGGTCGTGCAGCCGAAGCCAACGAGGTTGAAGCCGAGCGCGTCGAGTTCCTTCTGCAGGCCGGACTTTTCGAGATATTCGCCGACGACCTGGGATCCGGGTGCGAGCGAGGTCTTGACCCACGGCTTGGTCTTCAGGCCCTTGGCCACGGCGTTGCGTGCCAGGAGGCCGGCTGCAATCAGCACGCTCGGGTTCGAGGTGTTGGTGCACGACGTAATGGCGGCGATCGCCACGTCACCATGGCCGAGATCGTAGTCGGTGCCTTCGACATCCCAACGCTGGCTCAGTTGACCCGGCTTCTTGTAGTCGCCTTCGAGAGCGGTCGCGAAGTTCGGTGCGATGGTTTCGAGGGCCAAGCGGCCTTCCGGACGCTTCGGGCCGGCCATCGACGGCACGACGTCGCCGAGGTCGAGTTCGAGCGTGTCGGTGAAGACCGAGTCGGCGAGCCGGCTGTCGCGCCACATGCCCTGAGCCTTCGAATAGGCTTCGACGAGTGCGATGCGGTCCTTGGTGCGGCCCGACATGTCGAGATAGCCGACGGTGGCTCGACATCGACCGGGAAGAAGCCGCAGGTCGCGCCGTATTCCGGACCCATGTTGCCGATGGTTGCGCGGTCTGCGACCGGCAGCGTGTCGAGGCCCGAGCCGAAGAATTCGACGAACTTCGAGACGACGCCCTTCTTGCGCAGCATCTGGACGACGGTCAGCACAAGGTCGGTCGCGGTGACGCCTTCCTTCAGCGTGCCGGTCAGCTTGAAGCCGATGACCTCAGGGAGCAGCATGGAGACGGGCTGGCCGAGCATGGCGGCTTCGGCTTCGATACCGCCCACACCCCAGCCGAGAACGCCGAGACCGTTGATCATCGTGGTGTGGCTGTCCGTGCCGACGCAGGTGTCGGGATAGGCGATGGTCTCGCCGTCCTCGTCCTTCGTCCAGACGGTCTGGCCGAGATATTCGAAGTTCACTTGGTGACAGATGCCGGTGCCCGGGGGAACGACGCGGAAGTTCTTAAATGCCTGCTGGCCCCACTTCAGGAAGCGGTAGCGCTCGCCGTTGCGCTGGTATTCCAGCTCGACGTTGCGGGCGAAGGCCTGGGGCGTGCCGAATTCGTCGACGATGACGGAGTGGTCGATGACGAGGTCGACGGGAACGAGCGGGTTGATCTTTTCCGGATCGCCGCCGAGGTTCTTGATGCCGTCACGCATGGCGGCGAGGTCGACGACGGCGGGAACGCCGGTGAAGTCCTGCATCAGCACGCGGGCCGGGCGGTAGGCGATTTCAGCTTCGGTCAGGCCCTTGTTGACGAGCCAGGCGGCACAGGCCTCGATATCGGCCTTGGTGACGGAACGGCCGTCTTCGTTGCGCAGAAGGTTTTCGAGAAGCACCTTCATCGAATAGGGGAGCTTCGAAACCCCGGCGAGACCGTTCGCTTCGGCCTTGGGAATGCTGTAGTAGACATAGTCCTTGCCGTCGACGGTCAGGACCGACCGGCAATTGAAGCTGTCGAGAGATTTAGCCACGGATAGAAACCCCGCTTAGACTGATAGCCAACACATTCGTGCGGACGCCTATGCACTTCATGCACATCAGGATGCGGGTACGACCATTTCCGCTGTCCGCACGTGAAAACCGCTGCTTGCGATGTTCAAGTTCGGCACAAGGATGAACTTCACGCCGGCCGCTGGCGTGGTTGCAGGTCTTATAGATAATTTCTAAGAAAGGCGCCAGACCGACGAAGGGCGAAATCGGATTTTTTTATGAGGCAGGCCTCATCCTGCCAGAAGGCGACCATGATCAGGCTTGAAGCCGAAAATCTCTCAGCGCGTCGTGGCGAGGATCTGATTTTCGTTAATGTTTCCTTTAGGTTGAATGCCGGAGAGGCGCTGGTTCTGACAGGCCGAAACGGGTCTGGAAAATCGACGCTTCTGCGCGTCGTCGCCGGTCTGCTTCGCCCGGAAACGGGGCAGGCGACCTGCGTGTCCGATGCCGTCGGTGAGGCGCGTCCGGCCGGGAATTCAGCCACTACCTCGGTCATCGCAATGGCATGAAGCGCGAATTGACCGTTGCGGAAAACCTCGCCTTCTGGAAGTCCTTCCTGGGTGATGCCATAGGCGGGATCGGCGCGAGCGTCGAAGAGGCCGCCGCCGAGGTGGGGCTCTCGGGGATCACCCACCTGCCCTATGGTTATCTTTCTGCGGGGCAGCAGCGGCGGTTCGCCATGGCGCGGCTCCTGGTCGCTTACCGCCCGATCTGGATTCTCGACGAGCCGACGGCCGCGCTCGATCGCAAGGCGGACGCGATGTTCGAAGACCTCGTGCGTCGGCACCGACAGTCGGGAGGCATCGCTCTGGCCGCAACCCATCAGCCGCTCGGGATGGAGGGCGCCCAGACGCTCGAGATGCTGGGCTTCGAGGGTGTCGATCTGGAGTATTCCGCATGATGGCGCTGTTTCTCCGGGACCTAAAACTCTCTGTCCGCGCCGGTGGCGGCGCGCTGATCGGCGTGCTCTTCTTCACCACCGTGGTCGCCGTCATTCCCTTCGGCGTCGGTCCCGATCTCAATCTTCTTTCGCGCATTGGCCCTGCCATCGTCTGGATCGGGGCGCTGCTCTCTGCCCTGCTCGGGCTCGATCGCCTGTTCCAGGCGGAACGCGACGACGGATCGCTCGACATCCTGCTGATGCAGGAAACGCCGCTCGTGCTGACCGTGCTCGTCAAATGTCTGGCGCATTGGGTGGCGACCGGCCTGCCGCTCGTCATTGCCTCGCCGCTGCTCGGGCTCTTCATGAACATGGACGAGGTTGCGATCGGTGCCGTGATGCTGACGCTCCTGGTCGGTTCGCCGGCGATCACCTTCATCGGTGCAGCCGGTGCCGCTGTCGCCGTGGCACTCCCGCGCGGCGGTCTCCTGGTGTCCATCCTCGTTCTGCCGCTTGCCGTTCCGGTGCTGATCTTCGGTGTCAGTGCTTCCTATGCAGCGGTTGAGGATCCGGCGCCTTTCATGCCGCCCTTCCTGTTCCTCACAGCCATTACACTTCTCTTTGCCGTGATCGGACCTGTGGGTGCAGCCGCTGCCTTGCGGAGCTCTGCGGACTGAGACATTCAGCTTGACCAGGATCAATTGCAGGCGGGATTGAGACAGGCTAAAACACATCATGACCGACAACAGCCTTGCCATCACAAAAATCGGCGACCTCGCCAATCCCACCCGATTTCTCGCGCTGGTCGCGCGGATTCTGCCTTGGTTTGCGGGCATCACTGTGCTGCTCTTTGCGGCCGGGCTCTATCTCGGCTTTGCCTCGGAGACCGACTACCAGCAGGGCGACACCGTGCGCATCATGTATGTGCATGTGCCGGCCGCCTGGCTCTCGATGATGTGTTACTCCGTGATGGCGCTCTCGGCGATCGGCACGCTGGTCTGGCGGCATCCGCTGGCCGATGTCAGCCACAAGGCGGCCGCCCCGCTCGGCGCGGCCTTCACCCTGATTGCGCTGGTCACCGGTTCGCTCTGGGGCAAGCCGATGTGGGGCACCTGGTGGGTCTGGGATGCCCGCCTCACCTCGGTCTTCGTGCTGTTTCTGATGTATCTCGGCCTGATCGCGCTCAACCGCTCCATGGATGATCCGTCCAAGGCGGCGCGCGTCAGCGCCGTCCTGATCCTGGTCGGCTTCGTCAACATCCCGATCATCAAGTTTTCGGTCGACTGGTGGAACACGCTGCATCAGCCCGCCAGCGTCATGCGGCTCGATGGTCCGACAATCCATCCGGAGTTTCTCTGGCCGCTTCTCATCATGGCGCTGGCTTTCACCCTCCTCTTCTTCACGCTGCATATGATGGCGATGCGCAACGAGATCTGGCGTCGTCGCGTCGGGGCACAGCGCCGCATGGCCGCTCGCCAGGCCGGCCGGGAGCATTCGGCATGAGCCACGCCTTTTACGTCATCGGGTCGTATGCCTTGACCGCCGGCATCTGTCTGGCCTTGACTGTGTGGGTTTACCTCGACGGTCGGGCGCGGCAGGCGGAATTGAAGACGCTCGAAGCGCAAGGGATCCGGCGACGCTCGGCCTCAGCCTCTTCCGTACAGGATCCGAGCGCATGACGCAGCAGAGCGAAAGTGATGCACCGGTCGCAAAGGGTCGCGGGCGATATCTGATAGCCGCGCTGCCACTGTTGCTGTTCGCGGGCCTTGCCGCAGTGTTCATGACCCAGCTTCAATCCGGCCGGGACGTTTCCGAGATCCCGTCGGCCTTGCTGGGCACCAAAGCACCGCCGCTGCAACTTGAGGCACTCGACGGTTCCGAGCGTCCGGCGCTCACCACCGCGGCAATTGACGGCAAGCTCACGCTGGTCAACGTCTTCGCCTCCTGGTGTGTGCCTTGCCGCCAGGAGCACCCGATGTTGCTCGAACTCTCGAAGGACCCGCGGGTCAACGTCGTTGGCATCAACTACAAGGACCGCAACGACAATGCATTGCGGTTCCTCGGGGAACTCGGCAATCCCTATGCGGCGATCGGGGTCGATCCAAACGGGAAGGCTGCAATCGACTGGGGTGTTTACGGCATTCCGGAGAGCTATCTCGTCGGTCCTGACGGCACGATCCTCTACAAGAAAGTGGGCCCGTTCGATCCCGAGACCTTCCAGACGCAGCTGATGCCGGCGATCGAAAAGGCGCTTGCGGGTCTCTGAGAGACCTTAGAGCGCGCCCTGCCAGGTCTTCACCGCCTCGATCGGCCAGACCAGCATCAGAACGTTGAGGGTCAGGTTGTCTCTGATGACGATAGCCGTGAGAACTTCGAAGCCCAGCGCAATGACGACAGTCAGCCAGATTGGCATACGGGCTGCGAAGAAGAAGCCCGCGATCATCGCCACCATGTCCATGCCCGAATTCAGAATGCTGTCGCCGGTATAGCCGATCGCCATTGTCGCAGTTCGATAGCGATCGATCACGATCGGCGAGTTTTCCAGGATCTCCCAGGCGGCCTCGATCAGGGCGGCAAGCGCCAGCTTGGCGGTGATCGGCTTCTTGCGCATCACCAGCCAGCCCAGGCCATAAAACAGGAAGCCGTGGATGATGTGTGACGGTGTGTACCAGTCGAACAGGTGCTGCGAGTTGCCGGGCGTATTCACGCCGGCTTCAAAGAGCTTCACGTAGCCGCATTCACAGATCCAGATCCGGCCCATGAGATACTGGGAGACGATCTGAACCAGGATGATGACGAATGTTACCGCCAGCCAGAAACGAGGTCGTGGCGTGTTCGCTGCCCTGGCTGGTCATGCTGGTCATTTCTGTTCCTTGTCTTCCAGCGAGTGCTTCATGATCAGCGGCATCTGCGCCAGCGTGAAGAGGATGGTGATCGGCATCGTGCCCCAGACCTTGAAGCTGACCCAGACATCATCCGAGAAGTTGCGCCAGACGACTTCGTTCAGCACTGCAAGGAAGAGGAAGAAGATGCCCCAGCGCAGCGTCAGCTTGCGCCAGCCTTCGGCATCGAGCTGGAAAGCGGCGTTGAAGACATAACCCAGCAGCGACGTGCCGAAGGCGAGGCCACCGAGCAGAACAACGCCGAAGAGCGTGTTGACGATGGTCGGCTTCATCTTGATGAAGGTTTCGTCCTGGAGCCAGATCGACAGGCCGCCGAAGACCATGACGACGATACCCGAGACGAAGGGCATGACCGGCAGGTGCTTGAAGACGATCTTGGAGATGATCAACGACAGCACGGTCGCGGCCATGAAGAGGGCGGTCGCAATCAAGAGCGGTCCGCCGATCGCGGTCAGCCCCGGAAAGGTCTTCGCCAGCCACTCTCCGCGCAGGTTTCCGAAAAAGAAGATCAAGAGCGGCCCGAGTTCGAGCGCCATCTTCAACACGGGGTTCTGCTTTTCGGCCTTGGAGGCGTGGGTATCTGTGGATGTATCCGACATGGTGTCGTTTCCTAATGTTTCCGGCGCTCAGCGCGCGATGCCGGCAATGGCGCTGGCGAAGTCTTCCGCCTCGAAGGGTTCGAGGTCGTCGATGCCTTCGCCGACGCCGATGAAATAGACGGGCAGCTTATGCTTGGCGGCGATTGCGACAAGGATGCCGCCGCGCGCGGTGCCGTCGAGCTTGGTCATGATCAGGCCGTTGACGCCCGCCACATTGCGGAAGATCTCGACCTGCTGGAGAGCATTCTGACCGGTGGTCGCGTCGAGCGTCTGCAGCACGGTGTGCGGCGCATCCGGATCGAGCTTGCCGAGAACGCGGACAATCTTTTCGAGTTCCGCCATCAGTTCCGCTTTGTTCTGCAGGCGGCCGGCGGTGTCGATGATCAGGACGTCGGCTTTGTCGGCCTTGGCTTTCTCGAAGGCTTCATAGGCGATGACCTGCGGCATCGGCTCCGATTCTCCGACAGATGTCGGGATGGTGCGGTCGGCCCAGATCTTCAACTGCTCGATGGCGGCTGCGCGGAAGGTATCGCCTGCGGCCAGCATCACCTTCAATCCAGAACCCGACAGCTTGGCAGCCAGCTTGCCGATGGTCGTCGTCTTGCCGGTGCCGTTCACGCCGACGACGAGGATGACATGCGGCTTGTGGCTGAGGTCGAGTGCCAGCGGTTTGGCGACCGGCTTCAGTACCTTGACGATCTCTGTCGCCATGATCTTGGTCACGTCCTCGCCGGTCACATCCTTGCCGTAACGCTCGGAGGCCAGCGTGTCCGTGACGCGGAGTGCCGTTTCGACGCCGAGGTCGGCCTGGATCAGCAGGTCTTCCAGCTCCTCCAGCGTCTCGTCATCCAGCTTGCGCTTGGTGAAGAGCGCTGTGATCTGGCTTGTCAGCTGCGAAGAGGTGCGGAAGAGGCCTGCCTTCAGGCGCTGGAACCAGCTCAGTTTCTCTGCCGGGGCAGGGGCTTCGGGTTCTGGCGCCCTGGTCTCAGCGGTGGCGAAACCTTTGGGCAGCACGGGGACCACGGGCTCTGATGCAGAATCCGAGACGGCCGGAGCTTCCATTTCTGCTTTCGGATCGTCAGCCGTCACTGTCTGAGCTTCGGCCTTCTCTTCCTCGGCTTCCGCCTCAAGCAGTTCGAGCGGCACCATAGAGAGATCTTCAGGCGCAAGATCATCGGACGGTCCGCCGGCCGTTTCCATTTCTTCTGCGAGAACCGGATCCTCGGCCAAGGGCAAATCTTCGTCGCGACCCTTCGGCTCACTTTCGGCCGAGATCGCAGCCTTTTCCTCGGCTGTCAGCTCCGCCGGCACCGCAGGCGTTTCTGCCGGCTTCTCCTTGCCGAAGGTGAAGACTTTCTTGATGAAGCCGAGGGCCATGGTCACTCTATTCCGTCTGTCAGGCAGCAGCGTCAGCTGCTGCCGATGCAATCGTCAGATGGCGGCCGGTATGGCCGCTGATCGAAACCTCGACGAGGCTGCCGGGTTTCATGCCGGGCGCTGCGACGAGGGTGAAGTCTTCCGTATGCGCCATTTCGTTGCGCTCGACCAGCAGCTTCTGGCGGGTGCCGACACGCGAAGCCAGATGCACAGCCTGCAATCTTTCGGCCACCGCCCGGAGCTCCGCCGCACGCGCCTTGACGAGTGCCCGGTCGAGCTGCGGCATGCGCGCTGCCGGCGTGCCGAGGCGGGGGCTGTAGGGGAAGACATGCAGATGCGCGATGCCGATTTCCTCTGCGAGGCGCGCGGAGTTTGCCGCCATCTCCTCGGTCTCTGTCGGGAAACCGGCGATCATATCGGCACCGAAGGCAAAGCCAGGGCGCAGGCGCCGGACTTGTTCGGCAAAGGCAATCGCGTCAGTGCGCGAATGCCGCCGCTTCATGCGCTTCAGAATCATGTCGTCGCCATGCTGCAGCGACAGATGCAGATGCGGCATGAAACGCGGCTCGTCAGCAATCAGGTCGAAGAGATGGCTGTCCGCCTCGATGCTGTCGATCGAGGAGAGGCGCAGGCGCTGGATCTCTGGCACCTGCTTCAGCAGTGTTTTGGCGAGAAGGCCAAGCGTCGGATTGCCGGGCAGATCCGCACCATAGCTCGTCGCATCGACGCCGGTCAGCACCACTTCGCGATAGCCGTTTTCGACGAGCTTGCGCGCTTGGTCTACGACGGCGCCCATCGGCACGGAGCGCGAATTGCCACGGCCATAAGGGATGATGCAGAAGGTGCAGCGGTGGTCACAGCCGTTCTGCACCTGCAGGAAGCCGCGTACATGACCGTCGATATGTGCGACCATTTGCGGTGCCGTCTCGGTCACGCTCATGATGTCGTTGACGGCCACCTTCTCTTCCGCGGAGACACCGAAATCCGGCAGGCGGCGATAATGCTCGGCCTTCAGCTTCTCCTCGTTGCCCAGGACAGCGTCGACCTCGGGCATATCAGCGAAGTTTTGCGCTTCCGTCTGGGCAGCACAGCCGGTGACGATGATGCGGGCTTCCGGGTTTTCCCGTCGCGCCCGGCGGATCGCCTGGCGGGCCTGGCGCACAGCTTCCGAGGTCACCGCACAGGTGTTGACGAGGATCGCGTTATCGAGGCCGGCCTTGGCGGCTTCAGCCTTCATGACTTCGGATTCGTAAGTGTTGAGGCGACAGCCGAAGGTGATGACTTCGACAGCGCCTTTCTGTTCAGAGATCACGGGGTCGCGGCCTCTGCCTGCCCGCTCTCGTCACGTTCCCAGTCCCCGGTGGCCGGATCAACCGTGCCCGACCATTCCCATTCGGCGGGGCCTGTCATGACGACCTTGTCGTCGGGGCGCCAGTCGATGGTGAGCGTGCCGCGATTGGGGCTCGACGCCACCGTGATCGTCACCTTGCGTTCCGTGCGGCCTGTACGCGCAGCAGACACCCCGGCCGCGCAGGCAGCCGACCCGCAGGCGAGCGTCAGGCCAGCGCCGCGTTCCCAGGTGCGCGTAATCATTGATGTCTTCGAGGTGATCTGGGCGAGCGTGATGTTGGCCTTTTCCGGGAAGATCGGATGGTTTTCGAGGAGCGGCCCGAAGCGTTCCAGATCATAGGTCATCGGATCGCGATCGACCCAGAACACGGCATGCGGATTGCCCATCGACATGGCCGAGGGCGAGTGCAGAATCGGCGCGTCGATCGGGCCGATCTGCAGCTCGATGCGGCTGGTGTCGTGAAATTCCTCCGAAAGCGGGATCTTGTCCCAGGCAAAGACGGGCTTGCCCATGTCGACGGAGATCGTGCCATCCGCATGTTCGACGGCGTTCAGGATGCCGGCGATGGTTTGGAAGGTGAAGCTCTTGCGACCGGTTTCACTGGCAAGCGCCTGCACCACGCAGCGCGTGCCATTGCCGCAGGCCTGGGCCTTCGAGCCATCGCAGTTCAGGATGTCGATATAGGCGTCGGTGCCGTCGACTTTGGGATCATGGATCGCCATGATCTGGTCGAAGGCCGTTGCCGGGTCAGCGGCGAGCGCAACAGCGGCAGCAGGCGTTACCCGGTCGGTGCGACCGCGCATGTCAATGACCAGGATCTTGTTGCCAAGCCCGTTCATAACAGCGAATTCGACCCGATCCGACATCGTCACTCCATACAACTGCATTTTTCAGCCTATATGGCGGAAATACAGCCAAATTACCAGTGGAGCGACTAAAACTGCGCGACCATGGTCAATCAACGCGGCTTTCGCTGCGACGTGGGGAGCCCCCTCTGTCACTGCGTGACATCTCCCCCACACGGGGGGAGAGTTGGTGCCCGGCGCCAACTCAGTGCAAGCGAATCTCGCTGTCGATGGGCAGCACGCTCAGTCGTATTCCGCTCTCCCCCCGTGTCGGAGAGATGCCCGTCCTTCGACAAGCTCTGGAGGGCAGAGGGGGGGGAGCCTCGCGCCACTGCCATCAAATCAAGTTGGAACAAGCCTCCGGTGCTCGGTCACTTCAAGCCATTCCCGGGTTCGCGCCTCAGGATTGGCATTGAGCGTGATGTCGGTGACGACTGCCGCACTGTCGGCTCCTGCGGCAAAGACGCCCTGAAGCCGGTCTGGCCGAAGCCCGCCGATCGCGACCAAGGGCAGGGGCGCGATCTTTTTCTTCCACACTGTCAACCGTTCCAGGCCCTGTGGCGCCCAGGGCATCTTTTTCAGGATCGTCGGATAGACGGGGCCGAGGGCGACATAGTCAGGCTTGGCGGCCAGTGCGGTTTCGAGTTCGGCCTCGTCATGGGTCGAGAGGCCAAGCTTCAGGCCCGCACTGCGGATGGCTGCGAGGTTTCCCGTTGCCAGATCCTCCTGGCCGAGATGGACGAAGTCGCAGGCCTCGTCGATGGCGATCTGCCAATAGTCGTTGATAACAAGCTGGCAGCCGTGATCGGCACAGCACTGCCGGGCGCGTCGAACATGCTGGCGAAGCACGCTTTCCTCGGCGTCCTTCATCCGCAGCTGCACCAGCTTGACGCCCAGCGGCACCAGCCGCTCGATCCAGTCGGCGCTGTCAACGATGAGGTAGAAGGGATCGAGCTTCATGCGAAGCCCCCCTTTCCGATGACGGGGGTGGATGGCACGGCCATGTCGCGCGGTTCCAGCATGCCGGCCTGATGGGCGATGTGTCCTGCCTCGATCGCCTTGGCAAAGGCCTCTGCCATATCAGCCGGAGCGCCGGCGCTGGCGACGGCGGTGTTGAGCAGCACGGCGTCATAACCAAGCTCCATCACTGATGTCGCATGGGACGGGCGCCCGATGCCGGCATCGACGATCAACGGCACGTCTTGAAATTCCGCCCGCATGGATTTGAGTGCCGGCAGATTCTGCGGCCCCATGGCGCTGCCGATCGGCGCGCACCAGGGCATCAGCACCCGGCATCCGGCGGCGAGCAGCTTCTCCCCGACCACCAGATCGTCTGTCGTGTAGGGGAAAACCTCGAAGCCCTCGGAACCGAGGATCTTCGCCGCTTCCACCAGTTCGAAAACATCAGGCTGCAGCGTGTCGTGATGGCCGATCACCTCAAGCTTGATCCAGGTGGTGCCGAAGACCTCCCGCGCCATCTTTGCCGTCAGCACCGCCTCTCGGGCGCTGTGGCAGCCGGCGGTGTTGGGCAGGACATGCACACCGAGATCGCGGATCAGCTGGAAGAAGGCCCCACCCGCCTTGCCGCCTGCGGTTTCCCGGCGCAGCGAGACAGTGACGATCTCGGTCTTAGACCGCCGCACGGCTTCCGCCAGGATCGCGGGCGAGGGGTAGCGCGCGGTGCCGAGCAGTAGGCGCGACGAGACGGTCTTGCCGTAGAGTTCGAGGGCCATCTCAGCCTCCCTGCATGGGCGAAAGGATCTCGATCCGGTCGCCCTCCTTCAAAGGGTGGGCGGCACGCTCCTCGCGATGAACCAGGTCGCCATTGACGGCGGTTGCCAGCCAGTCGCCCTCGTAGTCGAGCTTTGCGAGCAGATCGGCGAGATTGCCTGCATCGAGCTCCAGAGCTTCTCCGTTGACGGTGAGCTTCATGCGCTCCTCCTTCTCTCGATTGCGTTTGTGGTCGTCAGCCTCTGCGCCGCCTCACGCGCCAGTGCTGGAGCCAGCAGAAAGCCGTGGCGGTGCATACCGGCGACTGCCAGACCTTCGGAGGTTTCGATGAGGCGGGGCACATTGTCCGGGAAAGCCGGGCGGATGCCGGTGCCGGTTTCCACGATGCGCGCCTCGGCAAAGGCCGGGTGCAGCGCATAGGCGGTGTTCAGCAGTTCCATCATCGAGCGCGCGGTGATCGGCCCGTCATCCTCCGTCTCGATCATGGTCGCGCCCAGCATGAACAGCCCGTTGCCGCGCGGCACGATGTAGAGGGGGTGGCGGGGATGCATGAGGCGCACGGGACGGGAGAGGGAGACGTCGGATGTCTCCAGATAGAGCATCTCGCCGCGCACCCCGCGCAATCCTTCGATCTCGCCGATCGCCTGGGGACCGCGGCAATCGACGACGCTCGCATAGTTTCCCGCATCACCGGCCTCCTCCCCGAAGCGGAAGGAGACACCGAGCTGTCGCGCTGCCTGATAAAGGCTCCGCAAAGCCTGGCGCGGATTGAGATGCCCCTCCTCTGAAAAGAAGAGGCCGCTGCCAAAACGCCCAGCCAGATCCGGCTCGAGCTCTGCGATCTCGTCCTCGCCCAGCCAGCGATGGCAGCGCGTGCGGGTCGCAAAGCGCTTGAGGTCGGCGAGATCCCGCGGGTTGGCCAGGACCAGCGTGCCCCGGCGTTCAACGAGCCCGGGTACGGCCTCGTCCCACCAGTCTGCAGCCAAGAGACCTGATGTCAGCACGATCTCTTCCGCCGCCTCCCGCTCGCAATAGGGAGCGAGCATGCCGCCCGCCCAATGGGAAGCGCCAAGCCCGATATCGGCCCGGCGCTCCACGACCTCGACAGGAATACCCCTGCGCGCCAGCTCCAGCGCGGTGGCAAGCCCGGCCACGCCCGCCCCCTTTACGAGGATGGTCATGGCCGCTCTCCCGTTTCGAGTGCTGCGACCTCGTCCGCCGTCATGTAGAGATCGCCGCCGGCGCGGTATTTCTCCGCCATGGCGGTAAGGCCCTCCTTCTGGGCCTCGGCGCGGATGTCGTGCGAGATGCGCATCGAGCAGAATTTCGGCCCGCACATCGAGCAGAAATGCGCGACCTTGTGCGCCTCCTTCGGCAGGGTTTCGTCATGGAAGGCGCGCGCGGTTTCCGGGTCGAGCGACAGGTTGAACTGGTCTTCCCAACGGAACTCGAAGCGGGCGCGAGACAGCGCATCGTCGCGCAGCTGGGCCGCCGGATGGCCCTTGGCGAGATCGGCGGCATGCGCTGCGATCTTGTAGGTGATGACGCCGGTCTTCACGTCGTCGCGGTCGGGCAGGCCTAAATGCTCCTTCGGCGTGACATAGCAGAGCATGGCCGTGCCGAACCAGCCGATCATCGCGGCCCCAATGCCGGAGGTGATGTGGTCGTAGCCGGGTGCAATATCCGTCGTCAGCGGCCCCAGCGTATAGAAGGGGGCCTCGCCGCAGGTCTTCAGCTGCTTGTCCATGTTCTCCTTGATCTTGTGCATGGGAACATGGCCGGGCCCTTCGATCATCACCTGGCAATCCTTAGCCCAGGCGATCTGCGTCAGCTCGCCGAGCGTTTCGAGTTCGGCAAACTGGGCGGCATCATTGGCATCGGCAATCGAGCCCGGGCGCAGTCCATCGCCCAGCGAGAAGGAGACGTCATAGGCGCGGCAGATGTCGCAGATTTCCTCGAAATGCTCGTAGAGAAAGCTCTCCTTGTGGTGATGCAGACACCACTTGGCCATGATCGAACCACCGCGCGAAACGATGCCGGTAACGCGGTTGACGGTCAGCGGGATGTAATGCAGCCGCACGCCGGCATGGATGGTGAAATAGTCGACGCCCTGCTCGGCCTGCTCGATCAGCGTGTCGCGATAGACCTCCCAGGTCAGGTCCTCGGCGATGCCGCCGACCTTTTCGAGTGCCTGGTAAAGCGGCACGGTGCCGATCGGCACGGGCGAATTGCGGATGATCCAGTCACGGATGTTGTGGATGTTGCGCCCGGTCGAGAGATCCATGACCGTATCGGCCCCCCAGCGGATCGCCCAGACCATCTTCTCGACTTCTTCTGCCATGGAGGACGTCACGGCCGAGTTGCCGATATTGGCGTTGATCTTGACCAGGAAATTCCGTCCGATGATGACAGGCTCAAGTTCCGGATGGTTGATGTTGGCAGGTATAATCGCGCGACCCGATGCGATCTCCTGGCGGACGAATTCCGGCGTCACGTGATCGGGGATCGCGGCGCCGAAGCTTTCACCGTCACGGACGAGCGCTTCTCTCGCAGCCTTGCGGCCAAGGTTTTCGCGGATCGCCACATATTCCATTTCCGGCGTGATGATGCCGGCGCGGGCATAGGCAAGCTGGGTCACGGCCTTGCCGCCTGTTGCGCGAAGGGGTTGATGTTTCACGGGAAACGCCGGTGTCAGCTTGTCGGCAGAGACGAAGCCGTTGTCTTCGGGTTTGACCGCGCGGCCCTTATAGGCCTCGACATCGCCGCGTGCCTGGAGCCAGGCTGTCCGGTGCCGGGCAAGCCCCTGGTCGATGGCGATGGTCGCCTGCGGGTCGGTATAGGGGCCTGAGGAGTCATAGACATTCACAGGCGGTTCGCCGGAGGTCGGGTGCAGCGCGATCTGGCGCAGGGGCACGCGAATATCCGGGTGCATGTCCCCTGCCAAGAAGATCTTGGTCGAGGCGGGAAGCGGCCCGGTGGTGACGTCGGGCCTTGGGAAGTCAGGGGCAATGTTCATCGTGGAGCTCCAAGTGTTCAGGTTGGAGACCCAGTCATGTCAGCCGGAATGATGGAAAGACGCCACGGGATTCGGGTTCTCGAATCGTCGTTCTGCAGCGCTTGCACCGTCCCTACGCCAGTATGAACTGGATCAGGTTCAACGGGTCACCGCGCTGCCATTTCGGCGTAGCGATATCTCAGCCCCTTGTCGGGACACCCCTGGTGAATGCGTGAAGTGTGGTCAAAAGCGTGAGCCGTGTCAACGCGGCTCGTGCCCCTCAAGCGTTTGTGAGAGGCACCTCGAACTGCTGGCCGGGGCGCAGGCCCTTGAAGCGCTCATTGCCGATACCGGCGGCAGACATGGCCGTCACAAGCGCCTTTGGCGGATCGTCGATGCCTTCATTGGTCAGCTGGAAGGTGCCGAAATGGTGGCCGATGCCGAAGGATGCCCCGCTCAAACGGAAGCCTTCGATCGCCTCTTCCGGGTTCTGGTGTTGCGCCTTCATGAACCAGCGTGGCTCATAGGCACCGATCGGCATGATGGCGACGCGGATGTCGCCGTGTTTCTCGCGCAGTTCGCGGTAGTGTTTGCCCTCGGCATAGCCGGTATCACCGATATGGTAGATCTTGCCGCCCGGCGTTTCCAAGACGAAGGCAGCCCAGAGCGCCATGCGCCTGTCGCCCATACCGCGCGCCGACCAGTGGTGGCAGGGCTCGCAATGGATGATGACGTCGTTGCCGATCTGGAGCCGGTCACCCCAGTCCATCACGTCAGCCTCCAACCGAGGCACGTCGCTGCGAATGATCGTGTCGTTGCCGAGAGGCGTGACGAGGCGCGGGCTGTCCCGCTCGATCAGCCGCTTCAGGGTCGCCATGTCGAGATGGTCGTAGTGATTGTGCGTGACGATCACGATGTCGATCTTCGGCATATCGTCGAAGGCGACGCCTGGCGGATTGTTGCGTTTCGGTCCGGCAAACGAGACGGGGCTCGCGCGCTCCGACCAAACGGGGTCGGTCAGGATGTTCAAGCCCGCCGTCTGAATGAGCAGCGTCGCATGGCCGACCATGGTGACGACAAGCCGGCTTCCCTCGACACGTGGCTCCGGTTTCGTCGTGACGAAATCCGCTGCCGCCACTGCCTTGGGCCAGTCGATCTTGCCGCCGCCGAATTGCCAGCGGAGCAGATCGGTGAAGCCACGCGGCTCTTCACCACCCGGATTGAAGAAGGTCTTGCCGTCGAAATGATCCGAGAGGGGACCGGAATAGTAGCGGTTGCCGGCCTGTGCTTCACGCATGCCGAGGCCTCCGAGTGTGGCGGCAACGAGCCCGAAGCCCGACCATTTGAGAAAGCTGCGTCTGTTCATGGCTCACCCATATGTGGTTTCGTCAATTCTACGGCAATAGGGCTGGTGCAGATCGCTGAACGGGGCCGAATCCCTGAAAATCGGGGCTTCGCTTGACTTCCAAGCCATTTTCCTGTTTATCCCGCGCAATCTGCGACGAGTGACAAGCACTCCGAAGCCGCCGACCGGGACCCGTAAAGGTATAAAGAGATCCCGGAGGTCAACACCCGACAGCGCGATGCGCCCTCGGGTGCTTTTTGGCTTTGCGTCTTGTTTTTGTCGCCGATTGCACCGACGTTTCCGGCTGACGCGGAAACCATGCAAGGAAGAGCCGATGTTTGAAAACCTCCAGGACCGTCTTGGTTCCATTCTGAATGGACTGACCGGCCGTGGCGCCCTGTCCGAGGCGGATGTCTCGGCAGCGATGCGCGAGGTCCGTCGTGCGCTTCTCGAAGCCGACGTCGCGCTCGAAGTCGTCAAGGGCTTCACCGACCGTGTCCGTGAAAAGGCCGTTGGCGCCGCCGTCCTGAAGTCGATCAAGCCCGGCCAGATGGTCGTCAAGATCGTCCATGACGAGCTGGTCGAAATGCTGGGCACCGATGGTGTCGGCGTCGACCTGATGGCTGCCGCCCCTGTCGTTATCATGATGGTCGGTCTGCAGGGCTCCGGTAAAACCACCACGACCGGCAAGATTGCCAAGCGCCTGACGGATCGCGAGAAGAAGAAGGTCCTGATGGCCTCCCTCGACACGCGTCGACCGGCCGCCCAGGAGCAGCTGCGCCAGCTCGGCGTCCAGACCGGCATCGACACCTTGCCTGTGATCGCTGGCCAGTCGCCGACCGATATTGCATCGCGTGCTGTGCAAGCCGCGAAACTCGGCGGCCATGATGTCGTCATCCTCGATACCGCCGGCCGTACGCATATCGACGAGCCGCTGATGATCGAGATGGCCGAGATCAAGGCCCGCTCGAAGCCGCATGAAATCCTGCTGGTCGCCGATGCGCTGACCGGTCAAGACGCCGTCAATCTCGCCCGCAACTTCGATGAGCGCGTCGGCGTCACCGGCATCGTGCTGACCCGCATGGACGGCGACGGACGCGGCGGTGCAGCCCTTTCGATGCGTGCCGTGACCGGCAAGCCAATCAAGCTGATCGGCGTCGGCGAAAAGATGTCAGAGCTCGACGAGTTCCATCCGCGCCGTATCGCAGACCGAATCCTCGGCATGGGCGACATCGTCTCGCTTGTCGAAAAGGCCGCCGAGAACATCGACGCGGAAAAAGCTCGCGCCATGGCCGAGAAGATGGCCAAGGGCAAGTTCGACCTCAATGACCTTGCTGAACAGATCAAGCAGATGCAGGCCATGGGCGGCATGGGCGGGATCATGGGCATGATGCCGGGCATGGCCGGCATGAAGGACAAGATTTCGGCCGCCGGCCTCGACGACAAGGTCTTCAAGCGCCAACTCGCGATCATCTCGTCAATGACCCGCGCAGAACGCGCCAATCCCGACCTGCTCAAGCATTCCCGCAAGAAGCGCATCGCTGCCGGCTCCGGCACGGACGCCTCCGACATCAACAAGCTGCTCAAGATGCATCGCCAGATGGCCGATATGATGAAGGCCATGGGTGGCAAGAAGGGCGGCGGCATGATGAAGCAGATGATGGGCGGCCTTGCCTCGAAGATGGGTCTTGGCGGTATGGGCGGCGGCATGGGCATGCCGGACCTGTCGAAGATGGATCCGAAGCAGCTTGAGGCGCTCGCCAAGCAGGCGGAAGCCGCCGGCATCAAGCCGGGCGGTCTGCCCGGTCTCGGTGGTGGCGGGCTGCCGGGCCTTGGTGGACCGAAGCTCCCCGGTCTGGGCGGCGGCGGTTTCCCGGGCCTTCCCGGCCTGCCGAAGAAGAAGTGAGAGGGCGCCGATGATTGATCCGTCCGTCAAGGAACAGCTTTCCGGCTATCGCCAGTCGATCGACAATATCGACGCGGCGCTGGTCCATATGCTGGCGGAACGCTTCCGCTGCACCAAGGCCGTCGGCGTGCTGAAGGCCACACACGAATTGCCGCCCGCCGATCCGGCGCGCGAAGAATACCAGATCGCCCGCCTGCGCCGCCTGGCCCAGGATGCTCATCTGGATCCGGATTTCGCCGAGAAGTTCCTGAACTTCATCATTACCGAAGTCATCCGGCATCATGAAGCCATTGCCGCCGAACATGGCGGTGCAACCGAAAAGACCGCCTGACGGCGGCCTCAACAAGAAAAACAGGCTTGCCCCGGCAGCCTGCATCGAAAACCTAAGGAGTAATGCAATGTCCCTCAAGATTCGTCTCGCCCGCGGTGGTTCCAAGAAGCGCCCGTACTACCAGATCGTTGTTGCTGACGCCCGCGCTCCGCGCGACGGCCGTTTCCTCGACAAGGTCGGTTCCTGGAACCCGATGCTCGGCAAGGACAACGAAAAGCGCGTTGAGCTGAACGTTGAAGCCATCAAGGCATGGGTTGCCAAGGGCGCCCAGCCGACCGACCGCGTCCTGCGCTTCATGGCTGAAGCCGGTCTCGCCGAGCGCGCTGCCCGCGTAAACCCGGACAAGGCAAAGCCGGGCAAGAAGGCCCAGGAACGCGCCGCCGAGAAGGCACAGAAGGCAGCCGACGCTGCTGCCGCTGCTTCGGAAGCCGCCGCAGAATAATCGGCATCAAGCCGTTTTCAGCGGGCAGTGGGTCACCCCACCGCTCGTCGTTGAAGCCCTGCCAGAAAGTTCCGCTTGATACCAAGTGTCGAAGATAGGAACCGATAGGATGGCTTCTTGCGGGTTCTCTGGCTAGGCGCGGCGCGCCGGGCGATGCTGACGCATCGGCCAAGCGGCGCAACAACGCCAGGGGCCTGCAAGAAGCCACCTTTGGTCGGCTTCCCGCCCGTTCTGGCGTCGTAGAGCTCCTTGACCGATGCGACAGCATCGCTCTTCGGACCTCTCCTAGCCAGAAAGGGCGGTCGAGCCGATCCTATGGGTTCCTATCATCGACGCTTGGTATAAAGGAATGTCGAACCGATGCCTCTGCAGGACCGTTCTCACCCATGAGCAAGCTTGAAAACCCGATACTGATGGCCGTGATCGGCGCTGCCCAGGGGCTGCGCGGCGAAGTGCGGGTGAAGACATTCACCGAGGATCCGCTTGGCCTCGGCGACTATGGCTTCCTCTATGCGGCCGACGGTCGCAAGTTCGAGATCCTGGAGATCCGGGATGGCAAGACCGTCGCCATCGTGCGCTTTCGCGGCATCAACGACCGCAACGCGGCCGAGGTGCTGAACGGAACCGAACTCTTCGTCGATCGCGACGCCCTGCCGGATGATGATCTTGACGAGGACGAGTTCTATTATGCCGATCTCGAGGGCCTCGAGGTCTATGACGCCGAGAACAATCACTACGGTGCCGTAACGGCTGTCTATGATTTCGGCGCCGGTGATCTCCTCGAACTCAAGGGGCCGGGCAAGCGTCCCGTGCTCATTCCGTTTTCCGAAGCCGCAGTGCTCGAAATCGATCTCGAAGGCGGTCGGCTTCTGGTCGATCCGATTGCCGCCGGCCTGAAGGATGACGGCGAAGAGAAGCCCTATGGCAATGCCGGCGGCAAGCCCCGCCCGAACAATGGCCGCTGAGCGCCCCATGCCCTTCAAGGCCTCCATCCTGACGCTCTATCCGGACATGTTTCCGGGGCATCTTGGTCTGGCGCTCGCAGGCCGCGCGCTTGAGCGCGGTGACTGGGAAATCGAGGCGGTGCAGATCCGCGACTTTGCCGAGGACAAGCACCGCAGCGTTGACGATACGCCGTCGGGCGGCGGTGCCGGGATGGTGCTTCGGCCCGATGTGCTTGCCCGCGCGATCGATTCCATAGCCGACGATGGACGGCCGCGGCTGCTGATGAGCCCGCGTGGCCGACCCCTGACGCAGGAGCGGGTGAGAGAGCTCGCTGCAGGCGAAGGCGTGGTCATCGTCTGTGGACGTTTCGAGGGCGTGGATCAGCGTGTCATCGATGCGCGCCAGCTCGAAGAGGTCTCGATCGGCGACTACATACTTTCCGGCGGCGAGCCTGCGGCACTCACAGTGCTGGATGCCGTCGTGCGTATATTGCCAGGCGTCATGGGAAACCAGCTCTCCGGCGTGCATGAGAGTTTCGAAGGCGGCCTGCTCGAACACCCGCAATACACCCGCCCCCAAGTCTTCGAAGGCCTAGATATCCCCGAGGTTCTGACCTCAGGCAATCATGCCGTCATCGAGAAATGGCGGCATGAGCAGGCTGTCGCGCTGACCCGCGAGCGTCGCCCCGATTTGCTGCCGCCTCAGCCGGTGAAGAAATAGTAGGCGGCGAGCCCAAGCCCTGCCGCGACCACCATCCAGCGCAGCACGGATTGCGGCACCTTCTTTGCCATGGCCACTCCCGCGTAACCGCCAGCGGCCACGGCCGGGATCATGATCGCGGCATGCAGCCAGGAAAGTGCGCCAGCGCTCGCGAAAATCACGATGGCAACGGCGGCGATGACGATCGACAGGAAGTTCTTCAGCGCGTTCAAGCGATGATAGTCGCCGCCGCTCGCAAGCCCCAGCGAGGCGAGCATCATGATGCCCATGCCTGCGCCGAAGAAGCCACCATAGAACGAGGTAATGGCTTGAAGCGCGAGCCCGAGCGGACTTGCCGGGTGGCTTTCGCCTTTCGTTTTCGGCCGCAGCTTCGGCCCGGCTGCGAAGATCGCGGTGGCGCCGAGCAACAGCCACGGCACCATGGAGCGAAAGGCCGGGTTTGACAGCGAGATCAGAAAGAGCGAGCCGCCGACGGCACCCACGGCCGAAATGAGGCCGAGCACGATCGCGCTGCGCTTCATCTCTTTCAATTCGTTGCGATAGGCGAGCGTCGAGGTGATATAGCCGGGGAACTGGGTCACGGAAGAGGTGGCATTGGCGCTGATCGGCGGCAGGCCGGCAAGTGTCAGGGCTCCGAAGGTCAGGAAGGTGCCGCCGCCTGCGATCGCGTTCACGGCGCCGGACAGGAAGCCGGATGTGAAGAGCAGGAAAATCATGGCAATGGTCATGCGACAGCGCTCCCGATACTTGGAGGCGAAGTCTTAAGGGCAGGAATCCAACGCAGCAAGGCGTTCAGGGTGCCTACCGGACACGAAATTTGTCTTCTATGGGGTGACAAGCCGGCCTGCTTGGTGTAATGGCCCCCTCGGAAATGGGCTCATTGCCCGTCTGCCAAAACAAAGAACTGCGAATTCGCTCCGACCCATCTGGGTCAATATCCTGCGGCATAGACCCAAGGGATCATCGTTGAGCGCTCTGGCTGTTTCAGAAGAAACCGAGGTTAGACATGAACATCATTCAGCAGCTGGAAGCCGAACAGGCCGCCAAGATCGAAGCCAAGCGCAAGCTTCCGGAATTCTCCCCGGGCGACACGGTTCGCGTCAACGTGACCGTCAAGGAAGGCAACCGTACCCGCGTGCAGGCCTATGAAGGCGTTTGCATCGCTCGTTCGGGCGGCGGCATCAACGAGAGCTTCACGGTTCGCAAGATCTCCTACGGCGAAGGCGTCGAGCGCGTATTCCCGGTCTACTCGCCGCTCGTCGAAAGCGTCGAAATCGTTCGCCGCGGTAAGGTCCGTCGCGCCAAGCTCTACTACCTGCGCGATCGTCGCGGCAAGTCGGCTCGTATCGTCGAGAACACCGGCACCCGCGCCCGCAAGCTGAACGATGCCGAGCGCGCCGCCGTTGCCGAAGAAAAGGCACGTCTGGAAGCCGAGAAGGTCGCAGCAGCACAGGCTCTGGCCGCCGAAAAGGCAGCAGCCGAAGCCGCTGAAAAGGCCGCTGCCGCTGAAGCTGCAGCAGCAGCCGAAGCTTCTGCCGAATAAGCAGACGCCAAACGCATTGATGAAAGGCTCCGGCTTCCGGAGCCTTTTTTCGTTTGGGCCTATGGAAGCAGTTTGGTCGCTCAGAGGCTGATGCTGATCGCACCACCGGCGACGATCAGGCAAGCAAGCAGCCTGCGGAGCGTGAGTGGTTCTCCTAGCAGGAACGCCCCGATCAGCACTGCAAAGACGACGCTTGTTTCCCGAACTGCGGTGACGAGGCCCGCGGGTGCATAGGCATAGGCCACCACGACAAGCCCGTAGGCCAGCATGGCGACCACGCCGCCAGCAGCGGCCTTCCAGGTCAGCGGAGATCGCACGTCGATGACCAGGCCTTTTCGGGTCACCGCGAAGGCGATCGTGATCATGATGCCGAAGAGAAACAGCACCCAGAGCGCATAGGCGACTGGTTGCTCGACCAGTTTCACTCCCCGAGAGTCGACCGTGGAATAGCAGGCGATGATCAGGCCGGTCGCAAGGGCAAAGAGGATGGATGAGGTTGCAGCGCTGCTCTTGCCGAGTGACAGGCTCATGATGCCGGCGGCAATAAGGATGACACCCAGTGTTTGCCAGAGCCCCAGCACCTCACCAAAGAAGATGAGGCCGCCCAGAGTGACCAGCAGCGGCACGGTGCCGCGAACGATCGGATAAACCTGGCCCAGTTCGCCATGCCTGTAGGCGGCAACGAGGAATAGGCTGTAACCGACCTGGAGGCTCGCCGACAGCAGGATGTAAGGCCAGGCAGCGGCTCCGGGGACGGGAACCATGAACAGCAAGGGCAGGGTGATGATGCTTCCAGCGAGGCTCATTACTGTGATCGACCAGAGCCGGTCCGCCCCGGTGCGCAGAAAGGCATTCCAACTGGCATGCAGAACGGCAGCAATCAGCGCCAGGCCGATGGCGACAGTACTCACGGCCGCAGCCTGCGGGACGAGAGATCAAATTCACGGATGTTCATGGAAGACCTGCAGGACGGCATATGACATTTTTGTGACAGCGCGACGATAGCGGCTTTGGGTGCCTTTGCAACGGTCCTGCCAAAAGAAAACCGCCCGCTTTTCAGCGGGCGGCTATAGTGCAAAACTGCTTGCCTGCGCTTACTTGAAGCTGCGGATGTCGACGAAGTGACCCGCGACAGCGGCGGCTGCCGCCATTGCCGGCGAGACAAGGTGCGTGCGGCCCTTGAAGCCCTGGCGGCCTTCGAAGTTGCGGTTCGAGGTCGAGGCGCAACGCTCGCCCGGCTTCAGGCGGTCATCGTTCATGGCGAGGCACATCGAGCAGCCGGGCTCGCGCCAGTCGAAGCCAGCGGCCTTGAAGATCTTGTCGAGGCCTTCGGCTTCTGCCTGTTCCTTCACGAGGCCAGATCCCGGGACGATCATGGCCGATACGGTGGAAGCCACCGTCTTGCCTTCGACGACCTTGGCCACTTCGCGCAGGTCCTCGATACGACCGTTGGTGCAGGAGCCGATGAAGACTCGGTCGACGGCGATATCAGTGATCTTGGTGCCTGGCTTCAGGCCCATGTAGTCGAGGGCGCGCCACTTGGAGGTGCGCTTCGTCTCATCCTGGATGTCATCCGGGTTCGGGACGACGCCCTCGATGGACACGACGTCCTCCGGCGAGGAACCCCAGGAGACGATCGGCGGCAGGTTGGCAGCGTCCAGAACGACAACGCGGTCGAAATGCGCACCTTCATCGGACTTCAGCGTTTTCCAGTAGGCAATCGCCTGCTCCAGCGCCTGCGCCCTTCGGCGCGCGCGGCTTGCCCTTGATGTATTCGAAGGTCTTTTCATCCGGCGCGATAAGACCTGCGCGGGCACCGCCTTCGATCGTCATGTTGCAGACGGTCATGCGGCCTTCCATCGACAGGGCCTCGATCGCCTCGCCTGCGAATTCGATGACGTGGCCGGTGCCGCCGGCAGTCCCGATCTCGCCGATGATGGCGAGGATGATGTCCTTGGCGGTCACGCCTTCGGGCAACTTCCCGTCGACGCGCACCAGCATGTTCTTGGCCTTCTGCTGGATCAGCGTCTGGGTCGCGAGCACGTGCTCGACCTCGGACGTGCCGATACCATGCGCCAGCGCGCCGAAGGCGCCATGTGTCGAGGTGTGGCTGTCGCCGCAGACGATGGTCATGCCCGGCAGGGTGAAGCCCTGCTCCGGGCCGACGATGTGCACGATGCCCTGGCGCTTGTCGGAAGCGGAGTAGTATTCGACGCCGAATTCGGCAGCGTTGGTGGCGAGCGCCTCGACCTGGATGCGGCTTTCCTGGTTCTTGATGCCGAGATGGCGGTCCGGCGAGGTCGGAACGTTGTGGTCGACCACGGCCAGCGTCTTCTGCGGTGCACGAACCTTGCGGCCGGCCATGCGCAGCCCTTCGAAGGCCTGCGGAGACGTCACTTCATGGACGAGGTGACGGTCGATGTAGAGAAGACAGGTGCCGTCGTCCTGGCGATCAACGACGTGGTCGTCCCAGATCTTGTCGTAAAGGGTGCGGGGTGCGCTCATGGGTTAAGTTCCGTCCAGACTGAGGAAAAGGGATTTCGGTTTTTTAGGATGCAACAAGGTCGGCCGCAGCCGAAGGCGGTCAGCCGCGAAGGCTCGCCAAGGCCCCTTGAACGCGCGCGAAAAAGCGTGCCGGCAGACGCTTGTGGTCCTGCAGCACGATAAACTGGTTCGCGAGGCATCCGAATTTCGATCCCATGAGCGGCGTCTTACCAGTTTTCGCAGATGTCGGCAATTGCTTCGCTGGTCCTGTGACATCCGTCTGTCATGAAGCAGTCGTGCAAGCATGATTGATCTTCGTCAGTATAGATCATCCTCTCGGAACCGGCGTCATGAACGAAGACATCCATCGCATCAAGAATGAGATCCTCGACAGTTTCGACGAGGAACTGGAGCAACAGCTGGACGAGGATCGTCTCGACGATCTCGTCGCGGACGGGATGTCTGAGCCGACGATCGACAGACGAATCTATTTCCGCGAACTCTTTCGCCTCCAGCATGAGCTGGTCCGTCTGCAGGACTGGGTGCAATACAAGAAGCTGAAGATGGTCGTGCTGTTCGAGGGCCGCGATTCAGCCGGCAAGGGCGGCGCGATCAAGCGGGTTACCCAGCGGCTCAACCCGCGCGTCTGCCGGGTCGTGGCGCTTCCTGCGCCGACCGAACGCGAGCGGAGCCAGTGGTATTTCCAGCGTTATGTGCAGCATTTGCCGACGGCTGGCGAAATGGTTCTCTTCGACCGCTCCTGGTACAACAGGGCCGGCGTTGAGCGCGTAATGGGCTTCTGCGGACCGGACGAGCTGGAGGAGTTCTTTCGATCCGTGCCTGAGTTCGAGCGCATGCTGGTTCGCTCCGGCATCATTCTCGTGAAGTACTGGTTCTCGATCACCGACGAGGAGCAGGAATTCCGCTTCCGCATGCGGATCAACGATCCCTTGAAGCAGTGGAAGCTTTCGCCCATGGACCTGGAGAGCCGCGTCCATTGGGAGGACTATACGCGCGCCAAGGAAGAGATGCTGGAGCGTACGCATATCCCGGAAGCTCCGTGGTGGGTGGTCCAGGCGGTCGACAAGAAGAAGGCGCGTCTCAACATGATCGCCCATCTTCTGTCGCAAGTGCCGTACGAGCATGTGCCAAAGGAAACCGTGGAGCTTCCTGAACGCGTTCGCAACGCCGACTATATCCGCCATCCGGTGCCGACCGAGATGTATGTTCCCGAGCGTTACTGACGGGATGCTTCAGTCGCGCATGCGGGTGCGCATGCGCTGCTCGAAGCCGCGAAGCAGGATCGACAATCCGATCGTCAGCACCAGGTAGACATAGGCCACGATGGAGTAGGTCTCGAAGAAGCGGAAGGAGCCCGACGCGTAGACCTTGCCCATCTGGGTGATGTCGGCGACGCCGAGCACCGAGACGAGCGACGAATCCTTCACCATCGCCACGAAGTCATTGCCGAGCGGCGGCAAGATGACGCGGATCGCCTGGGGGAAGACCACCAGTCGAAACCGCTGGCTGCGGCTCAAGCCCAGGGCCTTTGCCGCCTCTATCTGGCCCTTGTCGATCGACTGGATGCCTGCGCGGAAGATTTCGGCGATGAAGGCCGAATAGCCGATCATCAGAGCGATGATCGCTCGCCACATCAGCGAGAAGTCGCGCACGACCATGGCGTCCGTCAAGCCGATCGAGATCAGTGGCGCGGTCACAAGATTGTAGAGCGCCACAAAGGCGGGCGCGCCTACAAAGGCGATGTAGAAGAGCAGCACCAGGATCGGAATGCCGCGCACCACTTCCACGTAGAAGCGGGCCACTTGCCGCAGGGCCATATGGTCCGACATGCCGAGCAGCGCAATCAACAGCCCGACTGCGGTTGCCAGCAGGAAGCCGATCAGCGTCACGAAAACCGTAACGCCGAGCCCTTTGACCACGGTGTTGAAGACTTGTGTGTAGAGATCGCTGACGAAGATGACGACCCCGAGGGTCAGCGCCATCACGACGAAGGCGATCAGCCACCACGGCCGATCGCCTTTCTGGTCACCCTGGGGCAGGGTCTGGAATGCCATCAGTTACCCGCCTTCAGGTCGCAGGTCTGAAACTGGCTCATTCGCCCATCTTGTAGTCGAGGAACCACTTCTTGTTCAGGGCTTCGATCGTGCCATCGGCTTTCATCGAAGCGATGGCTGCATTCACCGGGGCCACGAGATCGGAACCCTTGGTGAAGATGAAGCCGAAGTCTTCGCTGCCGAGCGGACCGCCGACGAGCTTGAGGCCGCCGTTCGAGGAATCGACATAGCCCTTCCCGGCCGTGCCATCCGTCAGGACCACGTCGACATCACCCGTCTTCAGTGCCTGGACGGTCGCGCCGAAGGTTTCAAACAGCTTGATGCGTGGGTTCTGCTCGTTGCCGTCGAGGATCTCGTATACGGCAGTGTAGAAGGGCGTGGTGCCCGGCTGTGCACCGACGAGACCATCCTTGAATTCGCCGAAGCTCTTGCCATCGGTGAAGCGGGTTTCATCGCCACGGACCAGCATGAACTGCTCGGAACGCATATAGGGCTCGGAGAAATCCACCTTCTCCTTGCGATCTTCCTTGATGGTGATCCCGGTCATGCCGATGTTGAACTGACCATCCGAGACAGCCTGGATCATCGCGTCCCAGGAGGTGTTCTGGTATTCCACCTTGAAATTCAGACGCTTGGCGATCTCGTTCATCGCGTCATATTCCCAGCCGATCTGCTGGCCGGACTTGGGGTCCACGAATTGCAGCGGCGGATAAGCGTTTTCCGTTACGACAACGACGGATTTTCCGCCGAGATCCGGCAGGTCGCTCGCATGCGCGGCGAAGGGAACAAGGGCAAGGGCGGACAGACCGGCAAGAACGGCGCGGCGGAACAGCATGGAAATCTCCCGAATTGTGGCAGCGCAGAGTGTCACATCTTGTTCCATGCTGGCAAGGACTGCCAACGCGACGACGAACACCTGACGCAACTTGTTCTAGCAGTGCCGGTGGGGTGGGTGGTTCTGTTTTTCAGACCTTAACTGGAAAAACTGCCTTCTGGCGGCGCCCTCCAGCAAACGATATCCCTTCGGGCAATTTTCCTCGCTGTTCCCAAGGGATAAGTTCATGCTCAAGCGATCCGCAGTTCTGGCCATCAGCCTAGGCTTGTTCACGCCTTTGACCTACCCCGTTATGGTCTCTGCCCAGGAGGCTGTCGTCGCCGCTGCCGACAAGGAAGCCTTGTTCACGAGTACCGATCCAAAGCTGCATGCCAACAAGCAGGTCGTCTACCACATCATGCGCGACCTCCTGGAAGCCGGGCATTGGGACAAGGCCGATCAGTTCCTGACCGAGCGCTACCTCCAGCACAATCCGAACGTCCCTTCGGGACGCGATACCGTCGTCGGTTTTTTCACCCAGGTCCTGAAGGTCGAAAAGAAGCCGATCCCCGAGAAACTGTCGACACCAGTGGCGTTCGTCACGGCCGAAGGTGATCTGGTCACGGTTGCCATCGTCCGGGAGGAGAAGGACCCGAAGGATCCGTCCAAGACCTACACCACGACCTGGTACGACACTTGGCGCATCGTCGACGGAAAGGCCGACGAGCACTGGGATTCGGCAATCAAGGAATAAAGTAAAATCGGGCCACCCTCGTTTCCGCAGGTGGCCCGCACAATTCTGGTCAGTCGTGTCTCACGTGAATCAGAAGGTCGCCGTCTTCGGGTCCGGGCCGATACGAGCGCCCGCGTCATCCAGTCCGTTCAGCCTGTCCAGATCCTCCGCCGACAGCTTGAAGTCGAAAACCTTGAAGTTCTCGACGATGCGCGACGGCGTGACCGACTTCGGGATGACCACGAGACCATTCTCTATATGCCAGCGAATGATCACTTGAGCCGGTGTGCGGCCAAGTTTCTGGGCAATCTCTGCGATGACAGGATGGCCAAGCAGCTTGCCTTGGCCGAGGGGGCTCCAGGACTGCGTGGCGATCTTGTGCTTCTCGTGGAAGGCGCGGGTTTCGCGCTGCTGGAAGTCGGGGTGAAGCTCGATCTGGTTGATGACCGGGACGACGCCGGTCTCGGCGACGATCTTTTCGATATGCTCCGGATAGAAGTTCGACACGCCGATCGACTTCGCCCGACCTTCCTCTTTCAGCGTCACAAGGGCCTTCCAGGTGTCGACGAAGAGACCGCGATGCGCTGACGGCCAGTGGATGAGATACAGGTCGACGTAGTCAGTGCCGAGGCGCTTGAGGCTCGCTTCGAACGCCTTCAGCGTCTGCTCGTAACCCTGATCCGTGTTCCAGAGCTTGGTGGTCAGAAAGATGTCGGAGCGCGGAAGGCTAGCCTGGCGGATACCCTCTCCCACGCCCTGCTCGTTTTCATAGACGGCAGCCGTGTCGACATGACGATAGCCGGCGTCGAGTGCTGCCTTGACCGCCGGTGCCGCCTCATTGTCGGGCGTTTGCCACACACCAAGGCCAACCTGCGGAATGCGGGCGCCATCATGCAGCGAGAGGTAAAGCTGATCTGTCATATTGAAATCTCCAGGTCGGGGATGGTCAACGCAATCAATGCGGAAGGAAAATGGAGCGGTAACACCCGGGCTTCGATGCCGGCCGCCTTTCCTAACTAGTCCGATCCGGCCCCGATAAAGAGGGATGCCGTCCAATTCGCCTGAACGGGATATCAGAGAACCTGAAGGATCGTCCTGCGGTCAAGATGCGGCAGGAGGCGGCACATGTCCCGGTGGCGAATGGCAACGCATCCCTCCGTCGGCGTGAAGCCCGGTCTTGCAATGTGGAAGAAGATCGCCGATCCGCAGCCCCTCTTTCGCATGCCCATGTTCCAGTCCATCACGACACAGATGTCATAGAGTTCGTCCGCGCGCTCGATACGTTCGTGGCTTGCCTTGAAGGGCGCGCGAACCGGGCGATTGTAGTTCGGGTGACCATTGGCGTCGCACCAGAGCATGTCGCCGCGGGTGCGCTGCAGCCGGAGCTGGCTTGGTGGTGGCTGGATGCGATCACTTCGGTGATAGGCATAGAGGAGGGGCATGCTGGCAATCGGCGTTGCGCCATCACCCTCACGCTTGCGGCTCGTCCTGCCGCTTCGGCCAATGGCCGCTGGAATGCTGAGGGTTCCTGCCTGCAGGATGGCGCGACGCTGGTCGCGCGGAGCCGAGCGGACCACAATACGGGCCAAAGTCTTTCGTTGCTGTCGCGAAACCTTCGGTCTCTTGGTCACGACTTTTTGCCTTGTTCGTGATTATTGTTGTACGCTGAGCTCTTCAACTGCTGCAACAACGACTTACATGCCGTGCAAGAGGGCAGCAAGGCCTTCGCCGATGGACCATTCTGGAAGGATGACGGATGACGACGCGGACCATTCTGCTCGTGGATGACGACGATGATCTGAGGCAGATCCTGGTCGAGCAGCTCTCGCTTTACGAAGAGTTCTCGCTGCTTCAGGAAGGTAACGCCACCCGCGCCATACAGACGGCCAAGACTGCGCAGGTCGATCTGATGATCATGGACGTTGGTCTGCCCGACATGGACGGTCGTGAAGCCGTGAAGCTGCTGCGCAAGGGCGGGTTCAAGTCACCGGTGATCATGCTCACCGGGCATGACACGGATTCCGATACGATCCTCGGCCTTGAGGCCGGTGCCAACGATTACGTCACCAAGCCCTTCCGTTTTGCTGTGCTGCTGGCGCGCATCCGGGCGCAGCTGCGCCAATACGAGCAGAGCGAAGATGCGACCTTCGGCGTCGGTCCCTATCTGTTCAAGCCGAGCCAGAAGCTGCTGACCACCGACGATGGCAAGAAGATCAGGCTGACGGAGAAGGAATCGGCAATCATCCGATACCTCTACCGCGCCGGCCAGAAGGTCGTCACACGCGACGTGCTGCTCGAGGAAGTCTGGGGCTACAATTCCGGGGTGACCACGCATACGCTGGAAACCCATGTCTACCGTCTTCGCCAGAAGATCGAGCGGGATCCGTCCAATGCCGAGATCCTTGTTACGGAAAACGGCGGGTACAAGATCGTTCCCTGATCGGAATGAGAGTGCATCATCTCGGGGATGAGGACGGCTGACGGGTCGTCACTCTCCCCGTTTTGCGTTATGGACGGTCAACAGGCAGATGACATCCAAACCGTCTGCAGAGGATGAACGCCATGGCACTCAGCGACGATATCGAGCTCCTGTCGGAATTGCCGCTCTTCTCCGGCCTCGACACCGATCAGTTGCGTCTGATCGCCTTCGGAGCGGAGCATCGACAGGTCGCCGCCGGCCAGGCCCTGTTTCGCGAGAAAGCGCCTGCGGAATGCGCCTATGTCATCGCGCGCGGCGAAATCGAGCTCTACGTGATCGGACGGGATGGCAAGCCTCATCTCGAGACGCGTGTCGGGCCAGGCGTGATGCTCTCCGAGCTCGCACTGGTGACCATGGTGGAGCGCAAATACACAGCTGTCGCTGCGCAGGACGTCGAAGTCATCCGCATCACACGCGCGCTTTTTCACCGGCTGCTTGAGGAGTATCCGCAGATGGCCCGCCAGGTTGAGGGCCGGATCAAGCAGTCTTTGGCCGCATTGATCGAAGGGTCTGAAGCCCTGGCGCCCCGCTTCAATTAAATAGCTTGCTGTCTATCGCCTGCTATGCGGCCTTGAAGTGTGCTGTCACAGGCACATGGTCGGACGGCTGTGTCCAGCCGCGCGCTTCCTTCAGCACATCGACGCCAGTGAGCAGCGGTGCCAAGTCGGCTGACGACCAGACATGGTCGAGACGCCGCCCGCGATCGGCTGCCGCCCAATCCTTGGCGCGGTAGCTCCACCAGGTGTAGAGCTTTTCAGAGGCCGGCACCTGCTGGCGCATCAGGTCCACCCATTTGCCCTGTCGCATGATGTCGAGCAGTCCTTCGGTTTCCACCGGCGTGTGGCTGACGATCTTCAGCATCTGCTTGTGCGACCACACATCGTGTTCGAGCGGCGCGATGTTGAGGTCGCCGACCAGGATGGAACCGGTGTTCGGCTCTGCTTCCGCCGAGAGCATCTTCATCTCCTGGATGAAATCGAGCTTGTGGCCGAACTTTGGGTTCACGTCGCGGTTCGGTTCGTCGCCGCCAGCCGGAACATAGAAGTTATGGATGCGGATCCGGCGGCCGGCCCATTCGAAGACTGCCGAGATGTGGCGGCTGTCGCCGACGCCGCAATAGTCCTGCCGGTGATCTTCGGCGAGCGGCAGCTTCGAGCAGATCGCCACGCCGTGATAGCCCTTTTGACCGTGGATCACGATGTTGCCGTAGCCCAGCGCGGCAATCGCATCGATCGGAAACTGGTCGTTCTGGCACTTGATCTCCTGCAGGCACAGGATGTCCGGGTTCACGCGCTTCAGAAAGTCTTCGACGATCGGAAGGCGCAGGCGCACCGAATTGATGTTCCAGGTGGAGATCGAGAGTGTCATGGCGTCCGCTTTCCAGGTTCCACCGCGTGTTTAGGGGATTACGGCGCCCATGAACAGAAAAAGGCGGCAGACCCGAAAGGTCCTGCCGCCTTCTCCACAACTCGAAGGGTTTGCCTCAGCCGCCGCGCTTCTGGCCATGGACCTCGGCATAGGGGATTTCGAACACGCTCGGATCCAGCTGCACGCCGTTCTGGACGTTGAAGATCATGACGGACGTGTCCTTCTTCTGCATGTCGGTGATCGTCCACTGACGCAGTTCGAAGCTCTTCGGGTCGAACATCAGGGTGATGGTCGAGTCGCCGAAGATTGTCCGGTCACCGAGCACGATGGTGGTCAGATCGGCTTCCTGCTTCACATCGCGAACCATCTGATTGCCGAGGTCGATGCGCTCCGACAGCAGAATGCTGAGCGGCGTCTTGTTCAGCGGATAGAGGTCCCAGGTCTTCAGCTTCATGTTGCCGATGACCACGTTCTTGCCGTCGGAAATGACGCGCATCGGCGACGGCTTCTCATAGTTGAAGCGCAGCTTGCCCGGGCGTTCGATAAAGAACTTGCCGCCTGTCTGCTCGCCGCGTGGACCGAACTGGACGAATTCGCCCATCATGGTCTTCACGCTCGAAAAATGGTCGGCGATCTGCTGTGCCGCGCCTGCAGCAAAGCTCGGCATCGGAAAGGCGGCGCAGGCCATCAAGGCGGCCGTGCCCAGCACGAACTGGCGGCGGCTTGCCACGATCGGCATGCGGGCGTCGCGTTCATTGATGTCTGTCATGCGGTACTCCTTCATATGCTAACGGTCTCGCCGAAAAAGGCGGCGGCTTCATGGCCATGCGCGCCCTTGCTGCTGCGGCAACTCGTCTCGTACCGTTGTTGTTCCATGATGGAACGCGGTCCGGCTGTTACTCTTCGGTCGGGACCAGGATCTCGCGTTTGCCCGCGTGATTGGCCGGGCCGATGATGCCTTCCTTCTCCATGCGTTCGATCAGCGAGGCGGCCCTGTTGTAGCCGATGCCTAGGCGGCGCTGGACATAGGAAGTCGATGCCTTGCCATCACGCAGAACGATGGCCACGGCCTGATCGTAGGGATCGTCCGACTCGCCAAGATTGCCGGTTCCGATCGGACCGCCGCCGTCCTCGCCATCTTCATCGTCGTCGATGGTGATGGCTTCCAGATATTGCGGCGAGCCTTGCGTCTTCAGGTAGGCGACGATCTCTTCGACCTCGTGGTCAGAGACGAAGGGCCCGTGGACACGCTGGATGCGGCCACCGCCGGCCATGTAGAGCATGTCGCCCATGCCAAGCAGTTGTTCTGCCCCCTGTTCGCCAAGGATCGTGCGGCTGTCGATCTTCGAGGTGACCTGGAAGGAAATACGCGTCGGGAAGTTCGCCTTGATCGTGCCGGTGATGACGTCGACCGAGGGGCGCTGCGTTGCCATGATGACATGGATGCCGGCGGCACGTGCCATCTGGGCGAGGCGCTGTACGGCGCCTTCGATGTCCTTGCCGGCGACCATCATCAGGTCGGCCATTTCGTCGATGATCACGACGATATAGGGCAAGGGCTGCAGATCGAATTCTTCCGTCTCATAAATCGCCTCGCCGGTCTGGCGGTCGAAGCCGGTCTGGACGGTGCGGGTGATGGCCTCGCCCTTTTCCATCGCCTGACTGACCCGGGCGTTGAAGCCGTCGATATTGCGGACGCCGATCTTCGACATCTTCTTGTAGCGCTCTTCCATCTCGCGGACGGTCCATTTGAGCGCCACGACAGCCTTTTTGGGATCGGTGACGACGGGGGAGAGCAGATGCGGGATGCCGTCATAGACGGAGAGTTCCAGCATCTTCGGGTCGATCATGATCAGGCGGCACTGCTCCGGCGTCATCTTGTAGAGGAGCGACAGGATCATCGTGTTGATCGCGACCGACTTACCCGAGCCGGTGGTACCCGCGACGAGCAGATGCGGCATCTTGGCGAGGTCGGCGATGACGGGTTCGCCGCCGATGGTCTTGCCGAGCGCCATGGCGAGCTTGGCCTTCGAGGTCTCGAAATCACGGCTGCCGATGAGTTCGCGGAGATAAACGGTTTCACGCGTCTGGTTCGGCAGTTCGATACCGATTGCATTGCGACCGGGGACGACCGCGACACGGGCGGCGATCGCGCTCATCGAACGGGCGATGTCGTCGGCCAGACCGATGACGCGGGAAGACTTGATGCCCGGTGCGGGCTCTAGCTCGTAAAGCGTGACGACAGGGCCCGGGCGGACATGGATAATCTCGCCCTTGACGCCGAAGTCGTCCAACACACCTTCGAGCAGACGTGCATTGTGCTCCAGTGCTTCCGCCGACAAGGTGGCATCTCGCGCGACGGCGCGGGGCTCGGCGAGAAGATGCACCGATGGCAGTTGGAAGCCTTCTGGGCGCAGAAGCGATCCTTGCGCGTCGCGTTCGACGCGTGGACCGGGCTTCGGGCGGGCGGCTGGGGCAACGACCCGCGCAGATGCGCCGCTTGCGCGTACGCTTGCTGCCCGCGCGCCGTCATCCGGCAGGATTCCGGCCGGACGTGGCATGTCGTCGAGATCGAAATCATCGTCCTCGTCGTCGAAGCTGCCGGTGGACATTGGTGGAGGCGAGACGATGGAGCGGCCAACTGGGCGGGCAGGAGCGCCTTCCAGCGACGGCTCGACACGCGCGTTGAGTGGCGGAGCCTTTGCCCTCACGGGCTCGTTCAGGGTGCCGAACTCGTCATCGTTGAAATCATAGGGCTGGTCGAAGTCGCGGTCGCGACGCTCGCTTGCCTTCAGGCCGAAAAGGCGGCGGACGCGGGCGCGCGCTGTATACCAGTTGTGCGTGACCGCACCCATCATCAGCGCGATCGGTCCCTCGCTGTCCTCGTCGTCTTCACCGTCGTCGAAGACCGGTTCCTTCGGCTGGCGACGCACGATCGGGGCGACGGGCTCGTCATCCTCGACCTGCTCGGACGCCTTGCCGAGAATGCCCGCGGCAAACAGCATCAACCATGTGGCCGGCAGCGCCAGAATGCCGCCGAGCACCATTGCGAATGTCGACGTCGGATAGGCGCCGATAAACAGCGCCGGAAAGCGCAGAATGAGATCGCCGAGAACGCCGCCGGTGCCGCTCGGAAGTGGCCATGTGTTGGGGGGCGGAAAGCAGCCCACGGCGGCGGCTGCAATCAGCGCGCCGGCAAACCAGGCGCCAATCCGGGCCGGAATGCGGTTGAGCCTGCGTCCACCGATGAGCGCGAAGGACCATGCGAGCACCGGCAACAAGGCCAGCAGGCTGCCAAGGCCGAAGAACTGCATCATCAGGTCTGCAAACACCGCGCCCGGCAGGCCAAGAATATTGGTGGGCGGATTGTCCGTTGCATAGGAGAGGCTCGGATCGGACACGTTCCAGGTGGCCAGCGCTGCCACAGCGAGCACCAGAAGCAGGAAAAGTGCAAAACCGGTCAGCGCGAAAATCTGCCGAAACAGGAACGCGGACAACGCGGAGCGGGTGGAATGCTCCGGAAGCGCTGCGGAATTGCTTCTGCTCATGGGGTCTCTGTCCGTCCTGTTGCCGGTGATGCCTTCGGACGCCCGGCGTGAACCGGGATCGCCATCTGGGACCCTACAGGATGGAGGGTTAATGGCGCATTAACCATGCGTTTGCGTCCCATGGCCGGCGCTTCGCAAAAAAAACGCCCGGGCGATGAGACCCGGGCGCTGCCGCATTTTAGGAGGTGAAGATCCGCCAGGGATCTCAGCTGTGGTAGGCGGCTTCGCCGTGCGAGGCGAGGTCGAGACCTTCGCGTTCGGCTTCGACCGGCACGCGGAGACCGACGATGAGATCGACCAGCTTGTAGAGGATGATCGAGCCGATACCGCACCACAGGAGCGTGACGACGACAGCGTAGATCTGCGTCATGACCTGACCACCCATGGTCACGCCTTCGGCATAGCCGATGCCGCCCAGCGATGCGGATGCGAAGACGCCGGTGGCAATAGCGCCGAACAGGCCGCCGATGCCGTGAACGCCGAAGACATCTGCTGTGTCGTCGTAGCCGAACTTGTTCTTCACGACGGCTACGAAGAAGTAGCAGAGCGGCGAAACCAGCAGACCCATGACGATCGCGCCCATCGGACCGGCAATGCCGGCAGCCGGGGTGATGGCGACGAGGCCGGAGATCATGCCGGACGCTGCGCCAAGCATCGAAGCCTTGCCGCGGGTGAAGGTTTCAACCAGGCACCAGGAGACGACGGCAGCTGCGGTCGCGACGAAGGTGTTGACGGTGGCGAGACGGCTGCCCGTTGGCCTCGAGGTTCGAGCCGGCGTTGAAGCCGAACCAGCCGACCCAGAGCAGGGCGCCGCCGATCAGGGTCATGGTCAGCGAGTGCGGGGCCATCAGTTCCTTGCCGTAGCCGATGCGCTTGCCGATCACGAGTGCAGCCGACGAGACCGGCGACGCCGGCGTTGATGTGCACCACGGTGCCGCCAGCGAAGTCGAGCGCGCCCCAGCCGAAGATCAGGCCCTTGGCATCCCAGACCATGTGGGCGATCGGGAAGTAAACGAAGGTAACCCAGAGAAGGCAGAAGAGGACCGCTGCGGAGAACTTGATGCGTTCCGCAAAGGCCCCGACGATCAGTGCCGGCGTGATGGCGGCGAAGGTCATCTGGAACATGATGAAGATATATTCTGGAATGACGGCATCAGAGAAGGTGGCTGCCGTGCTTTCCGGCGTGACGCCCGAGAGGAACAGCTTCGCAAAGCCACCGAAATAGGCGCTTTCCGAGCCGCCGAAGGCGAAGGAATAGCCGTAGATGACCCAGGCAAGCATGATCGTCGAGCCGATGACCGTGCACTGCATGAGAACGGAGAGCATGTTCTTGGCGCGAACGAGGCCGCCATAGAACAGAGCGAGGCCCGGGATGAGCATGAACAACACGAGAATCGTGCAAAGGAACATGAAGGCGGTGTCGCCCTTGTTCGGAACCGGCGCTGCGGCGACCGCTTCGGCGGCAGCCGGGGCTGCTTCCTGCGCGAAGGCGACAACCGGCGCCAGCAGGGCTGCGGACGCGGCGCCAATGCGCACGAGGTTGGAATTCAACTTGGCAAATGACATCAGTAACAACTCCCCTTACAGCCGTTCTTACAGCGCTTCGGTATTGGTTTCGCCGGTGCGGATGCGCACGGCCTGATCGATCGCGTAGACGAAGATCTTCCCGTCGCCGATCTGGCCGGTCTTGGCAGCAGAAGCGATCGCTTCAACGGCCTTGTCGGCAAGTTCGGACGAGACGGCGATTTCGATCTTCAGTTTCGGCAGAAAGCTGACGGCGTATTCGGTGCCGCGGTAGATTTCGGTGTGCCCCTTCTGGCGCCCATAGCCCTTGACCTCGGTCACGGTCAGGCCCTGGATCCCCACAGCGGTCAAGCGCCTCGCGTACCTCGTCCAGCTTGAACGGCTTGATGATAGCCATCACAATCTTCATCTGGTTTCCCATCCTTTGCTTGTCCTCGGCTCGGAGCCGACTCTCCTTGCCGCCGGCAGGAACTTTCGCGCAGCGACTGAAAAGTGACATTCAAAAGGCGTGCCAGATTCAGAATTTTCTATAAGTTATTGAAATGTAAAGCTTCTGTGAAATTGAGCTAATAAACAGGCAGTTGAATGCGCAATGTGCGCACAAAAATTGTGCATAAAAGAATGTTTGATGCTGTTTTAGTCATTTGCTCGTTTGCGGATCAGGCCTTCCTGCGCCACCGACGCGACAAGCCGTCCATCCCGCGTAAATATGCTGCCGCGGGTCATGCCGCGGGCTCCTGCGGCGCTGGGACTGTCCTGGGTGTAAAGCAGCCAGTCGTCGAGCCGGCAGGGTCTGTGGAACCACATCGCGTGGTCGAGGCTCGCCACCTGCAGCTCTGGATCGAATATCGAGGTGCCATGGGCATAGAGTGAGGTGTCGAGCAGGGTCATGTCCGAGAGATAGGCAAGGATGGCTGCCTGGTAGTGTCTGTCATCGGGCACCAGTCCCGACGCGCGCACCCAGATATGGGCCTCGGGCTCGAGCTTCTCGCGTGAAAGATAGTGGGTGAGCGACGTCGGGCGAATTTCGATCGGGCGCTCGCGCCCCCAGTATTTCTTCACCGTATCCGGCGCCTGCGCGAGGAAGGCGGCGCGGAACTCGGCTTCGCCCATCAGGGTTTCAGGGGCGGGTACGTTCGGGATCGAGACCTGGTGGTCGAAGCCCGGCTCCTCCACCTGGAAGGATGCGGACATCGAGAAGATGGCCTTGCCATGCTGGATTGCGACGACGCGTCGCGTGGTGAAGGATGAGCCATCCCGGATGCGCTCGACCTGGTAGACGATCGGGATCGACGGGTCGCCCGGGCGCATGAAATAGGCATGCAGGGAATGAACGATGCGATCCGGATCGACGCAACGCTGTGCCGCCATCAGGGCTTGTGCGATGACGAGGCCGCCGAAAACCCGCTGCCAGCCATTTTGCGGGCTGCTTCCACGAAACAGGTTTTCCTCAAGCTTTTCGAGATCGAGCCGCTCGATCAGGTACCGCATCGGTTTGGTCTGTCCAGCTGGCTGCGACATAATGCATTGCTCCGCTTATAGGCACCCGTTCAAGGCTGATCTATATAGGTGTCGTCAGGTCTACAAGAACAAAGGAATTTGCCATGCTGGATGTGCTCGTCGTCGGCGGAGGCTATGTCGGTCTGTCCGCAGCCGTTGCCATCAAGCAGGCTGCTCCCCACCTCGCGGTCGAAGTGGTCGAGGCGGCACCCGAAGACGCCTGGAAAAGGGATCTGCGCGCGTCCGCCATCATCGCGGCTGCCACCAAGATGCTCGATGTCTTCGGTCTGTGGGACCGGATCGAGCCCGACGCGCAGCCGATCACCCGGATGATCGTCACCGATTCGAAAACGTCGGACCCTGTGCGTCCCGTCTTCCTCACCTTCGACGGTGCGGTCGAGGACGGTCGACCCTTTGCGCATATGATCCCGAATGTCAGCATGGTCGCAGCGCTTCGCGAAGCCTGCGCCGATCGCGGGATCGCCATTCGTCACGGACTGCGGGCAACCGGCTTTCGCGACACGGGGCCGAGTGCCGAACTGACGCTGTCTGACGGCAGCGTCGTTTCATCACGGCTTGTCGTTGCTTGCGATGGCGTCCGATCCAAACTCCGGGATCTTGCCGGCATCAAGACGGTCACCTGGCAATATGGCCAGTCCGGCATTGTGACCACCGTCGAACATGAGCGCCCGCATGACGGCGTTGCGGAGGAGCATTTCCTGCCTGCCGGCCCGTTTGCGATCCTGCCCCTCAAGGGCAATCGCTCGTCGCTCGTCTGGACCGAGCGGACAGAGGATGCCGACAGGCTGGTTGCTTCAGACGATCTGGTTTTCGAGGCTGAGCTCGAACGACGCTTCGGCCACAAGCTGGGCACGATCCGGGCGACGCCTGACCGGCGCGCATTTCCGCTTGGCCTCACGCTCGCCCGCGCCTTCATCGCGCCGCGGCTCGCTCTGGCCGGCGATGCCGCCCATGGCATTCACCCGATTTCGGGCCAGGGGCTCAATCTTGGCTTCAAGGATGTCGCAGCGCTCGCCGAAACGGTGGTCGAGGCGGATCGCTTGGGGCTCGATATCGGTTCGGTGAATGTGCTCGAGCGCTATCAGATCTGGCGCCGGTTCGATACGTTCCGGATGGGTGTCACGACGGATGTGCTCAACCGGCTCTTCTCCAACGATATCACGCCGATCCGGGTGATGCGCGATTTTGGCCTTGGCATGGTCGATCGCATTCCGGGTCTGAAGAGCTACTTCATTCGCGAGGCAGCCGGTGCTTCCGGCCGCGACCGTCCTCGCCTGCTGGGCGGACAGAGCATCTGAACGAAATCCTGATGGGGGAACCGAGGCGGCCTCTCAGGCCGGCATTTCGAGCTTGCGGGCTTCCGATACCAGCATGATCGGGATGCCGTCGCGGATGGGATAGGCGAGCCTGCCCTTTTCCGATACGAGTTCGTTCTTCTCACGGTCCCATTTCAGCGTGCCCTGCGTCAGCGGTCATAGACGGAGAGCTCGAGCATCTTGGGATCGACAAGGCTGGTCGGATTGTCTGCCATCAGCTCACTGCAACATGGTGTCGGCATCGCCGAAGTTGCGTGCCAGCAGGATCTCGGTGATCGCAATCAGGGTCTCGGCGCGGGTCTTCAAATCCGGTGCCTCGAGCAGGGCCTGCTTTTCCGGCGGACCGAATGGCGACATCATCGACAGGGAATTGACCAAGGTGAGGTTGGAGGCGCGTTCGACGCTCTCCCAATCCGCTTCCAGCTTGTTGGCCTCAAGGTAAGCCTTGAAGGCGCCAAGCAGGCCCGCGCGGTCCACCTGTCCCTCATCTTCCGCGCTTGTCCAGATCGGCGACAAAGGGGGCGATATGGAAGGTCCGGAACGGCTTTGAGGTCTGGACCTCGTCCATCAGGCGAAAACGGCACATCGCCCGCCAGAGACATCGATGTAGCGGCCATCACCGGTTTCGGTAAACGAGGTGATCCGTCCGATGCAGCCGACCTGGGCCAGTTGCGGACGCTCGGGCAGGATGTTCGCCGCCCGGCGCCTCACGCGGTTGGATCATCCCGATCAGCCGGTTGCCGTAGTCCACGCTGCTCGAGCATGGCGAGGTAGCGCGGCTCGAAGATGTTGAGGGGCAGCTGGCCGCCGGGCAGCAGCAGCACGCCGGAGATGGGGAAGACCGGGACCGTCTCTGGAAGGTCCGCAGCCGTCAGATATCGGGCATTTCCACTTGCATTGAAGCACATCCTGTCCGGAAGAATCCGGTGTTCATTCTTGCTTCTATCTGGGTCGCGGCGGCCAAAACTCGGTGGCCTGCGGCGGCTCACGAAAAGAGGATCGACGAGAGCTTGCGACGCGCCATGACGGTTGCCGGCTCCTTCGGACCCCAGACTTCGAAGAATTGCAGCAGCTGTTTGCGCGCGCCGTCGTCATCGAAAGTGCGGTCACGCTTCATGATCAGCAGCAGATGCTCCGCCGCTTCTTCGCGACGACCCTCGACATTGCGGATCTTGGCAAGCTTCATGCGTGCTTCGTGATCGTCGGGATTGAGCGACAGCGTGTGCTCAAGTGCCACAGGGTCGCCAAGCTTGCGGGCCTCGTCGATCTGGTCGAGCCGCGTGAGAAGCGCCTGCACCTCCGGCGCCTTGGCCAGCTCCTCCGGCAGTTGCGTCACAAGCTCGCGCGCCCTCTGATGCTGATTGGCGCCGATCATGCATTCCGCCAGACCTGCGATCGCCTGCGTATTGTCCGGGTCCGCCTGCAGGATTGCGGCGAAAAGCTGGGCCGCGCCGTCGATGTCGCCGCCAGCAAGGAGGCCTGAGGCTTCTTCAAGCACAGCCGCGATTTCTGCCGCCTGATCGGCGCCAGCAGGCCCTGCCACCTTGTCGATGAATGCCTTGACCTGGCTTTCGGGCAGCGCGCCCATGAAGCCGTCCGCCGGGCGGCCGTTGACGAAGGCGACCACAGCCGGGATCGACTGGATGCCGAGCTGTCCGGCGACCGATGGATGGTCGTCGATGTTCATCTTGACCAGCTTCACGCGGCCGCCAGCTTCGGTGACCGCTTTTTCGATGATCGGTGTCAACTGCTTGCACGGACCGCACCAGGGCGCCCAGAAATCGACCAGAACCGGCTGGTTGCGCGATTCGTCCATGACGTCGCGGGCAAAATTGGCCGTGGTGGTGTCCTTGATGAGTTCACCGGCCGGCGGAGCCGCTGCGGCGGGGCCACCGAACTGGGCCGTCATGGTCTGGTTGCCATAGCCGCCGTAAGGGTTGCCGTAGTCGCTCATCATGCATCTCCCGCCTGTTTCGCGACCTAAAGGTGGCCGCCGTCATTGCCGTTAAGATCGTATGTCAGGCCGTGACTTTCAAGACAAGCGGCGTGTGGCCGGTCGCTTCCATGAAGCGAACCAGATCATCGCGGCCGATCGAGGTCGTGGCGTCGTTGGAGAGCGGATGGCAGTTGATGATCTCGTGCTCCATCAGATCCTTGTCGAGCACGAAGGTCACGTTCTTGCCCGTATCGTTGATCGCCCCGAAGGCAGTCACGGCTCCTGGCACGACACCGAGATACTCCATCAGCTTCTCCGGCTTTCCGAAGGAAACCTTGCTCGCAGCGCCAATGATTGTGTGCACGGTTTTCAGATCGACCGAGGCATTTTCCTCGACCGTCAGCAGGAAGAAGTTGTCCTTCTTGTCCTTCACGAAGAGATTTTTCGTGTGACCGCCGGGGATCTCGTCGCGCAACGACACCGAATTCCGCCACGGTGAAGACCGGGGGATGGGTCTTCGTCTTGTGGGTTGCTCCCAGTTCATCGAGGAAACGGAAGAGATCGTCTGCTGTTTTCGGCGTCGTCATGGTGCCTCGCTTCAAATGTCAGGGTTTTGCCCGGGCCATCTACTCGATTTCTGTTCGAGCCATAGGCTCAAGACCGACATACTGCAATCTTTCTTGGCGCCAAAAACCCCGCAAAAGCTGAGCTTTGTCAGCCTGTTGTGAAGATTTCGAATTTTTTTGCCCCCGATCCGTCATTTCCCTGTTGCATTTAAAAATCGGTTGGGCCATATAGCGCCCGTCGCCGCAAGACGGACGGCCCACGATCCAGACACTACCCCAGGATCGAGGTTATGAGCGGGTGTAGCTCAGGGGTAGAGCACAACCTTGCCAAGGTTGGGGTCGAGCGTTCGAATCGCTTCACCCGCTCCATTTTCTCCTCCGAGAATGGTAACTTTGACACGATCCAAGCCAATGTGGCCTGATCGTTTCCAGTAAGCGACCGACTGCAGGACATCCTGCAGCCGACCGCTTTTTTACATCATGCCCTTGAGAACACGTAGTCCGTTTCCTGACGCAGCACCTCGCCGGGGCGCAGGACTGCATTCGGGAAGTTCGGATGATTGATCGCATCCGGCCAGACCTGTGTTTCCATGCAGAAACCGGCAAAGGCGCCGTAGCGGCGGTCTTCGAGGCCCGGGACGGCGGCAGCCACCTTGCCGCCGGCATAGAACTGTACACCCGGCTCCGTCGTCAGGATCTCCATCGTCACGCCCGAATTGACGCTGCGGGCCAGCGCCACGGCAGCGCCTGGCGACACGGCTGCTGGAGAAGCAGAAATTGTGGTCGTAACCCGGTTGCCCCCATTCACCTCCAGGCGAATCGGTCGCATCTCGCGGAAATCGAAGGCCGTGTGCTCGACAGGGCGGATTTCGCCGGTCGGAATCAGTCTCTCGTCGACAGGGGTGTAGTGATCGGCCGCCATCATCAGGTCATGGCCGAGAATGTCGGGCCGTCCATCGAGATTGAAATAGGCGTGGTGGCAGACATTTGCGATCGTCGGCTTGTCGGTCACGGTTTCGTAGAGCGCAGAGAAAGTGCCGCCGGCTTTCAGCGCAAAGGTCGCGCATGTCCGCGTCGTGCCGGGATAACCGGCGCGACCGTCCGGATCGGTCACCTCCATCACGACGAAATCGGACCCGTGTTCCAGGATCGTCCAGTTCTGGCGCCCCATGCCATCAGAACCGCCATGCAGATGGCTGACGCCTTTTTCGTTGAGCTCCAGCTGGTAGTCGGTGCCATCCAGCGTAAAGCGGCCGCCACCGATGCGGTTGGCGCAGCGGCCGGGTGTCGCACCGAAATAGGGCGAATGATCGAGATAGCCGGCGAGATCCTCGAAACCGAGCACCAGCGGTGCATCGTGGCCGTCGAGGCGCAGGTCCTGCAAGACCGCACCGAAGGTGATGATCGAGGCTTCAAGACCGCCTCCCTTCAGGGTGACCTTCTCGACCGCTTCTCCCGTGGGCATCACGCCAAACACTGTCTTCGTCATCTTGTCGCTTCCTCGCCTATTCTCATCACAGTCTTTTTTCTGTCCGTCACCGCGCCAGTTCACGTGCGGCGGCCTCCAGGCCACCGAGCGTCAGGGGATACATGCGGTCGCCGATCAACCGGCGAATCAGGCCGACGGACATCGTATAGTCCCAGTTCGCCTCCGAAAGGGGATTGATCCAGAGGTGGCGCCGGAAATGGTCGGTCAGTCGCGTGAGCCAGGCCGCACCGCTTTCGGTGTTCCAGTGCTCCACCGAGCCGCCTGGATGCGTGATCTCGTAGGGGCTCATCGCGGCATCGCCAACGAAGATCAGGCGATAGTCCGAGCCGAATGTCCTGATGACGTCTGATGTCGCAATGGTGTCGGCATGGCGGCGCTGGTTATCCTTCCAGACGCGCTCATAGGGGCAGTTGTGGAAGTAAAAATATTCGATGTGCCGGAATTCGGACCGTGCCGCCGAGAACAGCTCCTCGACCTCGCGCACATGATCATCCATCGAGCCGCCGATATCGAAGAACATCAGCAGCTTCACGGCATTGCGTCGCTCTGGTTGGGTCTTCACGTCGAGATAGCCGTGTTCTGCCGTCGACCGGATCGTGCCGGAGAGATCGAGCTCTTCGGTCGCCCCTTCGCGAACGAAGCAGCGCAGCCTGCGCAGGGCCACTTTGATGTTGCGGGTGCCGAGTTCGACACGGTCATCGAGATTGCGGAATTCGCGCTGGTCCCAGACTTTTACCGCGCGCCGGTGTCGGCTTTCGTCCTGGCCGATGCGCACGCCTTCGGGATTGTAGCCATAGGCACCGAAGGGCGACGTGCCGGCCGTGCCGATCCACTTGCTGCCGCCCTGGTGGCGCTCCTTCTGCTCCTCCAGGCGTTTCTTCAGCGTCTCCATCAGCTTGTCCCAGCCGCCGAGCGCCTCGATCAGTTTCTTGTCGTCATCCGAGAGATGCTTTTCCGCGAGCTTGCGCAGCCAGTCATCGGGAATGGCACGTGCGTCGACGCCGTCTGCCGCGCCCTCGCTCAGGATGCCACCGAAGGTCTCCGAGAAAACCCGGTCGAAGCGGTCAATGAAGCGCTCATCCTTCACCAGCGTGGTGCGGGCGAGGTAATAGAAGCCCTCCGGGTCGAAGTCGACCAGCCCCGCCTGCAGGCCTTCCAGCAAAGTGAGATATTCCCGCAGCGTGACGGGAACCTTCTCTTCTCTCAGGCGCAGGAAAAACGGCAGGAACATCGATCTGGAAAAGCTCGGTTTACAGGCGGGCGCATCCTGTCATAGAGGACGCAGGCTGTCCCGACAAAATCCGCTCCAGTCTCCAAGCCGTCAGCGCGGGGCCTTGCCGATCTCGTTCAGGTCGTAAGGCGTCATCTGGTAGATCTCGTTGATCCAGTTGCCGAACAGGAGATGCGCGTGGCCGCGCCAGCGGTTGAGCGGAGCGAGCGTATCGTCGTTGTGTGGGAAGTAGTTGTGCGGCAGCTTGATCGGAATGCCGGCTGATTTGTCGCGGAAATACTCGTCGCCCAGCGAGGTTGAATCATACTCCACGTGATTGAACATGTAGAGGCGATTGGCCTGCTTCTCCTGCACCAGGCAGACACCCATCTCGTCGGATTCGAGCAGGATTTCGAGGTTCGGAACCTTCTCGATGTCGTCGCGGCGGACCTCCGTCCAGCGCGAGACGGGTACCTGGAAATCATCCGAGAAACCGTTGAGATAGACCGATGACGGTGCGAGGTTACGGTGGCGGTAAACGCCAAACGCCTTTTCCTTCAGCGGATGCTTCGGCACCTTGTGGAAGTGGTAGATCGCAGCCATGCCGCCCCAGCAGACATTCATGGTCGAATGCACGTTGGTCTCGGTCCAATCAAGGATCTCTTTCAGTTCCGGCCAGTAGGTGACCTCCTCGAAGGGCAGCGTCTCGACCGGCGCGCCGGTGATGATAAAGCCGTCAAACTTGCGGTCCTTCACCTCGTCCCAGGTCTGGTAGAAGGAGAGGAGATGCTCTTCAGGGGTGTTTTTCGCTTTATGGCCGCCGACGCGGACCAGCGTCAGCTCGACCTGCAGCGGCGAAGCGCCGATCAGGCGGGCGAACTGGACCTCTGTCTTGATCTTGTTCGGCATGAGGTTGAGCAGGCCGATCTGCAGCGGGCGAATGTCCTGGCGGATCGCCATGGTTTCGGTCATCACCCGAACGCCCTCATGCACGAGGGTTTCAAAGGCGGGCAGCGTATCGGGGATCCTGATCGGCATCTTACTCTCGACTTTCCTTGTCACGGCGGTTCGAGGACCGCGGAAACAAAAACACCGGCAGCTTTTATATCGCTACCGGTCCTCGGAAAGTCTTCGAACTCGCCTCGGCCCTTTAGCGACTTATTTTACGTGGCTGCAAGCCGGCCGGCCAAATCACCACGGAACACGAGGCCTTTTACGCCTGTCAGGGTCGCGACTCAATGGGCAAGGCGATCGCTGCCTTGGCCCTTCATCCGCATCATGTCAGCCCCTCATCCGCCCCTTCGGGGCACCTTCTCCCCGCAAGCGGGGAGAAGGCCGATGCGGCCAGCGCCTCCCTTCTCCCCGCCTGCGGGGAGAGGGTAGGGTGAGGGGCAAAGCCACAAACTCGGCGTATCCGCCTAAAAAGGGGGACGAGTTTGAGAAAATCGTGAGCAAAATCAAACCCCGACATGTTTTTTCATCCCCCACCATTTCCACCCTCGTAAACTTATCCCCGTCCCGCCCTCGGATACACCTGACGATGCGATGTCAGGCGAGGCGGGGCCGGCGCCGGGGTGGCGTGCTCTCGCAGGTGCAAATCCCCGGCCCGCTGCAACGGTCTCCCTCCGGACGAAGGGGTGGAAGTGATGGCGGACGGTCGGATGCCTGACGCCTGAAACCCCTGATCGGAAGGACGTGCCTCAGAGGCACACAGACAAGGCGCCAGCGCTGTCGCGAACACCCAGACAGCGGGGCGAAACAAACGGCGGGGATGATGGCGAGGTCGCAAATGGCCAGAGCCCCATCCCCCGGGCGAGGGTCCCGGTCGGATTGGTGCACCATCCGGCGGGAGCCTCCCGGGCCACCGGCCAGGCTATGGCAGACATTCCCTCGGGAAGACTCTGTCAAAGCCGGACCCTACGCCCGGTCGAACGTCGGACTTCGGTCACGACGCCCGTCGCCGCCTTGCCAGAGAGACGCATGCAGCGGGAATAGACGCCGAACGGGGCGCCGGAAGGAGCCACATAAAACTACTTAGACAGGTTGCTTCTGGCGCCTCGTCCGAGACAAGCATGACCATCCCCGGAGGGAGTTGATCCCGACCGGCGGCGAAGCTTGGGGTTTTTGACATTGATAGATTACCCCTCATCTGAGGTGCCCGACACAGTCGGGCCTCGAAGGACGAGGCTACCCCGCCCCCCCTCATGCTGAGTTGGGAGCGAAGCGCCTATGGGGTCCTATCTCCCCCCTGGCGGGGGAGAACGGAAAATCGAAGGCTTGGGCGAGCGCAAGCCGCCTAAACTTCAGATTTTCCTAGAGAGGGGCCCAGTTTCGTGGGCACTCACCTTACCGAGCCCCCCTCTTGAGAATTCTGATGGTTGGTCCTGATCGGGCCAATTCATTGAAATCGCTTTTTCCCCGCAAGGCGAGAGAAATGTCACTGCTCGCCGAGCTTCATCGACGGATCGTAATCCTTGCCATGCACTGTCTTCACCACGGCCTGGCCGCAATACAGCCTGTTCTCGGCTGCATTGAATGTGTGGCTCGGCGATCCGTGCAGCTCCCAGCCCTTGTTCAGGGCGTCGGTGACGCGGTGGCAGAAGCTGGAATCATCCGGGCCGGTGAGAAAACGATAGACTTTCATGGCTTGTCCTTTCTGGCGGTAATCAGCGCGACCTTGGCGAGAAGACGTGTTGCCTCCTCGGCATGCAGCCGCTCGATCATGCGTCCATCGATGTTGATGACGTTGAGGCCCGCATGGGCCGGGTCGGCAAAGGCGTCGGCCACGAGGCGGGCCTCCGCGACGGCTGCCGCCGAGGGGCCGAAATGGTGGTTTGACGGCTCGATCTGGGCTGGATGGATCAGCATTTTTCCATCGAAGCCCATGGCGCGACCTTGAGCGCATTCGGCTGCAAGGGCTTCCATGTCGCGAAAATCGTTCGATACGCTGTCGATGACATCGAGGCCATAGGCTCGGGCGGCGAGCACGATCTGCATCAGATAGGATACGAGATAGGTGCGGCCGGGTTCGGCCGGGATGCCGGTCGCCTTGCGCAGGTCGTTCAGCCCGACAACGAAGGCATCGAGGCGACTGTCGCTTGTCCGGCCCGAGGAGGCGATGGCGGCCGCGTTCAAGACGCCGCGCGGCGTTTCAATCATGGCCCAGATCCTGAGACCTTCCGCCGCATCATGCTCGCCGAGCATGTCCGCGACGTCCTGGATCGTGACCGGCTCCTCGACCTTGGGGATGAGGACTGCATCGGGCAGCGCTTCGAGAACGAGCGCCATGTCCTCGCGAAAATGCTGCGTATCGGCTGCGTTGATGCGAATGATGCACTCGCGATGCCCGAGGTCATTTTTCTGCAAAAAATTCAAAAGCTTGCTGCGCGCATCTGCCTTGCGATCTTCAGCCACGGAGTCTTCCAGATCGAAGATGACGGCATCGCAATCGAGGCTCGCCACCTTTTCCATGGCCCGGTCGTTGATTGCGGGCACAGTCAAGACGGAACGGCGGAGCCGGGACGGATGGTGAAAGCGGAAGGAGGAGACTTCAGATGTCATGGCCGAGTTCTGGCAAGCTTTGGCCGGCCATGCAAGATGACAATTGGGTGAAAGGCCCTTGCAATGCGGGAGAATAAGGACCACCTTGCTCTTCGAGAAAGGACACGATCATGCAGAATTTCCGCTCCGCCGCCTATGCCATTGCTGGCCTCGCCTTTGTCGGCCTCGCAGCCGCTTTCGCGGTTTCGCTGACGCTCCTGATTGGTGCACTGCTGACCGTGACGCTCGGCGCCCGTATGCTCATGGGCAAGACGAAGCGCGCACCTGTTTACGTCAAGGCGAAGCGTCGCGACGACGTGCGCGTCTGGAACGACGGCAAGGGCACGATCATCGATCTTTGATCGAGCGCCGGATTGATCGGTCCGCTCACCCGTATCGCGGGTGAGCCTCGGCTAGCGTGGGCGCGCACCGACGCAACTCGCCGCCGCTACAAGATTCTCCTTCAATTTTGTCCAATTTTGCTCTAAGGGCGGGGCATTACACGCGCATTAGCCAGATCGAAGGCAGACTGATGGACAAGTTCGTAAAGCTTACCGGTGTCGCCGCGCCGCTTCCCGTCGTCAATATCGACACGGACATGATCATTCCGAAGGATTACCTGAAGACCATCAAGCGCACCGGTCTCGGCGCTGGCCTGTTTGCCGAGGCGCGCTTCAACGAAGACGGCTCGGAAAATCCGGATTTCGTCCTCAACAAGCCCGCTTATCGCAACGCTCAGATCCTCGTTGCCGGCGATAACTTCGGTTGCGGTTCCTCGCGCGAGCATGCCCCGTGGGCGCTGCTCGACTTCGGCATCCGCTGCGTGATCTCCACGTCGTTCGCCGACATCTTCTATAACAACTGCTTCAAGAACGGCATCCTGCCGATCGTCGTCAGCCAGGAGAACCTGGACAAGCTGATGGACGATGCCAGCCGCGGTTCGAATGCCGTGCTGACGGTCGACCTGGAATCCCTGGAAATCACCGGTCCCGACGGCGGCAAGATCTCCTTCGAGATCGATGCCTTCAAGCGCCACTGCCTGCTGAACGGTCTGGACGATATCGGCCTGACGCTTGAAAAGGCCTCGAGCATCTCGACCTTCGAGCAGTCCAATGCCGCCCAGCGCCCCTGGGCCTGAGGTCATCTCACCAAGATGAAATGATCAAGCCGGGCTCGCGCCCGGCTTTTTCGTTTGGCTTCAAAGAAAGCGTGTACGCCAAGTTTCAAGGGCGGCGAGCGACACGCCAATCCCGCCACAGACCTCGATAAGTGGCGCCTTGAAGCGCGACAACAGATCGGAGTGGACGTCCGCGACGGCCAGGGCTGCGCCGCAGGCTGGTTCGACCAGAATCCGCTGCGCATCGGCGAACTTCAGGCAAGCGGCAACGGCCTGCGCATCGGTCACCGTCACGCTTTCGATCGGATGCTTATCCAGAAGGTCGAAGACGTGTTGTGCGATCTGGCGTGCACCAAGCGAATTGGCGATCGAGGTGATCGCCGCAAGCGTGACACGCGCCTTGGCGGCCACGGCTGCGTTCAGCGAGGCAGCCCCTTCCGTCTCGACGGCAATCACGGGCACGTCGCCCAGGCCATTGCGCCTCAAGCCCTCGACGATACCGGCCAGCAGCCCGCCGCCGCCGACACTGGTGACCACGCAGTCGAATTCGGCGCCAGCCTTCACCACTTCATCGATCAGAGTGGCGTGACCTTCCCAGAGGAGAGGATGGTCGTAGGGATGCACATAGGCCGCCTTGCGTTCGGTCGCGAGGGAAACGGCATGAGCGTTCGCTTCATCGAAGACCGAACCATGCACCAGAACCTTGGCGCCGGTTGCGGCGATCCTGGCGCGCACCTCGGCCGACGTGGTTTCCGGCACGACAATGGTCACGGGTACTCCCAGGGCCTTGCCGGCGACCGCTGCTGCGATGCCCGCATTGCCGCCGGACGCGCAGAGGATTTCCTTCGCGCCCTTGGCCACTTCATGCTGGCAAAGCAGGCCCACGCCGCGCAGCTTGAAGCTGCCAGAGGGCTGCAAGGCATCGAGCTTTAGCCAGAGCGGCAGACCGCTTGCGCTGTAATCGGCTGCCGTGCGCAGAAGTGGGGTTTCAATATGCAGGGGAGAAAGGGGCATGGTGAACTCGAACATGCTGGAGGGATGCTGTCTTTTGGACCTCGCCACCCGACGGGTCAACCGACAAAAGCCTCTGCGACGGTGCCCCGAACCGTACCGTTTCCGGCCTATCTCGCTTGAAAAGGCCCAGTCCCGCGCGTAAGAAACCGCGACTTCTTTTTCGAGTGGAGGGTTTCCATGACGGCTCGCAATCTTCTCCTGCTGCCCGGTGACGGCATTGGCCCCGAGGCCATGGCTGAGGTCCGCAAGATCATCGCCTACATGAACGAGGCGCATGGCGCCGGCTTCGTGACCGACGAAGGTCTCGTTGGTGGTTCCGCCTACGACGCGCATGGCGCGGCGATTTCGGAAGAAGACATGGCGAAGGCGCTGGCTGCGGACGCCGTGCTCTTCGGTGCCGTCGGTGGCCCCAAGTGGGACGACGTGCCCTATGACGTGCGCCCGGAAGCCGGTCTCCTGCGCCTGCGCAAGGATCTTGAGCTGTTCGCCAACCTGCGTCCGGCGATCTGCTACCCGGCGCTCGCCAATGCGTCGTCGCTGAAGCCCGAGCTGGTCGAAGGTCTCGATATCCTCATCGTTCGTGAACTGACCGGCGGCGTCTATTTCGGCGAGCCTAAGACGATCACCGATCTCGGCAACGGCCAGAAGCGCGCCGTCGACACGCAGGTTTACGATACCTACGAAATCGAGCGCATCTCCGCCGTCGCCTTCGAACTGGCCCGCACCCGCAACAACCGCGTCTGCTCGATGGAAAAGCGCAACGTGATGAAGTCGGGCGTGTTGTGGAACCAGGTCGTGACGGCAACGCACAAGGAGAAGTTCTCCGACGTCAAGCTCGACCATATGCTGGCCGATGCCGGTGGCATGCAGCTCGTCCGCGCGCCAAAGCAGTTCGACGTCATCGTGACCGACAACCTGTTCGGCGACATGCTTTCCGACGTGGCCGCCATGCTGACGGGTTCGCTCGGCATGCTGCCCTCCGCCTCGCTCGGTGCGCCCGACGGCAAGACGGGCAAGCGGAAGGCACTCTACGAGCCGGTCCATGGTTCGGCGCCTGACATCGCGGGCCAGGGCATCGCCAACCCGATCGCCATGATTGCCTCCTTCGCCATGTGCCTGCGCTACTCCTTCAACATGGTGACGGAAGCCGATCGTCTGGAGAAGGCAATCGCCAACGTGCTCGATCAGGGCGTTCGTACCGGCGACATCATGGCTGACGGTTGCCGCCAGGTCGGTACAGTCGAGATGGGCGATGCCATCCTCGCAGAGTTCAAGGCGCTTTCCGCCTAAGCCAGGTCTTTCAACTTCAATCGGACGGCGCGGGGCAACCCGCGCCGTTTTGCGTTTCCAGGTCTTTGAGCGCTCAATCGGTCCCAATTCTCACTTGCGCGTGATCACTCCTTCTCGACAGAAGGTCGCACCCCCACCGGCAATCCGATGTCGCATAGGGCGCGTAGTAATGATCAGACAAGCAGATGAGAGCGACGCAACCACCACCGCGTCCGGCATTCGTTGGAACCTGACCGACGTTCACTCGTTCAGGAGACAATGCCGGCAAGATGGCCTGCAAGAGGCCTGCGGTCCAAGAGACCATGGAGATGTCCGATGAAAGCCACATCCGCTGACAGACACATCATCAAGTATGCCATGTCGCAGCCCTATCTGGAGCGTGAGGAAGAACTCGATCTCGCGATCCGCTGGAAAGAGCACGACGATCAAGGTGCCCGCAATCGCATTGCCCAGGCCCACATGCGTCTGGTCATCGCCATGGCCTCGAAGTTCCGCGGCTTCGGTCTGCCGCTCAACGACCTGATCCAGGAGGGTTACATCGGCCTTCTCGAGGCGGCTGCCCGCTTTGACCCCGGCCGGGAAGTCCGCTTCTCGACCTATGCCGGCTGGTGGATCCGGGCTTCCATGCAGGATTACATCCTGCGCAACTGGTCGATCGTCCGCGGCGGTACGAGCTCCAGCCAGAAGGCGCTGTTCTTCAATTTGCGCCGCCTGCGTGCCAAGCTCGCCCAGGGTGACCACCGTCTCTCGGATCAGGCGATCCATCAGGAAATCGCCACGGCCCTCGGTGTGAGCCTCTCGGATGTCCAGTCGATGGATGCCCGCCTTTCCGGCAATGACGCGTCTCTGCAGACGCCTGTCGCCGGCCGGAATGGCGAAGGCACCGAGCAGTTGGAAATGCTGGAAAGCAAGGAAGCTCTCCCGGATGAGCAGGTCACATCGATCATCGACGGCGAACGCTGGAACGGATGGTTGAGGGATGCCATGAACCGCCTCAACGAACGCGAAAGCCGGATCATCAAAGCCCGCCGCCTGACCGAAGACGGTGCTACGCTGGAAGAGCTCGGTGCCGAGCTCGGCATTTCCAAGGAACGCGTTCGCCAGATCGAGACGCGGGCGCTCGAAAAGCTCAAGGTCGCCCTGACCGACAAGGCGCCGACTTCGGCGCGGCTGGAAATGGCATATTGAGACCCAAATGAGCAGACAAAAAAGCCGGCCTTCGTGCCGGCGTTTTTGTTGGGCGGCGCCAGGCCAATCACTCGGAGATGATCTTCACCCGCATGCCCTGGCTGACCGTTGAGGTCGGGCCGAGCGCATTGATCAGGCGGAAGAGTTCCAGCTTCCGGTCAGTGCCCATCATCCGCGCGGACAGGGTGCCGATGCTGTCATTCGCCCCGACCGTCACGACACGAACGCGCAGTGGCTTCAGGGATGCGGCTTCCTGCGAGGTGATGCGGCGGAAGGATGCGCGCAGCTGGGCAGCGGTCGTTTCCAGAGCCGGGCTGCCTTTGGGCACGGCCGTCAGGAAGCGGAAGATCTGCGGGCCGATGCGGATGACGGTGATGTCAAAGTCCCAGCGGTCGGCAGAGGCCCGGGCTGTTGCAGCTTCGAGACCGTTGACGGTGATCGTGCGGATCGTATCGGGCAGCAGGCCGGTTACCCATCCGCTCGAGATATAATTCGGCAGGCTGATCTTCTGGCTGTCCGCTACGCCGTCAAACCGGATCGCGACATCGCCTGGACCGGTGGCCAGGACCGCTTCGACCTTGTTGTCGATCTGGAACCCGACCGGCACATCGAAACGGATGCCGAGCTGCCCGTGCAGGAAGGTCTGGCCCCGCACGAAACCTTCCTGAGGACTGTCGCCGTAGAGAAGGCCGTCGATGCCGTTCAGGTAATAGTCGCGCCCCGTTTCGCCATGGGTGCCTTCCGGACCGAAGGCGCGGGCATGGCGCTTGGCCAGCTCGACGCGCTGGGGAGCGTTCGGGTGGCTCGACAGGAAGTCGAGGCTCTGGTCGGCATCGGGGTCGACGGAGGTGAACTGGCTGTAGCGCGCCATGGAATCGAGGAAACGGGCGGCGGCATAGGGATCATAGCCGGCTTCACCGAGCGTGCGCACACCGATAACGTCGGCCTGAAGCTCCTGCTGACGCGAGAAGGCGGCGAGCCGCAGCTTGCCGCGGGCGAGCGCCTGCTTGCCGGCGAGATCGCTGGACAACACTTCGGCCACCACACGGCTGGCAATCACTTCGGCTTCTTCGCGGCGCTGACGCTCGATGCCGTGGTTTGCCGTAACGTGGGCCATTTCGTGGCTGAGAACGGCTGCCACTTCCGAGGCGTCATTCGCCAGAGCCAGGAGACCGCGCGTGACATAGAGATAACCGCCCGGCAAGGCGAAGGCGTTGATTGCCGGAGAATTGAGGATGGTGATGCGATAGGACTGGTTCGGATTTTCCGAAACCGCCGTCAGAGCGCCGGCAATGCGGGCGACGAGACGCTCGGTCTTGGCGTCGGAATATTCCCCGCCATAGGAGGCGACGATGCGCGGATGCTCGCGGGCACCCATCTGAGCGCGCGGATCACCCTTCTGGACTTCATCGACGATTTGCGGATTGCGCGAAGGCGCGACGGACGGCTCATAGGCCTGTTCGAAGAGCGACTGGCAGGAGGAGAGCACCAAGCCCGCTGAGACGAGCGCGACAATGCTCGACGCGAGCCTGAAGGGCCGGCGCCGCCGATACGTTTCGGCAGCCATCGCGCTGTTCCGGCTCAAAAACTGCATCCTGCCCCTTCACCCTGTGCCCAAACGATCGCCGATAGGCAGACCGCCGGGTGCAGCATCCAATTGCCTTCTGCCGGCATCGCTTAGCGCCGATCCGGCAGTCCTTCACATAATGCGAAAACGCCGCATGCTCCAGAAGATAGTCGCGCCATTTGAAATGACCAATGGTCTGACCGTAGGAACTACCATTCCCCACGCGCATGGCAGGCCTGGGCGACCAAATTAAGGCGATTGAGGTGCAAACGGTGGCGCGCCGAGGAAGTTCCCGACCGCTGGCAGGTCCCCCCTCGTCCGGAAAACGTCCTTCTGAGCGTTGATGAGGATATGGCCATTTTCGATGAAAAGCACATGATCGGCGAGGCGATGGACATCGCGCGGATCATGAGTGACGAGAAGAATGGTGGCTCGTGTTTCAGCGTGGAGGTCAACGAGCAGTTCGACCATGGCCGCGCGCAGGCCGGGGTCGAGGGCCGCAAACGGCTCGTCGAGCAAAAGCACCGGCCGATGCCGCACCAGTGCCCGGGCAAAGGCTGCTCTTTGCCGCTCGCCGCCGGAGAGGGAGCCCGGCAGCCGTCGCTCGTACCCTTCGAGCCCGACCCGCACGAGGGCGTCAGAAATTGCGTTGCGGTCAGCTGGCGTGAGCCGCATCGCCGGATGGATGCCAAGTCCGATGTTGGTGAACAGGTCCAGATGGGAGAACAGGTTGTTGTCCTGGAAGACTAGCGAGATGGGGCGCTCTGCAGGGGCGAGTTCGGTGACATCGCGCCCGTCGATCAGAATTCGTCCGCTGTCCGGCCTCTCGAAGCCCGAGATCAGGTTGAGCAAGGTCGACTTCCCCGATCCGGACGGGCCAACGACGGCCGTGACCTGCCCCTCGTTGATGCCGCAGTCGAAATGGAACTTGCGGCTGCCGAGTGTGAGGTGGACATCGGCGAGACGGATGTTGGTCGAGGGGTCATCGCGCATCGGGTGTCTCCCGCTCGTTTGCATGTTTTCCTCTGCCGGGTGCCCCGATCATGGCTAGCACCAGGCAAATGGCGCCGAGCAGAAGCGCCAGCCCATCGGCATCGGTGCTGCGATAGCTGCCCATCCTGGAATAGATGAGGGCTGGCAGCGTGGTGATGTTTTCCGAACCGAAGAGGGCTACGGCACCCAGGTCACCGAGGGACAGGGCCATCGCAAAGGCGAGCGCGGTCATAAGCGGGCGCTTCAGCACCGGCCAATCCACGCGGCGCAGGCGTTGGGCAACGGAGAGCCCGAGGCTTTCGGCTAGTCGTCCCGTGCGGTCCCTGTGTTCCCTGTAGGCGGGTTCCAGCACCCGCACCGCAAAGGGAAGCGCCATCAGCGCATTGATCCCGGTCACGACGAAGGGGGCGAAGCTCGCGATCTCACCTCTTGGCCTCAAGGCCAGGAACCATCCGGTGGCCAGCACGCTGGTTGGAACGAGCAGTACCAGTGAGGAGACCGATGCAAGGGCGAGTGACAAGAGACGGTTGCCGGCATGGGCATTCCGCGCAGCTGTGATCTCGGCACGCGCGGCGACTGTGCCATACGCAAGCAGGGTGGCGATCAACCCGGCCGCCAGAGCCACGCCGAGGCTGGTGAGTGCTGCTTGCTGGAAGGCGTCCTGGGAGAGAAGCCGAAGGAGGTCGGCCTGGAGGCCTGAGACGATCACCTGGCCGAGCGGCAGGATCAGAAACATGGTGACCAACAAGAGCAGCAGTCCATCGGCTGCTCGGATCAACGGACGTCGCCCATCGAAGCGTGTGAACGCGCGGCCGGTCGTGACGCCGGTGTCGGAAGCCGCGGGCAGAAGGCTCAGTCCGAGGAGGATTGCACCCGTAACGGTAATCTGAAGCAGTGCCAGAGACACGGCGCGCTCCGGATCGAAGTCGAAGCGCAGAGCCTGATAGATGGCGACCTCGATCGTTGTCGCAGCTGGGCCGCCGCCGAAGATCAGGACGAGGGTGAAACTCGTGACGCAGAGCATGAAGATCAGGCCTGCCGCTCCGGGGATGACCCGCGCCAGCACCGGCCATTCGATGAAGCGGAAGGTGGACAGCGGCGAGAAGCCGAGGCTTGCCGACATGCGCCAGTATTCCGCCGGCACGCGCTCGAGAGCCGACAGCATCAGGCGCGTGGCAAGCGGCAGGTTGAAAAAGACATGAGCAACGAGAATGCCGGTCAGCCCGTAGATGGAGATCGGCTGGGAGAGGCCGAGGCCGGTCAGGACATCGTTGATGATGCCGCTCCGGCCAAAGATACCGATCAACCCAAGAGCGCCGATGAGAACGGGGAGGCCCATTGGGACTGCCATCAGACGGATCAGCCAGATACGACCCGGAAAATCGGGCTGCCGGGCGAGGGCGCTGGCGACGGGCAGGGCGATGCCGACGGAGAGAAGCGTCGACAGGAAAGCCTGCCAGAGGGTGAAAGACAGCACCGAGCGGACGACGGGGTCGGCGAAGGCCTGGAGCAGGCCGCCGGACAGCCGTCCTGCGAGCAGGGCTGCGAGTGCGATACCGATGAAGCCCAGGACGACCGCCAGAACGAAAAGGCCGCCCGCGAGCGCGGGCAGCCTCCGGCGTTTCGACTGGTGAAGCGGGCGTAACATCCGGTGCTACTTCAGCGTCATGGCCTTGAGCCACTCGTCGATCCACGCCTGACGGTTGGTGGCGACTTCGGCCGGGCTCATCAGGAAGGTGGTCTTCGGCTCAACGAGCTTGCCGAAAGCCTCCGGCAGGGGCTCGGTGGTCGCCGCGACCGGCATCATCCAGTTGTTGGTGGGGATCGTGTCCTGGAAGCCGGGCTGAAGCATGAAGGCGAGGAACTGGCGGGCGAGCTCCTTTTCCGGAGCGTTCTTCAGGAGGCCTGCGACCTCGATCTGGATGTAATGGCCTTCGGAGAATTCCGCCGCCTGGTAGCGGTCGGTTTCCTCAGCGACCATGTGATAGGCCGGCGAGGTCGTGTAGGAGAGCACCATCGGCGCCTCACCCTTGGTAAACAGGCCATAGGCTTCCGACCAGCCCGGCGTCACGGTCAGGACGCGGTCCTTGAGCTTGGCCCAGGCTTCCGGCGCCTTGTCGCCATAGACCGACTTGACCCAGAGCAGGAGGCCAAGGCCCGGCGTCGAGGTGCGCGGATCCTGGATGACGATCTTCTGGGACGGGTCGCCTTCGACCAGGTCTTTCAGGCTCGTCGGCGGTGTCTTGATCGTTTCGGTGTCGTAGATCACGGCGAAGTGGCCGTAGTCATAGGGCAGGAAGACATCGTCGCTGAAGCCGCCGGGCACTTTCACGGCGGACGCATCGACGCCGTTTGCTTCGAATAGGCCGGTCTGCTTGGCTTCTTCAACGAGATTGGTGTCGAGCCCGAGCACGACATCGGCCTTCGACGTTTCGCCTTCGAGCTTGAGGCGGGTGAGGAGGGCGACGCCATCGGCGACACCGACGAATTCGACCGTGCAGGCGCAGGTCTTCTCGAAGGCTTCCTTGACCTTGGGGCCTGGGCCCCATTCGGAAACAAAGCTCTCATAGGTGTAGATGGTGAGTGTCTTGTCGGCAGAGGCTGCCGGCAGGGCAAATCCGGTGGACAGGATGGCTGCGGCAAAGCCGGAGCGCAGGAATACGGCTAGATTTGACGGCATGACGCCCTCCTCCAAAAAACAATTGATGTCGGGATAGGGCGCTTTGCGAACGACGCGTCTAATCCCTCCGCCGGTCTTAACCGGATCAGGTTCCGCGGGTTGGCATCACTGCCTCTCAGCATTCCGGTCCCGAAGGATCGGAAGGCACCCCGTTAGAGCACGTTTGAGATAGCGCGCCGGCTGCTCTTGCGCAAGGTGCAGACAATCGGCCGCGGCGCGGTTGCTGTCAGGAAATCGTCAAGTCAGCCATGCTAGGAGGGCTGACACAGTCAAATGGCCTGGTGCTGATGGTGAATTCGAAATCGAGCGGTGGAATGGCGTTGGAGAGTTTTGTTGCCGAGGTCGAAGGCAGTCTGTGGCGCCAGCTCAGGATGGCTTCTGACAGTTTCTGGAAGTCTTCAGTCCGCAACCGGATCCTCGCCTTCACGTCCGCCCTCGTCATGGTCATCCTCGCGACCGCCTATGGAACGGTGGCGCTGAACCAGTGGAATGCCCCGTTCTACAATGCGCTGGAGAGACGAGACCTCACCGCGTTCCTGCTTGAACTGCGCAATTTCGCGATGATCGCGGGCGTCCTTCTCGTGCTCAACGTCATCCAGGCCTGGCTCAATCAAATGACGGCGCTCTACATGCGTGAAGGCCTGTCACGCGATGTCGTGGATCAGTGGCTGAATGGGGCAAGGGCCTACCGGCTGTCGATCTCGAGCCCGCTCGGGATCAATCCCGACCAGCGCCTGCATGAAGATGCCCGCAAGCTTGCGGAGATGACCACGTCGCTCTCGATTGGCCTGTTCAATGCCACGATCCTCCTGGTGAGCTTCATTGGCGTTCTCTGGAGCCTGTCGAGTGACTTTACGTTTCGCATCGGGGAGACCAGCTTCCAGATCCCGGGCTACATGGTCTGGGGCGCTCTCGTCTACGCGCTTCTCGCCTCGCTGCTTAGTCAACTGGTTGGGCGCAGCCTGTCGAAGCTCAATGCGGAACGCTATGCCCGTGAGGCGGATCTGCGCTTCTCCCTGATGCGCGCCAACGAAAATCTGGAAGCCATCGCGCTCACGCATGGCGAGGAGACCGAGCGGCGCCATATCCACCAGTCGCTCGACGGGGTGCTGTCTTCGATCCGGCATCTGGCCCTGGCGCTCACCAATCTGACCTGGGTGACTGCCGGCTTCGGCTGGCTTGCGATCATCGTGCCGATCCTGATTGCCTCACCCGCCTATTTCGCCGGGACCATCTCCTTCGGTGGCCTGATGATGGCCGCTGCCGCCTTCACCCAGGTCTATTCTGCTCTGCGTTGGTATGTCGACAATTTCGGCGCCATTGCCGACTGGCGAGCAGCACTGATGCGCGTCACCGTCTTTCGGGCGGCTCTCACCAGCATGAGTGCGATAAAGCCTGGGCCCGGCCGGTTGGAGCTGACGCGCAGCGAGGATGGCATGCTGCGGCTGGAGAACCTGGAAATTTGCGTCCGTGTCCATGGCGACACCTGCGAGAGTGCCTTCCGGTTTCAGGAGCGCAATGTGGTCATCGCGCCGGGTGAGCGCGTGATGATCAATGGCGATCAGGGAGTTAACCGCAAGCTGTTGTTCCACGCCATGGCCGGCCTCTGGCCATACGGTGAAGGCCGAATTGTCTTGCCGGGGCAGACGGATATCGTCTTCGTGCCGCAGGCGGGCTACCTGCCCGAGGGCCGCTTGCGCAGCCTGCTCGCCTACCCCCTAGCCTCGGCGCAGTTTACCGACGCCGAAATGACCGAGGCGCTGAGGGCTGTCGGGCTTGCCGAGTTTGCGGGTCGTCTCGACGAGCGGGCGCGCTGGGAGCGGGTGCTCGACAAGGACCAGCAGATGTCTCTGGCATTCGCCAACATTCTCGTGCGCAGGCCGCGCTGCCTGATCTTGCAGGATGTGCTGGAGGGACTGGAGCCGGAGACCGTTGGCCGGCTGACACCTCTGCTGGCAGGGATGAGCGAGACGACGCTGGTCTATCTCGGTCGCTCGACGGCCTTTGCCGATGCGACGGGGGCGAGGGCCGTGCATCTCGAGAAGACGGGAGTGGCTTCCGCTTGATGCGAAAGATCGGAGGACCTCAGCCCTCCAGCTCCTCGCGCAGCATTTCAAGCTCCAGCCATTCCTCTTCCATCCGCGTGATATCGGCACGCAGCTTCTCCATCTCGGCAGCGAGCTTGTTGAACGTTGCGGGATCCTTGGTGAAGAGTTTGGGATCGGCCATCTTGGCTTCGCGCGCGGCGATTTCCTTCTCAGCCTTCTCCATTTCCTTCGGCAGGTTTTCGAGCGCGAATTTCTGCTTGAAGGAGAGCTTGCCCTTACTGTTTGCGCTACGGGCCGGCTTGCCGCCCGACGTGTCCTGCGCCTTGGCCTTCTCGGCCTTTTCAACCCGCTTGCGCTCGTCTTCGACACCCTTGCGCTGGGCGAGCATGTCCGAATAGCCGCCGGCATATTCGATCCAGCGACCGTCCGGTGCGTCGGGATTGGCAGGCGCGATCGTCGAGGTCACCGTGCGGTCGAGGAAGTCGCGGTCGTGGCTGACGAGGATAACGGTGCCGGTATAGCCGGCGACGATTTCCTGCAGCAGGTCAAGCGTCTCGATATCGAGGTCGTTGGTCGGTTCGTCGAGGATCAGGAGGTTTGAGGGCTTCGCCATAATCCGCGCCAGCATCAGGCGCGCGCGCTCGCCGCCCGAGAGGTTGCGGATCGGGGTGCGGGCCTGTTCCGGCTGGAAGAGGAAGTCCTTCATGTAGCCGGTCACATGCTTCTGCTCGCCGTTGACGAGAAGGTTTTCACCCCGTCCGTCGGTCAGGTAATGGGCAAGCGTATCTTCCGGGTTCAGATCCTCGCGCTTCTGGTCAAGGACTGCGATCTCAAGATTGGTGCCGAGCTTCACGACCCCCTCGTCCGGTGCGAGCTGGCCCGTCAGCATCTTGAGGAGCGTCGTCTTGCCGGCACCGTTCGGGCCGATCAGACCGATGCAGTCACCGCGATGCACGCGGATCGAGAAGGGGGCGACGATCGAGCGATCGCCGTAGGTCTTGATGATCTTGTCGGCCTCAATGACGAGCTTGCCGCTTTCCTTGCCTTCGGTGGCAGACGCCTGGATGGTGCCCTGCGGGCCCTTGTGGCCTCGGTAATTGGCGCGCAGTGCCTGGAGATTGCCGAGACGGCGCATGTTGCGCTTGCGGCGTGCGGTGACACCATAGCGCAGCCAGTGTTCCTCGCGCTCGATCTGGCGGCCGAGCTTGTGCTGCTCGATTTCTTCTTCTTCGAGCACCTGATCGCGCCATTCCTCGAAATGGGCAAAGCCCCGGTTCAGACGGCGCGACTGGCCGCGATCGAGCCAGACGGTGGCGGTGGAAATCTTTTCCAGAAAGCGACGGTCGTGGGAGATGAGGACAAGCGCGCTGCGGCTCTTCGACAGTTCGCCTTCCAGCCATTCGATGGTCGGCAGATCGAGATGGTTGGTCGGCTCGTCGAGCATCAGGATGTCGGGCTCTGGCGCCAGCACCCGGGCAAGGGCCGCACGGCGTGCTTCCCCGCCGGAGAGGCGGGTCGGATCTTCCTGTCCGGTCAGTCCGAGATGTTCGAGCAGATAGGTGACGCGGTAAGGATCGTCGCCCGGTCCGAGACCAGCCTCGGCATAGGCCTGGACGGTCGTGAAGCCCGCGAAATCAGGGGCCTGCTCCAGATAGCGGATCGTCGAGGCCGGATGACGGAAAACCTCGCCCGATTGGGCTTCCACCAGTCCAGCCGCGATCTTCATCAGCGTCGACTTGCCCGAACCGTTACGGCCGACCAGGCAGATGCGGTCGCCGGGTTCGACCTGGAGGCCGGCGCCGGCGAGCAGCGGCGTGCCGCCGAAGGAGAGATGGATGTCGTCGAGTTTCAGAATGGGAGGCGCCAAGGCATCAGGCTCCGGAAAGGTCATAAGGGCGGGCGAGCAACATGGCCCGACCACGGGAAAGCGAGACCGAGATCGGCCCCTCGGCGACGTTGGATATGGTGCGCGACGATCCGAAAGGCAGTTTGAAATCCTGCAGCGGATAGCGTGCATTGCGGATCGTCAGGCCTTCGAGCGCGGTAAAGCCAAGCACGGAAAAGAGCGCGCCTTGCGGCAGTTCGAGCGCGAGTTCGCTCTCCTCCGCAAAGGGATAGGCCTCTTCCTCGCCCGAAGTGAGCACGACCTCATAACCGTCTTCGACAAGGCCGAGCGCGTTCAGATAGTGCTGCAGCGCATGGTCGGATCGTTCGCCACCCAGGGCGCCTGCGAAAATCAGGCGGGTGGCGCCGCGGGCGATTGCCTCGGCCACCGCGATTTCTCCGTCGGTCACGGCCTTGGCGGCAGGATAGGTTCGTCGTTCGACGGTCGGGAAACGTGCAATCAGGTCGGCGTCGCTGCTGTCGAAATCACCGACCCAAAGCTCCGGCGTCACACCCAGGTCTGCCGCATGGCGCATGCCGCTGTCAGCCGCAATGACGCGGCTGCCGTGCGTCAATGCCCGCAGGCGATCGGTGACGGTCAGGCTGCCGCCGAGCAGGAGGGTGAATGAGGTCGAAGTCATGCGCCAGCCCTTAGCGCATCTTCGCGGAAAAGGGAAAGGTCAATGCGGCGGGGAGAGCTTGGGTGCCGGCAAATGAAAGGCCCGGACGAGGCCTTTGCGAGGCGATCCGGGCCCTTGGGTCTCAGCGCTTCTTGGTGGAAGACGCTTCGGCGCTTTTGATCTGCGTGGCAAAGGTCGAGACCGGGGTAGCGGAGGCCTTCGGCTTGTCCTGCTTCGGCTTTCTTACTTCGCGGTTCGAACGCTGTTGGCCTTTAGCCATGATGTGCTTTCCTTCTTCGGGGTGTTGGCAGGCGCCGGTGCCCGGGCAGATGCTTTGCTGCGGCTGGGATCGATGTCGGATTCGGCAATGCAACGGTCGAAGCTCTCGCTTTCGAACCGAACGCGGTACTGGCGGCTTCCACCCGTCTCGGGCAGTGTTGCCAGTACCTTGCAGGCACCGTTGCTGCGAGCGAGACGGACGGGGCCGTCCTTCAGAACCACTGTGTCGCCAATGGAATAGACGTGTCTGGTCATGGGGTCTCCTGCAGCCGGGAAGCTGCGGTCGTGGCAGGCGTCCGATGACCTGCGGATCAGACGAAACGTCCTGCCGGTCTTAGGGAGCCCGCCGTTGTGCGGATCTTGGCTGTCGGACAGTGCTGTCCGGACGGCTATAGTCGGGTCGTGGAGAAGGTGGGTGATGTCCGGTGCCGGAAAGTCCGTCCTTGCGGATGGGGCACTTGCAGACGGACACGCATCAGCGTTCGTGGAAAACAGCCTGTCAGATTGGCGCCAAAAAAAATGCAAGCTTGATCTGGTGAAAGGGCGAAAGCGGGGCCGTGCTTGCGCCCCGTGACGCGCGTGACTAGGTTGCGGCCGAGGATGAACGAGGCTGAGACACAATGCAGTTCCAGGGGACCGCCGACTACGTTGCCGACAAGGATCTGATGATCGCGGTGAATGCCGCCATCCGGTTGGAGCGACCGCTGCTGGTCAAAGGTGAGCCTGGTACCGGCAAGACCGAGCTTGCCCGTCAGGTGGCTGCGGCTCTCGGGCTCGAGATGCTGGAATGGAACGTCAAATCGACGACCAAGGCGCAGCAGGGGCTCTACGAATATGATGCCGTCTCGCGCCTGCGCGACAGCCAGCTGGGCGACGGACGTGTCAACGACGTCAAGAACTACATTCGCCAGGGCAAGCTCTGGCAAGGCTTTGCCGCCGACAAGAAGTCCGTCCTGTTGATCGACGAGATCGACAAGGCGGATATCGAGTTTCCAAACGATCTGCTGCAGGAACTCGACCGCATGGAGTTCCACGTCTACGAGACGGGCGAGACGGTGAAGGCCCGGGTAAGGCCGATCGTCATCATCACCTCCAACAACGAGAAGGAGCTTCCCGACGCTTTCCTGCGTCGCTGTTTCTTCCACTACATCCGCTTTCCCGATGCCGAGATCCTCGAGAAGATCGTCGAGGTCCACTATCCGGGCATCAAGAAGACGCTGCTGCGCAATGCTCTCACCCAATTCTACGAGATCCGCGAAACGCCGGGGCTGAAGAAGAAGCCTTCGACATCGGAAGCGCTGGATTGGATCCGGCTTCTGGTCACCGAGGATGTCGATCCGGCAGATCTGCGGGGAGAAGCGAAGAATGCGCTGCCGAAGCTGCACGGTGCACTGTTGAAGAACGAGCAGGACGTGCATCTGTTCGAGCGGCTGGCATTCATGGCGCGACGGGAACGCTGATCCCGGCAGCGAGGGGAGCTGCCCGGGCGGGCAGCAAAGCCGAAAACGAAAAAGCAACGGTGTTACGGGTCAAGCACCGTTGCCGCATGACTGCGCATTCTGGCGTTTAGAATGATGATCATTTTACGCATGACGGCGACGAGAGCGACTTTGCCTGGCTTTCCATTTGCTCTGAGCTTGGTGTAGAAGGTTTTGATATCCGGCTCGAAGCGTATGGCTGGAAGTGCTGCAATGTAGAGGGCATCTCGCACCGTCTTTCTTCCGCCTGAGATCATGCGCTTTCCCCGCATCTGGCCACTGTCTCGATTGAGTGGCGCGACCCCGACCAATTTTGCGATCTGGCCCTTGTCCATGCTTCCCAATTCGGGAAGCCCAGCTAGGAGGAAGCAGGCAGTGCGCAAGCCAATCCCTTTGATCTGCATCACGACCGCAGCCTTCTGCGAAAGCGTTGCGTCTTCTTCCAGGCAGCGGGCCATCTCACCGACGACGACTTGACGCTGGCTTTCGAGGAATTTCAGGCTTTCCTCGATCCATTCCTGCGTTCGACCGGCGGCCTTGTTGCCCAGCTTTTCCCGACGGTTCTTCTCCTGGACGATCATATGCGAGAGTTGCCGGTAACGTGCGACGAGTTCGACAAGGGTCGCTTGTGCCTCAGAAGCAGGCGATAAGAGCTTGGTTTCCATGCGTCGGCCATAGTCAGCCAGGATGTAGGCATCGATCCTGTCGGTTTTGGAGAGCTGGCCGCAAGCGCCCGCGAATTGCCGGACCTGTCTGGCATTGACCCGCGCCACCGGGATGCCAGCAGTAAGAAGCGCTTCGAGCACACGATGCTCATAGCCACCGGTGGGCTCCAGCAGACATCGCTCGAGCCTGTCCAGTGAGGCGACAACGCTGATGAACTTGGCAATTCCAGCGGCCGTGTTGGGAAAACTGGCCGAGCGGTTATCCGGCAGAATGCAGATGTCGAAGGAGGATTTCGATATGTCGATGCCGACGAAACGGCTAGTATAAGACATGAGGCTGGTCTCCCTTATACGCGAGCGCGAAGCTCTCTCAACGGTGCGACGATGCCTCAAGCAGTACGAAGGGTTTTGCTTTTTTACGAACGAGAGTTCAGGGCCCGCAAGCCCAACCGCTTCGCACTGCGCCATTGCGGTGTTGCGATCACCCCAATGACAAACGAGGCCGGAGCATCATAACCGATGCTCCGGCCTTCAATGTATAAGGCCCCGCGAACGGGGCCTTCATGACAGAAGCTGCAGCCGATTATTCGGCCGAGTCGGCCGAATCTGCGTTCAACTGGCCGTATTTCTCTTCGCCGATCTTGGAGAGAAGCTCGAGCTGTGTTTCGAGGAAGTCGATGTGGCCTTCTTCGTCGATCAGGAGCTGTTCGAAGATCTTCATCGAGACATAGTCGCCAGCCTGGTAACAGATATCGCGCGAGGCCTTGTAGGAGGTGCGGGCGTCGTATTCGCCGGCGAGATCTGCTTCCAGCACTTCCTTGACGTTCTGGCCGATGCGCAGCGGGGCAACCTGCTGCAGGTTCGGGTGGCCTTCGAGGAAGATGATCCGGTCGATGATCTTGTCTGCGTGCTGCATTTCCTCGATCGACTCGGCGCGCTCCTTCTTGGCGAGTTTCGTGTAGCCCCAGTCGTTCAGCAGGCGGTAATGCAGCCAGTACTGGTTCACTGCGCCAAGTTCGAGAAACAGCGCCTCGTTGAGCCGTTCAATGACCTTCTGATCACCCTTCATGAATTTCTTCCTTCGTATGAAATCAATGATGGAACTCTAGCGTCACCATCCGAAGCTGTCGAGTGTTTTTTAGAAGGGTTCTAATTCGGACGGATCGCGCAAATCAGCCATGACCGGGCAGGCGTACATGGCCGAGGGGTGCCTTATCGACAGTGGTCACGGCACCCGGCTTCGCAGGAGGCAAGCCAATTCAGATATAATCTTGGGGGGATCTGGTTGAGGAGGTTCAGCCGGCAGCGCGGCGCGCGGCGGTCAAGGCCTGACGGCGCTCGGCAAGCGCTGCCTTCTGCTCTTCATGGAACTGCTTGAGGCGCTCCATGAAGTTGATGACCTTGGTTTCCTCGGTCTTGCGCACGGCATGATATTCTTCGGTGGTGCGAATGATGAGGTCGACCACATTGGGGAAGCATCCGCAGCAGCGTCCGCGCTTGCCCATGGCGTGATACACTTTGCCCGGAACGATCAGCTGCCAACAGTCTTCATCGAGCATCTCGGTGATGACCGCCTTGATCTCCTTATCGGTGATGTAATTGCAGCTGCAGACCAGCATGGTCGGGGCACTCGATAAACATGACATTCACTGTCGTCTTTCTCGTAAACACGATGCTCTTTGTCAAGAAAAATCGCAGGCAGGCGGATAGATGTGATCGACCCTGCACCAGATCCGTCAGTGAAAGTTGCGGCCCTTCGGCATGAGATCGGCCATAGCGCTCCGGCGGGGATGGCCCGGCGGCGGTGCGGCAACCGGCAGCACGGGCGCCGGCTTTGTCGGCATGGTGCGCGCCTGTTTCTCTCGCTTTGCCTGACGCGGGTCGATTGCCGGTCGGCGGACTTCGTCTGCATGGGCAAGCGTATCGAAGGTCTTCAAGTCTTCGAGCAGCAGGCCGAGCCGGCGCTGGCATCGGCCAGCATGGTCGGCCACGACATGGATGACCCCATGCGCCTTTTGCAGGCGTCCACGTATGGCAACCAGTCTTGCCCCCATGACGACCGGCCGATAGCGCTCGAAGACCTTCGGCCAAACGATGGCGTTCGTTGTGCCTGTCTCGTCCTCCAGCGTCATGAAGATCACGCCCTTGGCTGAGCCAGGGCGCTGGCGCACCAGAACCAGGCCGGCGATCTCTACCTTCGCCCCATGGGCCATGTTTTCAAGGTCGGCAGCCGATTTGAGGCCTGCCCTATGCATGGCCTCGCGCAGGAAGGACAAGGGGTGGGCCTTGAGCGAAAAGGACAGGGTCCGATAATCGCTGAGGACTTCTTCGCCCGGCAGCATGCGAGGCAGCATCACCTCTGCCTCCTGCTGCAGATCGGCACCCGGAAGTGCCAGGAAGAGCGGCAGGTCTTCGACGGCCGCTCCCGCATCGAGCGCCTGGGCGGCCCAGAGTGCGTCGCGTCGGTTGAGACCGAGGGAGGAAAAGCAATCAGCATCAGCGAGTTTCTCGATCGCTGCGCGCGGCAGGCGCGTGCGCAGCCAGAGGTCCCGGACGGAATCATAACCTTGCCCCCGCTTCTCGACGAGGAGCGCCATTTCGCTCTCCGAGATACCCTTGATCTGGCGAAAACCAAGACGCACCGCATGGCGGCTCTTGATCACGCGGGTCATGGAGCGGTGGCGAGATGCGATGCGGGCGGGATTGAAGGCCGGCTGCTCCTGTTCATCTCCTTCCAGCGTACAATCCCAGACGGAATGGATTGACGTCGACGGGCCTGATCTCGACGCCGTGCTCGCGGGCATCGCGCACCAGCTGGCCCGGCGCATAGAAGCCCATCGGCTGGGAATTCAGGATCGCGGCACAGAAGATGTCCGGATAGAAGGCCTTGAACCAGCAGGACACGTAGACGAGCAGAGCGAAGGAGGCCGCATGGCTTTCCGGGAAGCCATATTCGCCGAAACCCTCGATCTGGCTGAAGCAGCGGGCGGCGAACTCAGGATCATAATTGCGAGCGACCATGCCTTCGATCATGCGTTTCTGGAAGCTGGAAACCTGACCGGTGCGGCGGAAGGTGGCCATGGCGCGGCGCAGCTTGTCGGCTTCGGCGGGGGTGAAGCCGGCCGCGGTGATGGCGATCTGCATGGCCTGTTCCTGGAAGAGCGGCACGCCCAGCGTACGCTCCAGCACCTGGCGGAGTTCGGGACTGGGATAGTCGATCGGGCGGCCCGCGAGTTTGTCCGCACGTCGCTTGAGATAGGGATGGACCATGTTGCCCTGGATCGGGCCGGGGCGGACGATGGCGACCTCGATGACCAGGTCGTAGAACTCGCGCGGTTTGAGCCGGGGCAGCATGCTCATCTGGGCCCGGCTTTCGATCTGGAAGACGCCGAGCGTATCGGCACGGCAGATCATGTCGTAGACTTCGCCGCGCTGGTCTTCGTTGACCGAGGCAAGGGTCTCGTGGCGCTCATAATGGCTGGAAAGCAGCTTGAAGGCCTTGGCCAGGCAGGTGAGCATGCCGAGCGCCAGCACGTCGATCTTGAGGATCTTCAGCGTATCGAGATCGTCCTTGTCCCATTCGACCATGTAGCGGCCGTCCTGCCGTGTTCATGATCGGCGACGACCTCGGCCAGCGGCCCCTGGGTGATGACAAAGCCGCCGACATGCTGGAGAGATGTCGCGGGAAATTCTGCAAGGCCTGGGCATAGGCGAGGACATGGCGGGTGGTCGGATCCTTGAGGTCGAGCCCGGCGGCCTTTGCCTGATCCTCAGTGAAATCGCTGGTCCACCAGCCCCAGATCGAGCCGGCAAGCGCCGACTGAACATCATCCGACATGCCGAAGGCCTTGGCGACCTCGCGGCCGGCCGAGCGGGCGCGGTAGCTGATGACGGCGGCCGTCAGCGCCGCGTGCTCCCGCCCATAGGTCTCGTAGATGAACCGGATCACCTCCTCGCGCTTCTCGTGCTCGAAGTCGACATCGATGTCAGGCGGTTCATCGCGTTCGGTGGACAGGAAGCGATCAAAGAGCAGGGTCGTCTTCTGTGGGTCCACTTCGGTGATGCCGAGACAGAAGCAGACGGCGGAATTGGCGGCAGAACCGCGGCCCTGGCAGAGAATGCCCACGTCGCGCGCATGGCAGACAATGCGGTAGACCGTCAGAAAATAGGGTTCATAACGCTTCTCGGCGATCAGCTTGAGCTCATAGTCGAGAAGGCCGAGGACCTTGCGCGGGATTTCATCCGGGTAGCGCTTTCGTGCGCCTTCATAGGTGAGCCGACGCAGCGCCAAGGCCGGAGATCTCGCCGTCGAAAATCTCGTCGGGATACTGGTGGGACAGTTCATCGAGAGAGAATTGAAGCCGGCTAAAGAAATGGACATTGTTGTCGATGGCTTCCGGCCAGGCGCGGAACAGGCGCGCCATTTCGGCCGGGCTCTTCAGGTGCCGTTCGGCATGGGCATGCAGGCGCAATCCGGCTTCGGCAATCGGCACATGCTCTCGGATCGCCACGACCACGTCGGCCACGGGTTTGCGTTCCGGAGCATGATAAAATGCATCATTTGTCGCGACGAGCGGAAGACCGAGCCTTCTCGCTATCCCATCGAGTTCGCCGAAGGTCTTGTTGTCGAGGCCGTCATAGCGGGGAACGAGGGCCAGATGCAGGCGATCCCCAAGCCAGGGCCTGATACGGGCAAGCGCCGTCTCGAACCTCTCGACATCGGCCACTTTTGGCAGTGAAGGCGGTATGGCAACAAACAGAAGATGTTCCGACCAGTCACGGAGATCGGTTTCCCAAAGCGTGCAGATGCCCTTTTTCGAACGCATATTACCGGCGCTCAGCATTCGACAGAGATTGCCCCACCCCTTGCGGTTCATCGGATAGGCGAGAAGCTCCGGCGTGCCGTCATCAAAGAGCAGACGGGCGCCAGGGCGAAATTCGAGACCGTTCAGTTTGGCCGAAGCATGCAGGCGCACGACACCCGCAACCGTATTGCCGATCGGCAAGACCGAGGCCGGAAAGGCCAAGGGAAAGTGCCTGTTCCACCAGTTCCTCGGGATGGGAGGCGCCATCCAGAAAGGAGAAATTGCTGCGCAGTCCGATCTCGTAAAAGGGCCTCATGGTCATCGCGTTTGCCTCACGCAAAGAAGCCCTGGAGGAACCAGGTCGGGTGGACGGTTCGCCGCTCATAGAGGCCCTGGCGATAAAGCCAGAAGCGTTGGCCTTCGGTGTCCTCGATGCGGAAATAATCCCGCGGCGGGGCATCCTCGCCATCGACCCACCATTCCGGGGCAAGCCGTTCCGGTCCTTCTGCCCGCAGGATGCGCCGCTGGACACGACGCCAGCGGAAGCTTGCCGGCGGGCCGTCGGGCACTGCGGACATGACCTCGACCTCTTCAGGACGATCGAGCAGCCGCAAGGGACGCAGGCCTCGAACCGGCCTTGCGGCCATATCCGTTCGGCCCCCCGGCAGATTGAGCCCCTTCAGTGCATCGCTTGCCGTCGCATGCTTTGTCGCTCTCTCTGGCCAATGGCTGGCAAGCGGCACGGGCAGGCGCAAGGCGCGCTCTCCCAAACGGGCTGAAACCTGATCCAGAAAACGGGTTAGACCTTCGCAGTTGCCCTCTTCTCCGGCGAGGGCAGGTTGGCGGGTCTCGAAGGTCTCGCTCAAGAGAACGTTGAGGCGGACGAGTTCGAAGCCGAAGCCGGCGTCGAGATCATCCCGCAGCACGGCGAGCCGCTCCTCGAACAGCGACCGGATGCGGGCTGCATCACGCAAGGGGGCGGAGGCGCTGACCTCGATGCGGAAGACACGGCCGTCAACGCGGAATACCAGAAGTTGAACGGCAAGACCGCCTTCGCCGCGTGCCTCAAGCGATGTCTTCAGGCCTGCTGCCAGGCGGCCCGCGAGATCAAGGACCTGATCCTCGGTCATGATCGGTTCGGCGAGGCGGCGTTCAGCGGACAGAAGCGGCAGATGGCGGCGCGGCGAGATCGGTTCGCCTTCCCGGCCGAGGGCCTGATCAAGACGCAGCATAGGACCCGCCCCGAAGCGGCGCGTGATGGGTGGTCTGGAGGCTGCGAGCAGGTCGGCAACCGTCTTCAGGCCAACCCGGGCGAGATCGATGACCGTCTGGGGCTCAAGGCGCAGCGATGCGAGTGGCAGGGGGGCGAGGGCTGCGGCTGCCTCGGACGGTGTCACACGCTGCGGACCGCCGAAGCGGCTACAGGCACGTGCAAGTCCCGGTGTCGGGCCGACTGCAATGCGGACGGCAAGGCCGAAAGCCGTCAGGCGGCGCTCGGCATCCTCAAGCAGTTTTTCTTCGCCACCAAAGAGATGGGCACAGCCGGTGATATCCAGCATCAGGCCGTCGTCACCGTCCAGGGCCACCAAGGGGGTATAGCGGTCGCACCAGTCCGCGATGGCGTTGAGCAGCGCGCGGTCTGCTGCGGGATCGGCCTCGATCACGTCGAGGTCTGCACAGATGGCACGCGCTTCGGCCAGACCTTGTCCGATCCGCAGACCAAAGGTTTCCGATGTCTCGTCGAGTGCCGTGATGCGCATGGCATTCGCGACCCGGCCGGCACAGGCCAGCGGCGGATATTCAGGATGCGCGGTCGAGACGGGGGGCAAACGCCAGGAGAGACCCCATCGACGCCGGGCGATGCGGTCTGTCGGCAGTTTGGGGAAAAAGAGCGAGAGGATGCGACGATCCGAGACCAGATGATTTGAAATGGTCGTAGAGGTGAAGGCGGCGTTCATCGGAATTCCACTCCAGAATGAGTTCGGGTGAGCCCGGGATGCGGGATTTCTCAAGTGTGATGTGAAAGACGGGTGACCCGATGCTGCCGCCCAGCAGGGACCCGTCGGCGAGATGCCGCGCCGCCGCCGGCGCGGGTTCGACAGCCAGGCGAAGAAGGGCGCTCGACGCTTCTTCCTCGCCCGCCTGGCGCAGAACCAACAGCCTGCCACCGGTGGCGCGGGCCTTCAGGCTCAGGCGCCGGCTCTCGGTGAGGCCGAATTTTTTGGGGTTGCCATGTACTTCCCAGCAGGATGGCGGAAAAGGCCCGGGAGGTGAGTGCGGCCTCGACAAGCCAGAGTGCATCCTCCAGTCGGCGCGGCAAGGCATGGACCAAAGTCAGTGGTGACAGCCCGAAATCGAGAAGGCCCGGCGCATAAGCGAGGCCTGCTTCGCGCACGACATGGTGATCGGCGACGAAGAGCAGGCGCTGCCTCGCTGCTCCATCCCTTTCCATGGCCATGAGCGCCAGAGCCATGCCAAAGCCCATCACGGCCCCGGACTGTTGCAGCCTTTGGCCCCTCATTTCGAGCAAATTTCCCGGGGTCAGCATCTGGCCCATCAGGGTGTCAAAGAGGTCCTGTTGGTGGGTGTCCGGCGCGCGATCCGAAGTTTTCGGCTCCGCCGTTGCTGCCAGGCGCGCGACATGATCAGGCTTTCCCTCGATCCGGGCAATCGCCTCCCGCAGGGCAAAAAGCGTCTCGCGCGTCTGAGGGCTCTCGCCCATGACGATCTCTCCTGATGAATTGTTCTCTATTTGTTCCTATGGATTCCAGAGCTGCCCGAAAGAGTCAACCGGATTCAAATGAGAATTTATTCCTTGATTGAATTCACTCTCGAAATGGCGCGGCAAAACGCCTATATGTTCGCCAAGTAAGGAGTATCCATGGCCCGCATAGACCAGAGCGAGGATTGGCGCGAACGGCATGCCCCGACGATCAGCACATTCGAGTCGCTGGCGATCGAGGCTTATGGCCATCTGCCGCAAGAATTCCGCGACCTGAGCAAGGATCTCATCATCGAGATCACTGATTTCCCGACCGACGAAGTGTTCGAAGACATGGCGCTCGAAACGCCCTTCGACCTGCTTGGCCTGTTCGAAGGACGGGGAATTTCAGAACGGTTTTCCATGGAAACCGGCATGATGCCGAACCGCATCATTCTCTATCGCCGTCCGATCCTCGATTACTGGGCGGAGAACGAAGAGACGCTGGGCGATATCATCACCCATGTGCTGATCCACGAAATCGGCCATCATTTCGGCCTGTCGGACGACGACATGGAGCGGATCGAGGAAAGTGCCGAAGAAGCGGCCTCTGCCGAGCGGTAATTCCCAGCATTCGCGCGGCCGTGATCGGTGTGTCTGCTTTGCGATATATTCCTGATTTTCAGAGCTCTTAGCCTATGTGCCCGAACCGTGACCGATAGGCCGTCGGGCTGATATCCAATCGCGTGCGGAAATGATGGCGCAGCGTTGCCGGCGTGCCAAAGCCTGAGGCGATGGCGATGTCGTCGAGCGACAGCGCTGACCGTCTTTCCAGGAGATCGCAGGCGTGGCGAAGCCTCCGGGCGAGGAGAAACTCGCCCGGGCTCGTGCCGGTCAGGTCGTGGAACCGGCGCTGGAACGTTCTCGTGCTCATCCCCGCTCGGGTGGCCATTTCCGCAAGCGTCACTTCGCGCTCCAAATTGGCGTCGATCCACTCGATCAGCGGCCCCAGCCGCTGGCCTTCACGCTCCTCAGGCACAGGTCTCACGATAAATTGTGCCTGGCCGCCCTCGCGATGGGGCGGAACGACAAGCCGACGGGCGACGCTGTTGGCGGCTTCCGCACCAAAATCGCGGCGCACGACATGGAGGCAGAGATCGATGCCAGCCGCACTGCCGGCGGCTGTCAGGATCTCGCCTTCGTCCACATAGAGGACATCCGGGTCGAGGTGGATTTCTGGATGACGGGCAGCAATCGTATCGGCGTAACGCCAATGCGTCGTGGCCCGGCGTCCGTCGAGCAGGCCGGTGGCGGCGAGGACTGCTACGCCGGAGCAGAGCGACATCAGCCGGGCCCCTCGGCTGTGGGCGGCGCGCAAGGCCTGAAGCAGTGGATCGGGGACGGGTTCTGTTATCCCGCGCCAGCCGGGAACGACGATAAGGTCAGCTTCCTCCAGCAGTTCCAGCCCGCCGCCCGCGGTGACGCTCAGTCCGCCGGCTGCGCGCAGAGGACCTGGCTCGATCGCAGCCGTCATGTGGCGATACCAGCCTTCACCCATTTCCGGCCGGGCAAGGCCGAACACTTCCACGGCAACTCCGAATTCGAAGGTGCAGAGCCCGTCATAGGCCAAGGTGACGACGCGCGGGCCGGTCAGTGTCAACTCGGTGAAGGCAGATGGTCTTGTCGTCATTGGCGAGATCTTTACGCATCTTGTCATTCACGCCAATTTCGCTGACGTGAGCAAAAAGGCAAGGTCTGCTCATCGTCCAGATGAAAGGAACCCGTCATGCCGAGCCTCGTCAGTGAAATCCCCGCCGCCGACCCCGCCCTTGTCGCTGCGCATTACGCCGCGCGGCTCGCCTTCGAGACCGATTGCTGGGACGTGCATGAGGTCATGAGCCGAGGTGATCAGGACTTTGTGTTGCTAGACGTGCGTGGGCCAAAGCTGTTCGAACGGGGGCATGTGCCCGGTGCGATCAATCTGCCGCATGGCAAGATGACCGAGCGGAAGATGGCGGAATGGTCTGATGATACGCTGTTCGTCGTCTATTGCGCCGGACCGCATTGCAACGGTACCGATCGGGCGGCGCTTCGGCTTTCGCGGCTGGGGCGCAGGGTCAAGGTGATGATCGGCGGTATGACCGGCTGGGCTGACGAAGGTTTTGTCGTGGAAACCGGTGCCAGTGCCTGACCTACCCTGCCAGTTCGCTCAGCCTGCCAAATGGGCGAACTCGGTGACGACCTCTTCGTAGACACGGCGCTTGAAGGGTACGATCAAATCCGGCAACTCCTGCATAGGCTTCCAGGCCCAGGCATCGAATTCCGCCTCGTGACCACCAGGCGGCGGGTTGATGGCGATCTCGCTTTCGTCGCCTTCGAAGCGGAAGGCGAACCAGCGCTGGGTCTGGCCGCGGAACTTGCCTTTCAGGCCGATGCCGATCAGTTCTGCAGGCAGGTCGTAATTGATCCAGCGGCTCGCCTCGGCCAGAAGCGACACCGTCTTCATGCCGGTTTCCTCGTAGAGTTCGCGCATGGCGGCGGGCAGCGCATCTTCGCCTGGATCGATGCCGCCTTGCGGCATCTGCCAGAGCTGTGGCGAGCCGTCATATTCGGAATTGCCTTCTGCGATACGTCGGCCAGACCAGACCAGACCTTCCCGGTTGAGCACCATGATCCCGACGCAGGGACGATAGGGCAGATCCTCGGCCTTTACCTTGGGCTTGTTCGACAGGGGTTCGGTCATGGTGTCCTCAGGGTCTGTTTTCGTTGGCCAGCGCAGAGACGCCGACAAATTCGATGCCGCGGGCGACAGCCTCGTTGCGCCACTCGGCGACGGCTGCAATCGTTTCGTCAAAGGCCGCACCAACGCCGATCGCCTGGCCATTGCGCCGTGCAATGCGTTCCAGCTCGTCGAGCTTGGCAAGAATCGCCTGACGATCGACTTGGGCGTCGATCATGACGTCTGCATAGGCGTGCGGGATACCGATTGCCTTGGCGAAATCACCTGAGAGCGACCGTGCGGTCGAGCCGTCATCGAGGAACATCAGGCCGCGTTTGCCGATGTCGCGCATGACCGGATCCATGGCCTTGTCGTCGGCCATGAAACGGGCGCCCATGTAGTTCATGATCCCGGTGTAATTGGTGATCTGCGCCATGGCCTGGTGGAGGTTGGCAAGATTGCTGGCTGCCGCCTTTTCGGTCAGCAGGGTGCCGCGTCCTGGATCCATGGCCGGATAGTCGAAAGGCTCCATGGGGACCTGGAGCACGATCTCGTGTCCCTTGCGCCGTGCCTCCTGCATCCAGCGCTGCAAGCTGTTGCCCGTTGCGGCAAAGGCGAGCGTGATGTCTTCGGGGAGGTCGCGGACGGCCTTCTGGCTGCCGGTCTGGCTGAGACCGATGCCGCCGATGACGATCGCGATCCGGGTACCCCGCGCACCAGACCATCGCCGGGCGTAGAAATCGACCGGGCGAAGACCGGAGGCGGAGACGGTCGGAAGCTCTCCGGCGTCCGTCAACTCGATCAGATCCTCATTGGGCTGTCCTGCAAGGCGTGGATCCTGGGTCGAGCTGGCGCCGATGACGACGGGACCCTGCCGGGCATTCGGACTGAAAGTGGTGACGGTATTGCCGTCTGCCGTTGTGGTGCGGCGGATCACGGCGCCGTCGTTCGGGCCGCTCGTTGCCAAGCCTCTGGGGCTTTCCGTCGGATCGATCGCCGTCTCGGCTTCGGCAACGGTCTTTGCGTCAGGCGGCGTGGGCGTCGGGCCGATCGGTGGTTCGGTGCGCAGGGCCGCCGGCGAGAGTGCCGTCCAGGCAGACAGGCCTGTCAGCGCCAATACGGCAATCACCGAGGATACGGTGGACAGGCGGAGGCGCCCGCCGCTCCGGTTCTTGTCCTTTCGCTCCTGACCGAGCGGTGCATGAAGGTCCATGCGAAACTTCCAGTGATGCCGAAGGCCCAGATACGAGGCCGCCCGCAGCAGGTGCTCGATCTGCGGGCGACCAGTAGCTTTACTGGCGCGCCGAACCATCGGGAACGCGGCCGGGAAGGCCGGATCGTCCCAACGCTGTGCGAGCCAGGCGCTGGCGAAGATAAGCTGCAGTGTCCGATCGCGGCACGTAGCTGCGAGCCCGAGCCGGTCTTGCTCTCATCGGCGCCCTTGATGTGGCCCTTAAGATCGGACTCGCCGCGCGTCAGGTCCCTGCCTTGCAGTTCCGGCGGCAGCGGCTGGTCGACCTTGATGTCGGGCGTGATGCCCTTGCCCTGGATCGACTTGCCCGACGGCGTGTAATAGAGCGCCGTCGTCAGCCTGAGTGCGCCATTCTCGCCGAGCGGAATGATGGTCTGCACCGATCCCTTGCCGAAGGAGCTGTGTGCCAAGCACCGTTGACACGGCTTCAGGTCCTGCAGAGCGCCGGCCACGATCTCGGATGCGCGAGGCGGAGCCGCCGTTGACCAGCACGATGACCGGCTTGCCGTCGGTGACGTCGCCGACCTGCTTCGGCTTGGCGTCGAAGCGCGTGACGTCCTTCGGATCGCGGCGAGCGGGTCGAGACCACTCTCACCACGCTCCAGGAAGGCGTCAGAGACGTAGATCGCCTGGTCGAGAAGGCCGCCCGGATTGAGGCGCAGGTCGAGGACATAGCCCTTCAGCTTGTCGCCCGGCAATTCCGTCTTGATCTTCTCGATCGCGGCTTCTCAGGTCGTCATAGGTCTTCTCGGTGAAGGAGATGACGCGGAGATAGCCGACATCGCCCTCGACGCGGGACTTGACGGCGCTGGATCGGGATGATTTCGCGCGTGACGCGTGAGCTCGATCGGCTTGTCGGCGCCTTCGCGCAGGATGGTCAGCTTGATCGGCGTGTTGACCGCGCCGCGCATCTTCTCGACGGCTTCCTCGAGCTTCAGACCGCGAACACTTTCGCCGTTGATCTCGGAGATGAAGTCGCCGGCGAGAATGCCGGCCTTGGCGCCGGGCGTGTCATCGATCGGGGTGATGACCTTGACCAGCTCTTCTTCCATCGTGACTTCGATGCCGATGCCGCCGAATTCGCCGCGGGTCTGGGTCTGCATGTCGGCCGCATCCTTGGCGTTCATGTAGACAGAATGCGGGTCGAGCGAGGTCAACATGCCATTGATGGCACTTTCGACCAGCTTGTTCTCGTCTGGCGGCGTGACGTATTGGGCGCGGATGCGCTCGAAGACGTCGCCGAAGATGGAGAGTTCTTTATAGGTAGAATTGCCCGCCGCTTGCGCCGGAACACCTGCCGAATAGATGACGCTCATCGCAGTTGCGCCCATCAGTGCGCCGACGAGAAGAAGAGAGACCCTACGTATCATTCTGTGCCTTTCCAGAATCGCCTCCGGCCCACCAGGGACGGGAATCAACCGGTTTACCGTCTTTCCGAAGTTCAATGTAAAGCGTCGGCCGATCGGTTTCCAGCGCCAAAGCGGTGGCGCTTGCCACTCTTTTCTCACCCATGGTCGCCAGAGGCTCCCCGGAGAGCACGAACTTGCCTTGACTGGTGCTGATCCGGTCCATGCCCGATAGCACCATGTGATAGCCGTCGCCCGTGTTCAGAATGATCATCTGGCCGTAGCTTCGGAAATTTCCAGCAAACACCACCCATGCATCCGCCGGTGCGGTCACGAGCGCGCCGGGCTGTGAGGCAATAACGACGCCCTGAGCCTGGTGGCCTGTTCCGTCCGGATCACCGAACTGCCGCAGGGTTTCGCCGGCAACCGGCAATTCCAGTTTCTGCTTCAGATCAGAGAAAGGATATGCTGGCGCAATGCGGTTTTTATCGGGCAGTCCAGACTGGGCGAGCTCCAGGGCGCGGGCCCGCTGCTCCTCGCTCATCTGGCTTCTTTTCAGCTCTTCTGCCCTCGCCAACTCGGCCGCCTGCCGGACCGAGGTGATCTCGTTTTCCAGCGACCGGATCAGCGCTTCCATCGTCGACGCTCGCTCGGCAAGTGCCTCTGATTGCTTGCGTTCGGCCTGAAGCTGGAGGGAGTTGGTGCGGGCGAGCCTCTCGTTTTCAGCCACCAGCAAGTCCATCCGCCGCTCTTCTTCCTGGCGGTTGGCAATGGCGGCAACCATGCCATCCATTTCCTTTTTCCCGGCGTCGCGGAGCGCGATCAACTCTTCGAGATCAGCGGCGAGCTTGTCCGTCTCGTGGCGGATCCCGGGTACGACGGCGCCGAGCAGGATCGCGGTGCGCACCGAGCCCAAGGCATCCTCGGGACTGACGAGAAGAGCGGGCGGCGGGTTCCGTCCCATGCGCTGGAGGGCTGCCAAAACCTCAGCCAGCATCGACCGACGTTCGCGGAACGAGGCACGGATATTGTCCTCACGCAGGCCGATGTCGGCCAGGCGCTTCTCACCTTCGCTGATCTGCTTCTCGATATCCTTGCGACGCTGGGCGGACTCGATCAGCGCCGTCTTCAGGCTCTCCGAGGTCTTCTCGAGATCGTCGATGCTTTTCTGCAGTTCCGTCGTCTTTTCTTCCGACAGCTTCATACTGGAGGCGATGGCCTGCAGTTCGGCGCTGACCTGATCGCGTTTGGAGCGCAGTTCCAGCGCCGGGTCGGGTGCTGGCTCCGCGACGACACGGTCGCCCGCCTGAGCTACGGTTGTCGGCAGTGATCCCGTTGTCGTGCCAGAGGCTGGTGCCGGGGTCTGCTGGGCTCGGGTTGAAATCGGCGAAGCCGAAGCCAGGAGGCTGCCGAGAAGGCAAGCCATCGCCAGACCCGCCTTTCGGCGGCGGCCTTTGATGACGGCTGCGGTATCTTGGGCGACAATGGGCAAGGGGTTCATCCGGTTCGGCCGCGAAAATACGCTGATTTGCGGCCAAGGCAAAGCATTGCCTCGCCGATCGGTCTCGGTGCATCAAACGCGGTGATAGGGGTGTCCCGTCAGGATGGTCACGGCCCGATAGAGTTGCTCGGCGATCAGGATGCGGACGAGTTGGTGCGGCCAGGTGAGCTTGCCGAGATTGAGGACGAGGCGGGCACGATCGCGCAGGTCCGGGTCGATACCATCGGCACCGCCGATGACGAAGGCCATGTCACGCTGGCCATTGTCAGCTGCGTCACCGACGAACTTTGCGAATTCGGCACTGTCGAAGGCCTTGCCGCGCTCGTCGAGGACGACGATGAGCGCGCCGTCGGGGATCTGGCGGGAAAGCTCCTGGGCTTCCTCGCGCTTTCTGGTGTCGGCATTGCCGGCGCGACTTTCGTTCAGCTCCACGGAGCGTGTGAATTCCAGGCCGCATTGCGGTCCGGCCTTGGCGAAGCGGTCCAGATAGCGGGACGCGAGTTCCTTCTCTGGTCCGGCTTTCAGCCGGCCAACGGCATAGATGCCAATTTTCATGCGGGCAGTCCCAGTTTCAGGTCACAAAACCATCTCTATCGGCAGGAAGAGCCCCGCCGTGTCAATCCGGCTTCGGGACCGTCCGACGGACGGCCGGCCGTTTTCAGTGCAGGCGATCCTCGATCTCCGGCGCTGCCCACATCCTTTCCAGGTTGTAGAACTCGCGGATTTCAGGTCGAAACACATGCACGATGATGTCCCCGGTGTCGATCAGGACCCAATCGCCGGTCTCCAGGCCTTCGACGCGGGCGGAGCCCATGCCTTCGTCCTTGAGGTCAGAGATGAGATGTTCGCTGATCGCCGAGACATGCCTGTTCGAGCGTCCGGATACGACCACCATGTAGTCGCCCAGCGCCGATTTTCCGGCAATGTCGATGGAGACGATGTCTTCTGCCTTCGAGTCCTCGAGGCTTGCGAGGACCAGCTCAAGCGCACGGGCTGCAGCATCGGCGCCACGTTCCATGCTCTTCGGGATAGCGCGGGAAGCGCGTCCCTTGGTGTGTACTGTTGTCAGAGTTCGTCCTTTCCTTGGCAAAACAGAACAGCACGTCTGCGATTCTCCTAACTGGGATCGCAGACAAAAGGTGGCACTGATCCGTTAATCTTTCAAGGCATGGTGGAAAATGTCAGCCTTGATCGTCTGTCTCATGGTTTGTGCGCAGCCGCCCTGATGGCTGAGGAACTCAGCGTCGAGCGCGGCCCGTGAATGAAGGTCCATGCCGGCGCCCGCTTCTGCCAGAGCACTCCCGCATCTTCCTCGTCGATCCGGGCATAATCGAACGTCCGCGCCATCTTCGACGAGAGGATACGGCGAGCGTCGATCCTGGACGATCGATGACCGCAACCGGGAACGTGCTCGCGATCTTGCTGCCAGCGTTGCCAGCGGTGGAAACCGCGCGAGGTTGTCGGCACCCATGATCCAGATGAAATGCGACATGCGGGATTGCGGGCGCGGATGAATTCCAGCGTCTTTGCGGTGTAACTCGTTCCGAGCGTTTTCTCGAAGGCGGTGACCTTGATCCGTGGGTCTACGGCAAGCGTCTCGCAGGCGGCCAGGCGCTCAGCAAGCGGTGCCAGTTCCTTCTGGCTCTTCAGCGGGTTGCCCGGTGTGACCAACCACCAGAGCTGGTCAAGACCGAGACGCCGCAAGCGCGATCTCCGCGACAAGCAGCGTGCCCCTGGCTGGGGTGGATTGAAGGAGCCTCCGAAGAGGCCGATGACCATGCCGCGTTCGGCATGCGGCATGACCGTATGGCGATGGGCGAGTGCCGTTTCCGCCACGTCAGGCGACGGACCTGGCCGTTGCCGCGAACGCGGTATTTGAACGACGTCAACTGCTCGACGCCGACCGGTCCGCGCGCATGCATCTTGCCGGTCGCAATGCCGATCTCGCCGCCCATGCCGAACTCGCCACCGTCTGCAAATTGCGTCGAGGCATTGTGCAGCAGGATGGCTGAATCGATCTCATTGAAGAAGCGTTCGACCACTGCAGGGTCTTCGGCGATCACCGCTTCCGTGTGGTTCGACGAATAGCGGGCTCGATGTGATCGATGGCACCACCGATGCCATCGACAACAGCGTCACGGAGATGATCGCGTCGAGATATTCGGTCGCGCCAGTCTTCTTCGGTCGGCGGCCTTCAGGCGCTGGAATGATGCCGTCAGAACGGTCGGCCGACGGCGCGGACTTCGCAGCCGGCCTCCGTCAGCGCCTCGATCAGCGGCTGCAGATGGGTGGACGACTGCCGCACTGTCGACCAGCAGCGTTTCGGCGGCGCCGCAGATCGCCGGTGCGCCGCATCTTGGCGTTGACGACGATCTTCTTCGCCATGTCGAGATCGGCCGAGCCGGTCGACATAGACATGGCAGATGACCCTCAAGATGGGCGAAGACCGGCACGCGGCTTCCTGCTGGACGCGCGCAACGAGGCTTTTGCCGCCACGCGGAACGATCACGTCGACCGATCCGTCGAGCCCGGAAAGAAGCGCACCTACGGCGGCGCGATCGGTGGTCGGCACGAGCTGGATCGCATCGGCGGGCAGGCCGGCCGCAATCGAGGCCCTTGACCAGGCAGGCATGAATAGGCGCGAATGAATTGGCCGAATCCGAGCCGCCGCGCAGGATGACGGCATTGCCGGCCTTGAGGCACAGCGCGCCGGCATCGGCCGTCACATTCGGCCGGCTCTCATAGATGACGCCGATGACACCAAGCGGCGTGCGGACGCGCTCGATATGCAGCCCGTTGGGGCGACTCCCATTCGGCGATGATGGAGCCGACGGGATCTTGCAATTCAGCAATTTCGCGCATCGACTGGGCGATGGCTGTAGACGCGCGGCGGAATTCAGGGTCAGGCGGTCGATAAAGGAGGCGGCGACAGGCCTGCCTCCTGCAGCCATTCTTCAGGTCGATCGCATTGGCGGCAAGGATGTCTGCTTCTGCGGATACAAGCGCATCCGCCATGGCACAGGAGCGCCTTGTTCTTGGCTTCGGTCGAGGCGATCGCCAGCGGGCGTGCAGCCGCGCGGGCGAGTCGACCGATATCCAGCCATCAGCGCCAGGTGTCGTACCGGAATTCTGGTTCGACACGGTATCAAGCATGGGCTGCATCCTTCCGGTCTGCGGCTGCGGCATCCCGCTGTCCGAGTTCGGTCATCACGAGGTCGTCTCGATGGATCATGGCCGGCGCGCTCCGGGATAGCCGAGGATCGTTCTCGATTTCGGTGGATTTGCAGACCTGCAGATCCGGACGCGCTTCGTCTGCGTCGTAACCCGCCAGGCCACGGGCAATCTCGCGCCCCTCGGTCGTGACGGATGGAGACGGTATCGCCGCGATGGAAGGTCACCGGAAACCGAGCGTGACGCCGGCCGGCAACAGGCTTTTGCCGGATGCGGAGCGCGCCTTCGGCGCCATTGTCGACCGTGAAGCGGTGCCCGCCGGCTTCGAGTTGGCCGGCGATCCAGGTCTTGCGTGCCCGTGACAGGCGATTTGCTGACGCGGTCGAACCAGGAGATGGCGAGCTCGCCGCTCTCGATCGCCGAGCAGCGGCGATCATGGCCTGTGCCGGACGCGATGATCATGGCGCAGCCGGCGGCTGGTTGCGATCTTGCCGGCATCGAGCTTGGTGCGCATGCCGCCGCGCGACAGTTCGGACGCGGCCGCCGCCCGCCATCGCCTCGATCTCGGGCGTGATGCGGTCGACTCAACCGTGTCAAGGAACTTTGCTTCCGGATCCTTGAGCTGCGGCGGCGCCGTGTAGAGCCCGTCAATATCGGACAGCAGGACCAGAAGATCGGCGCCCACCATCGTCGCGACCCGCGCGGCGAGGCGATCATTGTCGCCGTAGCGGATCTCGGATCGTGGCCACCGTGTCGTTCTCGTTGATGATCGGCACGGCGCCTGCATCTTCAGCAAGCTGGTCGAGAGTGTCGCGCGCGCGTTGAGATAACGGCGGCGCTCTTCAGTGTCGCCGAGCGTCAGCAGGACCTGGCCGGCGACCATCTGATGCGCGTGACAGGCTTTCCGACCAGTGCGCGCGCGAGCGCGATCTGGCCGACGGCAGCAGCAGGCCTGGCTCTCTTCGAGCTTCAGGGCGCCGGAGGGCATGTCGAGTACGGTGCGGCCGAGCGCGATGGCGCCCGAGGAGACGACGAGAACGTCGGTCCCACGGGCTTTCAGGGCTGCGATGTCATCTGAGATGGCATCGAGCCAGGCTTTCCTGATGCCGGAACCGCGATCGACCAGAAGGGCAGAGCCGATCTTGATGACGACCCGCTTGACGCGGGAGAGCGAGCGGAGCCGGGTGGACATCAGTCGTCGCCTTCTTCGTCCAGGCCTGCTTCGAGATTGCCGTCGTCATCACGATTGCGGCGGTTCTTTTCGCGTTTCTCGGGAAGCGGCCGGTTGCCCTGTGCCGCGACGATCACGTCACGGAGAGCGCGCAGAGCATCCGTCATGCCCTCGCCGGTGACGGCCGAGAGCAGCAGAGGGCGTCTGACCGCAGGCCTTCTTCAGCTCGGCTGCCTTCTTCTTGCGCGCATCCGCCGCGTCGAGCATGTCGATCTGCGACAAAGCGACGATCTCCGGCTTGTCGTCCAGGCCGCCGCCATAGGCGTCGAGTTCGTGGCGCACGGTCTTGTAGGCCTTGCCGACCTCTTCTTCCTGAGCGGAGACGAGGTGCAGCAGGACACGGGTGCGCTCGACATGGCCGAGGAAGCGGTCGCCGATGCCGACGCCCTCATGCGCGCCTTCGATCAGGCCGGGAATGTCGGCCAGGACGAATTCGCGCTCATCGATGCGTGGCGACGCCGAGGCTCGGGATGCAGCGTGGTGAACGGATAGTCGGCGATCTTCGGCCGGGCGCGGTGACGGCAGCGAGAAAGGTCGACTTGCCGGCATTGGGCAGGCCGACCAGCCCGGCATCGGCGATCAGCTTCAGCCGCAGCCAGATGGTCGATGCTCCTCGCCGTCGAGGCCCGGGATTGGCCCAGTCGCGGCGCCTGGTTGGTCGCGGTCTTGAAATGGGCGTTGCCGAAGCCGCCATTGCCGCCCTTGGCGATGCGGAAACGCTGGCCGACTCGACGGTGAGGTCGCACGATCAGCGTCTCATTGTCTTCCTCGAAGACTCTGCGTGCCCGACCGGCACCTTCAGCGTGACATCGTCGCCCTTGGCGCCGGTGCATGTTGCGGCCCATGCCGTGGACGCCGGTCTTGGCCTTGAAATGCTGCTGGTAGCGGATAGTCGATCAGCGTGTTCAGGCCGTTCACGGCCTCCAGCCAGACATCGCCGCCACGGCCGCCGTCGCCGCCGTCAGGCCCGCCGAACTCGATGAATTTCTCGCGCCGGAACGAGACCGCACCGGCGCCGCCGTCACCCGAGCGGATGTAGACCTTGGCTTCGATCGAGAAATTTCATCTTGCTGCCGTCAATTCTTCTGTCAGGTTCTGCGCGGAGAGTTGCGGCCATCGATATAGCCGCTTGGCGCGGAGGTCAAAGAGTATCGTGAAGTTCGTAAGCTACAACATCCAGTATGGTTTCGGCCAGGACGGGCGTTTCGACCCAGGCCGGATCGCCGACAGCATCCGTGAAGCGGACGTCATCGCGTTGCAGGAAGTTACGCGCGGTTATAGCCGAAACGACTATGCCGATCTGGTCGAGACCTTTTCGGCGCTCTTTCCCACCTATTTTGCCGCGTTCGGTCCGGCCTGCGATGTGCTGGTCGATCACGCGATCATCGATGACCGGCTTCGCGAGCGCCGTTTCCAGTTCGGTAACATGGTGCTGTCGCGCTATCCGATCCGCGCCAGCCGCAACCTGCTTCTGCCGCGCAACCGGACATTCGACAAGCTCAACCTGCAGCGGGGCGCGCTGGAAACGGTCATCGAGGCTCCGGGCGGCGCGTTGCGGGTCTATTCGGTGCATCTCGATCATATCTCGCCGGACGAGCGGCTTGCACAAATCGCCTTCCTCAAGGATCGCGTTCAACTCTATGCCGAGGAAGGTGGAGCCTTGACGGGCGTCAACGAATTCGGCCTGCCGGATCCGCCGCTGCCGGCGGAGTTCCTGATCATGGGCGACTTCAACATGGAACCGGAAGGTGCGGAATACATCTCCATGGTTGGCCGGAACGACGCCTATTACGGGCGCACGCCCCGCGCGGGCTACCCCACCGATGCTGAGGCGCATCTGAAGTCTCGTCCAACGGACGGCTATAGCTGGATCAGCGACGATGGATCGCGGCGCATGCATCTCGATTATTGCTTCATCAGTGGTGGCCTCACTGGGCGTCTCAAGGCCTGTCAGGTGGACAATTCCGCAAGCGGATCAGACCATTTTCCGGTCTGGGTAGAGCTCGCGGAGGCATGAACTCCGGGCGGCAGGCGCCCGGAGTATTGTCGGCTATGATTTGCGGTGGCGGTTGGCGAAGCCCGCCTGCGACAGCCGGGATTCGACGAGCGGTACCATGGTGTTGCGCGCCTTGGAGAAGACATCCCGGACGCCTGTGATCTGGAACCCTCTTGCCTCCAGCAGTCGCAGCGAGGCCGGGTTGTCGGCGAAAGCGCCACCCAGGATTTCGGCTTGTGGCATGCGCATCAAGAAGCGATCGAGGGTGGCATCAACCGCCTCCGACATCAGGCCCTTGCCCCAATAGAAACGGTTCAGCCAATAGCCGATATGCCAGAGGCCATGGCGGACCTCCAGGGAAGCCACGCCGACATGGACACCATCGAGCGTGATGGCGAAATGCCAGTCGGGCTTCATCCCCGAAGTCACCATGTTCAGCCAGTCACGGCCGTCCTCCTGGTCGTAGGGAGCGGGTACGCGCGTCAACATCCGGGCGACGGCGAAGTCGCTGAGCGATGTGACGATCGCATCGGCGTCCTGCATCCGGTGCGGACGCAGGACGAGGCGTGCCGTTTCGATGACCGGGCAGGGGCCGGGCACAGATGGTGCAACCGTTGGTCTTTCTGCCAGCATCGCGCTCATCGCATTTCCCCCCAGCTCTTCAGGGACAGCCAGGTCTTGCGATCGAGCCTGTACCATTCGACCGGGACCGGGCCGCCCATGGCAAGGTTGCCGACCATGCCGGTACCCTGGAACTGGAAGCCGGACTTCTGGATGACGCGCCGGGAGGCGATGTTGGTCACCCGGCAGCGCGCATCGATGCGGCTCACCCATTCGCGGGTGCGGAAGGCCATGTCGATCAGCGCATGGGCTGCTTCGGTGGCATAACCCCTGGTTCCAGTACGGTTCGCCCAGCCAGTAGCCGATCTCCAGACCATGCGCCATCGTCATGCGAGTTCGATCAGCGCGCAGCAACCGAGGAAGGCGCCGTTGTCGGCTTTCGTGATGGCATAGACGCACTTGCCAATCTCGCCGATATTCGTGCGTCGCACGAAGTCGGCCGCGTCTTTCGCCGTGTAGGGATGCGGCATGCGGGCCACCATGGTGGCGATTGCGGCGTTGTTGGCGAGATGGGCAAGGGCGTCGATGTCTTCGATGTGGGGTGCGCGCAGGACGAGCCGTTGCGACAACAAGACAGGGCAATCACTCCTCGGCCGATCAGGCCTTGGTTGTTCTTCGGGTGACCGTGATTGGTCATCCCTCAACAATTCGGTCTGCATGGTTCAGTCCTCCAGAGCAAAAAGGGGAGATGGGTCTCGCCCCATCTCCCCTTTTTTCTTCAGGCCTGAACCTGTAGCGTCAGCCGGGTCGATGAGACGCCGGCTGTTTTAGAGCGCTACCGGCTTATTCCGCTGCTTCCGCTTTCGGGGCGCATCGACACGTATACGCGGCCATTGGCCTTCGTACGGTAGTCCACATTGCCCGCCGTGAGTGCAAAGAGGGTATGGTCCTTGCCCATGCCGACGTTTGCGCCTGGATGCCACTGGGTGCCGCGCTGACGCACGATGATGTTGCCCGGAATGACGACTTCGCCACCGAACTTCTTCACGCCGAGGCGCTTGGAATTGGAATCGCGACCGTTGCGCGAGGAACCGCCAGCTTTTTTGTGTGCCATTGGATTGCTCCTTTAAACCTAGTTATCAGCGTTTCAGGCTGCGACGATGTCGGTGATGCGCACCACGGTGTGGTGCTGACGATGGCCGCGCGAACGCTTGGAGTTCTGACGACGACGCTTCTTGAAGGCGATGACCTTCTTGCCGCGCATCTGCTCGACAACTTCGGCCGTGACCTTGGCGCCGGCCACGAAGGGCGCGCCGATGGTCGCTGTTTCGCCTTCGCCGACGATCAGGATCTCGGTGAATTCGATGGTTGCACCAGCTTCGGCTTCCAGCTTTTCGATGGTCAGCACGTCGTTGGCGTTGACGCGGTACTGCTTACCGCCAGTTTTGATGACTGCGAACATTGTTTATCCTTTCATGTTCGTTCCGGCTCTCCTCTTGCAAGGGGCCGTCTTTTTGCCAGTCGGAGGAGCGGAACCTTCGTTCCGCCGGTTCAACTTCGCTCTCGCGAAGAACACAAGGCGCAGTTCGCCTACGCTTTTAGTCGAGCGTCGCATACGTGACGTGCCCTATGGAGTCAAGATGAAAGCAGGGAAAACTGTCGTATTGATCGCGCCGTGGAGGTCGAGTTGCCGCCATGATACAACCCTGCGCCATCCAGCGTCGATCAATGTGGGCCGAAGGGGGCGAGCACTATTCTGCTTCGATCGCCGAATCGAAGCCTATTCCTCGTGGAACAGTCCCTCGATCAACTCGATCAGCTCCTGCCCGGCAGCCTCAAGCTCGCCGCTGTTGTCGATGTTTGCGACGTTCAGATTCGCTGGCAAAGCGGTTGTCGAGCGAGCGAGGCGTGCCTCGATGTCGGCAGCGGTCTCGCGACCACGGGCTGCGAGACGTTTGGCCAGCACGTCCGGGCGGGCGGTGACATTGACCACTAGCAGGTTGGGGAAGGCGTTGCGGAAAGCGTCGAGGGCCGAGCGGGAGCCGTTGGCGATGACGATATGGGCGGCGGCGAGGTCAAGGTGGACATCTGCGGGGATGCCGTAGCCTAAACCGTAGAGCCTGCCAGTGCACCGCGAATGCGCCGGAGCGGGCGAGCTCGTCGAAGGCCTCTGGTGTCACAGCATCATGGTTTCTCGCCGGTGGATCCTTCCGGGCGCGTGATCATGCAGCGCACGAAGCGGATATCGCGCCTGTCGGCAAAGTGGTGCCGTGCGATGTCCATCAGGCTGTCCTTGCCGACACCGCTCGGGCCAACCACGGCAATCAAGATGCCGCTCGCCGGTTCGTTCTGCGCCACCTTGTCTTTCGCGGCTTGTGTCATCAGGCGACCCGGCGTCCTTCCCGCCAGACGGCGCGGATGACCGGGACGCCTTCATCTCGGCGGACACGGACGAGGTCGGCGCGCAGGCCGGTTTCGATCCGGCCCCGATCTAACAGGCTGACTGTGCGGGCCGGCGTCGCCGTGACCATGGCAACAGCCTGGGGCAGGGAAATGCCGTCGATCTCGTCTGCCAGAACGAAGCTTGCATGCAGGAGGCTCAGCGGCACGTAGTCGGAGGACAGAACGTCGAGCACGCCGCGCTTTGCGAGATCGCGGGCGGCGATGTTGCCGGAATGAGACTTGCCGCGCACGACGTTGGGCGCGCCCATCAGCACGCTCATGCCCGATTTGTGCGAGGCTTCGGCGGCCTCGAAACTGGTCGGGAATTCCGCGAGCTTCACGCCATGTCCCTTTGCTTCCTCGACATGGGCGAGCGTCGCGTCGTCATGGCTTGCGACCGTGATGCCGCGCTCGGCACAGGCCTTGGCGAGCGCGTCGCGATGCACCGTCGAAAAGCGCTCTGACAGCGAAAGACGGCTTTCGACAAAGCGGGCGAACTGCTCGTCGGTCAGGCCACGCTTGGTCTTGTAGTAAAGCGTGTACTGCTCCATCGTCTGGAACTGGCGCTGGCCCGGGGAGTGATCCATCAGGGACACGAGACGGACATGCGGGTCGTTTTCGAAGTCGGCGAAATGATCGAGCACGTTGTCGGAGGCGACTTCGCAGCGCAGGTGGATCAGGTGTTCTGCCCGCAGGCGGTCGTCGCGTTCGGCGGCCTGAATGGCGTCCGCCATGTCGCGCATCTCGCCCTTGTCGAAACCGCCGTCCTCGTCCGAGCCCATGCGCAGGCAATCGAATACGGTGGTGATACCAGAGGTGACGATCTGGGCGTCGTGCGCCTGGATGGCGGAGGTCATGTGCCAGCGCACGCCGGGGCGGGGCGAATAATGCGATTCCAGGTGATCGGTGTGCAGTTCGACGAGGCCCGGGATCAGGTAGTCGCCGCCGAAGTCCTCGCCGGTGCGGCTCGAACCCTCGTCGATCGCTGCAATCTTGCCGCCGCGGATGATGACGCTGCCCTCAACGATCCGGTCTTCGAGGACGATGCGAGCATTGGAGAAGATCTGTTCGGACATGGGATCAGCCGTTCGGTTGGGCGGCCTTCAATGGCAGCCGTGAATGGACGAGGAAAGGGGCACCGCGTTCGGGCTCGACGAAGAGCGCAAGCCCGTCGATCCGGAGGGACGCCCGACGAAATCGGCAAAACGGTCGCCGAGAAGCCTCGCCATACCAGGCGCTCGGGCTTCCGGAACAGGGCCGGTCAAGGTCATGTGAAAACGGAACTCATCGAAGACGTAAGGATAGCCCCAGCGCATCAGGTTTTCGCGCTGTTGCGGGCGCAGACTGTCCGGCTTTCGCCTCTGAATGTCGGTCTCCGAGAGCGGTGCGCGAAACGGCTCGAAACTTTCGACGATGCTGGCTGCGAATTGCTGCAGCGGTTGATGCGGCGTCTGCGGAACCAGAGCAAAGAATGGTCCGATCTGCTCGACGATGATCGAGGGGATGTCGAAAGGTGCTGTTTCTTCCGTGAATGCGGCAAGGGCGGCAAGCAGATCTGCCTCGCTCGCACCATCCGCCAGATGAAAGGGTGCCTTCAGCGTCGCATGAAAGCCGTAGCGCCGCGGATCGGCCGTGAGTTCGTCCATTTCTTCCACCGTGAGGTCGTGCTCTGCCGTCCGGGGATACAGTTCCCCGGTGAAGGCGTCGCGACCCAGCCAGGTCGCCGCTGCACGGGTCAGCGGATCATCTGCGGTCGGTGAAAAGTAGATGGCATAACGCAAGGGTATGTCTTTCGTATCGGGCGGTGCGGGTTGGTGCCCCCGCACCGCGCAGTCAGTGGCGACTCTTGCCGATCAGGCGCGAGCGCAGGCTATTGGAGATGGCGTCGAAGAGGAACACCACGATCAGGATCAAGAGCACCATGTAGGCAACATTTTCCCAGTCGGAATTGGTGCGCATGGCTTCCCATAGCTTGAGGCCGATGCCGCCGGCACCCACGGCGCCGATGATGGTGGCGCCGCGGGTGTTGGATTCCCATTGAAATAAAGCGCCTGGGAGGCGAAGACCGGCATCACCTGGGGCAGCACGCCGAAGCGCTGGACAGCCATGGTGGGGGCGCCGACGGACTTGATGCCCTCGCGCTGCTTGTCGTCGATGTTCTCCAACGCTTCGGCATAGAGTTTGCCGAGCGTGCCGGAATCGGTGACGAAGATGGCGGATATGCCGGCAAGCGGTCCGGGGCCGAAGGCGCGGGTGAAGAACAGGGCCCAGATCAGCATGTCGACCGACCGGACGAAGTCGAAGAAGCGCTTTGTTAGCTGATTGACCGGCCGGTTGCGGGTGATGTTGCGCGCGGCGATGAAGGACAACGGGAAGGCGACGAGCACGGCGAGCAAGGTTCCCATGAAGGCCATGACGATGGTCTGAAGCAGCTTGGTCCAGACGTCGAGGTGCTGCCAGGAGGAATTGTAGAGGATGTTGTTCCAGGCCAGCGCCAGGTTGCTCATCTTCGGATCGATGCGGTCTCCCGATGTGATCTTCTCGAGGAACTGGCCGGCAGACAGGCCGAAGAAAGGCGAGTTGATGTCGAAGATGAAGTTGGCCCATCCGAGGAAACGGTTGCGAACCCGCACGCGATCGGAGGACACATCGAGCCAGCCGGCGGTGCCGAAATAGGCGGTGACGCGTCCGCCTGGCTGTCGCTGCTCGACCCAGTCGGCGCCGGCGCCTTCGATCGTCACCGTATCCGCCTTGCGGTCGAGCAGGAGCGCGGTCGTCTCATCGCCCCGCTTGAGCAGGACGCGATCGCCATTGATGTCGATGGAGGCGTCGCCTCCCAGCGAAACGCGCGCCGAGGTGATGACGTCCTCGGTGGTTGGTGTCGCTGGAACCGCCTGGGCTGCCGGTGCGGTTGGGCTCGTGCTTGTCTCAGGTGCCGGTGCCGGCATGAAGCTGAAGCTGGATCCGGCCGCTGGTGCAGCCGGTGCTGTTGCCGTGGCCGAGGTCTCAGCCGGAGCTGCGGCCTGACGGGTAATGGTCTCTCGGGTCGTCTCGATCCAGTCCGGATTCGGGTTTGGTCCGATCGGATCGAAGCGCGGATAGCTGATTTTCATCGCGCCATCGGCGTCGATGTCGAATTCGGGACGGATTTCATAGGAGACCCAGTCGGCGAGATAGTTGCCGGCGATGCCCCAATTCGCCTGGGTCAGCGTCTTGCCGATGGCGAAGAACCACCAGCAGAACAGGAAGTAGAGTGCCAGCACCCCGATCGAGATCGGTGCCCGGTAGCGTTGCCAGAAGCTGCGCTCCAGCACATGAGGATAGCGCTCGGCGAGGCGGTTCAGTTCGGCTGCGTTGATCATCGACATTGCAAACCTCATGTGACCGACTGGAAGGCCTGTTCACCGACGAGCTTGCGGCGCAACCAGGCTGAGAACTGGTCGACGGCGATTACCGTCGAGAGAAGAAGGAGAATGATCGCCAGCGTCTTGGCTTCATGGCCCTGGCCGATCGAAAGCCGGAGCGCTTCGCCGATCCCGCCACCGCCGACGGCGCCGATGATGGTCGAGGCGCGGACGTTGATCTCGAGACGCAGCAGGAAATAGCTCATGAAGTTCGGCATGACCTGGGGCGTGAAGCCGAACCAGACGCGCTCGAACCAGTTGGCGCCGACAGCGCGCAAGCCTTCGTCCGGACGCATGTCGGCATTCTCGATTACCTCGAAGAAGAGCTTTCCGAGCGCGCCGATCGTGTGGACCGTGACGGCGATGATGGCGGGGATCGGCCCAAGCGAGAGAATGGCGAGGAAGAAGCCGGCAATGACGACTTCGGGAAAGGCGCGCAGGATTTCCATGACGCGGCGGATCGGCCAGCGGATGAAGGCATAGGGCATGGTGTTGCGGGCCGCGAGGAAAGCGAGCGCGTAGCCGAAGATCACGGCGATGATGGTCGAGAACAGCGCGATGTTCACCGTCTCCAGCATCTTGTGAAAATACTCCGGCAGATAGAAGCTCTCCGTCAGATAGAAGCGGCCTTCCGGATAGTTGAACTTCATGCTGCCGTCGTCATAGGGCGAGGGCAGGTCGAATAGCGCGCGCCCGATCTCCCAGCCATCGCGGGGGACGAGTTCACCGACGAAGTCGAAGAAATATGGAAGGCGGTCGAAGAATTTTCCGGCATTGGTCTCGTTGGCGAACCAGAGCGATCCTGAAATCGCGAGGATCAGGATCACGGCGCCGAGGCCGGTATACATGCGCCGCCGGGCGGCGAGTTCCTGCCAGTGGCGCTCGACGATTGCGCCGCGTTCGCTCAAGGGGGGCTGTGTCGCCGTCATGGCCATCGCCGCTAGTCCTTCGAAGAGACGGAAAGGAAAGACCGCCGGCCAAGTCCGACCGGCGGTCTTCTGGGATGCGTCAGTATCAGCCGCCGATGGTGGCCTTGCGGGCGTCGATGATCGGCTTGTAGAAGTCGACGTTGACTTCGGTCAGGCCCTTGAAGTCACCGCCCTGGACTGCCGAGAAGCAGGCCGGGTCAGAGGTCGGCAGGTCCATCATGAACTGTTTGAACTTTGCCTTCATGTCGTCGTTCATCGAGGTGCGGACAACAACCGGGCCGTTCGGGATCAGCGGGGACTTCCAGACTTCGACCAGGTCGTCCATGTTGAGGATGCCCTTGTCGACCATCTTGCGCAGGTTGCCCGAGGTGTAGCCGTCCTTGAAGTCGCCAACGCCCGAGCCGAAGGTCGTGCCGGCATCGAAGGTGCCCTTCAGGACTTCGAGGACGAGGTTCTCGTGACCGCCGCCGAAGCCGGTGGAGGCGACGACCTGGTCAACCGGAGCGCCGAGGGCTTCCGGCAGGGTGACGAGCGGAACGAGGTAGCCGGAGGTGGAGTCCGGGTCGGCGTAGCCGAGCTTCTTGCCCTTCAGGTCGGCAACCGTCTTGATGCCGGCGTCCTTGCGGGCAACCATGATCGAGTAGTAGCCGGTGGCGCCGTCAGTCTGAACGGTCGTCAGGATCGGCTCGACTGCGGTCGGGTTCGCCAGATATATCTTGGCGAAGCCGGAGGCGCCGAGTTCTGCGTAGTCGAGCGTGCCGCCGAGCAGGCCCTGGATGACGCCGTCATAGTCGGCGGCCGGGAACAGCGATACCTTTTCGACGCCGATGGCGGCCGGCAGCTTGTCGACCATGCACTGGAAGTTGCGCAGGCGGTCGGCTTCGTTTTCGCCGCCGAGGATGCCGATGCGGAATTCCTTGAGGTCTTCGGCATGGACGCCGGAAGCCAGAGCGACGAGTGCTGCCGTAGCGAGCAGGGTCTTCTTCAACATGAGTTCATCTCCTGTTTGGTAGGATGAGGGTGTGTCTTGACTTCTTGCCCTTGTCGCAGGGCCTGCGATCGTCGTGGCTCAGGCCTCGGCAACTGCGAGGGGGCGGAGGCCGGCGGATGAGGTCTTGCGCTGTTCGTTGTCCTGATGCGCAAAGGTGATGCTCGTCGAGGTCATGGTCTCGTCGATGCCGGCGCCATGCTGGTCGGCGCCGTAGATTTCGTGGACTGCTTCGGCCGTAGATCAGACGGCGTGCCGTCGAACACGACGCGGCCGCGTGCCATGCCGATGATCCGCTCACAGTAATTGCGGGCCGTATCGAGCGTGTGCAGATTGGTGATGACGGTGATGCCTTCGCGCTCGTTGATGTCGCGCAGCGCGTCCATCACGATCTTCGCGTTCAGCGGGTCGAGCGAGGCGATCGGTTCGTCGGCCAGGATCATCTTCGGCGATTGCATGAGGGCGCGGGCGATTGCCACGCGCTGCTGCTGACCGCCCGAAAGCGTGCCGGCTGCCTGCAGCGCCGTCTGCTCGATCCCCAGGCGCTCCAGAGCCGCGATCGCCATCAGGCGCTCTTCGCGGGAGAAGATGTTCAACACGGAAAGCGCCGTGGAACGATGGTTCAGACGGCCAAGCATCACGTTTGTCAGGACATCAAGGCGCGGCACGAGGTTGAACTGCTGGAAGATCATTGCGCAGTCCCGCTGCCAATTGCGGAGTGCTGCGCCATGCAGGCCGGAGATCTCGAGGTCGCCGAAGCGGATGCTGCCGGATGTGGGGTCGACCAGGCGGTTAATCATGCGCAGCAGCGTCGATTTGCCTGCACCGGAGCGTCCGATCACGCCGACCATCTGTCCTGCCGGGATCTCAAGGGTCACGGAATCAACGGCCTTGTTGGTTCCGAACTGGCGGGTGAGGTTGTCCAGCCTGAAGCGCATCGTCTTTCCTTCGCCGTCATTAATTGCGGTGCTGGAGATGCATTAGCGTGGGCCCGTGAAGCGCTAATGTCAGTTTTGTGTCGGATTTGTTAAACTTCGCAAGCCTCTGAAAAGGCTGGATTTAGGCGTGCTTTGCGATGAATTCCTCAGCGTCCATGTGACGGAAATCATCCAGTGCTGCGAACAGGCGATCGTGGTCCCAGTCCCACCAGGCGAGCGCCTGCATGCGCTCGGCAACTGATCCGGGAAATCGCTCACGGATCAGCTTTGCCGGAACGCCGCCGACGATGGTGTACGGAGCCACATCGCGGGAGACGACGGCCCCTGCGCCGATCACCGCACCGTCGCCGACAGTCACCCCCGGCAGTACGGTTGCGCCATGGCCGATCCACACGTCATGGCCGATGACGACCCGGTTTTCCCGACGCCAGGCAAAGAAATCGTGATCGTTCTCGGCACCATCGAAATAGTCGGCCGCGCGATAGGTGAAGTGATGGAGAGTCGGGCGCCAGGTCGGATGGTTGGTGGCGTTGATCCGCACGCTTGCTGCGATGTTGGCAAATTTGCCGACCGTCGCGCACCAGATCGAGCCGTCCTGCATGATGTAGGAATAGTCGCCCATCTCCACTTCTTCGAGACGGCAACGATCGGCGACTTCCGTGTAGCGACCGAGCGTCGAATTCACGACCCGGGCGGTCTCGTGGACAAGAGGGGCGATCCCGAGCTTCTTGGTCATGCTGCGGTCTTTCGCGGCGAAAACTGCATGACGTCGAGGATGCGGTCGGCGACAGCCTCGCGCACTTCCTCGTCGTGGAAGATGCCGAGCAGGGCGACGCCGGCTTCCTTCTTCGCGCGGATCATCGAGACGACCAGCGCGCGGTTGGCCGCATCGAGCGAGGCCGTGGGTTCATCGAGAAGCAGGACAGCGTGGTCGGTGATGAAGCCGCGGGCGATGTTGACGCGCTGCTGCTCGCCGCCGGAGAAAGTGGACGGCGGAAGCTGCCAGAGATCACGTGGCAAGTTTAGCCGGCTCAAGAGTTCGCTTGCGCGTTCGCGTGCCTGGTCCGCGGCTACTCCGCGTGCGACCAGCGGTTCGGCCACGACGTCGAGCGTCGACACGCGCGGTACGGTCCGCAGGAACTGGCTGACATAGCCCAGGGTACCGCGCCGGACCTCGAGCACGGTGCGCGGATCGGCGCTCGCGATGTCGACGATCCGGCCGGCATGATTGACGAGGATCTGACCGTGGTCGACGGCATAGTTGCCGTAGAGCATCTTCAGTACCGAGCTCTTGCCGATGCCGGAGGGACCGCCGAGCACCACGCATTCCCCTGACGCGACAGAGAAGGAAACGTTGGAAACGACCGGCAGGACGAGCCCGCCGCGCAGATGCATGGTGAAGCTCTTCGAGACTTCGGAGACGATGAGGGGCGTGGCCATAGGTTTCTCCATCAGACCTGCAGGATCGAGGATACGAGCAGCTGGGTGTAGGGTTCGCGCGGGTCGTCGAGCACGCGGTCGGTTAGTCCTTGCTCGATGACATGACCGTCCTTCATCACCATCATCCGGTGGGAGAGAAGCCGGGCCACCGCCAGATCGTGGGTGACGACAATGGCGGACAGGCCGAGGTCGTTGACGAGGCCGCGGACGAGATCGAGAAGGCGTGCCTGGACCGAGACGTCGAGGCCGCCGGTTGGCTCGTCCATGAAGACGAGGCGTGGGCCGGTGACGAGATTGCGGGCGATCTGCAGGCGCTGGCGCATGCCGCCCGAGAAGGCGCGCGGCTGGTCGTCGATACGGTCGGTGGAGATTTCCACGCGTTCCAGCCATTCGCTCGCCGTCTGCCGGATCTTTCCGTAGTGGCGATCACCGACGGCCATCAGCCGTTCGCCGACATTGGCGCCGGCGGAGACCGTCATGCGCAGGCCATCAGCCGGGTTCTGATGCACGAAGCCCCAGTCGGTGCGCATCAGGAAGCGGCGCTCGGCCTCGCTCATGCGGTAGAGCTCGCGAACTGGCCATCGCGCATGCGGTAGTCGGACGGTGCCGGAGTCGGCGCCAGCCGCGCCGACAGGCAGTTCAGGAGCGTGGTCTTGCCCGAGCCGCTTTCGCCGACGATGGCGAGCACTTCGCCTTCGCCAGAGGTCGAATGAGACCTCTTTGCAGCCGATGCGCTTGCCGTAAAACTTCGAGAGATTGCGGACCTTGAGAAGTGGCTGGTCGCTCATTCTGCGGCCTCCTTTTTCTGGAAGAGCATCTCGCCGACATGGCCTTCCGCCTGGCGTGTCTCGCAGTAATCGGTATCCGAGCAGACGAACATCCGCCCGCCCTTGTCGTCGAGCACAACCTCGTCGAGATAGACATTGTGGGCGCCGCAGAGCGCACAGGGCTTGTCGAAGGTCTGGATCTCGAAGGGGTGATCCTCGAAGTCGAGACTGACGACGTCGGTATAGGGCGGGACCGCATAGATGCGCTTCTCGCGACCGGCGCCGAAGAGCTGCAGGGCTTCCGACATGTGCATCTTCGGATTGTCGAATTTCGGCGTCGGCGAGGGGTCCATCACGTAGCGGCCCTCGACCTTCACCGGATAGGCGTAGGTTGTGGCGATGCGGCCGTGTTTGGCGATGTCCTCGTAGAGCTTCACATGCATGAGGCCGTATTCTTCCAGCGCATGCATCTTGCGGGTCTCGGTCTCGCGCGGCTCGAGGAAGCGCAGGGGTTCCGGGATCGGCACCTGATAGACCAGCACCTGACCTTCCCTCAGCTTCTCCTCCGGGATGCGGTGGCGGGTCTGGATGATCGTCGCTTCGCTGGTCTTGGTGGTGACGGCGACCTCGGCGACCTTCTGGAAGAAGGCGCGGATGGAGACGGCATTGGTCGTGTCGTCGGCGCCCTGGTCGATGACTTTCAGCGTGTCGTCGCGGCCAATGATCGAGGCCGTCACCTGCACGCCGCCAGTGCCCCAGCCATAGGGCATCGGCATTTCTCTGCGTGGCGAACGGGACCTGATAGCCGGGGATGGCGATCGCCTTCAGGATCGCGCGGCGGATCATCCGCTTGGTCTGTTCGTCCAGATAGGCGAAGTTATAGGTTGCGAGTTCGGTTGCCGGCGCGGTCATTCTGCGGCCTCCTTCAGGTCGGTCTGTTCGGTTCGGGTCGCCTCGTGCTTGACCCGCATGCGGCGGACGAGGTCGAGTTCGGCCTGGAAGTCGACGTAGTGCGGCAGCTTCAGGTGCTCGACGAAGCCGGTCGCCTGGACGTTGTCGCAATGGGAAATGACGAATTCCTCGTCCTGGGCGGGGGCGACGACATCCTCGCCAAATTCCTCCGTGCGCAGCGCCCGATCGACCAGCGACATGGACATGGCCTTGCGCTCGCTCTGGCCGAAGACGAGGCCATAGCCGCGGGTGAACTGCGGCGGGGCCTTGGCCGAACCCTTGAACTGGTTGACCATCTGGCATTCGGTGACGCGGATCTCGCCGAGCGAGACGGCAAAACCCAGTTCCGGCACGTCGAATTCGACCTCGACCAGACCCATGCGGATTTCGCCGACAAAGGGATGGGTGCGGCCATAGCCGCGCTGGGTCGAATAACCGAGCGCAAGCAGGAAGCCTTCGTCGCCGCGGGCGAGTGCCTGCAGACGCAGGTCGCGGGGCATCGGGAATTCCATCGGCTCGCGGGTGATGTCGCCGGCGATGTGATCCTCGGGCATCTCGCCATCCGGCTCGATCAGGCCTTCGCCATCGAGGATGTCGGAGACCCGCATGACGTGCTCCAGACCTTCTTCGCGCTGCTCGCCTGTCTCCACCATGCTTTCGTCGAGAAGCGAGGGGTCGAGCAGGCGGTGGGTGTAGTCGAAGGTCGGGCCGAGCAGCTGTCCGCCGGGTAGATCCTTGTAGGTGGCGGAGACGCGGCGCTCGACACGCATCTTACCTGTTTCGATCGGCCGAGAGGTGCCGAAGCGCGGCAGCGTGGTGCGGTAGGCGCGCAGCAGGAAGATCGCCTCGATCATGTCGCCGCGTGACTGCTTCAGAGCAAGTGCCGCCAGCGCACAGTCGTAGAGCGAGGCTTCTGCCATGACACGGTCGACGGCGAGGCCGAGCTGGGCGACGATCTGATCGATCGTCACCGACGGGAGCGACCTGTCACCGCGGCGGCGGTCGGCAAGCAGCTTGTGGGCGTTGGCGATGGCCTTCTCGCCACCCTTGACGGCAACATACATGGCTCAGGCCTCCATCTCGCGGATCATGGTCGTGCGCGGCAGCGCGACGAAGCGGCGACCTGCGGTCAGCACCACGTCGACACCGCGCGGGAAGAGGGCGCGATTGTCGGCCCATTGGCGCAAGAAGGTCTCAGGCAAGCCCTTCGGGGCGATCGTGGCGGTGTCGCGAATGCCGGGACCCGTCAGTTGCAGCGGCTGGCCACCTTCGAGCGACGCGATCTCGACGACCAGCGTGGTCGAACGATCAGGGTATTCCTGGGTGCCGAGCGCAAGCTGCGTGAGCGAGGTAACGGGCGCTCCCGCTTCGACGAAGGCGAATTTCGCATCGGACTTCGTGGATGTCAGGCTGGCGCCGGTGTGGAAGCCGATCCAGCTTGAAAGGGCGGATTTGGCGAGCACAGGCGTGACCCAGATCGGCGTGTCGTGGTCGCAGAGCGTCAGCAGCAGGGCGCCAGCCGCGATACCGAGCGGGGCGGGCGGAGCCACTGGTACTTCTACGACACCTAGGGTGCCCGGCTGGGCCATGGCATCCATGACGGCCCGGAAAACCGTCTGTGCATGTGTCACGGCATCCGGGAAGCCGCCGTCCAGGCTTTCGGTTTGTCCAATCATCAGTCTTCTCCGCGGACCATGGTGAAAAAGTCGACCTTCGTGGCCGCCGTTTCGGCTTCCAGCTTTTCGGCGTCCGCCAGAAGGCGTGCTTCGATAGGTGCGAAGAGCTGTGTGTCGAGCGCTGCCCGTGCCGCTTCGTCCTGCGCTACGGCGTCGAGCACGGCCGAGAGACTGGCCGCCTTCCGGTCCGTGCCGAGGCGATAGCCATGGCCGATCCGTCCGTCTGAGAGCCTGATGCTTGCGCGGCTCAGGGTCGCTTCACCGAGATTGAAGGGTGCACCACCGCCGCCAATGCGACCCTTGACCATCACGAGCCCGGTCTCCGGCCCGCGCAGTGCGGTAAAGACGGGCGCGGGGTCGAGTGTCGAAAGGGCTGTTTCCAGTTCGGTCAGCGTCGCTCTTGCCAGCAGATCGACGATCCGCTTTCGATCGCTCTGCGCGCCGGTATCAATTTCGTTGGCTCTGTCCATTGTCAGTCCTCGAAATGTCTAGTAATATAGACAACCATACAATTTACTTTATGAGTAACCCGAGGTCGTGACAAGCTTGTGACAGGAGGACCGATTCCGGTGATACAGAGACAGAAGGGTGTGGCCCTGTGGCGCCAGATTTCGGATCGGATCCGCGCCAATATTCTCTCAGGTCTCTATGACAGGACGGGTATGGTCCCGGCGGAAACTGCACTCGCCGAGGAGTTCGGGGTGAACCGTCATACCGTACGTGCAGCGCTGGCCGCCCTTCAGCAAGAAGGGATCGTCCGCGCAGCACAGGGCGCGGCACCGTCATTACCCAGCGCGACAAGTTCGATTTCCCGATTGGCCGGCGTACACGCTTTACGGAAGGCATCGGCGAACAGGCGCGCGATCTGAAGGGCATCCTGCTTTCGTCAGCGCAAGAGGTTGCGACGCCGGAACTCGTCGAGCGCCTGCGACTGGCACATGGCGCGCATGTCTTGAGGCTGGATGGGATCAGGAAGGCGGATGGACGCGCGGTCTCGCGATCGACGATGTGGTTTCCAGCCGAGCGTTTCGCAGGGATCGACAAGGCTTTCTCGGAGACGGGTTCCATAACCCGGGCTCTCTCGATGTGCGGCGTGGAGGACTACCTGCGGGAGGTCACGGAGATCTCCGCGGTTCATGCGGAGCCGGACGACGTCGCGCATCTTGAGTTGACGCCCGGCGCGATCGTGCTCGTAACCCGGGCCGTCAATACCGATCCCGAGGGGCGGCCAATCCAATATGCGATTACGCGTTTCCCCGCTGATCGGGTGCAGTTCACGATCCGCAATTGAGGTCGAGACGACGCCCGGCCCCTGATCGCTCAGGAAGCCGGACGTCCCATCCTTGGAGCTATGGCTCAGGTCGCCGCGTAGGCGGCGAGAACCGCAGCAATCTGTTCAGGGCTCAGATTGTTCGACTGGGTCGCACTGATCGCCTGGAGCTGTGAGGTCGTCATGTTGGAGATCTGGCTCACGGTCAGCCCGGGCAGGGCCTGCTCGCTGATTGCAGCAATGTCATCGGCGGAGAAGGTCCGGAAGTTGTTGGCGCCAAGGGCCGACAACTGTGCGGAATTCAGTCCTGCGACCTGCGTCGGTGTCAGTGCCTCGGCTTGTGCTGCCGTGAGCGCGCTCACCTGTGCTGCCGTCAGGCCGCTGATCGCCTTGGCGTCCATGGCGGCAACCTGCGATGTCGTCAGCCAGGCGACCCTATCCGTCCCGAGTGTCGCGAGCTGGATGGCATTCATCGACCCGATCTGCGCGGATGTCAGCGCCCCCATCTGATCCTGGGTCATCGCCCTCAGCTGGTGATAGCTCAGGCCGGCGACCTGACCCGTCGTCAGGGCGGAGATCTGTTCCGGCTGCAATGTGGCGAAGATCGCAGGCGACAAGCCGCTCACTGCCGTCGGGGACAGTGCTGCGATGTCCGTCGCCGTCAGCGTTTCAAGCGCCGTCGAGCTGAAGGCTGCCAGCTGTGTTCCGCTGAGGGCGCCAAACTGCGCCGATGTCATCGCATCGACCTGGCTGGACGTCAGGGTCGCTATCTGCGCAGTGCTCAGCCCCGGAATGGCTTTGGGGGCGATGGCCGCAATCTGCGTAGTCGACAGGGCGGAAATGGTCCCCGCCGAGAGCGAAGCGATCTGGGTCGCGGTCAGCGCGCCGATCTGGGTTGCCGTCATGACGCCGAGCTGATCGGGCTTCAACGCGTTCAACTGGTCGAAGGTCAAGGCGCCGACCTGCGCTGCTGTCAGAACGCCGATCTGTTCCTGGCTGAGGCCCGCGATGTTGGCGGCCGACAGACCCGTGATCGCTGCCGCCGAGATGGATGCGAGCTCCGTGTTCGACAGCGTTGCGAGCTGCGCCGAGGAGAGTGCGCCAATCTGTGTCGAGGTCAGGGCCGCGATCTGGGTCGTCGAGAGCTCGGCAGCGTCGTCGACATGGAGGCGATCTGGGTCGCCGTCAGGCCCGGGATCGTCTTGACGTTCAGGGCTGCGATCTTGTCGCTGGTCAGCGTGGCGAGGCTGTCATTGCTGAGCAGTGCCACCTGGCTTGCGCTGAGTGCGCCGATCTGTGTGGTCGAGAGAAGGGTTACCTGCTGGGGCGTGAGCGCTCCGACCTGGCTTGGCGTCAGAGCGGTGATCTGGGCTGCAGTCAGTGCGGTGATCTGGTCGGCGCCCAGCACCGCGATCTGCTGTGTCGTCATGCCGGCGATCCCGGCCGCGCTAATCGCGGCGAGCTTCGTCGCAGGCAAGTTGGAAAGCTGGGTCGGTGTCAGGGCCGCGACCTGCGTTGCCGTCAAGGCCCCCATCTGCGCGGTGGTCAGGGATTCGATCTGATTGGACGACAGAGCCGTGATCTGCGTCGTGGACAATGCGGCGATGGCCGTCGTGCTCAAGGCCGCGATCTGCTCCTGAGACATCACGCCGAGCGATGCCGTTGTCAGGGCTGCGGCCTGGGTCGCACCAAAGCCGGCAACCTGCTTCGCGCTCAGGGCATCGACCTGGGTCGGGGTCAAGGCTGCCGTCTGGTCAGCACTCAATGCACCGAGCTGGGCCGGCGTCAGAGCTGCAATCTGATCGAGGTTCATGGCAGCGATGGTTTCAGCATCGATCCCGCTCAAGGCGGTTGTCGTGATCGCGGCCAACTCCGCCGGCTGGAACGCCAGGATATCGGCGGCACGCATGGCGCCGAGCTGCGCTGCCGTCAGGCCAGCAACCTGGGTTGCCGTCATCGCCTCGACCTGATCGGACGACATTGCTGCGATCTGATCCGTGCTCAGGGCTGCAATCGTCCGAGCGGAGAGGCCGGCGATCTGTTCGCGCGACAGCGATGCGATGTTGCTCGGAGACAGCGAAGCGATCTGGGCTGCGGTCACGGCCTGCAACTGGCTGGCGCTCAGCGATGCCAGCTGGGTCGGCGTGAAGGCAACGACCTGCTCGTTCTTCATCGCCGCGATCTGCGCCGTGGTCAGCTTCGCAATCTGTTCCAGGCTCAGGCTGTCGATCTTGTCGGCCGAGATCGAGGAGATGGCGCTTGTCGAAATCGCGGCAATCTCGGCTGGTGTGAGGGCTGACAGCTGCACTTCTGACAAGGACCCGATCTGGGCGCCGCTCATCTTCGAGATCTGTGCGGAGCTCAGTCCATCGATCTGGTTGTCCTCGAGGGCGGCAATCTGATCCGTGGTCAGCCCGGTGATCGAGGCGGCCGCGATGGCGCCGACCTGCGAGGGCGACCATGCCTTCACCGCCTGCACCGATAGGGCGGAAAGCTGCGCGGCACTCAAAGCTGCAATCTGGCCATTGCTCATGGCTTCGGTCTGGAATGCAGTCAGGCCGGCGACCTGCTCGGCCTTCAGAGCCCGGATCTGGGTTGTCGTCAGCGCCGCTACCTGATCGGGCGCCAGGGTTGCGATGCGTTCCGGCGTCAGACCAGTGATTGCCTTGGCGCTGATGGCGGCGATTTTCACCGTGCTCATTGCCGCGATCGACTCAGCCGGCAAGGCCGCTACCTGGGTTGCTGAGAGCGCACCGATTTGACTGGTGGAGAGTGCATCGAGCTGATCTGCGGAAAGCACCGCGATCTGGTCGACAGTCAGGCCGGTGATGGCGCGCGTGCTGAGTGCTGCGATCTGCTCCTCGGAGAAACTCGCAATCCCATCTTCCGACATGGCTGCGATCTGCACCCCGGTCAGCCCGCGAACCTGCGTCGACGTGAAGCCGGCGATCTGGTCTGGCGTGAAGGCAGCCGCCTGGGTCGCCTTCAACGCCGAGATCTGCGCGGTCGTCATGGCTGCGACCTGGGTGACGCTCAAAGAGGATATCTGATCCGTCGTCAGTCCGGTGATGGCTGATGCGGTGATGGCGCCGACCTGCGTGGCCGACAGAGCTCCGGTCTGCGCGGTCGACAGGCTGCCGATCTGGGTCGCTATGGCCGCGATCTGGGCCGTGGTGAGGCTCTTCAACTGATCGGTGCTCATCGCCGCGAGTTGGCTGGCACTCAAGCCGGCCACGGCCTTCGACGACAGTGCTGCAATCTGCGTGGTGGTAAAGCCCTCAATCGTGGATGTCGGCAGGGCGGCAATCTGGGTTGGGCCCAACGCTCTGATCTGGGTGGTGGTGAGGGCGGCCAACTGGTCTTCGGTAAAGGCCGACATCTGAGTGCGGGTGAGCGCCGCAATCTGGGCTCCCGTCATCGCCGATGTCTGGGACGGAGACATGCCTGCGATATGATCTGTGGTCAGTCCGGAAATGGCTCGGGAATTGATGGCCGCAACCTGGCCGTTCGAAAGGCTGGCAACCTGCTCGACAGAGAGGGCGCCGAGTTGTTTCGACGTCAGTGCCGCCATTTGTGCGGTGGTGAGGGCTCCGACCTTTTCGTTCCCCAGTGCTGCGATCTGGGTTGTCGTCAGTCCTGTCACGCCACGGGCGCTGATTGCGGAAAACTGTGTCGTCGACAATGCGCCGAGCTGCTCGGTGGTCATTGCGCCGACCTGAGTGGGGCTGAGCGCAGTTATCTGACTGGTGGAGAAGGCTGCTACCTGTGCAGGTGTCAGTGCCGCGATCTGCGCCGGCGTGAGGGCTGAAATCTGTGTCGTCTTCAAAGCCGCAATCTGCGTGGTCGTGAGGCCCGCCAGTCTTTCCGGCGATTGCCCCCGCAGAGCAGCCGTATTGATGGCGGCCATATCTTCTGCTGAAAAGGTTGCCAGATCCTCGGCGCTGAAGGCGCTGAGCTGGGTCGCGGTCAGTTTTGCCACTTGCGCTGGCGTCAGGGCTTCTGACTGTTCCGTGCTCAGTCCGCCCAGCTGGCTTGCCGAGAGTGCCGCAACCTGCGCCACCGCCAGGCTTGAAACATCTTCCGTCGAGAGCGCTGTGATCTGGTCAAGGGTGAGGCCCGTGATCGAGCGCGGGGCGATTGCCTTCAGCTGCGCGGTGGACAGCCCGGCGACGGCCTCAGTCTGGAGCGCTGAAATCTGCGACGACGTCAGCGCGTTGACCTGCGTGCTCGAAAGCTGGCTGACCTCCTCGTCGGACCAGGAGCTCACGGTCGAATTGGGGAGTGCCCGGATCTGGGCAGGGCTGAGCAGGGAAATGGGCGACGTCATGTCTATCGGCCTCTTGTTTTCAAACGAATGCGCTCAAAAGTGTTTCACCGGCTTCATCCATCTGATCGAGGCTATGGGTCTCAACCGTTTCAGCATCTTCCGGCACAAGGTCTCGCCCGGCAGTTCGTTAGACCACCCAGCATGACGCGGTTTTAATCGCCAAGGCTTGCCTGAGCCTGTGCTGTCACATCTCCCGGTTGGTCAAAGCTGTCAGGTGGTGGAGGCTGCCAATGGCGGTACACCAGGCAAAATTGTCATAGATCAAGGCATGGTGGCGATCGGGTCGCCATTCTCCCTTCTGTCTGCAGCCATGGGATGCAGACAGGCACGCAGCTTGGGCTTCTGATCTCCCGGTTGTTTGTTCCAGATTGCAGGTGAGCGTGGAGTGCCCGAATGGTGGATGAAAGCAGGCGATTGGCACCACACGCATTGGAGTCGCAGGACGTCCTCGACGCGCTCGGGTCGCGCATCGGGGGCCTCGATGTGCAAGAGGTGCAAGAGCGGCTCAAAGCCTATGGCCCGAACCGGCTTCCGGTGGCGGCAAAACGTGGCGTCTTCGTTCGCTTCCTCTCCCAGTTCCACAATGTCCTGATTTATGTGCTCATCGCTTCTGCCGTCGTGACAGCATTCATGCAGCACTGGGTCGATACCGGCGTGATCGTGGCTGTGGTGCTCGGCAATGCCGTCGTGGGCTTTCTGCAAGAGGGGCGCGCAGAGGAAGCGATGGATGCGATCAGGGGGATGCTCGCACCCCATGCCGCCGTGTTACGGGACGGGCGCCGGACTTCGATCGATGCCTGCGAAATCGTGCCGGGAGATCTCGTCCTGGTTGAGGCAGGGGACCGGTCACCTGCGGATCTGAGGTTGTTGGAAGCACGGAGCTTGAAGGTCGAAGAGGCAGCCCTGACGGGCGAAGTCCGTGCCGGTCGACAAGTCCACGGATCCGGTTGCCGTTGATGCCGAGCTCGGTGATCGCAGTTCCATGCTGTATAGCGGGACCCTTGTCGCGGCTGGCACCGGGCGTGGCGTCGTGGTCGCAACCGGCATGACGACCGAAATCGGCAAGATCAGCGGCATGCTGCAGACGGTCGAAACCTTGTCGACGCCACTTGTGCGGCAAATGGATGTTTTTGCCCGCTGGCTGACTGTTTTCATTCTGATCATTGCGGCATTGTTGCTGGCTTATGGGCTGGTCGTTGGCCATCTTCCCTTCTCCGAATTGTTCATGACCATCGTCGGGCTTTCGGTTGCCGCTATCCCCGAAGGACTGCCAGCGGTGATGACGATCACGCTTGCCGTCGGCGTTCAGGCGATGGCCCGGCGTAACGCGATCGTGCGCCGTTTGCCGGCCATCGAAACGCTTGGGTCGGTTTCCGTGATCTGCACGGACAAGACGGGCACGCTCACCAGAAATGAAATGGTCGTAGCGAGCCTGGTCGCCGCGCGCCATGTCTATGCCGTGGACGGCGAAGGCTATGCACCGGAAGGTGCCATCCGTTGGAACGAGGCCGATGCCGATCCTCGCGACCATGCGGTGCTCACCGAGTTTGCGCGGGCCGCCGGTCTTTGCAATGACGCCGTTCTGCATGCGCAGGAAGGGGCGTGGCGGGTCGAAGGCGATCCGATGGAAGGTGCATTGATGGCGCTTGCCGGCAAGATCACAGGTGGTGGCAGCGATCCGTTCACCGCAGGCTGGAGGCGCGTTGATGCTATACCCTTCGACGCGGCGCATCGCTATATGGCCGTGCTGCATATCGACGATGACGAGCAACAGCATGTGCATGTGAAGGGGGCCCCCGAGGCAGTTCTCGCACTTTGCGCCGAGCAACGTATGCCGGACGGGAAGGCCGCCCCGCTTGAGGGCCCCTATTGGGAGCAGATGGTCGAAAGCCTCGCGTCCGAAGGACAGCGTGTGCTGGCCGTTGCCGTCGGCGCTCCCCCGAATGGTCGCGACAGTCTCATCCAGGGGGACCTGCCCGGCACTCTGACCCTGATCGGTCTCGTGGGTCTTATCGATCCACCGCGCCCGGAGGCGATCGTCGCGGTGGCCGATTGCCACGAGGCGGGTATCCGCGTGAAAATGATCACAGGCGATCATGCCGCCACTGCACGCGCGATTGCCGGGATGATCGGTCTGAAGAATGTCGAACGGGTGCTGACAGGTGCAGACATCGACCGCATGGATGATGCGACGCTGGCCATTGCGGCGATCGACACCGACATTTTCGCGCGGACCTCGCCCGCGCACAAGTTGCGGCTTGTCACCGCCTTGCAGTCGCAGGGTCTGACGGTTGCAATGACCGGCGACGGCGTCAACGACGCGCCGGCGCTCAAGCGCGCCGATGCCGGGATCGCCATGGGCGTGAAGGGGAGCGGAAGCCGGCCAAGGAGGCGGCGGAGCTCGTGCTGGCGGACGACAACTTTGCTTCGATCGCCGCTGCCGTGCGCGAGGGCAGAACCGTCTACGACAACATCAAGAAGGTGATCAGCTGGACCCTGCCGACCAACGCGGGCGAGTCGCATGATCATCATCGTTGCCCTGTTCCTCGGCATGGCCCTGCCGGTAACCGCGGTTCAGATCCTGTGGGTCAACCTGATCACCGCCATCACGCTCGGTCTGGCGCTCGCCTTCGAGCCTTCCGAGGAAGGCACGATGCGCGCGGCCGCCGCGCCGGCGTGACGAACCTTTGCTGACGGGCGATCTCATCTGGCATGTTTGCCTCGTATCGCTTCTCTTCGCAGCGGCGGTCTTCGGGATCTTCTTCTATGCGCTGGACAAGGGCCATTCTCTTGAACTTGCCCGGACGATGGCGATGAATACGCTGGTCGTCATGGAGATCTTCCACGTCTTCTTCATCCGCAATATCTACGGCACGTCTCTTACCTGGCAGGCCGTGCGGGGAACGAAGGTCGTCTGGATCTGCGTTACCTCCGTGACCATGGCCCAGTTCGCCATCACCTATCTGCCCTTCATGCAGTCGCTGTTTGGAACTGAAAGTGTGCCCCTGCAGGACGGCTTGGTGATCGTTGGGCTGGGGTGTGTGTTCTTCGCGCTGGTGGAGATCGAGAAGCAGATGCGGCTTGCGCTGCGAAAGCGGGTCTGAGGGGGATTTCCGGTTTCTCAGCTGTCCGATCGCGGTGAAGACGATGCTTCCTCACGCAGGAAATGCCGGCCGAGATGCCCGACACCGTCCTGGATGTCTGCTTCGATCGCCTTTGCGAGGGCTTGCATATCGTTGGCCCGGATCGCGTCCATCGCTTCGGCGTGGCGGTCGATGCGATAGCTTTCTTCGAGCTTTGCGGTCGCCAGACGCATGAAGGGACCGAGGCGGAGCCAGACGGACTCGATCAGTTCGAGCAGAACGCCGCTCGCCCCCGGCTCATACAAGGTGCGGTGAAACAGGAAGTTGAGCTCTGTCGAGCGGAGCAGATCATCGGCGCCATAGGCTTGGTCGATCTCCGCATCGATCACCTGCAGCCGCTCCAGCCTTGCCTTGTCGATATGGGGCAGTGCCCGCATGGCCGCGAGCGTTTCCAGGGCGGTGCGGGCGGCGATGATCTCCTCGAATTTCGAAAGGGTCATTTCCGGCACGCGGACGCGGCGATTGTCGAGATATTCCAGCGCACCATCCGCGACCAGGCGATGCAGGGCCTCGCGCACGGGCATGGCGCTCACCCCGAGGTCATCGGCGACGCCGTTGATGGTGATCGCCAGACCAGGGGCGACCGCGCCCGACATGATACGGGCACGCAGCGTCCGGTAGACGCGCTGCTTGCGTGATTCCTCCGCCTTGCGTTCTTCGATCGCCATGGTTCGACCGCGTTCTCCCTGTTTGTTATCGATGTCCGTTGCCTGACTTTCGCGGTTCGGACATTTACCCTCTTGAAATTTGATCAAACTAACATTTGGTATAGTCTGACGGAGTGCAAGGCCTGAAGGCTTGCATTCGCGACGTTCCAGGAAACTCACATGACCGCAAAGACAATCGGCATCCTCGTCACCGGCCATTCGCCTGCCGAACTCGCGAACGAGTACGGCAACTACGCCGACATGTTTGCCGCTCTGCTCGGCAAGTTCGATTTCACCTTCAAACGCTATTTCGTGGTGGACGGCGAGTTTCCCAACAGCCCGACAGAGGTCGATGGCTGGCTGCTGACGGGTTCCAAGTTCGGCGTCTACGAGGATCACCCGTGGATCCGTCGGCTCGAAGAGTTCATCCGACAGGTGCATGCGGCCAAGGTTCCGATGGTCGGCATCTGCTTCGGCCATCAGGTCATGGCGAAAGCCCTCGGCGGCGAAGTCGAGAAGTTCAAGGGTGGATGGTCCGCAGGCCCCGTGACCTACAAGCGTTCCGACACCGGTGAGGAGCAGGTCCTGCTTGCCTGGCATCAGGACCAGGTCATCCGTGTGCCTGAGGGGGCCGAGGTCGTAGGCAAGACGGACGCCTGCGAGAACGCCGTCATTCGCTATGGCGACTGGGGGCTCTCCTACCAGCCGCATCCGGAGTTTTCGCCGCGCTTCTTCGAGGGACTGGCAGAGGCACGCAAGGCCGCCATACCCGAGCCCCTGTTCGAACGGGTGAAGAAGGTCGACGTGCCGATCGCAACCGACAAGATCGCCCAAGAGATCGGCGAGTTTCTCGGGCGCGACCGCTCAAGCGGGGCAGGACGCGTCTAAGCATCCCAGCTTTCCTTGATGAAGGCTTCGAAGAAATCCGAGAAGGTCGCCACCCGAAGCGGTAGCTGCTCATAGGGCGGATAGTAGAGCGTCAACCAGATCTCTGGCGTGTTCCAGCCCGGCAGCACTTCGACGAGTTTGCCCGCGCGCAATTCCTCGTCGACGATGAAGCGGGGCAGGAGGGCGATGCCTTCTCCAGCGATCGCGAGCTTGCAGAGAAAATCACCGTTGTTGATCGAGAACCGGCCACGGGCTTCGATGGTCCTGACTTGTCCGGGTCGGCTCAGTTCCCAGGTCTCGGTCTTCGATTGATCGTGATAGCTGAGGCATTCGAGTGTCGTCAGATCCTCGGGGAGCTTCGGTGTGCCATGGCGGGCCAGGAAGGACGGCGCAGCGACCAGCAGACGCGACACCGGACGGATCTTGCGCCAGATCGTCGACTTGTCCGTCGGTGGACCCGAGATGCGAATCGCGAGGTCATAATTCTCCTGGAGGATGTCGACGAAGCGGTCGGACAATTCGATCGCGACACTGGTGCGTGGGTGCATGATCGAAAACTGCGACAGCACCGTCGGCAGAACCTTCATTCCGAGCGACATCGGTGCCGAAACCCGGAGCGATCCTGCCGTCACCTTTTGCAAATCCCGGGTTTCCTCCGTCGCCCGGGCAAGACCTTCGACCAGCGGCGCGACACGGGCGGCATAGGCGGCGCCGGCCGAAGTCAGCGAGACTTTCCGCGTTGTGCGCAACAGGAGTTGCACGCCGAGTTGTTCTTCGAGCGCTGACACCGTTCGGGTGACAGACGCCGGCGTCATGGCGAGCAGGCGCGCCGCTGCGCTGAAGCTGCTTTGGTCAGCGACCGTCAGAAAGGTCCTGATGGCTTCGAGTTCGCCCATCGGATTGTTGCTCCAAGTGAAATAATATCCGCAATATTACAGCTATTCTCAGGCGAAAAGCCATGGCCCATATTTCGTTCAACAGAACAAAGCCGGCGCGAGTGCCGGGAAAGGATCAGAGCCATGCTTACCCAGATCAAAGGCCTGCATCACGTTACCTCCATGGCTGCGGATGCCCAGGAAAACAACGATTTCTTCACGAAGACCCTCGGCCTTCGCCGGGTCAAGAAGACCGTCAACTTCGACGCGCCCGATGTCTACCACCTCTACTACGGCGACGAAGTCGGCAACGCCGGATCGGTCATGACCTATTTCCCCTTCGCCAATATGGGCAAGGGCGGTCGTGGTGCCGGTGAAGTCTCCGAGACCGTCTTCTCCGTGCCGAAGGGTACACTTGGTTTCTGGCAGGATCGCCTGTCGAAGCAAGGCGTGAAGGAACTTGGCTCCTATTCGCTCTTCGGCGAAGATCGCCTGCGTTTTGCCGGCCCTGATGGTGACGGCTTTGCGCTGGCTGAAGTCGACGGCGACAGCCGCGTGCCCTTTGCCGGTGGTCCGGTTGGGGTTTCGGAAGGTGTTCACGGTTTCCGCGGCGTGACCATGCGGCTGCGCGACGAAGGTGCGACCGGCGAACTCCTGAAGTTCATGGGCTACCAACCGGTCGACAAACAGGGTGACTTCGTTCGCTATGCGGTCACCGGCGGCAATGGCGCTGATTATATCGATCTGGAAGTCTTGCCCGGTGCATCCCGCGCCATGCAGGGTGCCGGTTCGGTTCACCATGTGGCCTTCGCCGTTGAGGACCGGGCTGCCCAGCTCGAAGTGCGCAAGGCGCTGATGGACACCGGCTACCAGGTGACCCCGGTCATCGACCGCGATTATTTCTGGGCGATCTATTTCCGCACGCCGGGCGGCGTGCTGTTCGAAATCGCCACGAACGAGCCAGGCTTCAACCGGGACGAAGATACGGCCCATCTCGGCGAGGCGCTGAAGCTGCCGACCCGCTACCAGCAGTATCGCTCGCAGATCGAAGCCCATCTGACCCCGATCAAGGACTAATCGCAGAGAGGGGGCGATGCCTGACGGCGTCGCCCCTGTTGCGGAGGAAAGCATTATGGCAATCGATAGCTACATCCACCTCTACCAGGCCCCGCAGGGTGCCGCACCGCTGGTCTTCACCTTTCATGGCACCGGCGGCGACGAACATCAGTTTCCGGGGCTCGTGAACCGGATCCTGCCCGAGGCCGGGATCGTCTCGCCACGCGGTGACGTCTCGGAATACGGCGCTGCGCGCTTCTTCAAGCGCACAGGCGAAGGCGTCTATGACATGGCCGATCTCGCCCAGAGGACAGTCCAGATGGCGGCCTTCATCCGCGCGCACAAGGATAACAACCCGGATCGACCGATCTACGGGCTCGGTTACTCGAATGGTGCGAACATCATGGCTTCGGTCCTGTTCGAGGCCCCCGACCTCTTCGACCGTGTGATCCTGATGCATCCGCTGATCCCATTCGATCCGCCGGCACAGCCGGGGCTTTCGGATGTTGCGGTGCTCGTGACTGCCGGTCAGCGGGATCCGATTTGCCCGCTGCCGCTTACCGAACGGCTGACGGCCTATTTCGAGGCGCAAGGCGCTCAGGTCGAGACTTTTCTGCATCAGGGCGGCCACGAGGTGTCGCAAGTCGAGGTCGACGCGATCGCGGCCTTCCTGCAGAAGCCCTGACATTACGAACACGAAACGCAAAAGGCCCGCAGACAAGCTGCGGGCCTTTTGTCGTCTTGATCATCAGCCGATCTGGATCAGTGCCTTGATCAGACCGGATTTCTCGCGCGCCCAGCGCGGCAGATCCGTGGCGAGATCTGCCAGCGTCGTCCGATGCGTGATCAGCTGGTCAATCGGCACGAGGCCATCGGCGATCGATTTGCGCACATGGTCGAAATCGACACGCAGTCGCGTTGCGGCTGCCGATCAGCATCATCTCGCGCTTGTGGAATTCCGGGTCGGAAAAGGTGATGTCCTCCTTGACCACGCTGACCAGCACGAGTGCTTCCACCATGGGCGACAAAGCGGAAGGCGCGCTCCATCGAGGGGCGGTAGCCGGTGGCGTCGAAGACCACGTCGAAGCCGTCTCCTCCGGTCAATTCCCCGACCGCAGACTCTAGGCTGTCGTCGGCCAGAAGACCTGATGTGAATCCGAGGCGATCCGCAGCCATGGACAGGCGCTCGCTGCTGGTGTCGAGCAGGGTTACGTCATGTCCGGCGATGCGCGCAAAGAGCGCTGTGCCAAGCCCGATCGGGCCTGCGCCAATGACCAGTGCCCTTGATCCCGCGGGCGCCATGGAGCGACGGACGGCATGGGCGCCGATGGCCAGAAATTCGACGGTGGCTGCCGCTTCCGGGGATAGCTCGTTAGCGGGATAAAGGTTGATGGCAGGGACCGTGATCTCCTCGCACATTGCCCCATCCGTATGGACACCGAGCACGCGAATACTCGTGCAGCAGTTTGGCTTGTCCTTGCGGCAGGCGATGCAGGTGCCGCAGGCGATATAGGGATTGACGATCACCTTCGTGCCGACACCCAAGTCGACGCCATCACCCGCCTCGACGACGGTGGCCGAGATCTCGTGGCCCATGACGCGCGGATATTCGAGGAAGGGGTGTTTGCCCTCGAAGATATGATAGTCGGTCCCGCAGATGCCAACATGGCTGATCGCGATGCGGGCTTCGCCTGATTTTGGACGCGGCGGTGGATCGCGATCGACGATCTCGAGACGGCCCGGTTCGACACACAATGCGGCCTTCATGCTTATTCCTTTCGGCTGCCCGGCAAGGTTTGACGAAAAAAAAGGGGATGCCATTCGCGGCACCCACCTTGGGAAATTCTCAGCGGCTGCCGGCGGCGGCGAAGCTGGTCAAAATAGACGATCAGGATGATCAGGGCACCCGTGATGATGCGCTGCCAGAAGGAGTTGACGTTCATCAGGTTGGCACCGTTGTTGATCGTCGCCAGAATGAAGGCGCCGAGCAGCGGGCCCTGGACCGAACCGACGGCGCCGAACAGGCTTGTGCCGCCGATGACCGAGGAGGCGATTGCCTGCAGTTCCCAGCCTTCGGCCTGGGTGGCGTTGCCGATCCCGATGCGCGAGGCAAGCAGGATGCCGACGAAGCCGCAGCACAGGTCGAGGACAGGATATAGGCCATGTAGATCGTGCGGTTGACGTTGACGCCGGAGAGACGCGCCGCCTCACTGTTGGAGCCGACCGCGAAGAGATAGCGACCCCAGCGGCTCAAGTGCAGGAAGATATAGGCCGGCACGGCGACGACGATGACCATCCAGAAGAGACTGGGTACCCCGAGGAAGTCGGCGCGGGCGAAGTTGGTGAAGGCCTCGTTCGAGATCGATGATGGTCGAGCCATTGGTGATCAAGAGGCCGATGCCGCGCAGGGAGGTCAGGGTTGCGAGGGTGATGATGAAGGCCGGAAGTCCCATGCGTACGATGCCGAAAGCCGTGGAACATGCCGATGGCAACACCCATCAGCAGCGTGAGGATGATCGCAAGCCAGATCGGGCAGGCCCGCCGCCAGGAGCCATGCGAGGATGACGCTGGCGAAACCGACCACAGCCCCGACCGACAGATCGATGCCGGCGGTGATGATGACGAAGGTCTGGCCGACGGCGAGGATCGCCGTCATCGCACCCTGGCGCAGCAGGTTGCTGATGTTGTTGGGTGTCCAGAAGCTGTTTGTGGCAAAGCGCAAGGAGCAGCCAGAGGAAGAGCAGGAGCGCCGAGCAGCGTGAGGCTGAAGAGGATGCTCATGCCCCTCTTCGGTGCGACCTTGGTCTCGGTGGTGTCGGTGCTCATCTTTGTCCTCCCAGTCGTCTTTTCATGTCGTTGTTTGCGGGGATCACGTCTCAGACGCCGATCGCCTCGGTCAGCACGTCTTCATGCGACTGCGGTATCGATAATCATGGCTCGCTACCAGTCTTGCCGCTGGCGGAACACGTGCAGGCGTGTCCGATAGCTCATAGACCTCCGGCAGAGTAGGACGAGATCAGGATGATGCCGGCGCCCTGCTTCAGGAGCTCGGCAAACAGGCGGTAGATTTCCGCCTTGGTGCCGACGTCGACGCCGACGGTCGGCTCGTCGAAGATGAAGAGGCTTGCGCGCCGTGGCTCAGCCACTTGCCGATGACGATCTTCTGCTGGTTGCCGCCGGACATGGCGGAGGCCAGCACGGCACGGGTCGGCGTCTTGATCTTCAGGTCGTTGATCTGCTTGTCGGCGTTGCCAGCTTCCAGTTTTGGGCTGATCGGTGAGGCCTCGGCTCAGGCGCTCCGTAGACCGGCAGGTTGATGTTGAGGCCGATCGGCAGGTTGAGGCAGAGGCCCTGGTCGCGCCGGCTTTCCGGGGCGAGCGCGATGCCGAGGTCCATGGCGTCGCGCTCGGTGTCGACCTGACGACCTTCTTGCCGTCCCAGAAGACTTCGCCTGCCGTCAGTTGTGGTGACGGCCATAGAGGCCCAGCGCAAATTCGCTGCGACCGGCACCGATCAGGCCGTAAAGGCCGACGATTTCGCCCGAGCGCACTGAAAGCGAGACATCCGAGAAACCTTGGCCCGACAGGCCCTTGGCCTCGAGGATGGTGGCACCCGGAGTCGGCATGCTTTTCCTTGTGGTAGATCTGCTCGATCGAACGGTTGATCATCAGCGAGATCAGCTCGGCGTCGTTGGTCTCGGCCGATCAGGCGGGTGCCGACCATGGGTACCATCGCGCAGGACCGAGACGCGGTCGGCCAGTTCGAAGACTTCTTCCATGCGGTGGCTGATATAGACGATCGTCACGCCTTCGCGACTGCAGGCGGCGGATGAGCCGTGAAGAGCTGGGCGGATTCCTGGCGCGTCAGATAGGCCGTCGGTTCGTCGAAGATTATAAAACGGATACCGCGCATCGCGGCTTTGGCGGTGGCGATCAGCTGCTGCTGGCCGATCGTGAGATTGGCGAGGATTTCGCCGGCTGGCAGATTGAAGCCGAGGTCGTCGAGCACGTTCTGCGCAGCCGTCGTCCATGGCGCGCTGGCGCATGATGCCGCACCGACGACATCTCGTCGCCTAGAAACATGTTGGCTGCGACCGAGAGATGCGGGCAGAGCACGACTTCCTGGTGCACGGCATTGATGCCGCGCTGCGATCGCCTCGTTCGGGGTGGCGAGCGCGACCGGCTTGCCTGCACCAGCGGATCATCGCCCGATGTGCGCGGAATGACGCCCGTCAGAAGCTTGATGAGCGTGGATTTGCCAGCGCCATTTTCGCCGACGATGGCGTGGATTTCCCCGGCTAGGAAGGTGACAGTCGCGGGCTTCAGGGCCTCGACGGCGCCATACTTCTTCTGCAGGCCGATGAGCTCGAGGATCGGCGTTCCCGGGGGGATGCGATCGGTCTCCAGCAGTTCCGGCGCGTCGTCGTGCCGGTGGCTTACATCGTGCAGCGAAGTCATGTCATGCCTCCCAAATCGCAGGGAAATCGACGGGCGCCTCCTGCGCCCGCCGTTTCGGTCCGGCACGCGCGACAGATGCCGGGCGCGTGCCGGAAGTGCTCGATCAGTTGACCTTCGGGTTCGAGCAGGGCGTCGATCTTCGGGTCGGCCATGTTGGCCTTGGTCACGAGGTTTGCGCCGGTGTCGACAAAGGTCTTCGACCTTCTCGCCCTTGGACACGGCGAGTGCTGTCTTCACGCCGTCGTAGCCCATGCGGTACGGGTCCTGGACGACGAGGCCGGCGAGAACGCCTTCCTTGAGGAAGCCGACGGTCTTTTCGTCAGCAGTCGAAGCCGATGACCTTGATCTTGTCGCCGAGCTTGTTTTCGGCGATCGCCTGGCCGACGCCCTGCGCCATGATCAGGTTCGAGGCAAATACGCCGACGATGTTCGGGTTTGCCGTGATCAGGTCGGTCATCATGTTGAGGCCGGTCGTGGCCTGGCCGTCGGCAAAGCGGTCGACGGTCACGGTGATGCCCGGATACTTGGTCTTCATCTGGTCGAGGAAGCCTTCGCGGCGCTGGTCGAGCGAGCCGACGCCCGGCAGGCTGGTGATGATGGCGACTTCGCCTTCTTCCTTGCCGGTCGCTGCGCTTGATGGCGGCTGCAAGGCCGTCAGCTGCGATACGGCCACCCTGGACGTTGTCTGTGGTGAGGAACGAGGTGAAGGCCTTGGAGTCGGCGCCGGAGTCGATGCCGATGATCGGAACCGCCTTGGCTGCTTCGTCGATCGGCTTGCCGAGCGCCTTGAACTCGGTCGGCGAGATGACGACAGCGGCCGGGGCGCCGGCAACAGCGTTCTCGAGAATGCGTGATCTGGCCGTTGATGTCAGACTCGGACTGAGCGCCGAGTTCCGGCACGTTCACGCCGAGGTCCTTGCCGGCCTGGCGGGCGCCGGCGAGCACGATCTGCCAGTAGAAGGACGTGGTGTCCTTGACGATGATCGGAATGGTCACGTCCTGTGCGAAGGAAGCGGCCGGCATCATCGACGTCATCATTGCAGCGCCAGCGATCCCCATCAGGGCGCGGCGAGTCATGCTCTTCAGAATGGTCATTGTGGGTTCTCCTCTCAACGCGTCCTGTTCCTCCGGTTAGATCGGCCCGCAGAACGCAACCAGGTCGATCTTTATCGATAAAAAACATTTTATCGAGGCACGCTACTCCAGCATCCTGGAGATTGCAAGCGGGCAAAAGCGGTCTCCTCCAAACCCCTTTCACCCTATTTTTCAGGGCATTCCGGACCTTTTCAGACCCGGTGAACCTCTTCCGGATAAACGACGCCCTTCTTCAGGATGACGTTGCCGTAAATCCGTAATTCCGTGGTCGCGACGATGAATGCCGCCGTCTGCGCCCGCTCGTAAAAGGCGAAGCGTTCGAGGCTTTCGAGCTGGAAATCACCTGCCAGCCTGGTGATCACGGCCTGGAACTCGGCGCAGATTTCCGGGACTGCATGCGGGTCGCCGACGACCTGCATGCGCCAGGCCGCATCGTCGACGAACTGGTCGAGCGGCATGTGGGCGAGGATCGCCTCCAGGATCTCGACGGCACCGACGCCGTCTGCCCGGATGACCGGCGGACCCATGGTGCTTGCCGGGAAATTGCCGTCGGCGATAACGATCTCGTCGCCATGTCCCATCGTGGCAATGGCGTGGAGGAGGTCAGGTCCCAGCAGCGGATGGATGCCTTTCAGCATGGTCTGCTCCTATTCCCGGACAGCAGCATCGCCGAGAGGCGGTGCAACGAGTGTGTGCGCCTCGAAGGGTGCAAAGGCAGAGGTCGGCAGTTCCTCCGTCGTCAGCGCCATATTGCGGTCGAGGCTTTCAGGTTTTGCCGTACCGATGATGACGGAGGCGACGGCCGGATGGTGCAGCGGGAACTGCAGGGCAAACTGCGCAAGCGGCTTGCTGGCCTGTTTGGCCAGGTCTTCCATGGCGCGGACCTTGCCAAGCACCTCGTCGGTTGCGGGGGTGTAGTCGAAATGCGCGCCCGGAACGGCGCCCGTTGCCAGGATGCCGGAATTGAAGACGCCGCCGGCGGTGATAGATGTGCCGCGCTTCTCGCAGAGCGGCAGCAGTTCCTCGACGGCGGAGCGATCGAGCAACGAATAGCGGCCGGCCATCAGGATGACGTCGATGTCGATGTCAGCCATCATCTCGAGGCAGGCTGGCACCTCGTTAACGCCGAGACCGAAGGCCTTGATCGCGCCTGATGATTTCAGCTGGTCGAGCGCCTTGTACCCGCCATCACGGAGCTGCTTCACATAGCGATCGTTGACCTCCGCGACCGTGCGTGTAGACGCCGATATCGTGGACATAGAGGATGTCGATGCGATTGAGGCCGAGACGGGCATAGCTGAAATCGACCGAACGCATGATGCCGTCATAGCTATAGTCGTAGACCAGCTTGAAGGGGAGCGGATCGACGAAGCCGACATTCGGGATCTGGTCTTTCGGCACGGGTGCCAGCAGACGGCCAACCTTGGTGGAGAGCACATAGCTGTCTTCCGGCTTGTCGCGCAGGAAGTCGCCGACATAACGTTCGGCCTGGCCGAAGCCGTAATGCGGGGCCGTATCGAAATAGCGGATGCCGTGATCCCAGGCGGCCTGCAGGGTCGCAATGCCGACCTCACGCGGGCAGGGGCGGTAGAGGCCACCAAGAGGTGCGGTGCCGAAGGAATATTCGGTCACTTCGAGGGCGGTCTTGCCGATGCGTCTCGTCTTCATGCTGATATCCGGATCCCAGTTGTCGAGGTCAGAGCGTGGCGCCGAGGTGCCACGGCACGAATTCGTTGTCGCCGTAGCCGAAGAGTTCGCTCTTGGTCTTCTGGCCCGAGGCGGTCTCGATGATCAGATCGAAGATGTCGCGGCCAAGCCCGGAGACGCTGGCATCCCCCGTGGCGATCACGCCGCAGTCGATGTCCATGTCCTCTTCCATCGAGTTATAGAGAGCGGTGTTGCTCGTCAGCTTGATGGAGGGCACGGGACGCGAGCCGAAGCAGGAGCCGCGGCCTGTCGTGAAGGCAATCACATTGGCGCCACCTGCGACTTGTCCCGTTGCCGAGACCGGGTCGTAGCCGGGCGTGTCCATGAAGACGAGGCCGTGTTCGGTGACGCGTTCGGCGTAGTTGTAGACGGCCGTCAGCGGGGAGCGCCCGCCCTTGGCGACGGCACCGAGCGACTTTTCGAGAATGGTGGTGAGACCGCCCTTCTTGTTGCCGGGCGAGGGATTGTTGTCGAGGGATGCGCCATGCTGGGCGACATAGGCCTCCCACCAGGAGATCAACCCGTCGAGCTTGACGGCGACTTCTTCGTTGACGGCACGGCTGCGCAGGAGATGTTCGGCACCGCAGATTTCCGAGGTCTCGGAGAGGATGGCGGTGCCACCGGCGCCGGCCAGGATATCGACGGCAACGCCGAGTGCCGGATTGGCGGTGATGCCGGAATAGCCGTCGGAACCGCCGCATTGCAGGCCGACAATGATCTCGCTGACGGAGATCGGTTCACGACGGAGCGTGCCGACTTCGGCTGCAATTTCCTTGAGGATCGCAAGGGCGTTTTCGACCGCGCGGCGCGAGCCACCGGCATCCTGGATGTTGAAGTGACGCTTGGAGGCGCCGGCGCCGCTCTGGCCATAAAGCGTCAGCTGGTTCACTTCGCAGCCAAGGCCGACCATCAGCACGCCGCCGAAATTCACATGCCTTGTGTAGCCGGCTATCGTTCTGTGCAGCGTGCGCATGCCGTCGCCGGTCGAGCTCATGCCGCAGCCCTGGTCGTGCACGATCGGCACGAAGCCGTCTATGCCCTCATAATGCGGTAGGATGGTGCGGTTAGCGGCATCCGCAATCGCCCGACAGACCGTGGTGGAACAGTTCACGCTGGCGATGATGCCGATGTAGTTGCGGGTGGCCGCACGCCCGTCGGCGCGGCGATAACCCATGAAGGTACGGGATTTGTCTGCGGCTGTTGCGGCTTCGGGCTGGGCAAGTCCGCTGACCGAGAGGCGGTCTTCATCGAAAGCGAGATTGTGGGAATGGACGTGGTCGCCAGCGGCGATGTCCATGGTCGCGCGACCGATCGCCTGGGCATATTTGACGACCGGTTCGCCCTTGCGGATCGCGCGGACAGCGACCTTGTGGCCGGGATCGATCTTGGTCGCCGCAGACGCACCGCCGGGCAGGAGATGCCCCGGCTCAATGGCAACAGTGGTCACGGCAACATTGTCGTCCTGCGAAAGCAGGATGCAGGCTGGTTTCGACACCCGATGTTTCTCCCATGCGTCCGGTGGCACCGGATCCTGTGTTTTGTCTTTTATCGGCAATAGACAGTTGCTCGTCAATGGGTATTATATCGATAAAGAACAAATTGCTCCAACAGTGAGCAGGGAGGAGCGCTACCCGGATCAGAAGGAGGCAGACCGCCGTAATCGGTGGTTTCCGTTGCGCGAACGCGTGTCTTGCGCCATGAGGCGAAAGATCGACCCGCCCGCATCATTTCAACCCAGGCAGAGCCATGGCAAAGCAGAACACCGTCTTCAAGGACGCCTACAACCGCACGCTGAAGCTGATCGAGGAAACGGACACGCTTCCCTCGGAGCCGGAGCTTGGCGGTCTCTTGAGCGTCAGCCGGACGACGGTGCGCGCGGTTCTGACGCGGCTCGGCGAAGTCGGGCTCGTCGCCTGGGACAAGCGTTCGAAGACGGTGCTGCGCAGGCCGGAGAACGGCGACTACTTTCCGGACGAGGAGACAAGTTCGCTCTCGGAAATCATCGAGCGCAGCTTCATGCGCCGAATCCTTGCCGGCGGGGCGCAGCCGGGCATGCAGATCAACGAGCTGGAGCTTGCTCGCGAGATCGGCATCGGCACGACCAGTGTGCGGGAATTCCTCATCCGTTTCAGCCGCTTCGGCCTGATCGAAAAGCGCCCGAACAGCCATTGGGTGCTTAAGGGCTTTACTCGCGAATTTGCGCTTGAGCTGACCGAAGTGCGCGAAATGTTCGAATTGCGATCCGCGGCGGCCTTCGTGCATCTGGCGGGAGATCATCCCGCCTGGGATGAGCTCAAGGCGGTTGAGGCACAGCATCATGAACTGCTGGCCGATATCGACAATCGCTACATGGAGTTTTCGGAGCTCGACGAACGCTTCCATCTGCTCGTTCAGAAGGCCTCGAGCAACCGTTTCATCATCGACTTCTACGACATCATTTCCATCGTCTTCCACTACCACTACCAGTGGAACAAGACGAATGCGCGGGCGCGCAACCAGCGGGCGCTCGAGGAGCACATCGACTACATCAAGGCTCTCTTCTCGCGCGATCCGTCCGCGATCGAGAAGGCCTGCCGCCAGCATCTGAAATCCGCGCGCGAGACGCTGCTGCAATCGATCCAGGAGACCGCCTGATCCATGAACACGCCCATCCTGCAATTCGGCACGAGCCGGTTTCTTCAGGCACATGCCGATCTCTTCGTCAGCGAAGCCATGGAGGTCGGCAAGGCTTTGGGCGCCATTACTGTAGTGCAGACGAGCGGCGATCCGCAGCGCGCGGGGCGGATCGGGGCCTTATCCGCGCCGGAAGGCTTTCCGGTGATCATTCGCGGGCTGGAAAACGGCGTTCCAGTGGAGCACACCGTTCGCGTCCGTTCGGTTGCCCGGTCGCTATCCACGGCTAAGGATTGGGCCGAGGTCACCAGGATCTTTGTCGATGAGGCGCGTGTCGTTCTCTCCAACACTGGCGACAAGGGCTATGCGCTGGTCGACGGCGACAGTCTCGACGGCGTTCCGCAGTCCTTCCCGATGAAGCTTCTCGCGCTGCTCACGGCACGCTTCGAGGCCGGCGGTGGGCCGCTGACGATCCTTCCCTGCGAGCTGATTTCACGCAATGGCGATGTGCTGAAGCGTTTGATTGCCGATCTGGCCCGGCAGCATGTGTCAGATCCTGAATTCGATATGTGGCTTTCCGAGCGGGTGATCTGCGGCAACACGCTGGTCGATCGCATCGTCTCCGAGCCGATCGAGCCGGCAGGGGCGATCGCCGAGCCCTATGCGATCTGGGCGATCGAGCGGCAACCGGGTCTCACGGTCCCGTGCGAACACCCTTGCATCAGGGTTGTCGATGATCTCACCCCCTATGAGGAGGCTGAAACTGCATATCCTCAATCTCGGCCATACGGTGCTGGCCGATCGCTGGCTGAAAGACGCAAGACCCGAGGCTGAATGCGTCAAGGACATCCTGGCGGATGCCGCGATCCGGGCTGAGCTTGAGAGGATCTACGCGCAAGAAGTCGTTCCGGGGTTTCGCCAGCATGGCCTGGGGGACGAGGCGGAGGCCTATGTCGCGACCACACTCGAGCGCTTCCTCAATCCCACTCTGGACCACCGACTGCGGGACATTGCCGGGAACCACGCGGAAAAGATCGTTCGGCGCATCATCGGTTTCCAGGACTGGTGCCCCGGCGTTTCCATGCCGAAGCTGTCGCTGATTGCGGGCCGCTGAAAAGCTTCAAGCCGGCGGCTGACCTTTCGAGCGCATGCGGCGGCGGAAAGCCGTCGGCTTTTCGACAAAACGCTGGCTAAAGGCCTCGTAGAAGCGGGAGACCGACCCAAATCCGCTTTCGAAGGCGACGTCTGTGATCGAGAGGTCGGTTGAAATCAGCAGGGACTGCGCGGTGTCCAGGCGGTGGCGCACGATCGCCTGGTTGATCGTGTGGCCGACGGCCCGCTTGAAAATTGACATGGCATAGTTCGGATGCAGACCGACGGCATTTCCGACATCATCGGCTGAAATGTTTTCCAGGGCATGTTCGGCGATGAAGCGCAGCATGCGCTCGATATGCTCGACGCGCTCGCTGTCATTGGCGCTGAAGCTGGCGATCGCCGAGCCTTCCTCGCGGAGATCCCGCCATCCATCGCGCTCGATCCGGAGAACACGGGCTGTCAGTTCGTTGCGGACGATCTCGGTCAGGTTCTCGTCGCCCGCCAGGAGTTCCTCGCGCCAGCGCTGGAAAATGTCCCGATCCCAGGAGCGGATTTCCAACGCCTCGATCATGGCGCCGCGGAAGACGGCATCGCGGAAGCGGCTGAGATTGGCCAGTCCAAGGAAAACGGACATCGGCACGTAGAGGCACACGAAACGGGTGCCTTCCCTGCAGTCGGTCACCTGGTGCGGGATCATGCCCCAGAAGAGGCAGAGGCGCCCCTCATCGACCGTCAACTCGCGTCCGTCGAACCAGTAGGTCATCTGGCCCGTCAGCACGAAGTTGAGCTCGATCTGGCTGTGCATGTGCGGCCCGGCCATGCGATGCACCGTCAGGCTCTCCCCCGCGCAAAAGCGATGATCGCCGAAGATGACCAGCGGGTGTCGCGGGTCATGGTCGGGATGCACGGGGACCGATTCGTCCACCAAGAGGGACTTCATATGTTCCAAATCTTAGGATCCCGGAAAAGATCGGCAAAAACTCGGTAGATTATTACGGGTTTGAATCGGATGATCAAGATGAGCTGAGAATTCCGCTCCGGTGGGATCCGGGGCTTCAAGCTCGGCATATGCAATGCATAACGGTCATAGGGAGGAAAACATGACCTTTTTCAAAAGCCTGAGCAGCCTTGCTCTGGGTGCTGCCCTTCTGTCGTCCACCGCATTCGCCGGTGAAATCGTTCTCAATTCCGACCATTCCGATCCGGCGCCGAAAAAGGCGATGGAAGAATTGATCGCTGATTTCCAGAAGGCCAACCCCGACATCACGGTCAAGTGGAACAATTTCGATCACGAAGGCTACAAGTCCGCCATCCGCAACTTCCTGACCGCTGACGCTCCCGATGTCGCCGCATGGTATGCCGGCAACCGCATGGAGCCCTTCGTCAAGGCCGGTCTGTTCGAAGACGTCTCGGATGTCTGGGAAGCCAATGGCCTTGATGACCAGCTGAAGTCCGCTTCCGCCTCGATGACCATCGACGGCAAGAAGTGGGGCGTTCCCTACACCTACTATCAGTGGGGCATCTACTACCGTAAGGACATCTTCGCCGAACAGGGCATCGAGCCGCCGAAGAACTGGGCCGAATTCCTGGTCGCCTGCGAAAAGCTGAAGACGGCCGGCATCACGCCGATCACCATCGGCACCAAGGCCCTGTGGCCGACGGGCGGCTGGTTCGACTACCTCAACCTGCGCGTCAACGGCTACGAGTTCCACATGGAGCTGACCTCCGGCAAGGTTCCCTATACGGATCCGCGCGTGAAGGCCGTGTTCGAAAAGTGGGGCGAGCTGGTCAAGGCCGGTTACTTTAACGAGAACCATGCCGCGATCGACTGGCAGGATGCTATTCCGCAGATGGTCCAGGGCAAGGCTGCCATGTATCTGATGGGCAACTTCGCTGTCGCCACCATGAAGGATGGCGGCCTGAAGGAAGAGCAGATCGGCTTCATGCAGTTCCCGGAAATCACCGCCGGCATTCCGATGTCGGAAGAGGCTCCGACCGATACGTTCCACATCCCGTCGGGCGCGAAGAACAAGGAAGACGCGAAGAAGTTCCTCGCCTACCTCGCTTCGCCGGAAGCCCAGACGAAAATGAACGCGACGCTCGGCCAGCTGCCGGTCAACAACAAGGCCGAAAAGCCGGCGGATCCGTTCCTCAGTGCCGGTTTCGAGATGCTGTCGAACGCCCATGCGCTCGCTCAGTTCTATGACCGCGACGCCAACGCCGAAATGGCGAAGGCCGGCATGGAAGGCTTCCAGGAATTCATGGTCAAGCCCGACGATATGGACCGGATCCTGGAGCGCCTCGAAAAGGTTCGCGCCCGCGTCCACAAGTAAGCCATAGAGCTCCCTGCGCCGGGTGCTGTGGGTCTCCCTGGGCCCGCGGCATCCGGTTGCCGTTTCCCTTTTCCTCAGAGGTGCCGCCATGAGCAACACCGTTCCTTCGTCCTCCGGCTTCTGGAAGCGAAACCAGCAGACGCTTGCGCCTTTCCTGTTCCTGGCGCCCGGCATGCTGATGTTCCTGATCTACGTGCTCGTGCCGATCTTCGAGTCGATCTGGATCAGCTTTCATGACTGGGACGGTCTCGGCGCGATGACCTGGATCGGTTTCGGCAATTATGTCGAACTCGCCGATGACGACACCTTCTACACTTCGCTCTACAACAACCTGATCTGGCTGGTGCTCTACCTGCTGTCGATCCCGGCGGGGCTTGCGGTCGCACTCTTCCTCAACCAGACGGTCACTGGCATCCGGCTCTACAAATCGTTGTTCTTCTTTCCCTTCGTGATCAGCCAGGTCGTCGTCGGCCTGATGTTCACCTGGTTCTACGCCCCGGATTTCGGCCTGTTCTCGAAGTTGACGGAAATGCTGTTCGGCGAACAAATCGCCGTTCTCGCCGACGAGCGCTATGTGACCTACGGCATCATCATTGCCGGGCTCTGGCCGCAGACTGCCTATTGCATGATCCTCTACCTGACGGGTCTCAACAACATCAATCCGGAGCAGGTGGAAGCCGCCCGCATGGACGGTGCCAAGGGTCTAAAACTGCTCTGGTTCGTGATCCTGCCGCAGCTGGCACCGGCCACCTTCATCGCCATGGTCGTAACCGTCATCGGCTCGCTGCGCTCCTTCGACCTCGTGTCGATCATGACGGCCGGCGGTCCTTACGGGTCGAGCTCGGTCCTCTCCTACTTCATGTATGAGCAGGCGCTCTCCGAATACGGATTCCGTATGGGCTACGGCGCGTCGATCGCGGTCGTGCTGTTCCTGATCATGATGGTCTTCATCTCGCTCTTCATCGTCCGCATGCTCGCCCAGGAAAGGAACGCCTGATGTTCCCCACTCCGATCCAGAAGCCCTCGCCCTTTGCGCAGACGGCCTACAAGATCCTGCTGCCGATCTCGCTCTTCCTGTGGCTTTTGCCGCTGATCGGCGTCGCCATCACGTCGGTTCGCCCGGCGGGTGACCTTGCCGCCGGCAACTATTTCGGCATTCCCTCCGGCTTTGCCGGTTTCGAGAACTATTCGGCGGTCTTCAACAACTCGCCGATCGGCTACTACATCCTGAACTCGTTCAAGGTGACGATCCCGACCGTCATTGGCGCGGTGGCGCTGTCCTGCCTTACCGGCTTTGCGCTGGCGGTTTACAAGTTCAAGGGCAATCTCATCCTGTTCTTCATGTTCGTCGCGGGCAACTTCATTCCGTTCCAGATCCTGATGGTTCCGGTGCGCGACATGACGCTGCGCGCAGGTCTTTACGACACGACCATGGGTCTCGTGCTCTTCCACGTCGCCTTCCAGACCGGATTCTGCACGCTGTTCATGCGCAATTTCATCAAGGGCCTGCCCTTTGCGCTGATTGAATCGGCGCGCGTCGAGGGTGTCTCCGAATGGCGGATCTTCCGCTATATCGTGCTGCCGCTGATGCGTCCGGCAATCGCTGCCTTGTCCGTGCTGATCTTCACCTTCGTCTGGAATGACTACTTCTGGGCAACCGTTCTGGTGCAGGGCCAGCATGCCATGCCGGTAACGGCGGGTCTCTATTCGCTGAACGGCCAGTGGGTTGCCGCCTGGCATCTCGTCTCCGCCGGATCGATCGTTGCGGCCCTGCCGCCGGTCGCGATGTTCTTCCTCATGCAGCGCCACTTCATTGCCGGCCTCACACTCGGAGCGACCAAGGGATGAGCGAAATCGTCATCATCGATTCGGGCCAGCTGGCGCTGAGCCTGCGCCTGCCGGAACTTGGCATGCCGGAGATCCTGTCCTTTGGCGCGGAACCCGTGGAAGCCGATCCCCTGTTCGAGATCGAGCGCTCCAGCCGGGTCAACGGCATGGATATCGCCGTGCCCTCGACTGTGCTGCTGCCGACAGGCGGCATGGGCTTCTTCGGTTGGCCGGCGATTGCAGGTCACCGCGGGGGCCGTGATTTCGTGGCGCAGTTCGGCGGCTGGACCGTCCTTCGTAACGGCAATCAGACGGTGCTCAAAGCTGTCGATTCGGTCGCCCGGCTCGGCATTGCCATTACGCTTACCGCGCATGACTCCGGCCTCATCTCGATGGCGACGGAATTAAGCAATCTGGGCGAGGCGGATTATCAGCTTGATCGCTGCATGGCGGCGACATTCCTGGCACCTGCCGGCGATGTGCAGGTGATGAGCTTTACCGGCATCTGGGGACGCGAGTTCCAGACGCGACGCGAGCTTCTCGGCAACGGCACCTGGGTCCAGGAAAGCCGGCGCGGACGCACCTCGCATGATCGCTTCCCAATGCTGTTCATCGAAAGCGAGACCCAGATCTTCGGCGTGACGCTTGGCTTCAGCGGCAACCATCAGATGGTCATCGACCGCACCGATGACGGTCAGCGGCTGGTGCATCTCGGCGAACTCTTCGAACCTGGCGAAATCGTTCTGAAGCCGGGTGAAAGCTATCGCAGTCCGATCGCCTATGCCGGGGCCGACAGCCAAGACTTCCATGCCTTTGTCCGTCACGAGCTGACCCAATGGCCCGGCGGCAAGATGAGCCCGCGCCCGGTGACGCTGAACACTTGGGAAGGCAATTACTTCGACCACCAGATGGTTTCGCTCAAAGCCCAGGCGACCGCGGCGGCCGAGCTTGGCATCGAGCGCTTCGTGCTCGATGACGGCTGGTTCGGCAAGCGCGACAACGACACGACGAGCCTTGGCGACTGGGATATCGATGCGCGCAAATATCCCGATGGCCTGAAGCCGCTGGTCGATCACGTGACCGGTCTCGGCATGCAGTTCGGCATCTGGTTCGAGCCTGAGATGGTGAACCCGGTTTCCGAGCTCTACAAGGCGCATCCCGACTGGGCGCTGACGATCGAGGGCCGTCCGATCCTCGAATCGCGCACCCAACTGGTGCTGGATCTGACCCGCCCCGAAGTCTCCGACTATCTCTTCGGCAAGATCGATGCTGTGCTGTCCAACCATGCCGTCTCCTACATCAAGTGGGACATGAACCGCGACCTGACGCATGCGGCCGGTCGCGACGGCAAGGCGAAGACTGCCGCCCAGACTCGTGCCGTCTATGCGCTGATGGACCGCATTCGTGCCGCTCATCCCAATGTCGAAATCGAAAGCTGCGCCTCCGGTGGCGGACGTATCGATTACGGTGCCTTGAAGCGCACCCATCGCGTCTGGACGTCGGATTGCACGGATGCGCTGGAGCGGCTGGAAATCCAGCGCGGCGCTTCGGTTTTCGTTCCGCCGGAAATACTCGGCAGCCATATCTCGGCCTCGCCGAACCATCAGACCGGTCGCCGCCACACGCTTGCCTTCCGGGCTCTGGTGGCCATCGCCTATCATCTCGGGGTGGAGCTGAACCCGCTCGAACTCACCGATGCGGAGCGCGACGAACTCAAGGTCTATATCGAGACCTACAAGCGGCTGCGCGATCTCTTCCATGCGCCGGGCGCCAGTTTCCGCATGGAACCGCTCGACGGTCGCTATGTCTGGGGTGCCGCTTCCGCTGACAAGATCGTGCTCATCGTTGCCCAGGGTCCGCAGATGGTGGGCGAACAGCCAGCACCTCTGCGTCTGCCCGATGAGGTCACCCAGTTCGGTGGCCAGTGGCGGATCAAGACCGTGTTGCCGGCAGAACCGCAATTCATCCGTATCTCCGAGGGCCAGAAAGCGCTGCTTTCCGGTGCCGTCACCTTCGCGCTTTCCAGTGCCGGACTTGCCGGTCTGCCGCTGCCGATGCTGGCGCCCGAAAGCGCACTTCTCCTCGAACTCGAACCGATCAAGGGAGGCAAGACCCATGGCTGATGTAAGCCTGCGTGGCGTCAAGAAACAATTCGGCGCCTTGAGCGTCATCAAGGGCGTCGATCTCGACGTGAAGGACGGCGAGTTCTGCGTGTTCGTCGGTCCGTCCGGCTGCGGCAAGTCCACGCTTCTGCGGATGATCGCCGGTCTCGAGGACATCACCGAGGGTTCGCTTGCGATCGGCGGCAAGGACATGACGAGCATCGGCCCCTCCGAACGGGGTGTGGCCATGGTCTTCCAGTCCTATGCCCTCTACCCGCATATGACGGTTTCGGAAAACATCGGATTTGGCCTCAAGATGACCGGTCATTCGAAGGCGATGATTGCGGAGCGGACGAATGTTGCTGCCAAGCTCTTGCAACTGGAGCCGCTTCTCGATCGCAAGCCTGGGCAGCTCTCGGGCGGCCAGCGCCAGCGCGTGGCCATCGGTCGCGCCATCGTGCGCAATCCGGAAGTCTTCCTGTTCGACGAGCCGCTGTCGAACCTCGATGCGGCGCTGCGCGTCCAGATGCGCACGGAGCTTTCCAAGCTGCACCAGGACCTCAAGGCAACGATGATCTACGTCACGCATGACCAGGTCGAAGCCATGACCATGGCCGACAAGATCGTGGTGCTGTCTGCCGGCAAGATCGAGCAGGTCGGCTCGCCGCTGGAACTCTATCACCGCCCGAACAATCTCTTCGTTGCCGGCTTCATCGGTTCGCCGAAGATGAACTTCCTGAAGGTGCAGGTGTCTTCTGCCGAGGGTGCTGCCGTGGTCCGCCTGCCGGGCGCCGATATCTCTATCCCGACGCATGGGGCGAGCGTTCCAGCGGGTGAGATGACCTTCGGTATCCGCCCCGAACATATCGACGCGACCGGCAAGGGCGATGTCGTGATCGAAGCGACCGTCAAGCTCGCCGAATATCTGGGGTCTGAGACGCTGTTCTTCGTGACACTCGCCGATGGCTCGGAGCTTGCGGTGAAGGCCGATGGTCTGGCCAGCGAAAAGCCTGGCCAGACGCTGCGCCTCGGCATCAATGCCAAGGCCTGCCATCTGTTCGACAAGGACGGCAAGGCCGTCATCAATGGGGATCTGACACGATAATGCTGGGCGTCTGCTACTATCCGGAACACTGGGACGAAAGCCGGTGGCGAACCGACGCGCGCCGGATGCGCGAACTCGGCATTTCCTTCGTGCGTATCGGTGAATTCGCCTGGTCTCGTCTGGAGCCGTCGCGCGGTAATTTCACGTTCGAATGGCTCGACCGGGCGATCGATGTTCTGCACGAAGCGGGCCTGAAGGTCGTGTTGGGGACGCCGACCGCGACCCCTCCCAAGTGGCTGGTGGACGAATGCCCCGATATCATTCCTTATGACGAGCAGGGCCGCCCGCGCGGTTTCGGGTCGCGCCGTCACTACACCTTCTCGTCGGAGACCTGGTGGAAGGAAAGTGCGCGGATCGTCGAGATCGTCGCCAAGCGCTATGGCGAGCACCCTGGCATTGTCGGTTGGCAGACGGACAATGAATATGGCTGTCACGATACGACCCTCTCCTGGGGGCCTGAAGATCTGAAGAGCTTCAAGCGCTGGCTGCGCATGCGCTATCAGTCGACCGACCAGCTCAACGAAGCCTGGGGTTCGGTCTTCTGGTCGATGGAGCTCAACAGCTTCGACGACGTCGCTCTGCCGAACCTGACGGTCACCGAACCGAATCCGGCGACGCGTCTCGACTTCTGGCGCTTCCATTCGGACCAGGTCGTGGCCTATGACAAGATGCAGTGCGAGATCATTCGCAAGCATTCGCCCGGTCGCTGGGTCACCCATAACTTCATGGGCTTTGTATCGGACTTCGACCACTTCAAGGTCGGCGACAATCTCGATCTGGCCTCCTGGGACAGCTATCCGATCGGCTTTGTGGAGAAGTTTCCCTTCTCCGAGGAAGAGCGCAATCGCTGGGCGGAAACGTCTCACCCCGACATCGCGCCCTATCACCACGATCTCTACCGCGCCGTCGGCAAGGGTCGCTTCTGGGTGATGGAGCAGCAACCGGGTCCGGTGAACTGGGCGCCGTGGAACCCCGTGCCGAAGCCCGGCATGGTGCGGCTCTGGACGTGGGAAGCGCTGGCACATGGGGCCGATGTCGTCAGCTATTTCCGCTGGCGCCAGGCACCTTTTGCGCAGGAACAGATGCATGCGGGCCTGAACCTGCCCGGCCTCGACGAGTGGTCGCCGGGCGGTAAGGAAGCCATGCAGGTGTCGGACGAGTTGGCCGCTCTCGGCGCGCTTCCCGAGACGAGCCAGGCACCCGTCGCATTGGTCTTCGACTACCAGAGCTACTGGTCGACGATGATCCAGCCGCAGGGCAAGGACTTCCGCTACGAGGAACTCTGCTTCCGCTGGTACGAGGCCCTGCGCCACCTTGGCCTGAACGTCGATTTCGTCCGTCCGGGCGCGTCGCTCGAGGGTTATCCGCTGGTCGTCGTGCCCTGCATGACGGAAGTGACCGAAGCCGCACGGGCCGAGCTCGAAAAGGCCAAAGGTGTTGTCGTGATCGGCGCCCGCACGGGTTCGCGCGACCGCAATTTCCGCATCCCGGAAAACCTGCCGCCGGGTCCGCTGGGCAGCCTGACGGGCAATCGCGTCATTCAGGTCTCTTCCATGCGTCCGGGTCTCTCGGATGGCGTTTCCGGCGCGGTTTCGGGTTCTGCCATCCGCTGGCGGGAATATGTCGAGACATCGGCTTCGGTTCTCGCCACCTTCGAGAACGGCGATCCGGCGCTCACCGAGAAGGGCAATGTGCTCTACCTCGCCTGCTGGGCGGATTACGGGCTTCTGGCCGAAGTGCTGGAGCTTGCAACAAAGAAGGCTGGCCTTACCACGCTGCGCGTGCCGGACTTCATTCGTATCCGTCGTCGCGGTGACCTCGTCTTTGCCTTCAACTACGGAACGGAAGACTGGATGCTCCCTGAAGGCGCCGATCCGGTGCTTGGTGAGAGCGTGCTGAAACCGCAGGCCGTCGCCGCCTGGCGCGTCTAAGATCGAAGTTTATGAGGGCCGGCATCATGTCGGCCCTTCGCTTTTGTCGCAGTCATTTTCCGGAACCCATCCGTGGTTCACCGGTTTGACCCTCGAACCCATACGAGGAGACAAGAGATGGCAGACTATCCCACACCCCCATTCTCGCAGGAAAAGGCTCCCATGCCGGGCCGCACTGCGGATATGAAACCGAGGCCTGACCACGGCGAAGAAAGCTATAAGGGCTCCGGCAAGCTTGAGGGGCTGAAGGCGATCATCACCGGCGGCGACAGCGGGATCGGCAGGGCGGTGGCGATTGCCTATGCCCGCGAAGGTGCCGATGTCCTGATCTCCTATCTCGAGGAAGACGAGGACGCGAAGGAGACTGCCCAGTGGGTGGAAAAGGCGGGTCGCAAGGCTGTGCTTGTGCGAGGGGACATCCAGAGCGCCGAGCATTGCAGGCAGATGGTCGACACGGCGGCTCGTGAACTGGGTGGCATCGACATTCTGGTCAACAACGCTGCCCATCAGGCCACGTTCAACGACATTACCGAGATCCCGGACGAGGAGTGGGAACTGACGTTTCGGGTCAATATCCACGCGATGTTCTATCTGACCAAGGCTGCCGTGCCACACATGACGAATGGCGGCATCGATCATCAACACCGCCTCGATCAATTCCGACAGCCCCAATCCGTCATTGCTCGCCTATGCTACGACCAAGGGCGCGATCCAGAATTTCACGGCCGGTCTGGCGCAGATGCTGGCGGACAAGAAGATCCGTGCCAATACGGTGGCACCCGGGCCGATCTGGACACCCCTCATCCCATCAACCATGCCGGAGGAGTCGGTGAAGAACTTTGGCAAGCAGGTGCCGATGCAGCGTCCAGGCCAGCCGGCGGAACTGCAGACGGCCTATGTGATGCTGGCAGACCCGCTATCGAGCTACGTGTCGGGTGCGACCATCGCCGTCACTGGCGGCAAGCCGATCCTCTAAGGGGTTGTTGATCCAGACGACTGTCGCTTGCCTTTCACAGAAGGCGTGGCATGGTTCCGGCCATGCGCAAAGTGATTTTGATCGCTCTCGACGGGCTGCGTTACGACGTGGCCCGTACCTGTCTCGGCTATATGGAAGGCCTCGTTGCGGCCGATCGGGCTGATGTCCGCAAGCTGACTTGCGAACTGCCGGCCATGTCCCGGCCGCTTTACGAAACCGTGCTGACGGGACGTCGGCCCGTGGATCACGGCGTGGTCAGCAATGGGGTGGTGCGCCGGTCGGTTGGTGACAATCTCTTCGGCCAGGTCCGGGCGCAGGGCAAGATCACTGCTGCGGCTGCCTATCACTGGGTCTCGGAACTCTATGTCTCCTGCCCGTTCGACCGCCATCGCGACCGGATCCTGATCGACGGTGCCGGCGACATAACCCATGGCCTGTTCTACTGGGATGATCACTATCCGGACAGCCATCTTTTCGCCGATGCCGAATGGCTGATCCACGCCAAGGCGCCGGATTTTCTCTTGCTCCATCCGATGAATGTCGACGATGCCGGCCATAAGCATGGGGGCGACAGCGTCGGCTACCGAAATGCAGCGCGCCTGCAGGGCGACCTTCTTGCGCGACATCTGCCGGGCTGGCTTGAGGCCGGTTACACGGTCATCGTCACCGCCGATCACGGCATGGGTGACGATGGTAATCATGCGGGGCCGACGCCTCAGGAGACCGAAGTGCCGTTTTACACGGTCGGTTTCCGGCTTGGTCCCGATGTTGTGCTCAAGCAAACCGAGATTGCGGGACTTGTCTGCCGGCTGATGGAGATCGATCCCGGTCAGATGCCGGCCTTCTCGGGTGCCGTTGATCCCATCTGAGACAATCTGTTCCTGATCCGGTCGGGCTGCCTGCCGTAATGGGTAGCAATGACCTGCAGGAGTTTGCGATGTCCGACTTTTCTGGAATGACCTCCCTCAACCCCGGCTACCGTGCACTTGTGCTTGGGGCGAGTGGAGGGATCGGTGGCGCTTTTGTCGCGGCGATCAAGGCTGACCCCGCCTGTGGCTCCGTCGTTGAACTGTCGCGCAGCCGCGATGGCTTTGACATCACCGATGAAGCCAGTGTCAGCGCGGCCGCGGCCCGGCTTTCCGAGAGGGAGCTGAAGTTTGATCTCGTAATCTGCGCCACGGGTGCGCTCGTGATCGACGGCAATGGTCCGGAAAAGACCATCAAGGCAATCCAGGCGGATGTGATGGCGGCGCAGTTTGCGCTGAACGCGATCGGACCGGCGCTGGCGCTCAAGTATTTCGGGCCTTTGCTTTCCAATGAAGGGAAGAGCGTGTTTGCGACGCTTTCGGCGCGGGTCGGCTCGATCGGTGATAACAAGCTCGGTGGCTGGATTTCCTATCGCTCGGCCAAGGCAGCGCTCAACCAGATCACCCGCACGTCGGCCATCGAAATCGCTCGGTTGCGGCCGAAGGGCGTCGTCGTCACCCTGCATCCTGGTTCTGTGGACACGGGCTTCTCGGGTGGCTTTTCCAAGGGGCATGACCGGATCCAGCCGTCCGAGAGCGTGGCCATGATGCTCTCCGTTCTGGATCGGCTTGAGCCGGCGCAGACGGGTGGCTTCTTTGCCTATGATGGCCAGCCGATCGAATGGTGAAGCCTTCCCGCATTCATCTCGTCCTCGGCGATCAGCTCGGCCATTCGCTGTCTGCTCTTGCCGATGCGGACCCGGAGACCTCGCTCGTTCTCATGGCGGAAGTCATGAGCGAGGCGACCTACGTCAAGCACCACAAGAAGAAGATCGCCTTTCTGTTCTCCGCCATGCGCCACTTTGCGGAGGAGCTCAGAGAGAAGGGTCTTCAGGTCCGTTATGTCACCCTGGACGATCCTCAGAACACGCAGAGCCTGAAGGGGGAACTGGCCCGCGCGCTTGCAGACACTGCTGCCGCCCGCGTCATTGCGACGGAATGCGGGGAGTGGCGTCTGGCGGAGGATATGCGCGGATGGGAGGCGTCCCTCGGTGTGCCGGTCGAAATCCGGGACGATTATCGCTTTCTCTGTTCGATCGACGACTTCCGGGAGTGGCGCAAGGGCCGCAAGCAGCTGCGCATGGAGTATTTCTATCGCGACATGCGCCGGCGCCACCGGGTGTTGCTGGAAGGCGAGGATCCTGTCGGCGGAAAGTGGAATTTCGATGCCGAGAACCGCAAGCCCCCGGCCGAGGGGCTGAAGGGGCCGAAGCGGATCAGCCACGCCAAGGATGCGATCACGACATCCGTTCTGGCGATGGTCGAAGAACGCTTCGGCACGCATATGGGCTCGCTCGAAAGCTTCCATTTTGCGGTGACTGCTGCCCAGGCTGAAAAAGAGCTTCAGCAGTTCATCGACGAGATCCTGCCCACTTTCGGCGACTATCAGGACGCGATGGTGAAGGGCGAGCCCTATCTCTACCACTCGCTGATCTCATCCTACGTCAATGCCGGCCTGCTGCTTCCGATCGACGTCATACGCCGCGCGGAGGCGGCGTGGTTCGAGGGACGGGCGCCGCTGAATGCCGTCGAGGGCTTCATCCGGCAGATCCTCGGCTGGCGCGAATATGTGCGCGGCATCTATTGGACCGAGATGCCCGACTATGCCGGCCTCAACCATCTCTCTGCCTCGCGTCCGCTGCCGCAGATGTACTGGACGGCCAAGACCGACATGGCCTGTATGCGTGGCGCCATCGGAGACACGATCGAGCATGCCTATGCGCACCACATCCAGCGGCTGATGGTGACCGGCAACTTCGCCATGCTGGCCGGGATCAATCCGGTGCAAGTCTGCGAATGGTATCTTGCCGTCTATTCCGACGCCTATGAGTGGGTCGAACTGCCCAATACGCTCGGCATGGCGCTGTTCGCCGATGGCGGTCGGCTGGCCTCCAAGCCCTATGCCGCCAGCGGCGCCTATATCGACCGGATGAGCAATTACTGCGGCTCGTGCCGCTACAAGGTGAAGCTCAAGGCCGGACCCGACGCCTGCCCGTTCAATGCGCTCTATTGGCACTTCCTCGATCGCAACACGGAAAAGCTCGCGCGAAATCCGCGGCTTTCGAACATGTATGCGACGTGGCGGCGGATGGATCCGTTCAAGCAGGACGCCATCCGCAAGCACGCCGCCCAGGTGCTTGAGACGCTCGATACGCTCTGAGCGGTGTCGCCTCCGTTCAGATTGCCGGGCTAGGCTCTTCCTTGAGCAGGCCGCTGGTCCGCAGAAGTGAGGTGAAGCGGCCACCGAGCGCGCTCAACTGCTCATAATTGCCCATTTCGATGACCCGGCCGTGGTCGAGGAAGACGACGAGGTCGGCTTCGCGGATGGTCGACAGGCGGTGGGCGATGATGAAGGTCGTGCGGTTCCTGCGCAGCAGGTCGATGGCCTGTTTGACCCGGGCTTCGGTTTCGACGTCGAGCGCACTGGTTGCTTCATCGAGCACGAGGATAGGGGCGTTCTTCAGGATCGCGCGGGCGATCGCAATGCGCTGGCGCTCGCCGCCCGACAGGCGGTTGCCGCGCTCGCCGACATGGGTGTCGTAGCCGATCATGCGGCTTTCGATGAAGTCGGTCGCTGCGGCGGCCTCTGCCGCCTGGATGATTTCCTCCTCGGTCGCGTCCTCGCGTCCCAGGCGGATGTTTTCCCGGATGGAGCGGTTCAACAGGCCTGCATCCTGGAAGACGGTCGCAATCGCATGGCGCAGTGACTTGCGGGTCACCTTGGCGATGTCCTGGCCGTCGATCAGGATCTGGCCGGCTTGTGGATCATAGACCCGCTGCAGAAGATTGATCAGTGTCGTCTTGCCAGCACCTGTCGGGCCGACGATGGCGACAGTCTGGCCTGCACCGACATGGAAGGAAATGTCGCGTACGCCCTGCGTGGTAGAGGCGAAATCGAAGCAGACATCGCGGAATTCGACGTCGCCGCGAACCTGCTTGAGTTCGCCAGCGCCGACGCGTTCTTCGCGTTCCTGCACGGCGTCTTCCAGCTTGTAGAAGTCCTCGAGCTTGGAGCGCGCCTCGAAGATCTGGTTGATGAACGTGATCATCTGATCGAGACGTGCGATCAGCAGGCCGGCAAAGCCCGTGAACGCGATGATGTCGCCGACCTTCAGCTCGCCCCGCTGAACCAGCAGCGTGCCGATGACGAGGATGACGAGCATGGATAGTGTCGAGGCGATGCGGTTCAGCGCGCCAGCAAGCGCCCACCAGTCGAGGACTGGATACTGAGCCGACAGGAGGTTGGTCGTATACTGCTTGAGCGCGCGTGTTTCGGCTTCGATACGGTTGTAGCTGTGCAGCACGGACACGTTGCTGATCGAATCACTCACATGGGAAAAGACCGTGTGATAGTGGCTCTCCACGGAGGCCTGGCCTTCCTTCGTCCGGTTCATCACCGTCTTGCCGATGATGACATAGAGGATCGCCAGCACGATGAGGACGCATGTCAGCCGCACGTCCATCGAGAAGGCCGTGGGGATGAGCAAGGCCAGCGCCACGGCGGTTGCCAGATGCGTTCGCATGAATTCAAGCCAGAGGCCGAAGAGCGTCTCGCCGGCGCGCAGCAGGGTGTGGAGAGCGTTGGAGGTGCCGCGCTGGTGATGCCAGCTGAGTGGCATGGAAATGATCTTTTCGAAGGAATCAGTCAGAAGGTCCGCGCGTCGTCCATGGGCCAGACGGTCCGCCTGTCTCGCGACGAGGACATAGGCGACCGTGTTGAAGACGCCGAAGCAACCCCATGCGATGAGGATGGTCGCTGCATCGCGCTTCTCGGAGATCGCATCGATGATGCGTCCGAAAAGAATCGGCTCCAGAATCGTAATGACTGCGAGCACGACGTTTGCGGCCACCACAAGCGATACCCGCAATCTGTAGCGTGCAAGATATTTCAGAGCCTTGAAATAAACCTGGAGCAGGGACAAGCTGTGTTACCTTCGTGTTCGTTCTCGGTATGCGCCAAGACACTGTCTGGCCCGGTTGTTCTGCCGGTGTGGAGGATGCCTAATGCTACAGCGGATCCTCTGCAAGATCCCGAGTTTGCGGAGCGGGTCGACCACCGCGATCGCGGGCCAGAGTCGGCAGCAGGCTTTAAGCTTCCCATAACGCAATTTGACGATAAATGTTCATATTGCTCCGGGCAGTTGAAAAAACTGCTGCTCATGGCTTTTTAATGGTATTTTAGCTGCGCATTTTGGAGAGACTTTGTGAACATCAATCAATTGCTGCATTTTTTGGTCATCGTTGATGAGTGCCGCACCGCGGCGGAGGTCATTTCAGCGCTTGAGAAATTGGTTCGGTCCTACGGGTTCGACTATCATGGCGTGGTACGGCAGCCGAAACCGGATGAGAATCCGATGGATCTCGTGTTGACCGGGGTATGGCCGGAAGGGTGGCCGCAGCTTTACATCGCGAAGAAATATGTGCTGATCGATCCGACGATCCGCTATCTCGGCCAAGCCCAAGCAGGGTTCCGCTGGCGGGAAGCGCTTCATGCCTTCCGTGCCGATCCGCACCGGAAGCGCATGGAGCGGATGCTCTCAGACAGCGTGCGTTTCGGTCTTGTGGATGGATATATCTTCCCCGTTCATGGACGCACCGGGCTCTTGGGCAACATGACTGTTGGTGGTCGCCCGATTGATCTGTCTCCCACCGAAGTGACGCTGTTCGATGCCGTCGCCAAGAAGGCTTACTGGCGTCTGCTCGAATTCAAGTTTGCTGGTGAGATTGAGCCCGCGAAGCCGATCGACACGCGCATGACCCGGCGTGAAATGGAAGTTCTGAACTATCTCGCGGATGGGCTGACCTCCAACGAGATCAGCAAGATCCTGAAGATCTCCAATCACACCGTCGACTGGTACATGAATGGTATTCAAGACAAACTAAATGCAAAAAATCGCCAGCATGTGGTTGCCCTGTCGTTTCGCCTCGGTCTGGTGACATAAGCAAGGATTGAATCTTTCGCCGGCCGTCCAAGGCAAATTGAACTTCCTAAAACAACGCGCTATGACTTTTCTTCGCAGGTGCACAATGCCCTGGCATATCGTTTTGGGGAGATCGAATTGCCAATATCCAAGATCCTTGTCGCCAACCGTTCGGAAATCGCGATCCGCGTCTTTCGCGCCGCCAACGAGCTCGGTCTGAAAACGGTCGCCATCTGGGCCGAAGAGGACAAACTCGCGCTGCACCGCTTCAAGGCGGACGAAAGTTATCAGGTTGGTCGTGGCCCGCATTTGTCGAGGGATCTCGGACCGATCGAAAGCTATCTGTCGATCGAGGAAATCATCCGCGTCGCCAAACTGTCCGGCGCGGATGCCATTCATCCGGGCTACGGTCTTCTGTCGGAAAGTCCCGAATTCGTGGACGCCTGCAACGATGCAGGTCTCATCTTCATCGGTCCGAAGAGCGATACGATGCGGCAGCTTGGCAACAAGGTTGCCGCCCGCAATCTTGCGATCAGCGTCGGCGTTCCGGTCGTGCCGGCAACCGATCCGCTGCCGGATGACGAAAGTGAGATCCATCGGTTGGCGGCAGAGATCGGCTATCCGGTCATGCTCAAGGCCTCCTGGGGCGGTGGCGGTCGCGGCATGCGCGCCATTCGCGACCCGAAGGACTTGCTGCGCGAGGTGACGGAAGGCAAGCGCGAAGCGATGGCCGCGTTCGGCAAGGACGAAGTCTATCTCGAGAAGCTCGTCGAGCGCGCCCGTCACGTCGAAAGCCAGGTTCTCGGCGATACACATGGCAATGTGGTTCATCTCTTCGAGCGCGACTGCTCGATCCAGCGCCGTAACCAGAAGGTCGTCGAGCGCGCGCCGGCGCCGTATCTCAATGAAGCGCAGCGCCAGGAACTGGCCGGCTATTCGCTCCGGATCGCCAAGGCGACCAACTATATCGGTGCTGGGACCGTCGAATATCTGATGGATGCCGATACCGGCAAATTCTACTTCATCGAGGTCAATCCGCGCATCCAGGTCGAGCACACCGTCACCGAAGTCGTGACCGGCATCGATATCGTGAAGGCGCAGATCCACATCCTTGACGGCCACGCGATCGGCACGCCGGAATCTGGTGTGCCGAAGCAGGCCGATATCCGCCTGAACGGTCATGCCCTGCAGTGCCGCATCACCACGGAAGATCCCGAGCAGAACTTCATTCCGGACTATGGCCGCATCACCGCCTATCGTTCGGCTGCCGGCTTCGGCATTCGTCTCGACGGCGGTACCGCCTATTCGGGTGCGATCATCACCCGCTACTACGATCCGCTCCTGGTCAAGGTCACGGCGTCGGGAAGCACGCCGCAGGAGGCGATCAGCCGCATGGACCGCGCGCTGCGCGAGTTCCGTATCCGTGGCGTGGCTACGAACCTCACCTTCCTAGAGGCGATCATCGGCCACCCGAGCTTCCGCGACAATTCCTACACGACACGCTTCATTGATACGACGCCGGAGCTTTTCCAGCAGGTGAAGCGTCAGGACCGTGCGACCAAGCTGTTGACCTATCTCGCCGATGTGACGGTCAACGGACATCCGGAAGTGAAGGGCCGCCCGAAGCCGCCGGCCGATGCTGCCGAGCCGGTCGTTCCCTATATCGATGCCGAGATCAAGCCGGGCACGAAGCAACTCCTCGACGAGCTCGGTCCGAAGAAGTTCGGCGATTGGATGCGCAACGAGAAGCGTATCCTCATGACCGATACGACCATGCGCGACGGTCACCAGTCGCTGCTGGCCACGCGCGTTCGTACCCACGATATCGCAAAGATCGCCGACACCTATGCGCGGGCTCTGCCGAACCTCTTCTCGCTGGAATGCTGGGGTGGTGCGACCTTCGACGTTTCCATGCGCTTCCTGACGGAAGATCCGTGGGAGCGCCTCCAGCTGGTGCGCGAGGGGGCGCCGAACCTGCTCTTGCAGATGCTGCTGCGCGGCGCAAACGGCGTCGGCTACAAGAACTACCCCGACAATGTGGTGAAGTACTTCGTTCGTCAGGCGGCCAAGGGCGGGATCGATCTCTTCCGCGTCTTCGACTGCCTGAACTGGGTCGACAACATGCGGGTGTCGATGGATGCCGTCATCGAGGAGAACAAACTCTGCGAGGCGGTGATCTGCTACACCGGCGACCTCCTGAATTCGGCGCGTCCGAAGTATGACCTGAAGTACTACACGACACTTGCCGCCGATCTCGAAAAGGCCGGTGCACATATCATCGCCGTGAAGGACATGGCCGGCCTGTTGAAGCCGGCTGCGGCCAAGGTGCTGTTCAAGGCTCTGCGTGAAGCCACCAGCCTGCCGATCCACTTCCACACGCATGATACGTCCGGCATTGCTGCGGCGACGGTGCTTGCGGCTGTCGAAGCCGGTGTCGATGCGGTCGACGCTGCCATGGATGCCTTCTCGGGCAACACATCGCAGCCCTGCCTCGGCTCGATCGTCGAGGCCCTGCGGGGCTCGGAACGCGATCCGGGTCTCGATCCGCACTGGATCCGTCGTCTGTCCTTCTACTGGGAGGCAGTGCGCACCCAGTACGCGGCCTTCGAGACCGACCTCAAGGGGCCGGCTTCGGAAGTCTACCTTCACGAAATGCCAGGTGGTCAGTTCACCAACCTCAAGGAACAGGCCCGTTCGCTCGGTCTCGAAACCCGCTGGCACGAAGTGGCCCAGGCCTATGCCGACGCCAACCAGATGTTTGGTGACATCGTCAAGGTGACCCCGTCGTCCAAGGTCGTTGGTGACATGGCGCTGATGATGGTGAGCCAGGATCTCTCCGTTGCCGACGTCGAAAATCCGGCCAAGGACATCGCTTTCCCTGATTCGGTTGTTTCCATGCTGAAGGGTGATCTCGGTCAGCCTCCGGGCGGTTGGCCGGAAGCGCTGCAGAAGAAGGTTCTGAAGGGCGACCAGCCGTATACGGCCGTGCCCGGTTCGCTGTTGCCGCCGGCTGATCTCGATGCCGAGCGCAAGGTGATCGAGGAGAAGCTCGGTCGTGAGGTCACGGATTTCGAGTTTGCGTCGTATCTGATGTATCCGAAGGTCTTCACGGACTACGCGTTGGCGGCCGACACCTATGGGCCGGTCTCGGTTATCCCGACGCCGCAGTATTTCTATGGTCTGCCCGCGGGCGAGGAGCTGTTCCTCGATCTGGAAAAGGGCAAGACGCTCGTCATCGTCAATCAGGCACTTGGCCATACCGACGACAAGGGCATGGTCACCGTGTTCTTCGAACTGAACGGGCAGCCGCGCCGCATCAAGGTGCCGGATCGTGCCCATGGTGCTTCGGGCAGCGCCGTCCGCCGCAAGGCGGAAACCGGCAATGCCGCACAACTTGGCGCGCCGATGCCGGGCGTCGTTTCGCAGGTTGCCGTCTCCGCCGGCCAGACGGTCAAAGCCGGCGACGTGCTGCTGTCGATCGAAGCGATGAAGATGGAAACGGCGCTGCATGCCGACCGCGACGGGACGATCTCGGAAGTCCTCGTCCGGATCGGCGACCAGATCGATGCCAAGGATCTGCTGATCGTCTATTCGGCCTGATCCTTTCCCAAACTGCTCAAAAGAAAAGAGGCCCCGCCATCGCTGGCGGGGCCTCTCTCGTTTCGTTTGCTTGGCTCGCTTAATCAGCCGCCTTGGCCTTTGGCTTTCGTGCCGGCTTTTTCGCTGGCGGCGGAGAGCTGGGCTCTGGCAGATCCTCGCCGATCACCTGTGCCTTGCCATCCAGTGTCACATCGTAGCCCGCAGCGTTGCGTGTCACCGCGATGTCGACCTTACGGCCGTCGATGTCTACCTTGGCCTTGAAGCCTTCCCAGTGTTCGGGGAGAGCCGGGCTGACAACGATGTCGCCGCCCTTGCGCCGGATGCCGAGGAAACCTTCCACCGCAAAGCGATAGAGCCAGCCGGCAGAGCCCGTATACCAGGTCCAGCCACCACGTCCGGCATAGCCGTCGCCGCCGTAGATGTCGGCTGCGACCACATAGGGTTCGACGCGGTAGCGCTCGGCTTCTTCAGGAGTGCTGGCGTGGTTGATCGGGTTCAGCATTTCAAAGACGCGCCAGGCATCGGCCAGGCGACCGGCCTTGACCAGCGACAGCCCAAGCCAGATTGCAGCATGGGTATACTGCCCGCCGTTCTCGCGCACACCGGGGGGGTAGGCGCCGATATAACCCGGATCAACCTGCGGCTTCTCGAAGGCCGGGGTGAAGAGACGGACAATGCCGTTTTCCGTATCCACAAGCTTGGAGACCGCGGCGTCGAGAGCCTTTGCGGTATGCACCGGATCCCCAAGGCCAGAGAGAACACTCCAGGACTGGGCGATCGAGTCGATCTGGCACTGAAGGGCTTCGTTCGACCCAAGCGGTGACCCGTCGTCGAAATAGCCGCGACGATAGTGATCGCCGTCCCAGCCCGCCGTTTCCAGGGCGGCCTTGAGTTTCACGGCATGATCGTTCCAGCGAGTGCTGCGTTCACGCTCGCCGCGCTTGTCGGCCTGAAGCTTGAAGCGCTCCAGCGTGGCGGCCAGCAGCCACCCGAGCCAAACGCTTTCGCCGCGACCTTCAATGCCGACACGGTTCATGCCGTCGTTCCAGTCGCCACCGAGGATCAGCGGCAGGCCGTGTTCGCCGGTGCGGGCGATGGCGAGGTCGAGTGCACGAGCGGCATGCTCGTAGAGATCAGCCGTTTCGGCTGCGACCCCAGGCAGGAAGAAGCTGTCGTGCTGCCCCTCCTTCAGTTCCTGGCCGTCGAGGAACGGGATCTGCTCTGCAAGGATCGTCTCGTCACCGGTTGCGGTCACATACTGGTCGATTGCATAGGCCAACCAGACGACGTCGTCTGATATCATCGTGCGCACGCCGGCACCTGTCTGTGGCAGCCACCAATGCTGCACATCACCTTCGACGAATTGCCGTGCCGCCCCCTTCAGGATCTGACTGCGGGCCAGGTTTGGCTCGACCGTCAGGAAGGCCAGAGTGTCCTGCAGCTGGTCGCGGAAACCGTAGGCTCCGCTCGCCTGGTAGAAGCCGGCGCGAGCGAAGAGACGGCAGGCGAGCGCCTGGTAGGGCAGCCAGCGGTTGACGAGGCGATCGAAGGCCTTGTCGCCGGTTTCCACCGAAAGCTTGCCGGTGAAACCGGTCCAGAAGTCGCGATTGGACTTCAGAACGGTTTCGAAGCCCGCCGCACGAACCGACTTGACCAGATCGACGGCCGCGTCCGCGGTATCGGTTTCACCGAGCAGGAAGGTCATGTCACGCGACTGACCCGGGGCAAGTTCGATATCGAAGGCGATCGCGGCACAGGGATCGCTCTCGCTTTCGATCGAACCGGTCAAGGTCGAGGCACGCGCGACCGCCTGGGGCAGCTTGATCGTGCCGTTGCGGCCGATGAATTCGCGGCGGCTCGTCGTGTAACCTTCCGGCTGCTCCGGCCCCGCCAGGAAAGCGATGCGGCCGGGGTAGTTGATGTCGTAAGGGTTGGAGGCGAGAAGCGCTCCGGTTTCCTCGTCGAAGGTCGAGAGAACGAAAGGCGCGGTGCGGGCCTGGTTGTTACCCAGCACCCATTCCGCATAGCCGTAGACGCGGAACTTGCGCGCTTCGCCGCTGGTGTTTTTCAGCCGGATCTTCGAGAGCTTGACGGGGCGCACGCGGTCGACCGTCTGGGTCAGTTCGATCTCCAGGTCGCCGTGGCGGCTGACGAAGGTCGAGTAGCCCAGACCATGGCGTGTCTCAAATGTCGCCGTCGGATCGAGGTTCAACGCGCTCGCCGTCGCATAGGCACGACCGCTGACTAGATCCGTCACGTAGAAGGCCTCGCCGGGGCGGTTGACGACAGGGTCGTTTGTCCATGGGGTGACCTGGTAGTCGCGCGAGTTCTGGCTCCAGGTGAAGCCTGCGCCTTCGGCCGAGACATGGAAGCCGAAGCTCTCGTTCGAGATGACGTTGATCCACGGATGAGGCGTGCTGGCAGTGCCGTTGAGGCGGACGACATATTCCATGCCGTCCTTCGAGAATCCGCCGAAGCCATTCCAGAAATCGAGGTCGGCCCCGTCGGGTGCCTTGCTCGTCTTAATGGTGGCCGGCAGGGCAGGCGGCAGGCCGGCCCATTCGACTTCACCGTCGATGGTGCGGGGGGTGGCGAACAGGGAGACCGCGCGGTTCACCTGGTCAACGATCTTGCCGTTGCGGGTGTGCAGGACAACACGGGCTGCCGCGAGGACGGCCAGCGTCGCGCCTTCGTCCTGCAGGTCGTCACGCACGGTGAAGACATGCTGGCGGCCGCCGGGGAGGCGGTGGCGGAGGTTGTCTGCCATCTGGTCGAGCGCGTGCTGCATGTCCTGAGCATAGGAGGTCGCACGCTCGTTGATGATCGCAAGATCGGCCACGACACCACGGCGGCGCAGATATTCGAGCGCACTCATCGCTTCGCGAGCGATGTCCATGTCCATGTCGTCGTTGATGCGCAGCGCAAAGATTGGGAAGTCGCCCGAAATTGCCATCGGCCAGAGAGCCGACTGAGAGCGCAGACCCTTGCGGACCGTTTCCGGGTCTGCCCGGAGGTGGTTGTCGGGATAGACCAGGTAACGGCCGAGATGCTGGAAGGCCGCTGCCTGCTGCGAGGTGATGCCGATGTGGCGCAGTTCGACCTGGGCGCGGGTCCAGGCATGGATCAGTTCATGGCTGAAGGCGTCCGGGTGACGGTAGCGCTCGATCGCCTGGTCGATTTCCTCGCGGCTCGGCGCTGCCATGGTCCAGAAGATGACCTGGACCTTCTTGCCCGCCGGTACGCGAACGACGCGGCGCAGGCTGAGGATCGGGTCGAGCGTGAAGCCTTCCGTGCCAGACAGGTTCGCGCCCGGATCGAAAGCTGCGGCTTCGCCGAGGCTGCGACCACGGCCGAGGAACTTGCGGCGATCGGTTTCGAATTCGGTCGGGCGGCCCTGACCTGCGCTGTCTACCACAAGGTGGGCGACGCAGATATCGGGATCCGACGGGCTGCGCTTGTTGCGCTCGGCGCGGATGACGTCACGGCGACGACCGAATTCGGTCTTCACGAACATGCGCGAGAAGAGCGGGTGGGCGTTGTCGCTGTCTTCGAAGGCGAGCACAGGCTCGGTATAGGAGGTGACTTCGATGTAGCGATCTTCGGTCCCGGTGTTCAGGATCGTCAACCGGCGCCCTTCGGCATCATGCTCCGTGCCGACAATGCATTCGACCGAGGTCGAGATGTCACCCACCGTCTTGAAGAATTCCGCCTTGTCGTCGCCGAAGATAACCTTGGTCTTTTCGTCTTCCGCACGGCGTGGCGCAGATGTCGCCGACCACCATTCGTTGGTTGCCGTGTCGCGCAGGAAGAGGAAAGTACCCCAGCGGTCTTCGGTCGGATCGGGTTTCCAGCGGGTGACGGACTGGCCGTTCCAGCGCGAGAAGCCAGAGCGCCAGTAGCCAACAGATGATCGCTACCGTTCGACAGGAAGTTGACCTCGCGGTCCTTCGTTGCCGGATCTTCCACCGATGCGGATCTCGGCACGCAGAAGGTCGGCCTGGCCCTTGCCCGGCGTCTGCGGCTCGTATTTTGCGCTCATGACCGGGATTTCGCGCGGGGTCTTCTCCTGGAGGAGAAGTTCGGCTGCTTCGATCACCGGATCGGCGTGGAAGAGTGCACGAAGGCGACCGTTGAAGGCGACGTTGGCGATTGCCGCGATCGACATGCCATGGTGGTGGGCATAGTAGTTGTAAACAACAGCGCACTTCTTGCCGTCGGGCAGACGGGTCGGCGTGAAGTCTACGGCATCGTGGAAACCATAGGCGCCGAGCGCGCCGAGCTTGCGCAGCCGCTTCAGGTTCTCGAGTGCCGCTTCCGGATAATACTGGCTGGCGAGGATCGAGGCATAGGGCGCGATAACGGCGTTCTGGCCGAGACCACGCTTCAGGCCGAGCGTCGGCACACCGAAGTTGGTGTACTGGTAGTTCATCTCGTGGTCGCGGGCGTTGAAGGCCGCTTCCGAGATGCCCCAGGGAATGTTCAGTCGGCGACCATGGTTCATCTGCTCGATGACGATCAGATTGTTGGTCTGGTTGAGGATGCCGCCCTGGCGCTCCTGCATCACAAGCGGCGGCATCAGATATTCGAACATCGAGCCGGACCAGGAAATCAGCGCGGCGCGCGCACCGATCGGCACGACCTGACGACCGAGGCGGTACCAGTGTTCCGTCGGCAGGTCGCCCTTGGCGATGGCAAACAGGCTGGTCAGGCGGCATTCGGAGGCGAGAAGGTCGTAGCAGGCTTCGTCCAGTTCGCGGGCATCGACCCGGTAACCGATCGACAGCAGGCGGCGCTCTGGACGGAACAGGAAGGTGAAGTCCATCGAGAAGGCGAGGTCGCGGGCGCGCTCGGACAGCTGGCTCAAGCGCTGGCGCAGCGGATCGATATTCGACAGGTCGAAGGCGGTGTCGGAGATGTGGGCTTCGCAGACCGAGACGAGCGATTCCGTCCAGCGCACCACTTCGGCGCTCGGCTCGGAGCGGACTTCGTGGTGCAGGTTGGCCGCGAGTTTCTGAACGTCGCGGGCTAGCACCGCCAGATTGATGATGCGGATCGAAGCAAATTCATGTTCGCGCTTCACTGCAGCAAGGGCCGTGTTGAAGCCGATGATGCGCTCTTCCAGTCGGCGACGCAGCGGGCGGACCGTCTTGCGGTCGTCGGGCAGCTGCTCGAGGATTTCGAGCAGGATGCCGCCGACATCGCCGATGCCGTCGAGATTGCCCTGAAGATGCGCCGAAGGCGCTTCTGCCCATTCACGGCAGGCAGACGAAATCGCGATCAGATGGCCGGCGAGATTGCCGCTGTCGACGGCGGAAATATAACGCGGGCCCAGCGTCTTCAGGGTGTCCGTGTAGTACCAGTTATACAGGTGACCGCGGTACTTCTCCATGCGTTCGACGGTCGCAATGGTCTGCTCCATGCGCTCGATCGTCTGCTCGAAGCTCAGCCAGCCGAAATGACGGGCCGATACAACGGAGAGCAGGTAAACGCCGATGTTGGTCGGCGAGGTGCGGTGCGCGATAATCGGTTCGGGCGTTTCCTGGAAGTTATCCGGGGGCAGGTAGTTGTCGCCGGCCGTGGTGAAGGTCTCGTAGTAACGCCAGGTACGGCGCGCGATCTTGCGCAGCTCGTAGGAGACGTTTTCCGGCACTTCGAGACTGTCTTCGGTCTCGGCCGACTGGCTGACATACCATGCGAGGAGCGGAGACAGGACCCAGAGGAAGGCGAAGGGAAGGCCGATCAGATAGCCATAGCCGCCCGGCAGGGCCGCAACGCCGACCGACAGCACCGCCAGGATCGGGGCGTGGCGCATGTTGCGGTAGTATGAGTTGATCGTTCCCTGGGCTGCCGACTGAACGCTCGCGGCGGTTCGCCATTCGAGGAGCAGCTTGCGGCTCACCAGCATGCGGTAGAGAGAGCGAACGATGGCGTCGGCCATCATGCAGGCATTGTCGGCGATGAAGACGATGCGCAGGGCGACCTGGGCATTGATCGACCGGACTTCCGACCAGAGTGTCTGGAAATGGGCAGCCGGGACGATGTCGGTCTGACGTGGGACGATGCCGGAGAGAAGCGACAGGGTCGGGGCGACGAACAGGCTGAAGATCAGGACCAGCTGCCAGATGGTGGCACCCACCGGTTCCATGGTCGCCCAGCCGAGGACCGAAGCGGCATACCAGGCGATTGGCGTCAGGGATCGACGCAGGTTGTCGACCATCTTCCAGCGGCCCAGGCTGGTGATGCCGCGGTTGGTGTCGCCGATATAGGGAATGAGCTGCCAGTCACCACGTGCCCAGCGATGCTGACGGGAGATTTCGACCTCGTAGCGGGTCGGGAAGTCTTCGACCAGTTCGACGTCGGTGACGAGCGCACAACGGGCGAACGAGCCTTCCAGCAGGTCGTGGCTGAGAACGCTGTTTTCGTCGATCCGGCCCTTGATGGCGGTCTCGAAAGCGTCGACATCATAGAGACCCTTGCCAGTGAACGAGCCTTCTCCGGTGATGTCCTGATAGACGTCGGACACTGTGAAGACATAAGGGTCCAGACCGCGGTTCATCGAGAAGATGCGCTGGAAGACCGAGGCGTCCTTGCCTGTTGTCAACGACGGCGTCACGCGCGGCTGCAGAACCCCGTAGCCGCTGATTACGCGACCCGTCTCCTCATCATGCACTGGACGGTTGATCGGGTGGTGCATCTTGCCGACGAGCTTGGTGACGGCATCGCGCATCAGGCGCGTATCGGCGTCGAGCGTCATGACGTAACGCACGTTTTCCGGCACCATGTTGGCGCCCGGCAGGTAGGACGTGTCGCGGTCGCCGCGCAGCAGCAGGTTCAGCTCGTGCAGCTTGCCGCGCTTGCGCTCCCAGCCCATCCAGCAGCCTTCAGCCTCGTTGTAGAGACGGCGGCGATGCATGAGATAGAAGCGGGTCTTGCCGGCGAAATCGTAGCGGCTATTGAGGTGGGCAACTTCGCGTTTGGCATAATCGAGAACCTCGAGATCCGCCGCGGATTCCTCCGTCTGGCTGTCCTTCCAGTCACTCAGCAGCGCGAAATAGATCTCGCCATGCGGGTTGGTCAGGTAGTGGACTTCGAGGTTGCGGACGAGTTCGTCGACATCGTCGCGCTTGGTGATCATGCAGGGCACGACGACGAGCGTGCGCGCCTCTTCGGGGATGCCGTCCTTGAACTCGTAACCGGTCAGGCGGAATGGTTTGACGAAGAAGGTGACGAGCGTGTTGAAGAGGCCCGTCGCACCCTCGGATACCGGCAGAGAGACCAGGATCAGCAGGATCAGGATCAGCGAGGTCGGAAGGCCGGCCTGCGTGAGGAAGTGTCCGATGACGGCGAGTGCTGCAATCGTCAAGGCGACGACGGGCACGGCGATCGAGAGCCAGTTCAGGCGCTTGATGAAATCGGTGATGATGCGTGAGAGCGGCTGGCTGTAGCCAATGGCCTCCTCGAGCTCGATGCGCCGGCTGCCGACCAGATAGCTTCCGACGTCGAGCTGGCCGTCCGGCCCTGCTGCACGGGTTGCCACGTCGATCGCGGTCTGGGCGATTTCAATCTCGGACTGGTCACAGCGCCGTGCCAGCTTTTCGATGGTGTTGCGGTAGGCGTTGCGCGAGCCGAAATCAAGCTGGCGATAGTCGGTATGCTGGCCAAGGATCCGGTCGACATGGCTGACCTCTTCGACCCAGACTGACCATTCCTTGTCGTCGATCTCTCTGAGGCCGCGGACGATATTGCCCATTGTCACGTTGCCGGAGGACAGCCTGTTGTGCTCGGCGTCCATCGCCTCTTCGGCGGTGCGGCCTGCGGCCTCCAGGCGGCTTTCCAGCCATTCGACCGCGAAGCTCGTGTTCTGTGAGCCGTTGCGCAGGCGATAAAGGAACTGGGTGGCGAAGGTGTTGTCGTCGGCAAGCTGCTCGATCTGGCTGAGATAGGTGGCGGCCGCGACTGGGTCGTTGAGCCGGACGATCTCGTCGGCGACCTCGTTTGCCCGGCGGCGCATCCGGCGTGAGCGGTCCACACGGGTCGCAATGCGGCGGAGGTTTTCCACCAGCACGAAGCGCACGATCGACGGCAACGCCCAGAGTTCACCGATTTCCAGGGTCTGATGCTGCTGGTAACCTTCGACCAGGGCCGTCATGCTTTCCTGGCTGACGGTCGAGTGCGTATGGGCAACATAGAGCCAGGCGAGTGCCATGGTCCGCGGGATCTCGCGGTGGCCGATCTTCATGGTCGGCAGCTGGCGATAGAACTTCTTCGGGAAGTCGCGGCGGACTTCCTGGATCGCTTCTTCGATGATGTAGTGATTGTCGAGCAGCCATTCGGCAGCCGGCGTGATCGTCGCGCCCGCCTCGACGTCGGCTGCCGTCGCGCGGTAGACCCGCAGGATCTCGCGCTCGTTTTCCTTGTGCCGGGCGAAGAAGTCGAAATCCATCAAGCCGGGCAGTTCGATGGCACCGTTCAGCGCGAGCGACGCCGCGCTCTCCCGCAACTCCTCGATCGTGAAATAGGCAGATCGAATGGAATCGTTGTGGTCGATCTGCTTGGTTTCGAGGTCGCGCGATGGGACATGCAGCGTCATGAAGAATAAGTTCTCAGTTTGGTGGTTGAGTTGAAGGCCGTCGGGCTCGAACCGTCCGGTCGTCGCCTTGGCGCCTCATTGCACAAAATCGGGCTGTTGACCAACAATCGAGGCAGAAAAAGGCCGTAATGCGACGTGTGACCAGTTGCTTTGGGACTCTGTAGGCGACTTTCGCTTCGTGGCAGGTGAATTGGCTTTTTTATGCCGTATTTCAAGCGTCTGGCCAAGAGGCTTGCTGGAGGTGCTTACGCCGTAGGAGGGCGTTTGTTCCTTCTGCATCCCTCGTTCTCATCGCGAGGTTGCCAGAAGCCAAACCGACAGCCGATGGCAACCTTCCTCCGCATGTCATTTCGCGTCACTCAGGCCCTGTTTCTGAGCGGCAAGCCGCCGAGCATGGCCTCCACCGCGTCGAGCGCAATGTGGGCGAGGCGGCCTTCGTCGAAGAGGTCGCTTGCGAGCGAGTTTTCCAGCCACAGGCCGTCGATCAGGCCGTTGATCGCGACGGCGAGATGGCGCGTTTCGGAGAAAGGTGCTTCATGTCGATGCGCCGAAAGCACTGCTCCGACGAGCCCTTCAAGAAGTCCGATAAAGATCAGATAGTTTTCCCGATGAATGCGGGCGAGTTCGTCGTCCGAGCGGACACGGCCGATGAAAGCTGCCCAAAGGGAAAGGGCCTTTGGGTCGGCAATCGGTGGGCTGACATTGGCGACGATGAAGTCGTGGAGGCGTCTGCGAGGGTCGTCGCCTGCCTCGGCCATGGCGTCCACCGCAGCCCCGGTCATCCCGGCCAGCATTTCGCGATAGGCCGCCTGGACCATCTCGTCCTTGCCGGAGAAATAATGGCGGATCAGGCCGCCGGTCACGCCTGCACGGGCCGCGATGTCGCGCACGGTGGCACCTTCCAGGCCATGCTCGGAGATGCTGTCCAGGGTCGCTGCGATGAGATCCTTCCGGCGCTCGGCTTCACCGGCACGCTGGAACGTGCGTCGTGTCATAGGTCTCTCCGGCGAGGATAAAGGGGGCGGCTGGTGGCGACCGCTCCCGCCCTTTTTTATACGTTTGAACAACTAGCCGGCAAGTGCCACAGTTCGCGCCTCAACGAATGCCCTAGACGCCCGAAAGGTGAATTCCATGACGATCCACGCTCCCAATGTGATGGCAGAAGTGCTCGCGACGCGCCATCATCTGCATCGGTTTCCGGAGATCGGCCTGTCTGAGTTCAAGACGTCGGACTATGTGGCCGAGCAGCTGACGGCTCTCGGCTACGAGGTCACGCGTGGTCTGGCCAAAACAGGGGTGGTGGCGACGCTTCGCAACGGTTCGAGCGATCGCAGCATCGGCATCCGGGCCGACTTCGACGCGCTGCCGATCCTCGAAGAGACGGGGCTGCCCTATGCCAGCGAAATCCCGGGCGTCATGCATGCCTGCGGGCATGACGGTCATACGGCGATGCTGCTTGGTGCGGCGAAGATCCTTGCCGAGCGTCGAAATTTCGACGGTGTGATCCATCTGATCTTCCAGCCTGCCGAGGAAAATTTCGGCGGTGCCCGCATCATGATCGAAGACGGCCTGTTTGATCGCTTCCCGTGCGATGCCGTGTTTGCGCTTCACAACGATCCGGAGATCCCCTTCGGCCACATCGCCCTTCGCGAAGGCCCGATCATGGCTGCCGTCGACGAGTGCAAGATCACTGTCAACGGCCGCGGCGGTCACGGCGCCGAGCCGCAGTCGACAGCGGATCCGATCGTGTGCGGCGCATCGATCGTGATGGCCCTGCAGACGATCGTGTCGCGCAACATCCACCCGCTCGATCCGACCGTCATCACGGTTGGCGGTTTCCATGCCGGTGCTGCGAGCAATGTCATTCCGGAACGGGCCGAGATGGTGCTGTCGATCCGCTCTTTCGATCCCAAGGTTCGCGACCAGCTGGAAAGTCGGATCCATGCCGTGGCCGAGGGACAGGCCGCGAGTTGCAGGACGCGGTGTCACCATCAACTACGAGCGTGGCTATGACCCGACCGTCAACCATAAGGCGGAAACGGACTTCGTCCGCGATCTTGCGGTCAGCTTTGCGGGCAAGGACAAGGTATACGACCTGCCGCGGCCGATGATGGGCAGCGAGGACTTCGCCTATATGTTGGCGAAACGTCCGGGCAGCTATTTCTTCCTCGGCACGCAGCGCACGCCCAATGACCCGCCGTTGCATCATCCGCGCTACGACTTCAACGATGATATTCTCCCCGTCGGCACCACCCTGTGGGTGGAACTCGCGGAGCGTTATCTCTCGAGGTCCTGAGCGGGTGTGCTTCGCCGGGCGGCGAAGAGAATGATCAAGCCGGCGCCGGCGATGAGCACGGCGCCTGCCCATACGTTCGGGTCGGGCACGTCGCGCCAGATCGCGTAACCGAGCGCGAAGGCCCAGATCAGCGCCGTGTATTCGAGCGGCGCGATCACCGAGATCGGGGCGCGGCGCAGCGCCTCGAAATAGCTCATCTGGCCGAGGCCGCCGATGAAGCCGACCGCAAGCAGCAGGATCTGCGTTACCCCGCTCGGCATGGTCCATGTCATGATGGCCATAGGTGTGGTCAGCATCAGGAAGAAGACATTGGTCATGGCCATCTGGACCATGCTGCTGGCGCTCTGGCTGGTGGTTCGCAGAAGGGTCGTTGCGATTGCCCAGCAGACGGCGGCAATCAACGCGAGATAGACCGGCCAGCCGGTGGCGAGCCCTGTCGGGTTGCTGGCGATGACCACGCCGACGAAGCCGGTGATGACGGCGATCCAGCTGCTTGGCGGGACTTTTTCGCCGAGGATCGGGATCGCCAGCAATATCGCGGCAATCGGGGCTGCAAAGTAGAGCGTCGTCAGGTCCGCAAGCGGCAAGTGCTTGGCTGCGTTGAAGTAGCAGAGCCAGGCCGCCAGCAGGAAGAGGCTGCGCAGCATCATCGGCCGCAGGGCCGGCGATGTGACGGTTTCGCGGGCAAGCGACCGGCCACCCAGGATGTAGCATCCGAGCAGGATCGCAATGCTTCGGCAAAACAGGATCTGCCATACCGTGGTGGACTCCACGAGCAGCTTGATCATGGCGTCATGCATGGCGAAGAAGAGATAGGCGAGACTGGACAGCAGGATACCAGCGCCGACTGCGGTTTTCACGGATGTGTCTTTCGGGTAGGGCGGCCCCAGCATGTGGTCGCATCGGGTTTCTTGTTTCGGGTGTCGATGGACGACTGTCAATCCCCGGTTGGCGCTGCCGAGATTGTTGTCGCGCGAAACAAAAATTTACAGCCGCGGGATGCATGGGCCGTTGTCGTTTAAATCGATTTAATTAAAGTGCGCCCCGACCACGGGAGCAGGACATGAACGATATTTCGCAGAGCATCACTTCCCCAGCCGCACCGGCGCCAATCGTGACAAGGGAGCGCGCCGCCGTCGCGTTGCTGTTCTTTCTGAACGGTCTGGTGATTGGCGCCTGGGCGCCGAAGATCCCGTTCTTTTCGCAGGCGCTTGGGCTTTCGGAATTGCTGCTGGGTGTCATGATTTTCGTCTTCGGCGTGGGCTCGCTGGTTCTGATGCCGATCGCCGGCATGCAGATCGCCCGCTATGGATCGCGTCGCGTGGTCGAGATCACCACGCTCCTGTTCATCCCGACGATCGTGCTCGTGACGCTCGTCGACAATATCTGGACGGGTGCCGTCGCGATCTTCCTGTTCGGTGGCCTGACCGGCGCGATGGACGTGGCGATGAATGCCAATGCCGTCGAAGTCGAGCGCAACATGCGTCGCTCGATCATGTCCTCCTGTCACGCCTTCTGGAGCCTGGGCGGTCTGTGCGGTGCGGCGACCGGTGGTTTCCTCATCGCCTCGCTCGGGGTGACCGGTCATGTGCTGTTGCTGGCTGCCGTCTGCATCGTCCTGTTCCTTGTCGCCCGCCCGATGATCCTTGCCGATGCGCCGCATCCGAGTGACGAGCCTGCCAAGGCCAAGCTGCCGATGACGCCGCTGCCCTGGCTGATCGGCACGATCGCGCTGTTCTGCATGATCCCTGAAGGCACCGTGCTCGACTGGAGCGCGCTCTATCTGCGCAACGAGCTGAATGCTTCGACCGAAATGTCCGGCTTTGCCTTTGCCGCCTTCTCTTTCACCATGGCTGTCTGCCGCTTTGCCGGTGACTTCGTTCGTGACCGGTTCGGTGCCGTCAATACGCTGCGCTTCTGCGGGGTCGCGGCGATCATCGGTCTTGTGATCGCCGGGCAGTCGAGCAATGTGACACTCGCCCTGATCGGGTTTGCGATCACCGGGATCGGGATCTCCAACATGGTGCCGATCGCCTTTTCGGCCGGTGGCAATATCCCGGGACTGGCTCCGGGCGTCGGTCTCTCCGTGGTTACGACCATGGGCTATTCCGGCATTCTCTTCGCGCCGTCGCTGATCGGTTTCATCGCCGAGTTTACCTCGCTGTCGACCGTCTACACCGCGATCCCCTCCCTGTTGATCGTCGTCCTAGCTCTGTCCGGACTTGCCCGGCATGCGGACCGGTCAACGGGTCACTGAACTGAGATGAGTGCGCAGCTTGCTTGAGCGATGCCTGCGCACTCGTGCATGTGATTGCGCTTCGATGTCTTGCGGTTGACAAGCGATCGGCTTTGATCCACCTCCATGGCGATTGAGGCTTGCAGAGAAACAGCCATGACCGCACCCATCATCCAGCCCGCCGACGCCTTTGATCCCAAGCCGCGCCGTTCTTCGGTCGCCGTTGAAGTCGGAGGCGTTATCATCGGCGGCGGGGCGCCCGTCGTCGTACAGTCGATGACCAATACCGATACGGCCGATATCGATGCGACCGTCGCCCAGGTCGCCGCCCTCTACAAGGCGGGTTCCGAGGTGGTGCGCATCACGGTTGACCGCGACGAGAGTGCGGCTGCCGTGCCGAAGATCCGTGAGCGCCTGCTCCGCCTCGGCATGGATGTGCCGCTGATCGGCGACTTCCACTATATCGGTCACAAGCTGCTCGCTGATCACCCTGGTTGCGCCGAGGCGCTGGCGAAGTATCGCATCAATCCGGGCAATGTCGGCTTCAAGGACAAGAAGGACAAGCAGTTCGCCGAGATCGTCGAGATGGCGATCCGCTACGACAAGCCTGTTCGCATCGGTGTCAACTGGGGTTCGCTGGACCAGGAGCTGCTGACCCGTTTGATGGATCAGAATGCTGCTCAGGGCTCGCCACTGTCGGCGCGTCAGGTCACGCGCGAGGCGATCGTGCAATCGGCGCTGCTCTCGGCCGAACTGGCTGAGGAGATCGGCCTGCCGCGCAACCGCATCATCCTGTCCGCCAAGGTCAGCCAGGTGCAGGATCTGATTGCCGTCTACTCGATGCTTGCCGAGCGCTCCAACCATGCGCTGCATCTGGGTCTTACCGAGGCTGGTATGGGCTCGAAGGGCATCGTCGCCTCCTCGGCTGCCATGGGCTATGTGCTGCAGCATGGCATCGGCGATACCGTCCGCGTTTCGCTGACACCCGAGCCAAATGGGGATCGCACCCGCGAGGTTCAGGTGGCGCAGGAACTGCTGCAGGTCATGGGCTTCCGGCAGTTCGTGCCGGTCGTTGCCGCATGTCCGGGCTGTGGGCGCACCACGTCCACCGTCTTCCAGGAACTCGCCCAGAAGATTCAGGACGACCTGCGCAAGAACATGCCGGTCTGGCGGGAAAAGTATCCCGGCGTCGAAGGTCTGAACGTCGCGGTCATGGGCTGCATCGTCAATGGTCCGGGCGAAAGCAAACACGCCGATATCGGCATCTCGCTCCCCGGTACCGGTGAAAATCCGGCGGCGCCCGTCTTCATCAATGGCGAAAAAGCCATGACCTTGCGTGGTCCGAACATCGCTGCCGATTTCGAGGCGCTGGTGGCGGACTATATCCAGAAGCGCTATGGACAAAAGTCGGCGGCGGAGTGAGCCTGCTGGCAACTTTTTGTTGCCGCAATTTCACGGTTGACGGATGATCAGCCGAATCCTGGAGGGACCCCGAGCATGATTAAGAAGATCGCCATTCTCGCGCTTTGCGCGACCTATTTGAGTGCCTGCACGACGACAGATCCCTATACGGGTCAGCAGAAGGTGTCGAACACGACGGGCGGCGCTGCCCTCGGTGCTGCCGTGGGCGCGCTCGGTGGTCTCGCCGTCGGTGGTTCGCCAGTCGGGCGTCGCAATGCAGCGCTCATCGGTGCCGGTATCGGCGCCCTCGCCGGTGGCGCCATCGGCAACTACATGGACCAGCAGGAATCGGAACTGCGCGCACAGCTGCAGGGCACCGGCATTTCGGTCACTCGCGTTGGCGACCGCATCATCCTGAACATGCCGTCCAACATCACCTTCAACACGGATCAGGATGCGGTCATGCCGCAGTTCTATCCGACGCTGAACTCGGTCGCGATCGTGCTGCGCAAGTTCGACCGCACGCTGATCGACATCAACGGTCACACCGATTCGACCGGCAGCCAGGGCTACAATCAGGGTCTGTCCGAGCGCCGTGCGATGTCCGTTGCCGGTTACCTCAACAGCCAGGGCGTCGACCCACGGCGTGTATCCGCAGTCGGCTTTGGCCCGAACCAGCCGGTCGCGTCCAACGCAACGCCGGATGGCCGCGCGCAGAACCGCCGCGTGGAAATCCAGATCTCGCCGCTTACCCAGGGCTGAGGTCTTTCCACTTCACGGATCAGAGGCGCCGCATCCGTGCGGCGCCTTTTTTTCGTTTCAGCGCAAGGTGAGGAGCTTCACGCCGGCAAAGGTGAAGAGAATGGCGAGCGTCCCGTCGATATAGCGACGCGCGGCGCGATAGATCCGGAGCGCGCCCGGGGTTGAGAAGAGCAGCGCATAACCCATGAAGACGATGAAGCCGGTCACCAGGCAACCGCAGACGACGATGGCGACCGCAGACGGCGTCGCCCCGGCGGGCAGGCCGAGCGAGATGATCGCCAGCCAGGCGAAGATCGCCTTGGGGTTGGTCAGGTGGATCGCATAGCCCATCAGAAAGGTACGCTTCAGGCCTGATGTCGCCTTGGTGACACCAAGCGGATCGATCTTGCTCGCCGCCGAGCGAAAGGCGCGCCAGGCGAGATAGAGCAAGTAGAGACCGCCCAGGATCCGCATCAGCACCAGCGCCTGCGCATATTGGGAGAGGATGGCGGCAAGACCGAGAGAGGCGGCAATCGCCCAGGTCATTGAGCCGCAAAAGATGCCGGCTGCAATCGTCAATCCATGTCGACGCCCCTGGCCGAGCGAGGCGGAGGCAATCGCCATCGTCGCCGGACCTGGGCTCAAGACCGCGACCAGGTAAACCAGGTAGGCCGCCGCGACCTGCGGCCAGTATTGAAGGATTTCAGTCAATGATGTGCTCCGGCGCTTGCAACAGGAGCCGGAGACTAGCCGCTATCGGTCAATTCCACACGTCAGATGATTTGATCGATCGCATTCAGAAACTGATGGCATTCCTCTGTCGTGCCGATGGTTACGCGGAGGAAATCGGAAATCCGTGGCTTGTTGAAATGCCGGACAAGGACGGCGCGCTCGCGCAGGCCCTTCTGAAGATCCGCACCCTGGTGCGCTGGATGACGCGCGAAGACGAAGTTTGTCGACGAGGGCAAGACCTCGAAGCCGCGGGCCTTCAATGCTTCCGTGACTATCTCGCGGTTGGCGATGATCTTGCCGCAGGCGTCGTCGAACCAGGCTTCGTCCTCGATCGCGGCGGTTGCCGCTGCCTGGGCCAGCATGTCGAGCGGGATAGGAGTTGAAGCTGTCCTTCATCCGCTCCAGGGCCTCGATCAGCGGCCGCTGGCCGAGCGCAAAGCCGACGCGCAGTCCTGCCAGCGAGCGGGACTTGGAGAAGGTCTGGACGACCAGCAGGTTCTCATAGCGCTGGATCAGCGAGGCTGCAGTCTCGGCGCCGAAATCGACATAGGCCTCGTCGATGACCAGCGACCTGATCCGGGTGGGAAGCGACGAGCTTCTCGATCTCTGCGAGCGGCAGGGCGATGCCTGTCGGCGCATTCGGATTGGCCAGGATAATGGCGCCGCAGGGGCGGTCGTAGTCTTCGATGCGGACCTGCAGGCCGTCGTCCAGCGGGATCTCCTCGACCTTGACCTCGAAGAGCCGGGCATAGGTCTTGTAGAAGCTGTAGGTGATGTCAGGGTAGAGCAGAGGGGCGTCATGCTTGAGCAAGGCAGCAAAGGTGAAGGCTAGGACTTCGTCCGAGCCGTTGCCGACAAAAACCTCGTCCATCTTCAGGCCGTAGCGCTTCGCAATCGCCTTGCGCAGGTCGGTGGAGGCCGGGTCGGGGTAGAGGCGCAGTCGTTCACCAGAGGCAGCGGCGATCGCGTCCAGCACGCGCTGCGACGGGCCGTAGGGGCTCTCATTGGTGTTGAGCTTCACCAGGCCTGGGATTTTGGGCTGTTCACCCGCGACATAGGGCTCCAGCGCGTGGACGGCAGACGACCAGAAACGGCTCATACTATTTCTTCCTGTAGGCGATGAAGTGGGCGGCTTCCTTCAGCGGCTCGGCTTTGGCGCCGTAGGGATCGAGCAGCGCATTGGCTTCGGTGACCAGCCGGTCGAGTTCGGCGCGTGCCCAGTCCGTGCCCTTGAGGCCAACGAGAGTCGCCTTGCCTTTAGCCGCGTCCTTGCCGGTCGCCTTGCCGAGGGTCGCGGCGTCCGAGGTTATATCTAGGAGATCGTCGGCGACCTGGAAGGCGCGCCCGATGATTTCGCCGAAGCGGCGCAGGCGATCGCGGTCCTCAGCCGAAGCGCCCGCAACGATCGCACCGGCCTCGCAGGCAAAGCGCAGGAGTGCGCCGGTCTTCATCGCCTGGAGCGTGACGATGCCTGCTTCATCGGGCTGGTCTTTGTCTGCAGCAAGATCGAGCATCTGGCCGCCGGCCATGCCGCCGAGGCCTGAGGCCTGCGCCAGCGCCAGCACCAGCGCGGCCCGGATCTCGCCGGACGGGTGGGTCGCGGGGTCGGCCAGCACCTCGAAGGCATAGGTCAGCAGCGTGTCGCCGGCGAGGATCGCGCTCGCCTCGTCATAGGCCTTGTGGACCGTCGGTCGGCCGCGGCGGGTGTCGTCGTCGTCCATGGCCGGCAGGTCGTCATGCACCAGCGAATAGCAGTGCACCAGCTCGCACCGCGGCGCCGGCAGAGCCGCCTCGTCGCTTCCGCCAAACAGGCGCGTCGCCTGCATCACGAGATAGGGGCGCAGGCGCTTGCCGCCATTCAGAGCGCCGTAATGCATGGCTTCGATCAGTTGTCGGGGGCGCGCCAGTTCCGCGTGGCGAGGGGTCTCGTCCAACAGTTTTGCGAGCCTCGCCTCGACGATCTCGGCATAGGCGGACAAGCTTTGTTCAAAGGCATCGGCGCTCTTGGTCATGCCGGCTATTTGGCACGCGGCCCCCTGTCAGGCAACGGGAAATTGACGTTGATGAAAGGCTACTGGCCCTAGCCTGTCTGGTCATTTCGTCACGGGGCCGCTAAGAGGAGGCATCATCGATCATGGACCCACCTCATTGACACTGGAAGTCGAGGCATTGGAGCAAGGCGAGCAGTTTGCGCCGGCGGAAGAGCGGAGGCGGCGGCCCCGGATCATCCGGGCCGTGCTGATTGCTCTGCTTCTGTTGCTCGTCGGGCCTTATCTCCTGATCCTCGTCTATCGCGTGGACTTTATCCGGCCTGTGTCCACGCTGATGCTGGCGGATCTTGCCACCTTTCAGGGCTACGATCGCCGTTGGGTCGATTTCGAGGATATTTCCCCGAATGTCGTGCGTGCGGTGATGATGTCGGAGGACGGGCAGTTCTGTAATCACGGCGGTGTCGACTGGAACCAGCTGCAGTCGGTCATCGACGATGCCATGGCCGGAGAGGCGACGCGGGGCGCGAGCACCATCCCGATGCAGACGGCGAAGAACCTTTTCCTCTGGAACGGGCGTTCCTTTGTCCGCAAGGGTCTTGAGCTGCCGCTTGCCATGGCCGCTGACACCGTCTGGCCCAAGCAGCGGATGATGGAGATCTACCTCAATGTCGCGGAATGGGGTCCTGGTATCTACGGGATCGAGGCTGCAGCGCGCTATCACTTCAAGACGTCTGCCGCAAAGCTCAGCCGTCAGCAGGCGGCTCTGCTTGCCGTGTCATTGCCCAATCCGATTGACCGCGTGGCAAGCAAGCCGGGCCCTGGTCTCAAGCGGCTGGCAGGGGTCGTGGATCGACGGGCCCGCGCTTCGGGTGAATACATCACCTGCCTTTATGATTGAAATCAGAAGCTTTCGTTGGTCCGCAAGCCGGTTATGGGTCTAGGTTGGAGCTCAACTGTTCGGAGAGCCTGATGGACGAACTGACCCTTTACATCGCCAACAAGAACTATTCCTCCTGGTCGTTCCGGCCGTGGATCGCCATGACTGCCGCAGGCATTCCGTTTCGCGAGGAGCTCATCCCGTTCGGTCCAGGTGCCACCCATCCGCACTTTCGGGAACTGTCGCCGACCGGGCGGGTGCCGGTGTTGCACCACGGCACGGTTCGGGTCTGGGAATCGCTTGCCATCATCGAATATGTGGCAGAGCTTTATCCCGATGCCGGGCTCTGGCCCGCCGACCGTGAGAGTCGCTCGCTGGCGCGCTCCATCTCCATGGAAATGCTGTCTGGCTTTCGGGCTTTGCGCGGGGCCTGCCCGATGAACATGCGTCGGCCGGTGAAGGCGATCCCGCTGCCCGACGGCGTGACGGCCGATGTTGCTCGCATCGAAGCGATCTGGCGCGACATGCTGCAACGCTCCGGCGGTCCCTTCCTGTTTGGCGCATTTTCCGCGGCCGACGCCATGTTCGCACCGGTCGTCAATCGCTTCCGCGCCTATGATCTGGTTCGCAATGCCGAGACGATCGCCTATATGGATAGGATGCGTGCGCTTCCGGCCTGGCGGGCCTGGGAAGACGCGGCGCTGGCCGAACCCTGGATCGTGCCCGAGGACGAGGCCTGATCGGCCTTGTCACGGATTAGAAAAAAGTGACCTGGGGACTGGTCAAACCCACTTCGGGCATGTATAAGCCCGCCAAATTCCGAGATCGAGACAGGTTCTGTCCGGCCTCATCGAGGCCGCATAAACCCGTCTTGTCCGTCACGTGGAGTAACGAAAATGGCTGTACCGAAAAGAAAAACAAGCCCGTCCAAGCGCGGTATGCGCCGCTCTGCTGACGCGCTGAAGGCATCGACCTATGTCGAAGACAAGAACTCCGGCGAACTGCGCCGTCCGCACCATATCGATCTGAAGACCGGTATGTATCGCGGCCGCCAGGTTCTGACGCCGAAGGAAAGCGCATAATTTCTGCGCTTCGACTGACTGTTTTGAAAGGCCGGCGCTTGCGCCGGCCTTTTCATTTCTCATTAGGCATAGTTAAATCGCGCGGCTGATCGCCTCCGGGCCGGGTGCGATCGCATTGTCAGGAAGGATTCTGCATGCTGGTCGCCATTCCACTCATGCTCGTGCCGTTCATCTTTTATAATGCCGTGATGCTGGGAAGCGGGGTTTCGGCATTCTCCGGCGTGATCATGACTGTGCCGATGTTGTCCGGGGCCGTCTGGACAATGACGCTCGGCGACCTCGTCATCCTGTCCGCCCTCATCTGCCTGTTTTTCGAGATGCTGAAGGCGACGCTCAGCAATCGCGGTTCGTTGATGAACCATATGCTGTCGATGCTGGTCTTCGTTGGATTTCTGGTGGAATTCCTGCTCGTGCGCGATGCTGCCACGCAGCTCTTTTTCAGCCTGATGGTAATCGCCTTCATCGATGTCGTCGCCGGCTTCACAATCTCCAACCGGGCTGCAGGTCGCGACGTTTCGATCGGGCTTTGATCCGGTCGTGAAAAAGGCCCCTTCCGGGGCCTCGTCTCGTTTTACAGATTGTCGAGCTTGTTCTGCAGGGAGCGCAACTGCTCCTTCAGTTCGTCGATGTCCTTGGCCTCGGCCTTTTCGTTTCCTTGGCCGGCTGCTGGCCGCCGAGGAAGGGCGAGAACATCTGCATGGCCTGCTGGAACATCTCGGTGTTGCGCTTCACCTGCTCTTCCATCAGTTGTATCGGCATCTGCAGGTTCTTCGACAGCGGATGGTCGCCGAAGGCCTTGGTCATCTGCTCGCGCATCTGGGTCTGCTGCTCGGTGAAGGCCTTCATCGAATGCTCGAGAAAGCTCGGAACGACCATCTGCATCTGGTCGCCGTAATAGCTGATGAGCTGGCGCAGGAAGGAAATCGGCAGCAGCGTGTTACCGGTCTTGGATTCCTGCTCGAAGATGATCTGGGTCAGGACGGAATGCGTGATGTCTTCACCGGACTTGGCGTCCTGCACCAGGAAATCCTCTCCCTTCTTGACCATCTTGGCCAAGTCCTCGAGGGTTACGTAAGTGCTTGTGCCGGTGTTGTAGAGGCGTCGATTGGCGTATTTCTTGATAACGATTTCGCCATCGGCTTTGGCCATTTCTGTCTCCTAACCCGTCGTTTTTCGATTGTTTTTGCTCTTCCCGGTCAGGAGTGTAAGCGCAAATTCAGTCCGGTGACAATCTCTTTGTGCGATGCAGGATCGGCATTTGACGAAAGACAGGGAAGCGCAACCAAAGAACGAGAAGTGAGGGTTTATCTTGTTTGACACCGGCGGGAGTCTTTGTCAGTTTCTCCTCAATCACAAAACCCGAGGAGACGTCCATGAGCACCCCGTCCATCGTCATCGCGAGCGCTGCCCGAACCCCGGTCGGATCTTTCAACGGTGCCCTGTCGTCCGTCGCGGCGCATGACCTTGGTGCCATCGCCATCAAGGGCGTGCTGGAGCGCGCCGGCGTCGAGGCTGGTGAAGTCGACGAAGTCATCCTCGGCCAGATCCTGACCGCCGGTCAGGGCCAGAACCCTGCGCGTCAGGCCGCCATGAAGGCCGGCATTCCGCAGGAGGCCACGGCATGGGGGCTCAACCAGCTCTGCGGTTCGGGCCTGCGCGCGGTTGCCATCGGCATGCAGCAGATCGCAACCGGGGACGCGAAAATCATCATTGCCGGCGGCCAGGAATCCATGTCCATGGCGCCGCATTGTGCGCATCTGCGCAACGGCACCAAGATGGGCGACCTGAAGATGGTCGACACCATGATCAAGGACGGCCTGACCGACGCCTTCTACGGGTATCACATGGGCACGACGGCAGAAAATGTCGCTCGCCAGTGGCAGCTTACCCGCGACGAGCAGGATGCATTTGCCGTCGCTTCCCAGAACAAGGCAGAGGCCGCCCAGGTCGCCGGCCGCTTCCGGGACGAGATCGTGCCGGTCATCGTGCCGGGTCGCAAGGGTGACGTGACCGTCGACCAGGACGAATACATCCGTGTCGGTGCGACGCTCGAAAGCATGCAGAAGCTGAAGCCGGCCTTCGACAAGGAAGGCACAGTGACCGCCGGCAATGCATCCGGGATCAACGACGGCGCTGCTGCAGCACTCCTGATGACCGAAGCGGAAGCCTCGCGTCGTGGTACCGCACCGCTTGCCCGCATCGTCTCCTGGGCAACGGCCGGCGTCGACCCGAAGATCATGGGCACCGGCCCGATCCCGGCCTCCCGCAAGGCACTTGAAAAGGCCGGCTGGAAGATCTCCGATCTCGATCTCGTCGAAGCCAACGAGGCCTTCGCAGCACAGGCCTGCGCCGTCAACAAGGACCTCGGCTGGGATACGTCGATCGTCAACGTCAATGGCGGCGCGATCGCGATCGGCCATCCGGTCGGCGCATCGGGTGCGCGCATCCTCAACACGCTTCTGTTCGAGATGAAGCGTCGTGGCGCCAAGAAGGGGCTTGCCACGCTCTGCATCGGCGGCGGCATGGGCGTTGCCATGTGCCTCGAGGCCTTCTGATCCGGGCAGCCAGGATGGTGCCGGCTCATCATTGACATCACCAAGCTCTGTCCCGGTCTGAAGCCGGGATGGCGAAGTCATGCCGTTGCGACGGGAACCGCAGCGGTCGATCCAGACGGGAACCATACAGAAAAAACGGGGAGGACAGCATGAGCAGAGTGGCTTTGGTAACCGGCGGTACGCGCGGCATTGGTGCTGCGATTTCGATCGCTCTGAAGAATGCCGGCTACACGGTGGCCGCAAACTTCGCCGGAAACGAGGAAAAGGCGAAAGCCTTTGAAGCCGAGACCGGCATTCCGGTCTTCAAATGGGATGTCTCCAACTACCAGGCTTGCGTCGACGGGATCGCCGCCGTCGAGGCTGCCCTCGGGCCGGTCGAGGTGCTGGTCAACAATGCCGGCATCACGCGGGACGCCATGTTCCACAAGATGACGCCGGACCAGTGGAACGAGGTCATCAACACCAACCTCACCGGCCTGTTCAACATGACGCATCCGGTCTGGACCGGCATGCGCGACCGCAGTTTCGGACGCGTGATCAACATTTCGTCGATCAATGGCCAGAAGGGCCAGATGGGCCAGGCCAACTATTCTGCCGCCAAGGCGGGCGACCTCGGCTTCACCAAGGCGCTGGCGCAGGAAGGTGCTGCCAAGGGCATCACGGTCAATGCCATTTGCCCCGGTTATATCGGCACGGAAATGGTGCGCGCGATCCCTGAGAAGGTGCTCAACGAGCGTATCATTCCGCAGATCCCTGTCGGCAGGCTTGGCGAACCGGAAGAGATCGCTCGCTGCGTTGTCTTCCTCGCTTCCGATGATGCCGGTTTCATTACGGGATCGACGATTTCAGCAAATGGTGGCCAGTTCTTCGTCTGAGGTGTTTGAGACCACCAACTAGGCCGGCCTTGGTGCCGGCCTTTTGTTCTCAGGAGGCGTGCATGTCTGAGCACCCTGTCGATTACGTTCATTTCGCTGAGCGTTTGAAATCCGCGTGGTCTATTGAAACGTCCAGCCTTTGGTCTCCCGACAGTCCGGCGCGGGGACAATGCGGTGTTACTACCCTTGTCGCCCATGACTTGTTCAAAGGCCGCATTCTGAAAACGCTGCTGCCAGCGGGACCGCACTTCTACAACTTGATCGGCGGGCGTCGCTACGATTTTACCGCAAGTCAGTTTGGCTCCAAAATTGTCTATCAAGACTTGGCCTCTGACCGAGAAGAAGCAATGTCCGATACCAGTCCAGAACAGTATCGCGAGTTGCGTAGACGTCTGGGTCTCGCTGTTAAGGATTAAGCTCCCATTTCGGGCACTGGAGTCTTAATATCCACCGCGCCCTATGGTTAACCAGTTGTTATTCCACAACATACAGCGGTGAACAAACCAGGAAGATGCTTAAGTCCGCGATTCGTCGTTGATTCGTTCCGGATTTGATCGAGAAGTTAATTCCGCACACGAAAAAGCCGCCGAACCTGGGGTCCGGCGGCTTTTTTGCAGGTATGCCTGTTAGCGGCAACGTGCTTCGTAGGTGCGGCCGTAGCGATCGCGGTAGACGCAATAGCCGGAACGTTCCTGGGAATTGCCGATCAGCGCGCCGGCGACACCGCCGACCGCTGCGCCAACGGCTGCGCCGCGGACGTTACCGGTAGCAACGCCACCGATGACTGCGCCAGAAGCCGCGCCGATGCCGGCGCCACGTTCGGTTGCCGTGCAGGATGCGAGCGGGGCGATCAATGCGAGTGCCAGAAGGGTCTTTTTCATCGTCCTATACCTTTTATGTCGAGTTGGATTTTCACTTCAGGTCAAATTCGACCCATCAACATCAGGATGATGAGGATGAGCAGTACGAGGCCCAAGCCTCCCGACGGGCCGTAGCCCCAGCTGCGGCTATGTCCCCAGTTTGGCAGGGCGCCGATCAGCAACAGAATAAGAATGACGATGAGGATGGTACTCATGGGGGCCCTCTCCTAAGCCTTGGTGCAGAATGCTGTCTTGTGCGGTCTGAACGCGACCAGCCGGACTTTGTTCCGTCCGGTTCAGGCTCATGCGCATGAACTGGAACATTTGGGCTGCGGCCTTGCCCGCGATGGGGCGCCGGTTTTTCGCCTGCAGCGTGGCAATGCCGTCCACGAACGCGCTGATGGCGCTTGCGGTCAGGGTCTGGTGCTCGACCATTGGCAGATGCCCACAATTGCGCAGCAGGACCGTCTGCACTTGCGGAAGGAGCTTGGATACTCGCAACTGATGCGCCGGCGGCACGATGGCGTCATCGGCGCCGACAATGTTCAGAACCGGTACACGGATTGACGGGAGATCCGCGACCAGGGTCGTGGCCGACATGAAATGTATGCAGGCCGCGATGTCTTCGGGTCTCGCCTGCTGCAACTGCAGCCGCACATCTTCCATGGCCTCGACCGCGCGATCGTTCTGCCAGGGGCATCCCTTGTCAAAAACGCATTCGACGGAGCCCCAGCGAAACTGCTCACTGGTTGATATCCAGCGCTGGAAGAACTGGCGGAACAGGAAGTACCCAATGCGCGGGACGCGCAAAAGCTTGGCCGGCAGGCGCTCCTGGCCTTCGAAGCGACCGCAGGCGAAGGCGCCGATCAAGACGATCGACTTCACCAGTTCGGGATAATGTCGTGCAATCAACAGCGAGACGAAGCCGCCAGTCGAGTGGCCGATCAGCGTGACCGGTCTGCCGCCGAAATCGCGCCTGAGCGCCTCAGCATAGGCTGCAGCTACCGCCTCTGGGGTGATCGACTGACCGGGTGCGGCGAGTTTCCAGGGGTGATGGCCGGGCAGGGCGTATGCCGCGCTCTTTGACTTGCGCACAACGTCCGGCGCATAGGTCCGCCAAAACGACGGCGCCATGACCATTCCGTGGATCAGGGCGTAATCCTGAGCCAACTCGTTGTTTCCAATCCATTCTGGGGGCGGCGGGGATAGCGTCATCAGTTTCACCTCGGCGGCGGAACGTGAAGATGTTCCCGATTGTTCCATCGACCGGCTGCTGGGAAGGTTGATGCGGTCCGAGGGTGATTCAGCATCTGGTGTGGCGGAGCCTAGGAGACTTCCAGATTTAGCCGTGAACAAACACTGAATCAGCCGGAGTCACCGATTCGTCGCTGATTCGTTCGCAGAGTGTTCCTGATTCAGAAAGCTGATTCTGATCAAGGGTTTGCGAGGAATTCTGGGGTGTTTGCCACAAGTGCCTTGCCTTTGCCCCTGTTCGTCGCCATGTGTTGGCCAAGGGTGCCGGAATGCAGAAGCGCGGTCCCGGCAAGCGGAGCGGTCCTTGAATACCCAACCCATGATCTTGAGTGGCCGCGGCGTCAACGCTGTGCTGGGGCCAACGAATACCGGCAAGACCCATTTCGCCATCGAACGTATGGTCGCGCACGGGTCGGGCATGATCGGGTTGCCGCTCAGACTTCTAGCCCGCGAGGTCTATACCCGTGTTGTCGAGCGTGTCGGCGTGAAAAATGTCGCGCTGGTCACCGGTGAAGAGAAGATCAGCCCTCCGAACGCCCGCTTTTCCGTCTGCACCGTCGAGGCTATGCCGCGGGAAACGAAAGTGGCCTTCGTCGCGATTGACGAGATCCAGCTCGCCGGCGATCTTGAGCGCGGGCATATTTTCACAGATCGCCTGCTGCATCTGAGAGGGCGTGAAGAGACGCTGCTGCTCGGGTCTGCGACGATGAAGCCGATCCTCATCCAGCTGCTGCCCGGCATCACCATCGTCGAGCGCCCCCGGCTCTCGCAGATCTTCTATGCGGGCCAGAAAAAGATTACCCGCCTGCCGCAGCGCACCGCCATCGTCGCTTTCTCCGCCGATGAGGTCTATGCGATTGCCGAGCTCATTCGGCGCCAGCGCGGTGGAGCAGCCGTGGTGCTGGGTGCGCTCAGCCCGCGCACGCGCAACGCCCAGGTTGGCCTCTACCAGGAAGGCGATGTCGATTATCTCGTCGCCACCGATGCCATCGGCATGGGGCTCAACCTCGATGTCGACCATGTCGCCTTTGCCCAGGACCGCAAGTTCGACGGCTACCAGTTCCGCAATCTCAATCCGGGCGAGTTGGGCCAGATTGCCGGCCGTGCCGGCAGACACATCAAGGATGGCACGTTCGGCGTGACGGGCCGCGTCGATCCTTTCGATGAGGAACTGGTCGAGCGGCTTGAAACCCATCAATTCGATCCTGTCAAAGTTCTGCAATGGCGGACGGAGAAGTTCGACTTCTCGTCGATTGCCGGCCTGCAGCGAAGCCTTGATGCGGTACCCCGCGTCGAAGGACTGACGCGCGCCCTGCCGGCGACCGATCAGCAGGCGCTTGAGTATCTGTCGCGCTATCCTGAGATTTCCGACATCACGGACCGACCCGAACGGGTGGAAAAACTCTGGGAAGCCTGTGCGCTGCCCGACTATCGGCGCATTACGCCTGCACAGCATGCAGATCTGATTCAGAGTCTCTATTTTGATTTGGTCAGGCGGGGCACCGTGAACGAGGATTTCCTCGGTGAACAGGTGCGCCGGGCAGACCGGACCGATGGCGAGATCGACACGCTTTCGGCGCGGATCGCCCAGATCAGAACATGGACTTACGTGTCGAACCGGCCCGGCTGGCTTGCCGATCCGACACACTGGCAAGAAAAGACGCGGGAAATCGAAGACCGATTGTCCGATGCGTTACATGAACGGTTGACGAAACGCTTTGTTGATCGCAGGACATCTGTGCTCATGAAGCGCTTAAGAGAGAATGCAATGTTGGAAGCTGAAATCAGTGTGAACGGCGATGTCTTCGTGGAAGGCCATGCCATGGGACAACTCTCCGGTTTCCGGTTCACGCCGATCTCCGGCATGGAAGGTCCGGACGCCAAGGCAGTTCAGGCCGCCGCATACAAGGCTCTGGCGCTGGAGTTCGAAGCGCGGGCCGCACGCCTGCATGCTTCTGGCAACAATGACCTTGCGATCGGCTCGGATGGTCTCGTCCGCTGGCTCGGCGACCCGGTTGCCCGCCTCACCGGTACGGATCACATCCTGCATCCGCGCGTCATTCTGCTTGCCGACGAGCAGCTGACCGGTATTGCCCGTGATCACGTCGCTGCCCGCGTCGAGCGCTACGTCAATCATCACATCTCGACCGTGCTGAAGCCGCTCGACGACCTCTCGCGCGCAGAGGACCTGCAGGGTCTGGCCAAGGGTCTCGCCTTCCAGCTCGTCGAGAACCTCGGTGTGCTCTTCCGCCGTGACGTGGCAGACGACGTCAAGACGCTCGACCAGGATGGTCGCGCCTCGATGCGTCGTTACGGCGTGCGCTTCGGTGCCTACCACATCTTCATGCCGGCTCTGCTGAAGCCGGCTCCGGCCGAACTGATCACGCTTCTCTGGGCGCTGAAGAACGACGGCCTCGACAAGCCGGGTTATGGCGATCTGATCCCGGTTCTGGCTGCCGGCCGTACCTCTGTCGTAACGGATCCAAGCTTCGAGCGCATGTTCTACAAGCTCGCCGGCTTCCGTTTCCTCGGCAAGCGCGCAGTGCGCATCGACATTCTCGAGCGTCTCGCCGATCTCATTCGTCCGCTGCTGCAGTGGAAGCCGGGTTCGCCGGCACGTCCTGACGGCGCCTATGACGGCCGCCGCTTCACGACGACGACGGCGATGCTCTCCATCCTGGGTGCGACGCCTGACGACATGGAAGAGATCCTGAAGGGTCTCGGCTATCGTGCCGACAGTGTTTCGGCCGAAGAGGCTGCTGCTTTCCTCGCTGCGCAGACTGGTTCTGCTGCTGCTGAGGCTCCGGCGGCTGCCGAAAAGATCGACGACGCCGTCGATGATGCCGATCAATCCGCCGAGGCATCTGCCGAAGGCGAGGCACCGGCTGCTGTGACTGAAGAGCCTGCAGCAGCGGTTGCCGCTGAAGGGGTTGAGCCTGCCGCTGCCGAAGAGCAGTCGGCCGAGCCGACCGAGCCGAAGCCCGTTCTTCTCTGGCGTCCGGGTGGTCGTAACGACAACCAGCGCGGCACCGGCCGTCCGGCTGGCGATCGCCGTCCGCAGGGCCAGCGCAACCCGGCTCCGCGCGAAGGCGGCGAGGCTGCTGGCGAGAAGCGTGGCGAAGGCCGTCGCGACGATCGCCGTTCCGACAATCGCCGTTCCGACAATCGCGGTGAGCGTCGAGACGACAATCGTGGCAAGTTTGCCGATAAGGGTGATCGCCAGGATCGTGGCGACCGCAAGGACCGTGGTCCGCGACCGGAGCGCGACAATAACAAGTCGCAGCCCGCACGCTTCGAAGCAAAGCCGCCGCGCAAGGAGAAGCCGATCGATCCGGATTCGCCTTTCGCCAAGCTCGCGGCTCTCAAGGAGCAGCTGAAGAAGTAATGGACGACAAGCAGCCACAAAGCGGTTCGCGCCAGCGCATCGACAAGTGGCTGTTCTTCGCCCGTGTGGCAAAATCACGCAGCCTCGCGCAAGAGCGCGTGGCTGCGGGCCATGTCAGCGTCAATGGCCAGAAAATTCGCCAGGTCAGCCATCAGGTCAAGCCTGGCGACAAGCTTGAGGTCGCGATGCCCGAGCGGGACCTGGTGCTGGTCGTAAAACTCCCCGGCGAGCGGCGCGGCCCTTACGAGGAAGCAAAGCTCCTCTACGAGGATCTCACGCCGCCGGCCGAGAAGAAGCCCTTCAGTCCGTCCGAGCCTGGTGTTCGGGCTCCCGGAGCGGGAAGGCCCACGAAGAAGGAGCGTCGCGCGCTTGATGAACTGCGTGGCGAGCCGGATTGGTCGGCGGATTAGAAAATTTCTACAAAGGCGCCAGAATTGAGGGTGTTTATCCTTGCCTTGTCAGGGATTCCGCTTTAGCTCACATGCCGTCCGACATTAATTCCCGGTGGGGCGCGAGCCTTCCGAACAGGGTGTCACCCGATCGGAATACCCGCATTCGTCTCTCTCCTGCCGTTCGAGAACGTCATCCTGGAGTGCCGCATGACCTATATCGTCACTGACAACTGCATTCGCTGCAAATATACCGATTGTGTCGAGGTCTGCCCCGTCGATTGCTTCTATGAGGGCGAAAACTTTCTCGTCATCCATCCGGACGAATGCATCGATTGTGGTGTCTGCGAGCCGGAATGTCCTGCTGAGGCTATCAAGCCCGACACCGAGCCAGGTCTCGACAAGTGGCTGAAGATCAACGCTGATTATGCAAAGATCTGGCCGAATATCACTGTCAAGAAAGAGCCGATGCCGGAAGCCAAGGAGATGGACGGCGTGGATGGCAAGTTCGAGCAGTTCTTCTCTGAGAATCCTGGTTCGGGCGACTGATAGCGGGATTACGGTTGGGCGTGAGTGAATCCTGCCCAAATTTCCATCACTTGACGGCGGATTCGCCCTTGTGTGCGTCACGATTGTGGCGCACTGCACTAAAATATTGATTTCCTCGTCTTTTTGTGATAGCCTCTTGGAACTGTTCCACTTTGCGGCATAGCTATGCCCTGAACCATCACGAAAGCAACTTCACCAACGCGCGATTTCCGTGACATCGGCGACACCGCTTGTGTCGTGTCTCCGTCGCGACGAGGTGGCTTTGACTGTGTGGCGGACTGGATCAGGATGACAAGTTTCGCAGTCTTGTCGTCTCATCCGGGCCTGACCGACCCGGCGCCGGCATCTCGCCGGGAGCAAAACAGGGAGTTTTTGAATAGAATGACGACCCAGCAGAAGAAGAATTCCTCGGCGCGCCACGGCTTCAAGACCGGCGAGTCGATCGTATACCCCGCTCACGGCGTGGGTACCATCACCGCCATCGAAGAGCAAGAAGTGGCCGGGATGAAGCTCGAGCTTTTTGTGATCGATTTCGAGAAGGACAAGATGCGTCTGAAGGTTCCGGTTGCCAAGGCCGTGAGCATCGGAATGCGCAAGCTCTCCGAGACCGATTTCGTCGATCGCGCTCTCAAGGTCGTGCAGGGCAAGGCCCGCGTCAAGCGCACCATGTGGTCGCGTCGCGCCCAGGAATATGATGCCAAGATCAATTCCGGTGACCTGATCTCGATCGCAGAAGTCGTTCGCGACCTCTATCGCGCCGAGAACCAGCCGGAGCAGTCTTATTCCGAGCGTCAGCTTTATGAAGCTGCCCTCGATCGCATGGCACGCGAAATCGCTGCCGTGAACAAGATGTCCGAGACGGAAGCCGTTCGCCTTGTCGAGGTCAACCTTGCCAAGGGTCCCAAGCGCGGCAAGACGATCGAAGAAGACGATACCCAGGAAGAAGAAGCCGCGTAAAAAGCAGCTTCAGTGCATGGTCATGAAAAAACCTCCGGTGAGAACCGGAGGTTTTTTTGTATCTGCTGCTAACTCGCCGGCCATATCACGGCCAAAGAAAAACCCCGCCGGAGCGGGTCTCCCAGGACTTGCCTCTTAGCTGTTACTCGCGGTTTCCAAGGAAACGCAGCAGGAACAGGAAGAGGTTGATGAAGTCGAGATAGAGGCGCAGCGCGCCCATGATGGCGTTGCGGCCAGCCATCTCGCTGGAGTGGCTCTCGTGGTAGGACTCCTTGATCGACTGCGTGTCGTAGGCGGTCAGGCCTGCAAAGATCAGGACGCCAATCACCGAGATCGCGAAGTCGAGGGCCGAGGAGGCCATGAACAGGTTGACCAGCGACGCGATGATCAGGCCGAAGAGACCCATCATCAGGAACGAACCCATGGCCGACAGGTCACGCTTGGTGGTGTAGCCGTAAAGCGACAGGGCACCAAAGGAGGCCGCGGTCACGAAGAAGGTCTGCACGATGCTCGCGCCCGTGTAGATCAGGAAGATCGAGGACAGCGACAGGCCCATCATCGCAGCATAGACCCAGAAGGTCGTCTGTGCTGCTGCGACGCTCATCTTATGAATGCGGAAGCTCAGGAAGAACACCATGGCGACCGGCGCCAGGATGACCACCCACTTCAGCGGGCTCAGGAAGATTGCCTGGCCGAAAGCGGTCAGCTCGCCGTTCGATACGGCCATCTGGAAGGTTGCGAAGGCTGCGATACCGGTGATGGCGAGGCCCAGTGCCATCAGGTTGTAGACCTTCAGCATATAGGCGCGCAGACCTTCGTCGATCATCGTGGCCGACTGGGTCTGACCCGTGCGGCTCTGATAGTTACGAAGTTCGGACATGTTTTCCTCTCTCAAAGCTTCGATGTTGGACGGCAGAGCCTTTAGAAAGGCGCCCGCACCGCTGCGAAGCCCAGCATGCGTGATCTCAATATGAGGGGTTCCCGTGTCCTCGACAAGGGCCGCAAGCTTAAATCGCGGTAATGCTGGGCGGATGGCAGATCCATCCGCCCTTGGCATCACAACTCGCGAAGCACGGGAGCTGCCTTCTGGCCGAGGATGCGCCAGGTTCCAGCAAGGCCTATGCCGATCGTGACGACGAGTGCGATGGCAAGCGTCATCAAGGCGACGTCGGGCAGGAAGTTGGACGGCAGGTTCATGATCTGGCTCAGCACAAACCAGGCAATGCCGCCGCCGGCGATCAATGCGAAGATCGCAGTTGCCGCCCCAAGCAGCATATACTCATAGGTGAAGGCGCGGATCAGCATGGCCCGCGTGGCGCCGAGCGTTTTCAGGATGACGGCATCGTGTGTGCGAGCCCGGTTGCCGGCTGCCAGTGCGCCTGAGAGGACGAGGACCGAGGCGATGAGGGCAATTGCGGCTGCTGCCCGGATCGCTGTCGCCAGCTGACCCACGAGGCGGTCGACAATATCCAGTGCATCCTTGACCCGCACCGTCGTGATCGTGGGGAATTGCTGGGTCACCGATCGGAGGATCGAGGCTTCCTCAGCCGCCGTCGCTTCCTGATCGATCAAGGTCGCCAGCCAGGCATGCGGTGCGCCGGCGAAAGTGTTCGGCGAGAAAACCATGACGAAGTTCATCGACAGGCTTTCCCACTCCACGGTGCGGAAGTTGGCGATCTTTGCCGTGATGTTGCGGCCGAGCACGTTGACGGTGAGGCTGTCGCCGATCTTCAGGCCGAGTTCGCGGCCTTCCTGCTCTGCGAAGGAGACGAGCGGTTCGCCCGTGTAGTCGTCGGTCCACCATTCGCCTTCGGTGACGGTGCTGTTTTCAGGCACGTTTCGGGCATAGGTCAGGCCTCGGTCGCCGCGCAACACCCAGCGTCCTTCCGGCGGTACCTCGACCTTGGCAACATCGGTGCCGTTGAGCTCGACGATGCGGCCGCGCAGCATCGGCACCTCGATCAGCTTCATGATGCATGGCTTGGCACCGGCACGGAGAACGCGTCGACATCGCTGCCCTGGATGTCGACGAAGAAGAAGTTCGGCGCGCGCTCCGGCAGGTTGCCTGTCAGTTCACGCCGCAGGTTGCCGTCGATCAACGCGAGGGCAACGAGCAGGCTGAGGCCGAGGCCAAGCGAGAGCGTCACCGCGGGCGTCAGGGCACCGGGACGGTGGATGTTGCCGACTGCCAGTCTGAGGGCTGCCGAGTGGATCGGCGGGCTGCGCTTGGCAAGCCACGCGATGCCCATGGCCACGACCCGCAGCAGCACGAAACCGGCTGCCATGGCGGCCAGGAAGATCGTCGCGATGCGCTGCTGTTCCGAGGTGAAGATGGCAAGCGCCGCCAGCGCGCCAAGCGACAGTGCCATGGCGAGCAGGTAGGGCCACGACGGCAGCCCTGCGGTCTCGAAGCCCTGTTCGCGGAACAGTGCCGTTGCCGGCACCTTGCGGGCATGGCCGAGCGGCAGGATGGCGAAGGCAAAGGTCACCAGCATGCCGAACACCGCTGCCAGCAACAGCGCGCGCGGGTATATCGTCGCTTCGGCAGAGATCGGCAGGAGGCCAGACAGGTAATTCGCGACGATCGGCGGCGCGATGACGCCGAGCAAGAGGCCGGCCACGATGCCGATCGAGGCCACCAGCGTGATTTGGATAAGGTAGACCATGACCACCACAGAGGCCGGCGCGCCAACGCATTTGAGCGTTGCGATCACGGTGCGTTTGGAATCGAGGAAGGCGCGTACGGCATTGGCAACGCCAACCCCGCCGACCACGAGGGCCGTCAAACCGACGAGCGTCAGGAACTGCGAGAAGCGTTCGATGTTCTCGGTGAGCGCAGGCGCTGCGCGGTCGCTGCCGCGAATGGACCAGCCGGCGGTTGGGAATTCGGCTTGCGCCTGTTGGCGGATCGTCTCTGTGGCGGGCGCAGGATCGGCGTAGCGGATCTTGTAGGCATGCTCGACCAGGCTGCCGGTCGCCACGAGACCGCTTGCAAACAGGCCCTCGCGGCTGGTGAGGAAGCGCGGGGCGAAGCCGAAACCGTCGGATATGGAATCCGGCTCGGTGATGATCGTGCCATTGATGCGGAACCGCGCATTGCCGACGAGCAATTCGTCGCCGACCTTCATGTTCATGCGTTCAAGCAGCAGAGGCGCCACGACCGCGCCATAGGCGCCGTTGCCGGTGGCCAGAAGTTCGCCGAGGGGGCGATCGGGTTCGGCGACAAGGCGGCCATAAAGCGGATAGGCTTCATCGACGGCTTTTATCTCGACCAGAGACTGATCGGAGCCATCGGCCTGGCGGGCCATCGAGCGCAGGTTTGTCGTAACGGACACAGCACCGAAGCGCTCCAGAAAGGCGAGTTCTTCCGGCGTCGCCTCTCTGTTGTCGAGCTCGAAGCGCACGTCGCCAGCGAGCAGAGTGCGCCCCTCCGAGGAGATCGCATCGGTAATCGCCGTCGACACGGAATTCACGGCCGCAATCGCGCCGGTCCCCAGCGCAATGCAGGCGAGGAAAATGTAAAATCCTTTCAGACCGCCACGCAGTTCACGCAGCGCGATGCGAAAGGCGATGGACACGCGTGCGCCGAAGGACGTCATGCGGACACCGAAGCGAGACGGGCCTGCTCGGTTCGGCTATCGCCTGCGATCTGGCCGGATGCGACCCGGATCTGGCGCGTGCAGCGTGCGGCGAGTGACGGATCATGGGTGACGAGGATCAGCGTCATGCCGCGCTCCTTCTGCTTCGAAAACAGAAGATCGGCGATCTGGCGGCCAGTTTCGGTATCGAGGTTGCCGGTCGGCTCATCGGCGATCAGCACTGCCGGGGACGGTGCCAGGGCTCGAGCGATCGCGACGCGCTGCTGTTCACCGCCGGACAACTGGCCAGGGTAATGGCTGAGGCGCTCGCCGAGGCCGACGGCTTCCAGCTCCCGCCGGGCGATCTCGAAGGCGTCCCGCACATTGGCGAGTTCCAGCGGCACCGCGACGTTTTCCAGCGCGGTCATGTTGGGAATGAGATGGAAGGACTGGAAGACGATACCGACATTGCGGCCGCGGAAATCGGCCACCTGGTCCTCGTTCATGCCGTGCAGGCCCGCGCGCGACATGGATTTCACCGCTGTCGAGGCGTTCGAGACCTGCCAGCACCATAAGAAGCGTCGACTTGCCAGACCCGGACGGCCCGACGATCCCCACCGCCTCGCTTTCCGCGATGGAAAGGTCGATGCTCTTCAGAACGTGAACGGAGGCTGCGGCATTGCCCAGGGTGAGATCGGCGCTTTTCAGTTCGATGATGCTGTTTCTCACACTCATCCATCCTATATCTGCGGGGACTGAAGCTTCGCCGCACTGCGGCATTCTTGCCAATCTAGGGAAGCCACAATGACATTTAAAGCAGCGTTCCTTCATTTCGCCGTGATACTGCTCGCCACACTTGCCGGGCCCAGGATTGCTGCGGCTGAACCGCTCCAGCTCGTCGGTCTCGGCGACAGTCTGATGGCGGGCTATCAATTGCCTCAGGAAGACGCCCTGCCGGCCCAGCTGCAGCGCGAGCTTGTCGCCAAGGGCCATGACGTGGTGATCAGCAATGCCGGCGTTTCCGGAGACACGACTTCGGGCGGTCTTTCCCGCGTCGACTGGTCAGTGCCGGAGGGGACCGACGGCGTCATCCTCGAACTGGGTGCCAACGATGCGCTCCGCGGCATTGCGCCGGAGCAGACCGAGATCGAACCTTCGAACGGATCATTACCCGGCTGAAGGAGCGCAACATCCCGATCCTGTTGGTCGGCATGCTGGCGCCGCCGAACATGGGTGATGACTATGGCAAGAGGTTCAATGCGATCTATCCACGGCTTGCCGAGAAGTATGATCTGCCGCTCTACCCCTTCGTGCTCGACGGGGTAATCACTGAACGCAGCCTGCTGCTTGAAGACGGGATGCACCCCAATACGGAAGGCCTGAAACTGATGGCGGAACGCATCCTGCCTCTCGCCGAATCTTGGGTGGCGGGCATCAAGGGTCAGTCGAATTAAACGCTTGCGCCTGATGCCGTTGCATGATTCGCTGTGAGCACCTGCAAAAGATTCGGGGAGCGCTCCATGCCGAGATTGTTCACTGCCCTCGAAATTCCACGCAGCGCTGCCATGAGCCTCTCATTGCTGCGCGGTGGCCTCCCCGGAGCGCGCTGGATCGATGTGGAGAATTACCACATCACACTGCGCTTCATTGGTGATGTCGACGGCAGGACAGCGGACGAGATCGTCGACAGGCTTGATCGGATCGATCGTCCCGAGTTTTCCCTGACCTTGAACAGCATCGGCTCCTTCGGATCGAAGAAGCCACACTCCATCTGGGCCGGTGTTTCTGCCGCGCCGGAACTCTATGCGCTGCAGGGCGAGATCGAACGGATCTGCCAAAGGATTGGCCTGCCACCCGATCCGCGCAAGTTCACCCCGCATGTGACCCTTGCCCGGCTCAAGGCGTCTCGTGTCGAGGATGTCGTGCACTACCTCGGCGGTCGCGGCGATTTCCACACCATGCCGTTCCGGATCGGACGCTTCGTGCTTCTCTCTTCCCGGGAATCGGTTGGTGGTGGGCCCTATCTGACCGAAGAGGTCTTCCCGCTTCGCGAGGCGGCCGGCTACTCGAATTTTGCGACGACCGCGCTGCAGCCCGAAAAGAGCATGCTGTAAACCGCTTCGAAGTCTTCCAGGTCGCCGTAATAGGGATCGGGGACGTCCTGTCGCGTGCCGAAGGCGAGCTCTGAAAACAGCTGCAGTCGAGCCGTTGCCTCCGATGGCATCAGGCTTTCCAGTCTCGCGAGATTGCTGCTGTCCATCGCGACGACAAGATCGAATTTGAGGAAATCCTCGGCGCGGACCTGCCGCGCGCGCTGACGCGATATGTCGATCCCCTTCGCGGCTGCCACCTTGATCGATCGCCGGTCGGGCGGGTTGCCGACATGCCAGCCACCGATACCAGCGGACGCAATCACAGGCTTTGCGTTGGCAGCCGTCAGGTGGCGATAGATTCCTTCCGCCAGCGGCGAGCGGCAGATATTGCCCAGGCAGACGAAGAGGATTGAAGGTGCCGGCATTGGCTAATCCTGTAAGGCAAACGAGGAGTGACGGCAGATGAAATACGAAAAACTGGATGCGGCGTCCATTGCAGGGCGCCTCGGCGAGATGCATGGCTGGGCAGTCGGGCGCGATGGTGTTGCCATCGAAAAGCACTACGTGTTTCGCGACTTCCGCCAGGCCTTCGGCTTCATGGCCGAATGTGCGCTTGCCGCCGAGAAGCTGGACCACCACCCGGAATGGTTCAACGTCTACAAGAAGGTTGATGTGGTGCTGACGACCCATTCTGCCGGCGGGGTGACGGAACTCGACTTCAAGCTCGCCGTTCTCATGGATCTGGCCGCGGCTCGAAACGGATAAGTGTGTGCGGCGATTGAATTCGGCTTCCTCGCTTCACATATGATTGATCGGGTCCGAACGAAGGGATCGATGGGCTATGGATGATGTGAAGATCGGTGAGATTCTGCTTCCGGGCGACGAGAAGACGCAGGAAAAGCAGGAAGCGAAGGTGCGCAGCCGTTTCTGGCCGACCTTCAAGAAGGCTGCCCGGCAGATCCCTTTTTCACGGGATCTGGTGGCCGCGTATTACTGCGCGACGGACCGCGAAACCCCGTTCCGCGTCAGGGGTATCCTGCTGGCGGCCCTGGGCTATTTCGTCCTACCGATCGATGTGGTGCCGGACATTCTTGCCGTTGTCGGCTTCACCGACGACATCGCGGTGCTGACAACTGCAATCGCCTTGATCAACAGGCATATCAAGGATCGTCACTACGACGAGGCCGATAAGGCCCTTGCGGACGACGTCCAGCCGACCTGAATGGTCACAGGGCCGCCTTGGTGTCCAAGGCAGCCCAACTCTTGCCTTTTTCTTTCATTCTACATCATCGGCAGGATCGAGGTCCGAAAACCGTTTTTTGCCGGATTTCGGGGCGCCAGACAGGACGTTGACGCCAAATATGACAACAAGGCGTGCGCCGTTCATCGTTTGGTAAGGTAAATTAAGTCAAACTGAACACAGGTTTTGACGATGAGCGCCCGGCCGCATGGTCGGGTGATGGATGGAAACAACCGGCAGGAAGACATGTTCGTAAGAAGTAGCGTAACCGCACTGGCAATCCTCCTGGCGAGCAGCGGGCTCGCCAACGCGCAATCGCCCACGCGGATCGAGCAGTTCAAGGCCTGGGGCGCCTATTCCTACAAGTCGAATGGCGGCACTGTTTGCTACGTGCTGTCCGTTCCGACCACCAAGGAACCGGCTAGCGTCAATCACGGCGACATCTTCTTTGTCGTGTCGCAGCGTCCCGGCCAGAACATCTCGTATGAGCCGCAGGCCATGATGGGTTACCCGATGAAGGGCGACTCCAAGGTCAATGTGAAGATCGACAACAAGAACTTCGTCTTGTTCGTCAAGGATACCTCCGCCTGGGTCGAGAATGCAGCTGAAGAGCCGGCACTCGTCGCTGCGATGAAGGGTGGCTCGTCGATGACCGTCACCGCGACGATCGGCTCGTGGCACCGCCACCAACTACACCTATTCGCTGTCCGGTATCTCGGCGGCTCTGCAGAAGATCCAGAACTGCAACTAGGGCCGAACGCCTGAACTTTTCGCGAGGGCCGGCAGCATCTGCCGGCCCCTTTCATTTGCGCATGGCCGCCCCGCAGGTGCTTGGGGTGACGGAAGCCAAAAAAGCTGCTATTGGCCGCTGCAAATTGGGGCATGGGCTCGATCCCTGTCCGCCATGATCCATGAATTCATACCTGCCAGCCGGGACGCGCTCGATCCGAGCATGCTTCTCCATATGGTCCAGAGGTCCAGACGATGACAGTTTCAGTGACGCTTCCCGAGCGTAGCCAGACTGCGGCTCCGGTTCGCCCCACCGCTTTCGCCGAGAAGCCGAGCCTGCTTGGCCTCGACCGCGAGGAGCTGGGTGAGGCCCTGCGCGGCAAGGGTGTGCCGGAGAAGCAGATCAAGATGCGCGTGGCGCAGATCTGGAACTGGCTCTATGTCCGCGGCATCTCCGACTTCGACCATATGGCGAATGTCTCCAAGGACATGCGCGAAATGCTGAAGACGCATTTCACCATCGCGCGGCCCGAGATTGTCGAGGAGCAGGTGTCGAACGATGGTACCCGCAAGTGGCTGCTGCGCTTTCCGCCGCGGGGTGCCGGGCGTCCGGTCGAGGTTGAAAGCGTCTACATTCCGGAAGAGGGTCGCGGCACGCTTTGCATCTCGAGCCAGGTCGGCTGCACGCTCACCTGTTCCTTCTGCCATACCGGCACGCAGAAGCTGGTCCGCAACCTGACGGCCGAGGAAATCCTCTCGCAGCTCCTCCTCGCGCGCGACCGTCTTGGCGATTTCCCGGACCGCGAGATCCCCGTCGGCACCATGATGCCGTCGAGCGACCGCAAGATCACGAACATCGTGATGATGGGCATGGGTGAGCCGCTCTACAATTTCGAAGAGGTGAAGAAGGCTCTGCTGATCGCAACCGATGGCGATGGCCTGTCGCTCTCCAAGCGTCGCGTCACCCTGTCGACCTCGGGCGTCGTGCCGGAGATCTATCGGACCGGCGAAGAGATCGGCGTGATGCTGGCGATCTCGCTGCATGCGGTTCGCGACGAGCTGCGCGACATGCTGGTGCCGATCAACAAGAAGTATCCGCTGAAGGATCTGATCGAAGCCTGTCGGAACTACCCCGGCCTGTCGAATGCCCGCCGCATCACCTTCGAATATGTGATGCTGAAGGACGTCAACGACAGCCTGGAAGACGCCAAGGGCCTGATCCAGCTCTTGAAGGGCGTGCCGGCGAAGATCAACCTGATCCCGTTCAACCCGTGGCCGGGCACCAACTACCAGTGCTCCGACTGGGCGCAGATCGAGAAGTTCGCCGACTTCATCAACCAGGCCGGCTATGCCTCGCCGATCCGCACACCGCGCGGCCGCGATATCCTTGCTGCCTGCGGTCAGCTGAAGTCGGAATCGGAGCGCATGCGCAAGACCGAGCGCCTGGCGTTTGAAGCGATGATGATCGCCAATCACGGCGAAGACGACGATTGATGATCCGGCGGGACGTGTGTCCCGCATTCGATCCTACTTGGCCTGCGTCATGAAGATCTTCACCGCGAAGATCGAGAAGACTCCGGCAAACGTGTAGTCGATGCCACGCAGAACCTTGCGGTTCGCCTGCAGCCAGTTCGACATGAAATCCGCCCCCAGCACCAATGCCGACGCCGATCGGCAGCGACAGGATGATCGACCAGAGCCCGAGGAAGATCAGCTTGCCCGTCACGTTCGGGTCGGTGGCGGTGACGAACTGCGGCAGGAAGGTCATGAAGAAGATGATGACCTTGGGATTCAGGAGATTGACCCAGAGGCCGTTGAGGAAGGCGCCCTTCTTCGAGACGACAGCATCACCATCCGCCTTGATGACGAAGTTCGAGCCGTGCCGGATGGCCTGCAGCGCCAGCCAGAGCAGATAGGCCGCTCCCCCCGTCTTCAAAAGCAGGAAGGCCGTCGGAGAAGCGACGATCAGGGCCGAGATGCCGAAGGCGACCAGCAGGGTGTGGATCGAGATGCCGAAACTCGTGCCGGCAAGCGTCATCAGGCCGATGGCACGCCCGTCACGCAGCGAGCGGCTGATCCAGAGCGTCATGTCGGGACCGGGCGTGATGGCCAGCAACAGAAGCGCCAGGCTGAAGGCGAGAAAGACGGGAAGGCTCGGGATGAAATCCATTGATGTCACCGTATGATGAAGTACCCGCGAGCTGCGGGTGCTTCATCCTTAGCGGCGTTCGATGACCTTGCCAATCAGCCTTTGGGGATCGACAAATAGGTCTTGAAGGCGTCTGCGTAGTCGGGATGCCAGCGCGAGAGCGGCGGACGGTTTTCGATGATATCGCCTGCGGCCCAGGCGATGCGCTTTTCGTCCAGCGCGCGGGTGACCTCGTTGTCCGGGCAGAGAATGTAGAAATCGCCCGCGACCAGGCTTTGCAGCATGAAATCGACGGTTTCCTCCGGTGTCCAGGCGCCTGCCGGTTTCTCGGTGCGGCCGTTTGCCGTGAGACCTGTGAAGACGAAGCCGGGGATCAGCAGATGGGCGGTAACATTGCAGTCGGGCGTGTTCCGCAATTCGTGCTGGAGCGCCTCGGTGAACGCCTTCACGCCGGCCTTCGAGACATTGTAGGCCGGATCGCCTGGAGGCGTGGTGATGCCCTGCTTGGAGCCCGTGTTGATGATGATGGCCGCATCCTTGTGAGCGACCATGCCCGGGCCGAAGGTGCGGGTGCCATTGATGACGGCCATCAGGTTGACGCCGAGCACATTCTCCCAGTTTGCCTGCGGCCCGAAGAGGGCGCTGCCCGGCTGGATGCCGGCATTGTTCATCAGCACATGCACGCGTCCGAACCGCTGGATGACGGCGCGCTCTAGCGCTTCCAATTCATCCAGCTTCGAGACGTCAGTACCGATCGCAACCACATCGGTGTCACCACTTGCGGACAGCGCGGCGACTTCCAGGGCTGCCGCGGCCAGCTGATCGCCTTCGAGGTCAACCAGGACGACGCAGAGACCCATGCCAGCAAAGGCCTTGGCGGTTGCGAGGCCGATGCCAGAGGCGGCGCCGGTGATGACGGCGACATGACCTTTCACGAGTGCTGGATGTGGGGTCATCATGGGCAAATTCCTTCCAGGACAATGGCTTTGGCAGTGATGGCGATATGGTACCCGTGTTCGGCTTCGTCAACATGACGGCAAATCGGTCCCCGGCTTGCCCGGCTATCGGACCCAACCGATCTTGGCCGCCACCTCGGCCGGTCGATGCCCTTGCGTACCGGCGGAATCTCGCCAAAGGTGCCGCGATCCGGGCCTCCGCGGGTTTGCCGCGCCCCTTCATGCAACGGACCTCATCACCATGGCATCATACAAAGACGTGAAGAAAGTCGTGCTGGCCTATTCGGGCGGCCTCGACACCTCGATCATCCTGAAATGGCTGCAGACCGAACTCGGCTGCTGAGGTCGTCACCTTCACCGCCGATCTCGGCCAGGGCGAAGAGCTGGAGCCGGCGCGCAAGAAGGCCGAGATGCTCGGCATCAAGCCGAGATCTTCATCGAGGACGTGCGCGAGGAGTTCGTCCGGGACTTCGTCTTCCCGATGTTCCGCGCCAATGCCGTCTATGAAGGCGTCTACCTGCTCGGCACTTCGATCGCCCGTCCGCTGATCTCCAAGCACTTGATCGACATCGCCCGCAAGACCGGTGCAGACGCCATCGCCCATGGTGCGACCGGCAAAGGCAATGACCAGGTCCGCTTCGAGCTTTCGGCCTATGCGCTGAACCCCGACATCAAGATCATCGCACCCTGGCGCGACTGGGCGTTCAAGAGCCGCACGGATCTCCTGAACTTCGCCGAACAGCACCAGATCCCGGTTGCCAAGGACAAGAAGGGCGAAGCGCCGTTCTCCGTCGACGCCAACTTGCTGCACTCGTCTTCCGAGGGCAAGGTTCTCGAAGATCCCGCCCAGGAGGCCCCGGAATACGTGCATATGCGCACGATCTCGCCGGAAGCCGCGCCCGACAAGGCGACCATCATCAAGATCGGCTTCGAGAAGGGCGATGCCGTCTCGATCAACGGTGTTCGCATGAGCCCGGCGACGCTGCTTGCAGAACTCAACAATTATGGCCGCGACAACGGCATTGGTCGCCTCGACCTCGTTGAGAACCGCTTCGTCGGCATGAAGTCGCGCGGCGTCTACGAGACCCCCGGCGGCACGATCCTGCTTTCGGCCCATCGCGCGATCGAATCCATTACGCTCGACCGTGGTGCGGCCCATCTCAAGGACGAGATCATGCCGCGTTACGCCGAGCTGATCTATTACGGCTTCTGGTTCTCGCCGGAGCGTGAGATGCTGCAGGCCCTCATCGACAAGAGCCAGGAGCATGTCGAGGGCGAAGTGACGCTGAAGCTCTACAAGGGCAATGTCATGGTCATCGGCCGTGAATCGGCGAAGTCGCTCTATTCCGACCAGCTCGTTACCTTCGAGGACGATCAGGGCGCCTATGACCAGAAGGACGCCGCCGGCTTCATCAAGCTCAACGCGCTGCGCCTGCGCACGCTCGCCAAGCGCAATCTCGGCAAGTAAGCCCGCATCGATATGTTTCGCCCGCCTTCCTTTCGGAGGGCGGGCTTTTTCATGCGCGGCGTTCCAGAACGCGCAGCCAGATGAAGCCGCCGACGGCGCTTAATTCCATGAAGGGAATGATGATCCCGAAGGCGGTCAAGGGATCGCCGATCGAGGCTGCGGCAACACCGCCGGCAAAGCCAGCGCTCATTTGCAGGAAACCGGTGAGTGCCGAAGCCGAACCCGCGATATGGGGAAAGGGTGCCATGCTCGTCGTCACGACATGCGGGCTCAAGAAGGCGAGACCGAAAGTGCAGATCGCCACAGGGGCCATGATCGAGAGAAAGAAGGGTGGCACGACGGCCACCGAGAGCGCCATGATGACGGCGCCGCTGCCGCAGAGCGCAATGCCGACCCTGGATGCTGTGAGCCCCGAGATGTGGCGGGAGACGAGCTTCAGGGTCAATGAGCCGGTCAGATAGGCGCCTGACTGCATCAGCATGCCCAGTCCAAACTGGGTGGGCGTCAGGCCCACTTCGTTGATCAGTACGAAGGGCAGCATGGTCGATTGAGCGTAGAGCGCGCCGATCGTGCCGCTCAGGACGAGAGAGGCGGCGAGGAAGCGGGCGTGGCACGCGACCTCCAGATAATTCCTCACGAGTTCTCGGGGGCGCAGTCGCCCGAGATCGGGGACGATGGTTTCCTTTAGCAGTGCCACAGTGAAGCCCAACGCCATCAGGCCGAAGGCGACCATCAGGAGAAATACGGCATTCCAGCCGAATGCGGCAAGCGTCAGGCCGCCAAGCGTTGGCCCCATGGCCGTACCAGCCCGCGAGGAAGATGCCGATCGTGTTGAGAATGCGGCTGGCATCCGCGCCGGTATAGAGGTCGCGCACAATGGCGCGACCGACGACAACGCCGACGGAGGCGCCGATGCCCTGGATAAGGCGTGCCGCGAGAATGAACTCCACGCTCGGTGCTATTGTGGCAAGGGCCGACCCGGCGAGATAGATGGCGAGGAAGATCAGCGTCGCCTTCTTGCGTCCGAGAGCATCGGCAAGCGGCCCTGCGACCAACTGGGCAAGCGCGAAGCCGGCAAAAAACAGCGAGAGGCTGAGTTTGATTGCCGCATCCGTCGTAACGAAAGCTCGTACAAGTTCCGGCATGGCCGGGGTGTAGATGGCCATGGAAATCGGGCCGAGCGTGGTCAGAAAGGCACCCAGAAACGTGGTGCGGCGCTCGCTCATGCGCATTGGGGTCATGGAAACTCACTCAAAGATTCGCAATTGGCCCGGCAAACCAGCCAGTGACCGACTGCACTTAGAGCGAATGCGTGCCGCGATCGAGTCCCGAGTCCAAGGAAATCGGGGCGATCATGTGCTGCGGGCGAAGAAGTCGAGGACCTTCGAATAGGAGTCTGCCACGTCCATGTCGCCAATCATTTCGGCGAGCGATTGCTGCGTGCGGTAATATTCAGCGTAATCGAACTGCGTATCATCCGTCAGAGTGGACAGATCCGTGACGTTGCCGTTGCGATCGACCATATGCAAGGGCAGTTCGGTCGATAGCTCGCGAAACGTGTTTTCGTCGATTTCGTCGCGCTGGAAGCTCTCGTTGGCGATTTCCCGCAAGCGTCGTGGGGTGATGCTGGCGAAGACAGACAACGCCTCTTCGAAAATCTCCGCGTCATGATTGACAGCGTTCTTCGATGTAAACTCGGCAGCTCTCACGTCTGCCTGGGGATTGGTTTCCTGAAAGCGGAGCGAGGAGCCGCTGACCGGCTTGATCGGAAAGATTTCCATGGCCATGGACCGTCCTTTCATAGGATCTATCGATCTATGGGCCTATTCGAATGTACGTCAACGTTGAGGGAAGGCGGTCTTCCGAAAATCGCTGCTTTTTCACTGATTTTTGCGTGCAAGTCATCAGTTGGCCGGGATAGCATGCAGCAAATCAGTGCGCCGCAGTTTCGGTACGCCCAAAGGAGGTTTCTGTATGAATGAGTCGCCTGCCATCAATCCCGCTGTCATCGACTGGAAAGGCCCGCATGGGCTGCCGCAATTCGAAAGGGTCGGAGACGACGATTATGCACCAGCCTTCGAAGCTGCCCTGAGGGAGCATGACGCCGAGATTGATGCGATCGCGGATAATCCGGAGCCGGCAACTTTCGCCAATACCATTGTTGCTCTTGAAATCGCGGGCGATGCACTGTCGCGCGTCTCTGCCTTGTTCTGGAACCGCGCCGGTGCCCACACCAATCCAGGCATCCAGGCTCTGGAACGAGAGATCGCGCCGAAGATGTCGCGCCACTATTCGAAGATCGGCATGAATGCGGCACTCTTTGCCCGTATCGATGATCTCTGGACACGCCGCGAAGCGCTCGGTCTCACATTGGAGGAAACGCGGGTTCTGGAGCGGCACTGGAAGGGCTTCGTCAAGTCGGGCGCCAAGCTGCCGCGGGAAGAGCAGGAGCGGCTGGCCGCAATCAACGAACGCCTGGCGAGCCTGGGTGCCAGTTTCGGCCAGAATGTTTTGGCGGATGAATCGTCCTGGATCCTGCCACTGTCTGGTGAAGCCGACCTCGCTGGGATCCCCGCTTTCCTGCGCGATGCGATGGCGTCGGCCGCTGCCGCCAATGGCAACGGCCATACCCACGTGGTCACGCTCTCCCGATCGATCATCGAGCCATTCCTCACCTTCTCTGAGCGCCGTGACCTGCGCGAGATCGCTTTTAAGGCCTGGACGTCGCGCGGCATCAATGGTGGTGAAACCGACAACCGGGCGATCGTCAAGGAGACGCTCGCGCTTCGGGCGGAAAAGGCGAAGCTGCTCGGCTACAAGGACTTTGCCTCCTACAAGCTCGACAATACGATGGCGAAGACACCTGAGGCGGTGAACGGGCTTCTGATGCAGGTCTGGGAGAAGGCCGTGTCGCAGGCGCGGACCGAGGAGAGGGAGCTCGCCGCCTTGATTGCCGATGAGGGCAAGAACCATGACGTGGCACCCTGGGACTGGCGGCACTATGCCGAAAAACTGCGGGCTAAGAAGTTCGATTTCTCCGAAGCCGAGCTGAAGCCTTATTTGCAGCTCGAGAAGATCATCGAGGCGTGCTTCGATGTCGCTGGCCGCATTTTCGGCATTCGAGCCGTGCCGCTCAGCAATGTCGTCGGCTACCATCCGGATGTGCGCGTGTACGAAATCCGCGACCGCGACGATACTCTGGTGGCTCTCTTCCTCGGCGACTATTTCGCAAGGTCGTCCAAGCGTTCCGGCGCCTGGATGAGCAGCTTCCAGGCGCAGCACCGCCTCACGCTGAAGAACGGTCGCCAGGGTGAACTGCCGATCATCTACAATGTCTGCAATTTCGCCAAACCGGAGCCAGGCAAGCCCGCGCTGCTGTCGCTTGATGACGCACGCACGCTGTTTCATGAATTCGGCCACGCGGCACATGGCATGCTGTCCAACGTCACCTATCCATCCGTCTCCGGCACGGGCGTTTCCCGCGATTTCGTGGAACTGCCCTCGCAGCTTTATGAGCACTGGCTGACGGTGCCCGAGATCCTCAAGACCTATGCGGTGCACTACCAGACGGGAGAGCCAATGCCGCAGGCGCTGCTCGACAAGGTGCTGGCGGCGCGGACCTTCAATGCCGGGTTCAATACCGTGGAGTTCACCTCGTCGGCTCTGGTCGATATGGCCTTCCATACGCGGGGGGCGGTCGAGGATCCCATGGCCGTGCAGGCCGAAGTGCTGGAGAAAATCGGCATGCCGTCCGCAATTGTCATGCGCCATGCGACGCCGCACTTCCAGCACGTGTTTTCCGGCGATGGTTATTCGGCCGGCTACTATTCCTACATGTGGTCGGAAGTGCTCGACGCCGATGCCTTCGCCGCCTTCGAGGAAACCGGCAATCCCTTCGATCCGCAGATGGCGCAGAAGCTCAAGACCCATATCTATGCATCGGGAGGATCGGTCGATCCGGAAGATGCCTACCAGGCCTTCCGTGGCAAGATGCCGAGCCCGGAGGCCATGCTGAAGAAGAAAGGGCTTGCGGCTTAAGGCACGCAGGACCGAGCAAAACCGACGCCGGCGGTAACCATCGCCGGCGCATCGGGCGTTTCCCCCTTTCGCAAATGCAAAAAACAAGGTATGAGCGCGCCAAAGTAAATCGGCGCCTCTCTCCCGTATTGCGCCCCAGCTATCAGAGATCACAAACATGAAAATGCGCAACATCGCGATCATCGCGCACGTCGACCATGGCAAGACGACCCTTGTGGACGAGCTTCTGAAGCAGTCGGGCTCTTTCCGCGAGAACCAGCGCGTCGCCGAGCGCGTGATGGACTCCAACGACCTGGAAAAGGAGCGTGGCATCACCATCCTGGCCAAGGCGACCTCGGTCGAGTGGAAGGGTCACCGCATCAACATCGTCGACACGCCCGGCCACGCCGACTTCGGCGGCGAGGTCGAGCGCATCCTGCTCGATGGTCGACGGCGCGATCGTGCTGGTCGACTGCCGCCGAAGGCCCGATGCCGCAGACCAAGTTCGTCGTCGGCAAGGCGCTGAAGGTCGGTCTTCGCGCCGATCGTCGCGATCAACAAGGTCGACCGTCCGGATGCGCCGCCACGAAGAAGTCATCAACGAAGTCTTCGACCTGTTCGCCGACTCTCGACGCCACCGACGAGCAGCTCGACTTCCCGATCCTCTACGGTTCTGGCCGTGATGGCTGGATGAACGTCAACCCGGAAGGTCCGAAGGATCAGGGTCATGGCGCCGCTGCTCGACCTCGTGCTGCGAGCATGTGCCGCAGCCGAAGGTCGAGACCGAAGGCCCGTTCCGCATGATCGGTACGATTCTGGAAGCCAACCCCTTCCTCGGCCGCATCATCACTGGTCGCATCGCGTCCGGCTCGATCAAGCCGAACCAGGCTGTCAAGGTTCTCTGCCCAGGACGGCAAGACGGTCGAAACCGGCCGTATCTCGAAGATCCTCGCGTTCCGCGGCATCGAGCGCCAGCCGCATCGAAGAAGCCCATGGCCGGCGACATCGTCGCCATCGCCGGCCTCTCCAAGGGCACCGTTGCCGACACGTTCTGCGATCCTTCGGTCAACGAAGCCATGACCGCGCAGCCGATCGACCCGCCGACCGTTACCATGTCATTCATCGTCAACGACAGCCCGCTCGCCGGCACCGAAGGTGACAAGGTCACCATCGCGCGTCATCCGCGACCGCCTGTTCAAGGAAGCTGAAGGCAACGTCGCGCTGAAGATCGAAGAAGCCGAGGGCAAGGATTCGTTCTACGTGTCCGGCCGTGGCGAACTTCAGCTCGCCGTTCTGATCGAGACCATGCGCCGCGAAGGCTTCGAACTCGCCGTTTCGCGTCCGCGCGTCGTGATGCACAAGGACGAAGCGACCGGCCAGACGCTTGGAGCCGATCGAGGAAGTCGTCATCGACGTCGATGAACGAGCATTCCGGCGTCGTCGTCAGCAAGATGTCGGAGCGCAAGGCCGAGATGATCGAGCATGCGCCCTTCGGGCGGCGACCGCCTTCGCCTCGTGTTCCATGCCCCGACGCGCGGCCTGATCGGCTATCAGTCGGAACTTCTGACCGATACGCGCGGCACCGGCGATCATGAACCGCCTGTTCCACGATTATCAGCCCTACAAGGGCGCGATCACCGGTCGCGTCAACGGCGTTCTGCTTGCCAACGCAGTCGGGCGAAGCCGTTGCCTACGCGCATGTTCAACCTGGAAGACCGCGGTCCGATGATCATCGAGCCGGGCGACAAGGTCTATCATGGGCATGATCATCGGCATCCACACGCGTGACAACGACCTCGAAGTCAATGTGCTCAAGGGCAAGCAGTTGACCAACATCCGTTCGGCCGGCAAGGACGAAGCCGTGCAAGCCTGACCCCGCCAATCCGTATGACGCTCGACCGCGCGCTCTCCTGGATCCAGGACGACGAGTTGATGGAAGTCACGCCGAAGTCGATCCGCCTGCGCAAGATGTTCCTCGATGCGAACGACCGCAAGCGCATGGAAAAGTCCAAGGCTGCGATCTGAGACACAAGTCTCTGAAAACATGTCTCGTTTTGAAACCCCGGTTCAAAAGACCGGGGTTTTGTTTGTGCATCCCCCTCCTTCTGCCTTGCGAGTAATCTTAAAAAAGCGTTAAATTTTCCCCGTGGGCCGATGCAGGTCCAGGCTCCGCGTCTCCTTAGTCGGGCGCGCCAGGGTGGGTTTACGTTATGAAGACGTTGTCGATCGACATGCGCTTGGCAGGTCCCGGTGATGCCGCAGCGATCGCTGACGCTCACCGCAATGCCTGGACACACGCCTATTCCGGCATCATTCCCTATCGTGCCCTGACCCGGATGATCGAGCGCCGCGGCGAAAGCTGGTGGCGCAAGGCGACGCGTGGTCCCGCCACCATCCTGCTTGCCGAGGTGGCCGGCACGGTCGCCGGCTATGCCTCACTTGGCTATAACCGCGCCCGCGCCTTGCCGCATGAAGGCGAGATCTACGAGATTTACCTCAGGCCCGAATATCAGGGCATCGGCCTTGGTTATCAGTTGTTCCATGAGGCAAAGCGCACGCTGAAATCGCTCGGCTGCAACGGCATGGTCGTCTGGTGCCTCGAGGACAGCGAGATTGCTGCCAATTTCTTCCGCTCGAATGGCGGTGTCGATGCCGTCGAAGGCATGGAAGACTTCGACGATGTGCATCTGAAGAAGCTCGGCTTCATCTGGAACTGACCGAACGCTCCGGTCTATTCCACCACATATCCTTCGGGCCGGCTGAACGTCCGGTCGCTGGTGAGTTGGCCACGCTCGCCGTACCAGAGCGGTGACTGCAAGCCGCAATCGAACTCCGCCGCAACCTGATCCGCCACCTGACGGGCAACGACGTTCGCGTTTGCATTGGCCTTCGCATCGACCATGCCGACAAAGCACGAGCCCGGATATTCCGGTGTCGCGACGCGGGAGATAACCAGAACCTGGCCCGTGCTTTCCGGGCTCGGCGAGCCGTCCGGTCCGGGGTTTTCGATGAACCAGCGCAGGATGGCCGCGAAGGGCTTGCCGGACGCATCCCGCCGCCACTCGATCTTGTCATTGACCCGGTTGAAGGCGCTGAAGCTCTCGGTCCACGGGACCGAAGAGCACACTCTGGCGCAGGTCACCCTCCTTGAAATGCACCTCCAGACCCTTGAAGCCCTTGCACAGCAAGCTGGCACCCATCGCGTCGGCTTCGATGGTCTGGCAGTTGTCGAGGTTAAGATCGGTATAGGCGCTGTCGTTGGCCTGGGCTGCTGCCGCGACGAACATGCTTGCGGCAAACATCACCGCGATCGGCAAAGGGCTGGTGGCCCGCATAGTCTCGTCTCCTCGTGTGCGGACTTGGGCGGAGGGGCTTCTCCCAAAGCCGTGTTGCATTGCGCCATATTTCGCATTAGGTAGCGCAGGAATTCAACACTGTACGGGGTCCAATAATATGCGTATTGATGCAATTGCCATCGGCAAGAACCCGCCGGAAGACATCAACGTCATCGTCGAAGTTCCTGTCGGCGGCCAGCCGATCAAGTATGAGATGGACAAGGACGCCGGCACGCTCGTCGTCGACCGCTTCCTCTACACCCCGATGACCTATCCGGGCAATTACGGCTTCGTGCCGCACACGCTCTGCAAGGACGGCGACCCGCTCGACGTCCTGATCTGCAACACGCGCCCGCTCGTTCCGGGCTGCGTCATCAATGTTCGCCCGATCGGCGTGCTGATGATGGAAGACGATGGCGGCATGGACGAGAAGATCCTCGCCGTTCCGGTGCCGAAGCTGACGCGTCGTTACGACAAGATCGCCAACTACACGGATCTTCCGGAAATCACGCTCAAGCAGATCCAGCACTTCTTCGAGCACTACAAGGATCTGGAGCCCGGCAAGTGGGTGAAGATCGGCGACTGGATGGATGTCGATGCTGCAAAGCAGATCATCCTGGACTCGATCCAGCGCGCCAAGGACGAAGGCAAGTAAGCTCAGGCTGAAGCCAGCGCTTCTATCCGCGATTGCAAATCCTCCGGGTCGCCCTCGATCCGGAGGATTTTTTATCTCGAGGTTTCGCCTGAAACAACTGATATCGAGGACTTCGGGACCTTCAAGGCTTTCGAAAGCAGGGCGATAAGGGCCTTGTTGGCCTTGCCCTTTTCCGGCACGGCGGTCACGCGCGCCTTGAGATGCGCCAGACCGTCGGCGGCAACCTCCACCCCGTCAAACGCATCGCGCCCGCCGTTCGGTGTCAGCCGGACGGCGAGCAGGACATGGTCATTGCCAAGACGGCAGGGGCTTGTCACGCCACCAGCGGGTAGATGCTGTTCCAGAGGAAGGAACGCAGGAAGAAGATGATCAGCAGCAAGACGATCGGCGAGATGTCGATCCCGCCGAGATCCGGCATGAAGCGGCGGATCGGGCGCAGCACGGGCTCGGTGACGTTGTAGAAGAACTGTCCGAGCGTCGCCACGAAGCGATTGCTGGAGTTGATCACGTTGAAGGCAAAGAGCCAGGAGAAGATGGCACTGCCGATCAGAATCCAGGTGAAGATGCTCAAGGCAAGGTCGATCGTCTGAAACAGTGCGTACATTCAGGTCTCCATTTCTCGGTTGACAGAGATGTAGACATTGGCGACTTAACGGACAAGTGGATGGGGCCCACGCAATCCGAATCATGTTTAACGGCGGGCCCGTCCCCGCAGTCCAAGGTATTGTTCGATGCACGCCTCCTCAGCCGACGACCGTTTTGCTGCGTTCCGGCATTCTTCCTACACGCGCTTCTTCTTTGCCCGCTTCCTCGGCGCCTTCGCCACCCAGATCCTCAGCGTCTCAGTCGGTTGGCAGATGTACGACATGACGGGGAATGTCTTCTATCTCGGCCTGATCGGTCTCGTGCAGTTCCTGCCATCGCTGTTGCTGATCCTGGTCACCGGCTCCGTGGCGGACCGGTATAATCGCCGCGCGATCGTCTCCATCTGCATGATCGTCAGCGCCATCTGCGCCGGTGCGTTGCTGGGGCTTACGATCGCCGACGCTTTCGAGCCGACCATCGTCTTTGCCATTCTCGTTGTCTTTGGCGTCGAGCGCGCCTTTGCAGCGCCTGCGGTTCAGTCGCTTGCGCCCAATCTGGTGCCGCAGAAGGATCTGTCGAACGCAGTCGCCTGGAACTCATCTTCCTGGCAGACGGCTTCGATTGTCGGTCCGGTCGCCGGCGGCCTGCTCTATGGGGCAAGTCCCGTCGTTGCCTATTCCGTGTCCTTCGGCTTCTTTGCGGCGGCTGCGATCCTCGTCTTCCTGGTCAAGCGTCCGCCGCAGCGGAAGTCCGAAAAAGCTGTGACGCTCGATACGCTGTTTGCCGGCTTCCGCTTCATCTTCGGTGAAAAGGTCGTGCTGGGTGCGATTTCGCTCGATCTTTTCGCGGTGCTCCTCGGTGGTGCCGTGGCGCTGATGCCGGTCTTTGCGCGGGACATTCTCGATCTCGGACCCTGGGGTCTCGGCCTTCTGCGTGCCGCACCCGGCATTGGCGCGATCATCGTCGCGATCGCGCTGGCAAGCTTCCCCATCCGCCACAATGCCGGGACCTTCATGTTCATCGGCGTCGCCCTTTTCGGCGTCGGGACGATCCTGTTCGGCTTCTCCGAGACGGCCTGGCTGTCGATCTTCGCGCTGATGCTGATGGGCGCCGCCGACATGGCGTCCGTCTATGTTCGTGAGACGCTGATTGCGCTCTGGACCCCGGACGAGGTCCGCGGTCGTGTCAACGCCGTCAACATGGTCTTCGTCGGCGCCTCAAACGAACTCGGTGAGTTCCGGGCCGGCACCATGGCGCATTTCATCGGGCCGGTGCCTGCCGTCGTGCTTGGGGGCTTTGGTACGCTGGCCGTTGCCGCAGTCTGGGCGCTTGGCTTCCCACAATTGCGCAAGATCGACAGTCTCGAAGCGCCGGAGCGTCAGGAAGCCCGCTGATCGCGATTGAAGATCAGGTCTAGATAATCGGAGAGCCAGGCACGCAGCGGCGCGTCGAAGATCATCCGGCCTTCCAGATGTTCGCGCCCCTGCTGAGCATTCGGTAGCATGAAACGATGGGCACCATGGACCACCCAGCGGTGCATCATGGCGCGGGTCAGTTCTGCATGGAACTGCACGGCCCAGGCGTTTTCACCATAGCGGAATGCCTGGTTCGGATAGATGTCTCCCGTCGCCAGCAGTTTGGCGCCCTGTGGCAGGCTGAAGCCCTCGCGGTGGAAGTGATAGACCATCTTCGGCCAGTGCATCAGCAAGCGGCCATGTTCGGTCGGCTTGATCGGATACCAGCCGATTTCGGTGCGCTCATCCCGGTCGGCCTCCACCTTGCCGCCGAGGTGACGGACCAGCATCTGGGCGCCGAGGCAGATTCCGAGGAAAGGTTTGTTTTCCTTAAGCGGCACATCGAGCCAGTTGATTTCGGTCTTGATGTAGTCATCGGGATCGTTCGCACTCATCGGACCGCCAAAGACGACGGCGCCCGCATGGTCCGCCAAGGTTTTTGGCAGAGCCTGCCCAAGTACCGGACGGCGGATGTCGAGGGGATAGCCCTTCTCCTCCAACATCTGGCCGACGCGGCCGGGGCTCGATCGCTCCTGGTGCAGGACGATCAGGACAGGCTGTTTGCGATCGCGCGGGCGCGACCGTTCGTCACTTGGCATCGTCGATCGCTCCAAGGCCGGCTCGTTCGGCCGCTTCCTGCCGTTGGACGATGCGTTCACGCCCAGATACGCCGAGCAGGTCGGCGACCCGCCAGATGGCATGGTCTTCCATCTCGCTGCGGCTTCCGTCTGCGTAGACGATGTCCCAGAGGATGCCGACCAGATGTTGGCGCTCGTCCTCGTTCAACTGTCGCTTCAGTTCCGTGGTGAAGCGGTAGTAATCGACCGCCTCGCTCTCGGCGTCTTGACCGGCTGCGATCAAGGCGTCGAGGTCGCTTTCTTCGAGCCCGTATTCCTCCGTGAGGATTTCCCGCAGTTTTGCCTTTTCGGCGTCGCGGACGACGCCGTCCGCTTCCATGACCTGGAGACAGAGGGCGGCAACGGCGATCCGAGGGTCGTCAGGCGCAAAGACCGCCTTGGGGCGGTCCTGCATCACAGATTGGAAGAAGGATTGCAGGCGATCGAGCATGCCGGTTCCTGTCAGAAGAGTTTCAGGCGGGTCTTGGGTTCTGGTGCTGCAAGCGCCGGATCCTTGACGCCGGGATCATCTGGAGGGCGACCGAAGAAGGGTTCTACGACCGCTGGCTCCTTTGCGGGCATGCTTTCCTTCGACGCATCGACCACTGCGGCCTCTTGCTTGGTCGGCTTTGCCAAAGGCACCTCTGGCTCTGCCGATTTCGCTGAAACCTCACCGTCGATTACCTGGCCTTTTGTCTCCACCACCTTCGGGCGTGTCGGTTCGGCCACAGGCTCCGGCTTGGCTGCAGTTTCCGTCCGCGCAACAGGCGGAAGGGATGCGAGCGCTATTTCACCTTGGGATGTTTTGCCTTCCTCGATCGGGCCGGCCAACTGGTCGAAGGGCATCTTCCATTCGAACGCGTCGAGGTGGCCGGTGACCGGAGAGATCGGCATCCAGCGCTCGGACACGTGGCCGTCGGCCACCCAGGATGGATCGCGCGGTGCTTTGAGCGCCTGACCCATCCAGTGGCGGATACGTCCCTGATCGCCGGTCTCCGCTTCCTCGATGTCAGCCAGCAGCAGATAGACGCGTTCGCGCGAGGCGATGCGGGCCGCTGCTTCGGCCTTGGCGCGGGCCTTCTTGAAGTCCTGCGTGTCGAGCGCGGCTTCTGCAACGGCGAGCAGGGACTCGTAGTTGTTCGGCTTCAGAGCCTCCAGCTTCTCGGCCTTCTTCAGGCGGTCAACGGCGCTGTCGCCACTCCGGGCACGGACATAGGCTCGGGCAATTTCCGGATGCGGCTCGATCTTCCAAACCTGCTCCAGGGTGTTCGACGCCTTGCGCAGATTGTCTTCACGCATATAGGCCTTGGCAGCGACGATGGCGGCGGGCACGAGATCCTTGGCGAGTTTCAACGCCTTCAAGGCACTGTCGCGCGCGCCGGCCGGATCGGCTTCCAGCTGGTCTTCGGCTTTTGCGGTGAGCAGGACCGCCTTCAGGCGTTCGGCTTCATGACGTTCAAGCACATGGGCGATCTTCTGCTGATCGAGCAGGCGGATCGCATCGTCCCAATGACCGGCGTGGCAGCGATGTTCCAGCGTCGCCTTTGCCGCCCATGGCAGGTAAGGCGCCGCCTCTGCTGCGGTTTCGGCATATTGCCGGGCAGCCTCATGCGCGCCGAGGCGGTTCGCTTCCACATAAAGACCGCGCAGGCCAAGTTCACGGGTCTCGGGATCCTCCGACATCTCCTGAAAGAGGCGACGCGCCTCGTCGTGACGTCCCTCGATCAGGGCTGCCTGGGCATCGAGCACGCGGATCAGCGGTTCCTGGTCGGCGCGGATCAGGCCACGGGCGCGGGCGCTCATCTTGCGGGCGAGAATGGCGTTGCCGGCGCCGGCTGCGATCAGGCCGGTGGATATCGCCTGATAGCCGCGGTCTCGTTTGCGGGCGCGGAAAAAGCGGCGGACCGAATGGGGCGAGGTCCACAACGTGCGGAGGAGCCACCACAGCAGCATGAGGGTGGCGACAAGGGCGACCAGCGCCGTCACCGCGACAATGAGATCGGTATTGTATTGCTGCCCTTCCCAGATCAGGGAGATTTCACCGGGACGATCGGCGATCCAGGAAAAGCCGAAACCGAGCGCCAGGATAAAGCCGAAGAAGAAGAGGATCTTGAGGATGGTGGTCATTTGTCAGCCTCCGTTCCCGGCCACGGTCTGGGACAGGGCGGCGGCAACGCGCTCCTCGGCCTCAATCCTGTTTTTCAGCTTGGTCGTAAGCTCGGAGGCTGCCTGCTTGACCGGCCTCGGGCAGCGTGTCTGCCATTCGATCGGCAGCGCCCTTCAGGTCGCCGTTCTGCAGCTTGTTCTCGACGCGGGCAACCACGGCTTCCGGCGTATCGCCCTCGATGCTGCCGACGGGACGCACGCTGGACCAGAGACCGGGCGCTCGCGAGCAGACGGTCCGTCCAGCCTTCGCCGGTTGCCGGCTGGTTGATGGCGGCGAGGATGTCTTCTGCGACCTGGTTGAAGTCGCGTGCAAGATCCGAGCGGGACGGCACACCGGCGCTCGCAAGCGGGCTGAGTGCCGCAACGGCCGGGTCTTCCGGCGACACGCTCTTCAGCGCGTCGAGCTCCGACAGGAAGGGGCCGCCGCGATCGATGGCGGTCTTCAAACCTGCCAAGGCAATCGCCCGCGCCATTTCCACGTCGCTGCGCGGTTCTTCGAGCTTGCGCTCAGCTTCCGTCAGGCGGGTCGTGCTCTGGTCGAGAGCCTGCTTGTTGCTGGCGATTTCGGCCCGTAGGGCTTCGATTGCCTGTTCGGCCGCGACAAGCTGGGTCTTCAATGCTTCAACCGCCGTGGCATCGGCCGCAGGAGCCGAGTTGTTACTGGCAACGCTGGTTTCCAGCGCCGCTATGCGTTCGGCAAGGGCAGGGTCGGTCGCCGGTGCCGCCGGTTGCGCCGCCAGGCGCGCGACGTCCGCCTTGAGGGCATCCAGCTCTGTCGTATCGATGGCGGGTGCTTCGGTCCTCTGATCCGGTCCGATGCCCGGGACAATCCCGGCATATTGCATGCTGCCGGCAAGGGCGAGTGCCACAAGGCCACCGAAGATACCGGAGGCGACCAGCGTCGAGGTCGGGGGCGACTGGCGGACGGGCTCCTTGGCGGGGGCGGCTTCGGTGTTCGCGGTGATGTCGGCGGGCGTTTCGCTCTCGGCGGCAGATGTGGTTGCTTCCGAAGGCTCTGGCGCCGGCGTCCATGGATCGGCAGGCGCGTCGGCTGGGGCGTCGCTTGCTGCCGCGGCGTTCGTTGCCGCTTCGTCTGTCACGAAAGACGAAGCTGTGGCATCTGGTTGCGTGCCCGAGGTGCCATCTTCCTTCGGCGTCGCGGTTTCCTCAGCGGTCAGGTCGATTGTCACCGGATCATCGGTGGCTTTCGATCGACGGGGTGGCTTTCCGGAAACCATGGCAACCTCTTCATTTCGCGCGTGTGATTAAACCTAGTCAGTCCTCATGGCGAAGGAAAGGCCTGAGGTTCCATTTCACGCGGCACTGCATCAAAGCAGAAGAAGCAGTTGATCCTCCCGAGGTTCCATCGACCACTGGCTGTTGGGCTGAATTTCTGCGGGGAGGGCCTTGGCTATTTTTTCACTGAGACACAGGAAACGCACTTGTCGCCAATCGAGCTGGTCACGCGTGGCATGATGAATTTCGCCGATGCGGCGGGCCGTTTCAGCGGAATAGACCAGAATTGCGTCCGGCATCGGCGTCAGTGTTTCGATGACGTCGAGATCGTCGGGAGTGGCCGGGACCATCCGGTAACATTCGCGTACATCGATCGTTCGACCGGCATGCTGCAGGTCGGTTTCGAAGTGGGGTGAGCGTGGGCTGCCGGTCAGGTAGAGGATCGGCGTTGCTGCATCGTGTGTCGCGACCAAGAGGCTCGCCAGGGATCTCCCGTCGCCATCTGCGACCGAGACATCCGCAAATCCGGCATCACTGGCCGCGCGTGCGGTCGCGCGACCGACTGCGAAGAGCGGAAGGGCGAGCAAAGCTTGCCTTGCTTCCTGGGGCAATGCCTCCAGAACACGGATTGCCTCGGCGCTGGTCACGGCAATGGCAGCCGCATCGGGGAGGGCAGGGACCACCAGTGCTTGCGGCTGGTGGATTGCCTGCATTAGCGGCAGCAGGACCGGCTCGTGGCCACGACGCTCTAGCTCGGCGGCGGTTCTGGCCGATGCCGGCTCGGGGCGCGTCACCAGAACGCGCATTTGTCAGTTCCAGCTATCGAAGAAGTCGCTGCCAGCCTTGCTGCGCACCGTTCCACCTGCCGTGGCGCCGAGAACTGCGGCGGCCGTGCGGCTGCCTTCGATCTCCACATCGTGCCAGCGGCTGCCATCGGGCGTGAGGATCATGCCGGCAAAGCGGATTGCGTCCCCATCGACCGTCGCATGGCCCGCAATCGGTGTGCGGCAGGAGCCGTCGAGAGCGCCGAGGAAGGCCCGCTCGCAGCTGACCGCATCAAAGGTGTCATGGTGATTGATCGCCTCCAGCAGCTCGCTCACCCTTGTATCGCCGATGCGGCTCTCGATGCAGATCGCGCCTTGCGCCGGTGCCGGGGGAATTCGCTCGGATCGAGCAATTGCGTCGGAACATCCGGCTTGCCAAGTCGCTTCAGGCCGGCAAAGGCGAGCAGCGTTGCATCCACTTCGCCATCGGCGAGCTTGCGCAGGCGGGTGTCGACCAGGCCACGGAAGGTGATGACGTTAATGTCGGGCCTGAGGCGCCGGATGAGGGCCTGGCGGCGCAGCGAAGAAGAGCCGACGGTGGCACCATGCGGAAGTTCCGTGAGTGTCGGGGCGGTGCGGCCGACGACTGCGTCGCGCACATCTTCGCGCGGCAGGAAAGCTGACAGGAAAAGGCCATCCGGCAGCTTGGTTGGCATATCCTTGGATGAATGCACGGCGAAATCGAGATCGCCGGAGATCAGCTGCTCTTCCAGTTCTTCCGTGAACAGACCCTTGCCGCCGATTTCGGAGAGTGCGCGGTCGGTGATCCGGTCGCCTTTGGTCGAGAGCACGACGATCTCGAACATTTCCTCCGGAAGGCCATGGGTCACCATCAGGCGCGCGCGTGTCTCAGAAGCCTGGGCCAGCGCCAGCGGGCTGCCCCGCGTGCCGATGCGGAAAGGTTTTGTTTGCATCCGAACTTGTCCGTTGTTACCGACAGATTTCGTAGACCGGTTTCTTCAGGACTGAATGGATACGGACCACCGGCGGATGCTTGTCCTCGGCATCGAAACCAGCTGCGACGAAACCGCCTGCGCCGTTGTGCGCGGCCGAAGGCCGGGGCGCGATTCTTGGCGAGGTGGTGCTGAGCCAGCTCGAGGAACACAGCGCCTATGGCGGCGTGGTGCCGGAGATTGCCGCGCGCGCCCATGTGGAAGCGCTGGACAGCCTGATTTCCGAAGCCTTGCTACGGGCCGGCCGCTCGCTTGAGGATGTCGATGCCATTGCCGCGACCTCCGGCCCGGGGCTGATCGGCGGGCTGCTGGTGGGCCTGATGACAGGCAAAGCGATCGCGCGCGCGACGGGCAAGCCGCTTTACGCCGTCAACCATCTCGAAGGCCATGCGCTGACGGCGCGGCTCACCGATGGCGTTGCCTTTCCCTATCTGATGCTGCTTGTTTCCGGCGGCCACACGCAATTGGTTCTGGTCAAAGGTGTCGGCGAATACGAGCGCTGGGGCACCACCATCGATGACGCCCTGGGCGAGGCCTTCGACAAGACCGCGAAGCTGCTTGGTCTTCCCTATCCCGGTGGTCCTGCTGTCGAGCGGGCAGCCGCCACGGGCAATCCCAAGCGGTTTGCCTTTCCCCGACCTTTGGTTGGCGAGGCTCGTCTCGATTTTTCCTTCTCGGGGCTCAAGACCGCCGTGCGTCAGGCGGCAGAGGGCATCGCGCCTGTCACTGACCAGGACATCGCCGATATCTGCGCCTCGTTCCAGCATGCCATCTCGCGCACTCTGAAAGATCGCATCGGCCGAGGCCTGCAGCGGTTCAAGGAAGTATTTCCTGATGTGGCCGAGCCTGTATTGGTTGTCGCCGGCGGTGTCGCCGCCAACAAGGAAGTACGCCAGACCCTCGATACGCTCTGCGCCGAGCATCGCTTTCGCTTCGTCGCGCCGCCGCATCATCTGTGCACCGACAATGCCGTCATGATCGCCTGGGCAGGCCTAGAGCGCATGGCGCTCGGCATGCCCTCGGATGATCTTGCCGTCGCACCCCGGTCGCGCTGGCCACTGGACCAGGATGCCAAGGCCTTGCTCGCTTACGGCAAGCGGGGAGCCAAGGCATGAGCGGGATGCAGCGCATTGCCGTTATCGGCGCTGGTGCTTTTGGTACCGCGCTTGCCGCTGTGGTGGCGCAGACGGGGAGGGCGCAGGCCCTGCTGATCGGTCGCGATGCCTCGGTCATGGCCGATCTCGCTGCAAGCCGCGTGCATGAGTCCGCACTGCCGGGCATTCAATTGCCCGCGTCGCTGTCCTTTTCCGCCCGGGCGGAGGATCTCGGCGAGGCAGACATCGTGCTGTTCGCCATGCCGTCCCAGGCACAGATCGCGGCAGCCGAAACCTATGGGCCGCATCTGAAGCCGGGCGTGCCTGTCGTCATCTGCGCCAAGGGGATCGAGAAGCAGAGCTCACGTCTGCTCACCGATGTGCTGGAAACGGCTCTTCCCGGCCATCCGATCGGGATGCTCTCCGGCCCGGGTTTCGCAGCTGACATTGCAAAGGGCCTGCCGACGGCCATGGCGATCGCTGCAGAGGATCTGTCCCTTGCCGAACATCTGGCCAAGGCGATCTCCGGCCAGACTTTCCGCCTCTATGCCTCCGATGACCGAATCGGGGTGCAGCTCGGCGGCGCACTGAAGAACGTGCTGGCGATTGCCTGTGGCATCGTCGAGGGCATGGGGCTTGGCGATTCGGCACGTGCTGCCCTGATCGCCCGTGGCCTTGCGGAGATGTCGCGGCTTGTCGACGCGATGGGCGGGCGAGGCGACACGGTGCGGGGCCTGTCGGGTCTCGGCGACCTCGTGCTGACCGCGACCAGCCATCAGTCACGCAATCTGCGCTTCGGCATCGCGCTGGGCAAAGGTGAGCCGATTGCCGCCCAGCAAGGCGCGCTGGTTGAAGGCGCATTCGCGGCGGCAGTCGCTGCGCGTCTCGCCGAAGGTCACCAGATCGAGATGCCGATCACGGAAGCCGTTGCCGCGATCATCGATGGCAGACTGGACATCCCGACCGCGATCACCCAACTGATGTCGCGACCGATCACCACCGAATAAGAGATCCCTTAGGAGAGACAAGATGCTGTTTGCCGTCATCTGCGCCGACAAGCTAGGCCACCTGAACCTTCGGATGGAAACGCGTCCGCCGCATGTCGAATGGCTGAACGGGCTCAATGCCGCTGGTCAACTCAAGATCGCCGGCCCGTTCCTCGATGCCGACGGCAAGCCCTGCGGTTCGATGCTTCTGATTGCTGCCGATGATATCGATGCTGCCAAGGCGTTGGCAGCACAAGACCCTTATGCCAAGGCCGGCCTGTTCGAGACTGTCGAGATCAAGCCCTATAACTGGGTCTTCAACAATCCCGAGGCGTAAAGACAATGGCATTCTGGCTCTACAAGTCCGAACCCTTCAAGTGGTCCTGGGAAATGCAGAAGGCCAAGGGCGAAGTCGGTGAAGAATGGACCGGCGTGCGCAACTATCTCGCGCGCAACAACATGCGGGCGATGAAGATCGGCGACAAGGGCTTCTTCTATCACTCGAACGAGGGACTGGAAGTGGTCGGGGTCGTCGAGGTCTGCGCGCTTTCGCATCCGGATTCGACCGCCGAGGGTGATGCCCGCTGGGACTGCGTCGACATCCGTGCGGTGTGCGACATGCCGAAGCCGGTCAGCCTGAAGGACATCAAGGCAAACGAAAAGCTCGCCAAGATGTCGCTGGTCACCTCGATGCGGCTCTCCGTCCAGCCGGTGACCGAAGACGAATATTTCGAGGTCTGCCGCATGGGCGGCCTCGACAATCCGCCCGTCTGATCCGCCCGTGAAAACAGACCCGGACCGTTTCATCCTCGAAAACACCAGCGCGATTGCGCCGCCGCATGTGCCGGAGATCCGGCTTCATCTGGCGAGCGAAGTGCATGATCTCTGGCAAAAGACGGAAGAGGATCTCGAGGCGATCGGCTTGCCACCGCCGTTCTGGGCCTTCGCCTGGGCGGGTGGCCAGGGCCTGGCGCGCTATGTGCTCGATCATCCGGAGACGGTTCGGGGCAAGCGGGTGCTGGATTTCGCCAGCGGATCCGGTCTGGTGGCAATCGCTGCGGCCATGGCGGGCGCTGTCGAGGTTCTTGCGGCCGATATCGATCCCTGGGCGAAAACTGCGGTGCGGCTGAATGCCGCTCTCAACGACGTGACGCTGGCCTTCACCGATGATGACCTCATTGGTCGGTCGGTCGATTTCGACGTGATCCTAGCGGGCGACGTGTTTTACGACAGCGACTTTGCACGCGCGCTGGTCGGCTGGTTTGCCATGCTGGCCAAGAGCGGATGCCTCGTTCTGGTGGGTGATCCCGGGAGAAGCTATCGCCCCACAGACCATCTCGAGCCGCTTGCGACCTACGAGGTTCCGGTGACGCGGATCCTCGAAGACAGCGAAGTGAAGAAAACGACGGTCTGGAAGTTTCTTTAGTTCTTCGGCCTGATGACGCAGACACCGGCTTCGAAAGAGCACGCGTCCTCAGGGTTTTCCGCTGAGATTTCAATGATTTTCGCCTTCGGGGCGCGGTAGGCAGTCACCTTCGGTCCCGTTGCCCGGTCGATGGCGAAGAAGACACCGTTGCCCTTGATGCGGAGACCGGAAATGCTGCCGGCAAAGGTGCCGATACCGGGAATGACGGAGGGCAGGCCATTGCTGCCGACGACCGCTTCGTTGCGTCCGTAATGATGCCCGTAGCTGTCGCCAGCTTCAGCGATGCCGCCTGCGGATCCGAGCGCGACGGTCAAAACCGTCATGGCGAGACGATACTTTAGCATGGGGCGACCTCCGGAACGCAGTTAATAAATCGTTAACGCAACATGCCGCAAGTGGTTGCTAAAGTCATCCATCTCAACGCTTTTTTCGTAGTGCCTGATGCGGTTCGCAGTGACGCTAAACTTCTATTCACGCGAATCGATTAAATTGAAATCGTCAAGCGAATGTGCTTGTCGTCCGGGAGTTCGAGGATTAAACGTCCCCCTGATGCGATGCACAACAATCGTTATGGCGCATTGCAAACAATATGTCCGTATGATCGGACCGCATCGAGACGCCGCGAGGTTTAGATGGCGAATGTGACTAAAAACCGGCCTCTGTCGCCGCACCTGCAAGTTTACAAGCTTATTCCCACCATGTTGATGTCGATCCTGCACCGGATTACCGGCGCGGCGCTCTATTTCGGCACCATCCTGGTCGCCTGGTGGCTGGTGGCTGCCTCGACGGGTGCTGAATACTTCGAATGGGTCAACTGGTTCATGGGCACCATCATCGGTCGCCTGATCCTGCTCGGCTACACCTGGGCGCTCATCCACCACATGCTGGGCGGTCTGCGCCATCTGATGTGGGATGTCGGCTACGGCTTCGACAAGCATTTTTCGACGAAGCTCGCCAAGGCGAACATCATCGCATCCGTCGTCCTGACGCTCCTTGTGTGGATCGTCGCCTATATCATTCGCACCTGAGGCACCATTCCATGGATATGCGCACTCCGCTCGGCAAGGTCCGCGGTCTCGGCTCGGCCAAGGAAGGCACCGAGCATTTCTGGCGTCAGCGCGTCACGGCCGTCGCCAACATTCCCTTGATCCTCTTCTTCGTTGGCTTCCTCGTGATGTACAACGGCGCGCCTTACGCCGAGGTGGTTGGCGCATTGTCGCACCCGCTCGTTGCCGTCGTCATGGCTCTGGTCGTGCTGTCGGCCCTGATCCATATGAAGCTCGGCATGCAGGTGATCATCGAGGACTATGTCCATGCCGATATCGCCAAGCTTTTGCTTCTGATGCTGAACACGTTCTTTGCAATCCTGATCGGTGGCCTCTGTCTTTTCGCCATCTTGAAGATCGCATTCGTAGGGTAAATCAACATGGCAACCATTCATAACTTCGCCCAGACCGGCAAGGCCTACACCTATGTTGACCATTCCTACGACGTCGTGGTCGTCGGTGCCGGTGGCGCCGGCCTGCGCGCGACGCTCGGCATGGCCGAACAGGGCTTCAAGACGGCCTGCATCACCAAGGTTTTCCCGACCCGTTCGCACACGGTCGCAGCTCAGGGCGGTATCGCTGCCTCTCTGAACAACATGACGCCGGACTGCTGGCAGTGGCACCTCTATGACACCGTCAAGGGTTCTGACTGGCTCGGCGACGTCGACGCCATGCAGTATCTCGCCATGGAAGCCCCGAAGGCGGTCTATGAGCTCGAGCATTACGGCGTGCCGTTCTCGCGTAACGAGGAAGGCAAGATCTATCAGCGGCCGTTCGGCGGTCACATGCAGAACTACGGCGAAGGCCCGCCGGTACAGCGCACCTGCGCTGCCGCCGACCGTACCGGCCACGCCATTCTGCACACACTTTATGGCCAGTCGCTGCGCAACAATGCGGAGTTCTTCATCGAGTATTTCGCGCTCGACCTGATCATGTCTGACGATGGCAGCCGCTGCACCGGTGTCGTCGCCTGGAACCTCGACGATGGCACGATCCATCGCTTCTCGGCCAAGATGGTCGTGCTGGCGACGGGTGGTTATGGCCGCGCCTATTTCTCGGCGACATCGGCTCACACCTGCACCGGCGACGGTGGCGGCATGGTCGCCGCGCGCGGGTCTTCCGCTGCAGGACATGGAATTCGTTCAGTTCCACCCCACCGGCATCTACGGCGCCGGCGTGCCTGATCACCGAAGGCGCACGCGGCGAAGGCGGCTATCTCACCAACTCCGAAGGCGAGCGCTTCATGGAGCGTTACGCTCCGTCCGCCAAGGACCTTGCTTCGCGTGACGTCGTTTCGCGCTGCATGACGATGGAAATCCGTGAAGGCCGCGGCGTCGGCAAGAACAAGGACCACATCTTCCTGCATCTCGACCATCTCGATCCGGCTGTTCTTCACGAGCGCCTGCCGGGCATCTCGGAATCGGCGAAGATCTTCGCCGGCGTCGATGTGACCCGCGAGCCGATCCCGGTTCTGCCGACCGTTCACTACAACATGGGCGGCATTCCCACGAACTATTGGGGTGAAGTGCTGAACGCCGATTCCAGCAATCCGGAACGGATCATCCCCGGCCTGATGGCCGTCGGTGAAGCCGGTTGCGCCTCGGTTCACGGTGCGAACCGCCTCGGCTCCAACTCGCTGATCGACCTCGTGGTCTTCGGCCGTGCCGCTGCCATCCGCGCTGCGGAAGTCATCGACCGCACGTCGCCGATCCCGGCGCTCAACACCGCCGCCTGCGACAAGATCATGGATCGCTTCGACAATACGCGCCACGCTTCGGGCCAGACGCCGACCGCCGTGCTGCGTGACAAGATGCAGCGCGCCATGCAGGACGATGCGGCCGTGTTCCGGACGCAGGAATCGCTGGAAAGCGGTTGCAGGCGCCTGTCGGCGATCTGGAAGGAGCTGCCGGATATCAAGGTCACCGACCGTTCGATGATCTGGAATTCGGATCTGGTCGAGACGCTCGAACTGCACAACCTGATGGCCAACGCCATCACCACGGTCTATGGCGCGGAAGCGCGCAAGGAAAGCCGCGGCAGCCACGCACGCGAGGATTATGTCGATGGTCCGTTCGGCGGCCGTGACGACGTCAACTGGCGCAAGCACACCCTTGCCTGGGTCAACGAGGCTGGCGATGTGAAGCTCGACTACCGTCCTGTCCACACCGAACTCATTGCCGAAGGCATCGATCCCTACAAGATCGCGCCGAAGGCACGTGTTTATTGATTTGAGAGGAACTGGACATGGTTGAACTTGCTCTTCCCAAAAACTCTCAGGTTACCGAAGGCAAAGTCTGGCCGAAGCCGGCCGGCGCCAAGAATGTTCGGGAATACCGGGTCTATCGCTGGAGCCCAGACGATGGCGCGAACCCGCGCATCGATACCTATTACATTGATGTCGATGATTGCGGTCCGATGGTTCTCGATGGTCTCTTGTACATCAAGAACAATATCGACCCGACGCTGACGCTGCGCCGTTCCTGCCGTGAAGGCATTTGCGGTTCCTGCGCGATGAATATCGACGGTACCAATACGCTGGCCTGCACCAAGGGCATGGATGAGGTGAACGGGACGGTTAAGGTCTATCCGCTGCCGCATCTGCCGGTGGTGAAGGATCTCGTGCCGGATCTGACGAACTTCTACGCGCAGCACCGCTCGATCGAGCCCTGGCTGAAGACAGTGTCTCCGGCGCCGGCCAAGGAATGGAAGCAGAGCCACGAAGATCGACAGAAGCTCGATGGTCTCTATGAGTGCATTCTCTGCGCATGCTGCTCGACGTCCTGTCCGAGCTACTGGTGGAACGGCGACCGTTATCTTGGTCCAGCCGTTCTGCTGCAGGCCTACCGCTGGCTGATCGACAGCCGCGACGAAGACACCGCAGGGCGACTCGACAACCTCGAGGATCCCTATCGTCTGTTCCGTTGCCACACGATCATGAACTGCGTCGACGTCTGCCCGAAGGGTCTGAACCCGGCCAAGGCGATTGCCGAGATCAAGAAGATGATGGTCGAGCGTCGCGCTTAAGCCACATCGTCAAAACATTGAGAGGCCGTCCGGGAACTGTTTCGGGCGGCCTTAATTTATCCGTATAGTGCCGATCGGACGCGATATGGAACTTGATTAACCATATTCGCGTAACATATTTCTAACCCAGTTGTACGGCAGGTTGCGGCGCAGGTCGCGAGAGCGGGAGTATAATGATGAAATTCAGCCATGCAGTCACCGGAGCAGCCATCCTTCTGGCGCTCGCAGGTTGCCAGCGCACATCCTATAGCAGCATGAATGCCGCCAACAGTGCGCTTCCGCCGCTGCAGGCGCAGCCCGTGCCTTCGGTGCAGTCGGGCCAGCTGCCGCCTCCTGGTGCTGCAGGTTCCGCCCAGTTCCCGGCAGCGCCCACCACGACGACTGCAGCACTCGACCCGGCCGCCGGTGCGCCTGCGACCGCGCTCGATGTCACCATGCGAATCGATGGTCGGCAACTGGCGCGTTCAGAGTGCCGGATCGAGCTGTGACATGTTCCTGACGCTCACCAATCTTGGCAGTGGTTCGCGTGGCGGCACCCGTGGTTGTGCCGGCGAACTTACGGCAATGGGATCCTGGGAAGTCTCGGGCAAGTCGGTTGTCCTCAAGGACCGCAACGGCAATACGATCGGCAGCCTCTACAAGACGGCCGATGCGCGTTTCGACGGCAGCACCGCTTCCGGTCAGCCGGTCAGCCTGAGCCGCTGATTCATCTCTCATCCCAGCGGTGGCCCTTGACGGGCCACCCACCCGGCGGGACATCATTCCATGCAGCCAGTTCCTGACTACGGCTTGAGCGTCGCCGAGCAGTTGCGCGCGATGACGGAGGCGGGGACCCTTCAGCCTGATCGTTACCAGTTCGACGTCGCTGAAAAGCTCGACCGTATCCTGACGGAGTTCAAGGCGCGCAAGCCGGCAGCGAAAAAGAGTGCGCTCGGCTGGATGTTTGCCCAGAAGCGCAAGCCGGAGATCCCGATCCATGGTTTGTACGTCCATGGCAGCGTGGGTCGCGGCAAGACCATGCTGATGGATCTGTTCTTCAAGCTCGCGCCTGTCGAAAAGAAGCGCCGCGCCCATTTCCACGAATTCATGGCGGATGTGCATTCGCGCATTCATATCCATCGCCAGAAACTGAAGGCCGGGGAAACGAAGGAAGCTGATCCTGTGCCTCCGGTGGCAGCGGCCCTGTGCGACGAAGCCCAGCTTTTGTGCTTCGACGAGTTCACGGTAACCGACATCGCCGATGCGATGCTCCTGGCGCGCCTTTTCACAGAACTTTTCGCGCGCGGCTGCACGCTGGTCGCGACCTCGAATGTCGAGCCGGACAATCTTTATCGGGACGGGCTCAATCGCGGGCTGTTTCTGCCATTTGTCGACCTGCTCAAGAAGAATGTGCAGGTGTCGACGCTGGACTCGCCGACGGACTACCGGCTGGAGAAGATGGAGAGCCTCCCCGTCTACGTCTCGCCGCTCGATGATGCGCCCAAGATGATGGATATTGCCTGGAAGCGTGTGACAGAGGGCTCTACCGAGCAGCCGGTCTCGATCGCCATGAAGGGGCGGACCATCGAGATCCCCCGCGCGGCTGGCCGATCCGCCCGGTTCACTTTCAGCGATCTGTGTGAGAAGCCACTCGGGGCATCGGACTACCTGGCAATTGCCAAGCGCTTCGATGTTGTCTTCGTCGAAAACATTCCGCATCTCGGTCCCGAGAAGCGCAACGAGACGAAGCGGTTCATTATCCTGATCGATGCCCTCTACGATGCCAGCGTGCGGCTTTTTGCGTCCGCGGTCGCCATGCCAGAGGCTCTGCTGACGGAGAAGAAGGGTACCGAAGGCTTCGAATTCGATCGTACAGTTTCACGCCTTTTCGAGATGCGCAGCGCCGATTATCTCGAACTGCACCAGTCGAAGCGTGACAAACATGACGAAGCTGTGACGTAATATTTGACGTTTACGTAAGAATTTTATCTTCTAACCGATTGAAATTGATACACCGAAAATTATCGTTTGCGGTTTAGACCCTTTGGAGCTATGCGGTTTGTCCACAAGGGCAGGCTAACACTCGCCCTCGGCCTTGGTCGCGGATCCAAAAGGAAGTCTACAATGGCGCGCAAGAAGATCGCTCTTATCGGTTCTGGAATGATTGGTGGAACGCTGGCGCATCTCGCCAGTCTGAAGGAACTGGGCGACATCGTCCTGTTCGACATTGCTGACGGCATCCCGCAGGGCAAGGGTCTCGACATTGCCCAGTCCGGTCCCGTCGAAGGCTTCAATGCCAAGCTTTCCGGCGCGAGCGATTACGCCGCCATCGAAGGTGCTGACGTCTGCATCGTGACTGCCGGTGTTGCCCGCAAGCCGGGCATGAGCCGCGATGACCTGCTCGGTATCAACCTCAAAGTCATGGAACAGGTTGGCGCCGGCATCAAGAAGTATGCCCCGAACGCCTTCGTCATCTGCATCACCAACCCGCTCGACGCGATGGTCTGGGCGCTGCAGAAGTTCTCGGGCCTGCCGACCAACATGGTCGTCGGCATGGCCGGCGTTCTCGACTCCGCCCGTTTCCGCTCACTTCCTGTCCGAAGAATTCAACGTTTCCGTCCAGGACGTCACCGCTTTCGTTCTCGGCGGTCACGGCGACACCATGGTGCCGCTGGCCCGCTACTCGACCGTTGGCGGTATCCCGCTGACCGACCTCGTCAAGATGGGCTGGGTCACCAAGGAGCGTCTGGAAGAAATCATCCAGCGCACCCGTGATGGCGGCGCCGAAATCGTCGGCCTGCTGAAGACCGGCTCTGCCTACTATGCGCCTGCTGCTTCCGCAATCGAAATGGCCGAGTCCTACCTCAAGGACAAGAAGCGCGTTCTCCCCTGCGCCGCTTACCTCACCGGCCAGTACGGCGTGAAGGACATGTATGTCGGCGTTCCCGTCGTCATCGGCGAAGGTGGTGTCGAGCGCATCATCGAGATCGACCTGAACAAGGCCGAGGAAGAAGCCTTCCAGAAGTCTGTCGGCGCCGTTGCCGGCCTCTGCGAAGCCTGCATCAACATCGCGCCGGCTCTCAAGTAATTGCCATTTCGCCCAAAACAGGGACACGACAATGAACATTCATGAATATCAGGCCAAGGCTCTTCTGAAGAGCTTCGGTGCACCGGTCGCCGAAGGTGTGGCGATCTTCTCCGCAGAAGAAGCCGAAGCCGCCGCAAAGCAGCTTCCCGGCCCGCTCTACGTGGTCAAGAGCCAGATCCATGCTGGCGGCCGCGGCAAGGGCAAGTTCAAGGAACTGTCGCCGGAAGCCAAGGGCGGCGTACGCCTCGCGTTCTCGATCGACGAAGCCAAGGCACATGCCAAGGAAATGTTCGGCAACACGCTGGTGACGGCCCAGACCGGCGACGGCCGGCAAGCAGGTCAACCGCCTCTACATCGAAGATGGCGCCGACATCGCTCGCGAACTCTACTGCTCGCTGCTCGTCGACCGCTCGGTCGGCCAGGTTGCCTTCGTCGTATCGACCGAAGGCGGCATGGACATCGAAGCCGTCGCGCATGACACGCCGGAAAAGATCCATACGATCGCGATCGACCCGGAAGCTGGCGTCACTGCCGCTGACGTGGCCAAGATCTCGGCTGCTCTCGAACTGTCGGGTGCTGCTGCCGAAGCACGCCAAGGCGCTCTTCCCGATCCTCTACAAGGCCTTCGTCGAGAAGGACATGGCACTGCTCGAGGTCAACCCGCTGATCGTCATGAAGAATGACCATCTGCGCGTGCTCGACGCCAAGATGTCCTTCGACGGCAACGCGCTGTTCCGCCACGACGACGTTCGTGCACTGCGCGACGAAACCGAAGAAGACGCCAAGGAAATCGAAGCCTCCAAGTGGGACCTCGCTTACGTGGCCCTCGACGGCAACATCGGCTGCATGGTCAACGGCGCCGGCCTGGCCATGGCGACGATGGACATCATCAAGCTGTACGGCAAGGAACCCGCCAACTTTCTGCGACGTCGGCGGCGGTGCCGGCAAGGAGAAGGTCGCGGCGGCCTTCAAGATCATCACGGCCGACCCGAAGGTCGAGGGCATCCTCGTCAACATCTTCGGCGGCATCATGAAGTGCGACGTCATCGCCGAGGGCGTGGTCGCAGCCGTGCAGGAAGTCGGCCTCAAGGTTCCGCTGGTCGTTCGCCTCGAAGGCACCAATGTCGAGCTTGGCAAGAAGATCCTGAACGAATCGGGCCTCGCGATCACCGCAGCCGACGATCTGGACGACGCAGCCAAGAAGATCGTCGCGGCGATCAACGGCTAACCTGAAGGACCAGACCTCATGTCTATTCTCGTCAACAAGAACACCAAGGTCCTCGTTCAGGGCCTGACCGGCAAGACCGGGACCTTCCACACCGAACAGGCGCTCGCCTATTACGGCACGCAGATGGTCGGCGGCATCCACCCGAAGAAGGGTGGCGAAACCTGGACCGGCTCCAAGGGCGAAAGCCTGCCGATCTTCGCCACCGTTGCCGAAGCCAAGGAAAAGACCGGCGCTGACGCGTCCGTCATCTACGTTCCGCCGGCCGGTGCAGCCGACGCCATCATCGAGGCGATCGACGCCGAGATTCCGTTCATCACCTGCATCACCGAGGGTATCCCGGTGCATGGACATGGTGCAGGGTCAAGGCTCGTCTCGACAAGTCGAAGTCGCGCCTGCTTGGGCCCGAACTGCCCGGGCATCCTGACGCCGGAAGAGTGCAAGATCGGCATCATGCCGGGCTCGATCTTCCGCAAGGGTTCGGTCGGCATTGTCTCGCGTTCGGGAACCCTTACATACGAAGCTGTGTTTCAGACCGTCGAACGAAGGCCTCGGCCAGACGACGGCTGTCGGTATCGGTGGTGACCCGGTCAAGGGCACCGAATTCATCGACGTGCTCGAGATGTTCCTGGCCGATCCGGCCACGACCAGTCGATCATCATGATCGGCGAAATCGGCGGTTCGGCTGAAGAAGATGCAGCGCAGTTCCTGATCGACGAAGCCAAGAAGGGCCGCAAGAAGCCGATGGCCGGCTTCATCGCAGGCCGTACGGCTCCGAAGGGTCGCACCATGGGTCACGCCGGCGCTGTCGTTTCCGGCGGCAAGGGCGATGCAGAATCGAAGATCGAAGCCATGGAAGCTGCCGGCATCAAGGTTTCGCCTTCGCCAGCACGCCTCGGCAAGACCCTGGTCGAAGTCCTCAAGGGCTGAGACCTGACGAAAATCAAGCCAGGCGAAGGGTTGGTCCCCCAATCCTTCGCCTGGACTTCGCATATTTGAGGCGATTCGCTTTTGCGATCGTGAGCGGCAGGCCGGGCATCCGGCCATCAATTCAAGTCGGGAGGCGAGCCGAGACGCTCGCGAAGCACCATGGGTAGGCAAGAAGCCAACGAGCAGTTTCTGATCACGTCCTTCCTCGACGGATCGAATGCGGCCTATATCGAACAGCTTTACGCGCGCTATCAGGAAGACCCCTCTTCGGTCTCCGATGAGTGGCAGGCCTTCTTCAAGGCGCTGGCCGACAATCCGACCGATGTGACGAAGGCCGCGAAGGGCGCTTCCTGGCAGCGCAAGAACTGGCCAATCGCCGAGGGCGGCGATCTCGTTAACGCGCTCGACGGCAACTGGGGCGTGGTCGAGAAGGCCATCGAAAAGAAGGTCCAGGCCAAGGTTGAAGCGACCGCCGCTTCGACAGGCAAGGCCCCTTCCGAAGCTGAAGTCCTGCAGGCGACGCGCGATTCGGTTCGCGCCATCATGATGATCCGTGCATACCGCATGCGTGGTCACCTGCATGCCAAGCTGGACCCGCTCGGTCTGGCAGCGCCGGTTGACGATTACAACGAGCTTTCTCCGACGGCCTACGGCTTCACCGAGGCCGATTACAGCCGCAAGATCTTCATCGACAACGTGCTGGGTCTGGAATACGCCACGATCCCGCAGATGCTCGACATCCTGCAGCGCACCTATTGCTCGACGCTCGGCGTCGAATTCATGCACATCTCCAATCCGGAAGAAAAAGCCTGGATCCAGGAGCGCATCGAAGGCCCCGGCAAGGGCGTTGAATTCACGCCGAACGGCAAGAAGGCCATCCTTCAGAAGCTGATCGAGGCCGAGGGCTTCGAGCAGTTCATCGACGTCAAGTACAAGGGCACCAAGCGCTTCGGCCTCGATGGCGGTGAATCGCTGATCCCGGCGTTGGAGCAGATCATCAAGCGCGGCGGCCAGGAAGGTCTCGAGCAGGTCGTTCTCGGCATGGCCCATCGCGGTCGTCTGAACGTCCTGACAAACGTCATGCACAAGCCGCATCGCGCGGTCTTCCACGAGTTCAAGGGCGGTTCCTTCAAGCCCGATGAAGTCGAAGGTTCCGGCGACGTGAAGTACCACCTCGGCGCTTCCTCCGACCGCGAGTTCGACGGCAACAAGGTTCACCTGTCGCTGACGGCCAACCCGTCGCATCTGGAAATCGTCAACCCCGTCGTGCATGGGCAAGGCCCGCGCCAAGCAGGACCAGCTCGCCAAGGTCTGGGAAGGCGATGTCATCCCGCTCAAGGAGCGCGCCAAGGTTCTGCCGCTTCTCCTGCATGGTGATGCTGCCTTTGCCGGCCAGGGTGTGACTGCAGAAATTCTCGGCCTGTCGGGCCTGCGCGGTCACCGCGTTGCCGGCACGCTGCACGTGATCATCAACAACCAGATCGGCTTCACCACGAACCCGGCCTTCTCGCGTTCGTCGCCTTATCCGTCCGACGTCGCGAAGATGATCGAAGCGCCGATCTTCCACGTCAACGGTGACGATCCGGAAGCCGTCGTCTATGCGGCCAAGGTCGCGACCGAATACCGGCATGAAGTTCCACAAGCCTGTCGTCGTCGACATGTTCTGCTACCGCCGCTTCGGTCACAACGAAGGCGACGAGCCGAGCTTCACCCAGCCGAAGATGTACAAGGAAATCCGTGCCCACAAGACCGTGGTCAACATCTATGGCGAGCGTCTGATAGCCGAAGGCTTGATCACCGAGGGCGAACTCGAGAAGATGAAGGCCGACTGGCGCGCGCATCTCGAGCAGGAGTTCGAGGCCGGCCAGAGCTACAAGCCGAACAAGGCCGACTGGCTGGACGGCGCATGGTCGGGTCTCAGGACCGCCGACAACGCCGACGAGCAGCGTCGCGGCAAGACCGCCGTGCCGATGAAGCAGCTCAAGGAGATCGGCCGCAAGCTGTCGACCATTCCGGAAGGCTTCAAGGCACACCGCACGATCCAGCGCTTCATGGAAAACCGCGCGCAGATGATCGAGACCGGCGAAGGCATCGACTGGGCCATGGGCGAAGCCCTGGCCTTCGGCTCGCTCTGCCTCGACGGCCACAAGATCCGTCTGTCGGGTCAGGATTGCGAGCGCGGCACCTTCAGCCAACGCCATTCGGTTCTCTACGATCAGGAGACTGAAGACCGCTACATCCCGCTCGCCAACCTGGCGCCCAACCAGGCCCGCTACGAAGTCATCAACTCGATGCTTTCGGAAGAGGCCGTGCTCGGCTTCGAATACGGCTATTCGCTGGCCCGTCCGAATGCGCTGACGCTCTGGGAAGCCCAGTTCGGTGACTTCGCCAACGGTGCGCAGGTCGTCTTCGACCAGTTCATCTCGTCGGGCGAACGCAAGTGGCTGCGCATGTCGGGCCTCGTCTGCCTTCTGCCGCATGGTTATGAAGGTCAGGGTCCGGAACACTCTTCTGCCCGCCTCGAGCGCTGGCTGCAGATGTGCGCCGAAGACAACATGCAGGTCGCCAACGTCACGACGCCGTCGAACTACTTCCACATCCTGCGCCGTCAGATGAAGCGCGACTTCCGCAAGCCGCTGATCATGATGACGCCGAAGTCGCTGCTGCGCCACAAGCGTGCAACGTCCAGCCTTGCCGAACTGGCTGGCGAAAGCTCGTTCCACCGCCTGCTGTGGGACGATGCCGAAGTCATCAAGGACGGCCCGATCAAGCTGCAGAAGGATGCCAAGATCCGTCGCGTCGTCATGTGCTCGGGCAAGGTCTATTACGATCTTCTCGAAGAGCGCGAGAAGCGTGGCATCGACGATGTCTACCTGCTGCGCATCGAACAGCTCTACCCGTTCCCGGCCAAGGCGCTCATCAACGAGCTCTCGCGCTTCCGCAATGCGGAGATGGTCTGGTGCCAGGAAGAGCCGAAGAACATGGGCGCCTGGTCGTTCATCGATCCGTATCTGGAATGGGTGCTTGCCCATATCGACGCCAAGTACCAGCGGGTGCGCTACACCGGTCGTCCGGCTGCTGCCTCGCCGGCAACCGGCCTGATGTCCAAGCATCTTGCCCAGCTCGAAGCCTTCCTCGAGGACGCACTGGGCGGTTGATCCGCCCAGTCACTCCCAGCACCCGAAACGTCAGACAGAACAGAACAGAGGCCTGACATGGCGACCGAAATCCGCGTACCCACCCTCGGCGAATCCGTCAGCGAAGCCACTATCGGCACCTGGTTCAAGAAGGTCGGTGACACCGTCAAGGCCGACGAGCCTCTCGTCGAGCTGGAAACCGACAAGGTGACCGTCGAAGTCCCGTCGCCGGTCTCGGGCGTTCTGACTGAAATCGTCGCCCAGAACGGCGAGACCGTTGGTCTCGGCGCGCTGCTCGGCCAGATCGCTGAAGGTGCCGCAGGCTCCGCCGGCGCCGCTGCTCCGGCCCCTGCCGCAGCACCGGCTCCTGCTGCAGCGCCTGCTCCGGCCGCCGCTGCTCCGGCTGCTCCCTCGGCCATGCCGGCCGCTCCGGCTGCTGCCAAGCTCGCTGCCGACAACAACCTCTCGACCTCCGACGTCGATGGATCCGGCAAGCGTGGCCAGGTGCTGAAGGGTGACGTACTCGCCGCCATCGCCAAGGGTACGGCTGCTCCGGCTGTTGCCGCAGCCCCGGCTGCTCCGCGTCCGGCCTCTTCCGGCGACGACGCATCGCGCGAAGAGCGCGTGAAGATGACCCGCCTGCGCCAGACGATCGCCAAGCGCCTCAAGGATGCCCAGAACACGGCTGCCATGCTCACCACCTACAACGAGGTGGACATGAAGGCGGTCATGGACCTGCGCAACCGCTACAAGGACATGTTCGAGAAGAAGCATGGCGTGAAGCTCGGCTTCATGGGCTTCTTCACGAAGGCCGTCACGCATGCGCTGAAGGAACTGCCGGCCGTCAACGCCGAGATCGACGGCACCGACATCATCTACAAGAACTACTGCCATGTCGGCGTCGCCGTCGGCACGGACAAGGGCCTGGTCGTGCCGGTCGTGCGTGATGCCGACCAGATGTCGATCGCCGAGATCGAGAAGGAAATCGGCGCGCCTCGGCAAGGCTGCCCGTGACGGTCAGCTCTCCATGGCCGACATGCAGGGCGGTACGTTCACCATCTCCAACGGTGGCGTCTACGGCTCGCTGATGTCCTCGCCGATCCTGAATGCACCGCAGTCGGGTATCCTCGGCATGCACAAGATCCAGGAGCGTCCGGTCGTTGTCGGCGGCCAGATCGTCATCCGCCCGATGATGTATCTCGCGCTCTCCTACGATCACCGCATCGTCGACGGCAAGGAAGCAGTCACCTTCCTCGTCCGCGTCAAGGAAAGCCTTGAAGATCCGGAACGTTTGGTTCTCGATCTCTAAGGAAATTTCACGATGGAGCCGGTATCCGCTTCCGCCTCTCCGCTTGTCCTGCTCCTTGCCTGGAGCGTGGTCCTGCTGGTCGCGCATGTCCTCCTGCAGGGCATGCTCGCCACCAAGGAGTTGGGCACGGAGTGGAATGCCGGCCCGCGTGACGACGACAAGCAGCCGGCGAGCAAACTCGCCGGCCGTGCTGCGCGGGCGTCCTCGAACTTCCGCGAGACCTATCCGGCCTTCGTCGCACTTGCGGCAGGCCTTCTGTTTACAGGCGAGACCTCGGGTCTCGCTCTGATCGGCGCGATCGTCTGGTTTGTCGGCCGCATCGTCTATTACCCGCTCTATCTGGCTGGCATCCCCTATATCCGCTCGCTCGTCTGGACTGGCGCCATGGCCGGCCTCGGCCTCATGTTCCTCGCGCTGGCGTTTTGAGGTGAGGCATGGGCGCGTCGTCAGGAGCAGCCGTTCTTCTTGCCGCGCTTGCGCTCTCTCACGCGGCTTCGGCCGCCGATTGCCGGATTGAAAAAGCCACCTATCGCGAAGCCGAAACCGGGGTCGAGCTCGTCTTTGCCGCGGCCAGCGGCGAGAACACGCCGGTCAGCCATGGTTTCAAGACTGAAATCGGCAAAATCAAGCTTGATGGTCATGTGATGTTCGATCCGGAGATCGAACGGCCCATCGGCATGCTGATGAACAATTGCCCGGACGGCGACGTGACTGGCGCAACCATTGCCGCCTGCACCGTCTGGAAGGGCATCGTCTACGGCATCGACGAGGCGACCGGCCATGTCGACCTTCTGCCTCCGGAAGGGGCCGACGCGCCCGATGTGCTTCTCCTGCCCGGTTTCGGCCCGGCCATCCTGTCGTCTGCTGTCGGCAAGGGCATGGAAAGCGCCCCATGGGATGTCTTCGAATTCAAGGGATGCGCCTCATGACCAGCCGTCCTCTCCTTCTCGTCACCGGTGGCAGCCGCGGCATCGGCGCTGCCGTCTGCCGCAAGGCCGCAGCGCAGGGTTATGACCTGCTGGTGAACTATCGCTCGGACAAGGCTGCTGCCGAGCCCGTCGCTGCGGATTGCCGGACGCTCGGCGCCAAGGCCGAGATCGTCCAGGGCGACACAGCCACCGAAGAAGGCATAACTGCGATCTTCGCTGCCGTCGATCGCCTCGGGCCGCTCCATGGTCTCGTCAACAATGCCGGCGTGGTCGACGTCACGGCGCGGGTCGAGGAATTCGACCGGGCGCGGCTCGACCGGATCTTTGCCGTCAACGTCATCGGCAAGATCCGCTGCGCCACGGAAGCGGTGAAGCGCATGTCGACGAAGCATGGCGGGCATGGTGGTGTGATCGTCAACATCTCGTCCATGGCCGCCGTGATCGGCAGTTCGGGCCAGTATGTCGACTATGCCGCCGCCAAGGCCGCGGTTGATACCTTTACTGTGGGCTTGTCCCGCGAAGTCGCGACCGAGGGCATCCGGGTCAATGCCATCAGGCCCGGGATCATCGATACCGAAATTCATGCATCCGGCGGATTGCCGGACAGGGCGCGCGATCTGGCTCCCATCGTTCCGATGCAAAGGCCCGGAACGGCCGACGAAGTGGCCGACAGCGTTCTTTATCTCCTCTCGCCTCAGGCATCCTATGTGACGGGTGCCGCTCTTGAATGTCAGCGGCGGTCGGTAACCGTCGAAAACGAAGGAAGCTTCCCATGTCTTATGATGTCATCGTTATCGGCTCCGGCCCCGGCGGCTATGTCTGCGCCATCAAGGCGGCCCAGCTCGGCATGAAGGTTGCCGTCGTCGAGAAGCGCGCCACCTATGGCGGCACCTGCCTCAACATCGGCTGCATCCCGTCCAAGGCCCTGCTGCACGCGTCGGAAGTCTTCCACCACGCCGCCCATGGCATGGCCGATCTCGGTGTCGAAGTCGGCGCACCGACGCTGAACCTCGGCAAGATGATGGCGCACAAGGACGCGACCGTGAAGTCGAACGTCGAAGGCGTCGCCTTCCTCTTCAAGAAGAACAAGATCGACGGTATCCAGGGCACGGGCAAGATCCTCGGCGCCGGCAAGGTTCAGGTGACCAACGACGCGGGTGAAGTCCAGGTTCTCGAGACCAAGAACATCGTCATTGCCACCGGCTCCGACGTCGCTGGCATCCCGGGCGTTGCTGTCGAGATCGACGAGAAGATCATCGTGTCCTCGACCGGCGGCATCGCGCTTGAAAAGGTTCCGGCCAAGATGATCGTCGTCGGCGGCGGTGTCATCGGCCTCGAGCTCGGCTCGGTCTGGTCGCGCCTCGGCGCAAAGGTCACCGTTGTCGAATATCTCGACACGATCCTCGGCGGTATGGACGGCGAAGTCTCCAAGCAGTTCCAGCGTATCCTTGCCAAGCAGGGCATGGAATTCAATCTCGGCGCCAAGGTCACCGGCGTGGTCAAGTCGGGTGACGGCGCCAAGGTCACGTTCGAGCCGGTCAAGGGCGGCGAAGCCCAGACGCTCGACGCCGACGTGGTGCTCGTCGCGACCGGCCGCAAGCCTTACACGGCTGGCCTCGGCCTCGAAGAATCCGGCGTTGCCCTCGACAATCGTGGTCGCGTCGAGATCGACGGCCACTACCGCACCAATGTTGCCGGCATCTATGCCATCGGCGACGTGGTCAAGGGCCCGATGCTGGCCCACAAGGCGGAAGACGAAGGCGTGGCGCTTGCCGAAATCCTCGCCGGCCAGCATGGCCACGTGAACTACGACGTCATCCCGGGTGTCGTCTACACCCAGCCGGAAGTCGCCTCTGTCGGCAAGACCGAGGAAGAGCTGAAGGCCGCAGGCGTATCCTATAAGGTCGGCAAGTTCCCGTTCACCGCCAACGGCCGTGCGCGCGCGATGCTCGCCTCTGATGGCTTCGTCAAGGTTCTCGCCGACAAGGACACCGACCGCGTGCTCGGCGTTCACATCATCGGTCTCGGCGCCGGCGAGATGATCCACGAAGCGGCCGTGCTGATGGAATTCGGCGGCTCGTCGGAAGATCTCGGCCGCACCTGCCACGCGCACCCGACCATGTCGGAAGCCGTCAAGGAAGCCGCACTCGCGACCTTCTTCAAACCGCTGCATATGTGAGCCTGCTGACCTGACATAGGTCAATTATTATATTTCGGTAAGGTTGAAGGCCGGCGCTTGTGCCTCAAGCGGCGGCCTTTATCATGCGTGGTCAGTGCCTCCCTTTGCTCCTCCCGAAAGGCAAGACCATGGCCCATGTCGCACCCACCTCCTATTCCATCCCGCAAAAGGCCCTGCATTGGTTGATGGCCTTGCTCATCCTGTTCAACCTCATCTTCTCGGATGCGATGGAGGAGGTTGCCGAAGCCTATGAACGCGGCGAGGTGCCTTCGCCCGAAGATCTGACCTTTGCCAATATCCATGCCTATGTCGGGATCGCGGTGCTCTGTCTCGGGCTCGTTCGGCTCGCCATCCGGCTCACCCGCGGTGCACCGCCAGCACCGGCCGAGGAGCCACCGCTTTTGGCATTCGCTGCCAAGCTCGCGCATGGCACCTTCTATGCGCTCTTTTTCTTCATTCCGCTGAGCGGCATCGGCGCCTACTACTTCGGCAACGAAACGGCTGGCTTCGTGCATGCTGGTCCGCTGAAAAGCCTGATGTGGCTTTTGATCGCAGTGCACATCCTCGCGCTTCTGGTACACCAGTACTACTGGAAGACGCCGGTTGCCACGCGCATGACGCGGGGGTGACGGCCAAGGGAGGGCGGATGGATCTCGTCGTTGAACAGCGTGTCACGCTTCCGCATCCCGACCTCCCCGAAGCCGACTGGGCTGATAGCTACTGCGTCCGCCTTCGATCGAAACGATCTCGTTCCGATGGAAGTTGCGAGCGAGCTTATCGGGAGAGCGCCGCGTTGGGTCGGTGCTCTGCTCAAGATCCGCAATCGGATTGTCGGTCTCTTCGGATTGAAGTCAGCTGAGCTTGAACTGACCGGTCAGGATCAGATCGGCGGCTTTCCGGTCATTGCTTGTGACGACGAGCGCGTCCTGCTCGGCTTCGATGACAAGCATCTGGATTTTCGGATCATCGTGACGGTCGAGCCGGAGGGTGCTGCCCGTCAACACGTGTCGCTGACGACGCTCGTCAATCGGCACAATCTGTTTGGCCGGATCTACATCCTCTTCGTCACGCCGTTCCACAAGTTGATCGTGAAGACCTTCCTGAAGCGTTTTGCCGCTTCGAAAGGCCTCAGCCGTCGATCCGCGTAACGGTGTAGCCCTGGCCGCGCAGAAGTTCGACCAAGCCTTCTTCGCCCGGCAGATGCAGCGCACCGACGGCGATGAAGGCATTGCCCTTTTCGAGATGCTGCTTGCTGCCTTCAGCCATGACCAGATTGCGGTCGCGCACGATGCGGGTTTCGAAAGCGGCATAGGCGCTTTCATCCTCGCCATCTTCCGTCGGAGCCACCGCCTTCAGCATCGGCATGGTCATGCCGATGTCACCGGCGAGATAAAGCTCGGTCATCGTCTCGATGACGTCTTCCATCTTGTCGCCGAGCGCGATCGTCTCGATCAGAGCCTTGAAATGAAAGTCGACTGGCAGGTCGGCCATGGCTTCGAGCTGCTCAACAAGGGTTTCCAGCCCGGCGATCGGCTTGCCGGCTTTGACCGCATCTTCCGCAATCTGTTTGTCGAGGAAGGAGGCGCCGGCTGCTTTGCGCGACATCTCGCAGGCGGGGAGCGCAACGAAGCTCGCGAGGATCCAAGGCTTCATCCGGGCAACGGCGCCAAGCGCCAGGCCGCGCTCCTTCAAGCCGGATTCCAGCTTGGCGAGTTCCGTAGCGTCGAGGTGGTCCTTCACGGACTTGCCGTCCGTGAACATGGTGAGTTCGGGATGCATGAGCAGGGAAGCGGCGGCCTTCTGCTCGTCGAGGATCTCGTCTGATTCGATGACGACAACATCTGCCGCTGCAGCCGCTTCGCGGGCGCCGTTCGGCATGGTGAGAACGCGTGGATCGGTAACATGCATGGTGCCGAGCAGGTAGGAGGGCTTCAAGCCCTTCTTCTCGATCTTCCAGAAGATGCCCTGGCCATTCGGTGTCTGAGAGGCTTCCGCGCGGATCTTCGCAAGCTCTTCCGGCTTCTCTTTCTCCATGGCCACAAGCAGGTTCTCGCCATGGCAGGCGGTGTCGGATGCGCGGGCAGGGCTCACCACAAGCAGGGTAGCCAGCAGCAGGGCGACAACCACAAGCGGCAGCGCGCTAACGATCCAGAGGCCGATATCGGATGGCGAAAGGCGCGGCAGTGTCGGCCGCAGCGTGAAAAGGCGATGCGCGTTCATGTCGTCTCCTGTCAGAGGTGGGGAGAATAGGAGCGATCGCCCTCACGTTCGATTAAGGATCTTGGTTAACGCAGATGCGATCATGACGCGTCAGGCGCGCGGATGGGCGCGGTCGTAGATGTCCAGAAGCCGTGCGCTGTCGACGCCGGTATAGATCTGCGTGGTTGAAAGGCTCGCATGGCCAAGCAGTTCCTGGATCGTCCTCAAGTCCCCGCCACTGCCCAGAAGATGTGTCGCGAAGGAATGGCGGAGCGCATGGGGCGTGGCCGAATCCGGCAGGCCGAGGGCAGAGCGGAGCTTCTGCATCTCGCGCTGGATGATCGCCGGCTGAAGCGGTCCACCGCGAGCACCCCGAAAGAGCGGAGCACCGGCTTCGAGATGGTAGGGGCAGAGCTTGTAGTAGGTTTCCACCGCTTCCATGACGACGGGAAGCAGCGGCACGAGCCGCATCTTGCCGCCCTTGCCGGTGATGCGCAGGCTGGTCGGCCTGCCCTGGAAAACGTCGGGTGTCAGCCCGAGCGCCTCGGAGATACGGAGGCCACATCCATACAGGAGCGAGAGCACGGCTGCGTCGCGGGCGGCGATCCAGGGCTCTTCGCGACAATCTGACGTGTCGATCGCGACGACGGCGAGAGCCTGTCGGCCGTTGAGTGGCTTGGGCAGGGATTTCGGCTGCTTCGGTGAGCGGATCGCACTCGCACCCGCCGCATTGACCAGCCCCTTTCGCTCCAGGTGGCGCAGGAAGGAGCGCAGGCCCGCCAGATGGCGACCAAGCGTTCGCGCACCAGCCCCGTCCTTGCGGCGATGGGCAAGGAAGCCGCGCAGATCCGCCGGGCGCAGTGCCTCGATATCGCGGATCTTTACCATGCCCCCGACATGGGTGGACAGGAACTGAAGGAATTGCCGCGTGTCGCGTTCATAGGCTTCCAGCGTATTCCCCGACAGCCGGCGCTCGGCGCCAAGGCTTTCCAGCCAGGCGGCCCGTTCGCCGAGGAGTCTTTCGTCTGCCTGGATCAATTTCGCGCCTTCCGCGTTGTTGGGTGTCGGCCAGCCCTCGCACGATGGCGCGGGAGGGTTAACGAAGGACGAATATCGGGGCTGTCATGATCGGATCACAAATCGCTGCCAGAACCCCTCTGGAACTCTGGCGAGGTATTTGCTGATGCGCCGCTCTCCCGTCTCCACCTTCGCAAGCGTCACCGACACCCTGTCGCTTCTTTCCCACGGTCGCCCCGGGCATATCGTCGACACGCTGATTGCCGAGCGTGGTCAGAAGCTCGTCGAGCATCCGCTCTGGCCTGCGATGCGGCCCTTCCTTTATAGCGTTCTGCGCTACGACAAGGCGATCCAGTTCGCCAATGACGTCGCGAACCTGCCGGGTCCGCAGGTGTTCGACTATCTGAGCGCTGCTCTCGGCCTCGATATCCAGGTTCGGCACGCCGACCGCATCCCGTCATCCGGTGGCTTCATCCTTGTCAGCAATCACCCGACCGGCATTGCCGACGGGGTTGCGATGTATGACCTGCTGAAAGATCGCCGTCCCGACATGACCTTCTTTGCCAACCGAGATGCCGTCAGGGTCAATCCGCGGCTTGCTGAAATCATCATTCCGGTCGAATGGCGCGAAGAGCACAAGTCGAAGCTCAAGGCGCGCGAAACGCTGAAACTCACCACGCGGGCCGTGGAAGAGGGCAGGGCAACCGTGCTCTTTCCGTCCGGCCGCATCGCCTATTGGGATGAGGGCAAGCTCAACGAGCGGCCCTGGAAGACGTCGGCCATCTCGCTTGCGCGCAAATACAATCTGCCGATCCTGCCGGTGAACATGAAGGCCCGCAATTCTGGCCTGTTCTACTGGTTCGCCCGCTGGTCGACGGAGCTGCGCGACATGACCGTCTTCTATGAGCTTCTCAACAAGCGCGGCGGCCGTTTCGATTTTACCGTCGGCAATCTTATTCCGGTCGAGGCGCTCGAAGGTGATCCCGCCGAGGTGACCAAGGCGCTGGAAGACTTCACCGTGCACGGGCTGCCTGCCGATCCCGACCGCAGTTTCCGCTGATCTCTGCCGTCACATAAAGGCTGTTTTCTTTCTGTTCTTCCGGATGCAAGTTGCAGCCCGATGAAGGACGATTCGAAAAGCCTGTTTGGGGAACTGTTTGAGACACCGCGCCGCAAGGTCGTGCCGGTGCTCGTGCCCATGCCCGCGCCGACCGCTTACAGCTACGCCGTACCGGATGGCCTGACGGTCGAGCCGGGTGCGATCGTGCAGGTGCCGCTTGGGCCGCGTCAGGTGATCGGTGTGGTCTGGGATGGCGGCGAGGACACATCAGTCGATCCGAAGAAGCTGCGGGAAATCACCAAGGTCTTCGATTGCCCGCCGCTCGACCAAGACATGCGCACCTTCCTCGACTGGGTTGCTGCTTACACGCTTTCCCCGCCCGGCTATGTCGCGCGCATGGCGCTTCGGGCGCCCGCTGCCTTTGATCCCGAACCGATGATCGAGGGGCTGCGCTATGCCGGCTATGAGCCCGAGCGCCTGACACCTGCGCGCCAGAAGGTGCTGGAGATGGCGGCCGATGGTCTCTCCTGGACGACGCTCCGGCCTTGCGCATGCCTCCGGCACTTCGACGAGCGTCATCGACGGACTGGTGAAGCAGGGCACCTTCGAGACGGTCTTCCTGCCGCCGCCGCCGGTGGTGGCTCTGCCGGACCCGGACTATGCGGAGAACCGGCTCGCCGGTCCGCAGAAGGAGGCCGCCGAAGAGATCCTCGACAGCCTGCGCAAAGGCGGGTTTGCCGTCTCCCTGATCGATGGCGTCACGGGCTCCGGCAAGACGGAGGTCTATTTCGAGGCAATCGCCGAGACGCTCAAGCAGGGCAAGCAGGTGCTGATCCTGCTGCCGGAAATCGCGCTGACTGCCAACTTCCTCGAGCGCTTCCAGGATCGCTTCGGCTCCAAGCCCGGCGAATGGCATTCGGATCTCGCGACGCGCACCCGTGAAAAGGTCTGGCGCCAGGTTGCGACCGGCGAGATCCGCGTGGTTGCCGGCGCACGCTCGGCGCTCTTCCTGCCCTTCGAAAATCTGGGCTTGATCATCGTCGACGAAGAGCATGATCCGGCCTTCAAGCAGGAAGACCGCGTCTTTTATAATGCTCGGGACATGGCGGTCGTGCGGGCGCGCATCGCGAACTTTCCGGTCGTGCTGGTCTCTGCGACGCCGTCTGTCGAGAGCCAGGTCAACTGCATCGCCGGTCGCTATACGCGTATCCATCTGCCGACGCGATTTGCCGATGCCGCCTTGCCGGACCTGCATCTCATCGATATGCGGCGTGCGCCGCCGGAGCGGGGCGGCTTTTTGTCGCCGATCCTGCTTCGCTCCGTCGGTAAGGCCGTGGAGCGCGGCGAACAGGCGCTGCTCTTTCTCAATCGACGGGGATATGCGCCGCTCACGCTCTGCCGGGTCTGCGGCCACCGATTCCAGTGCCCGCAATGTTCGAGCTGGCTGGTGGAGCACCGCTTTCGCGGCCAGATCCAGTGCCACCAATGCGGCTATCACGAGCCGACGCCGAATTCCTGCCCGGAATGCGGGACGCTTGACCACCTCGTTGCCTGCGGCCCGGGGGTCGAGCGCATCGCGGAAGAGGTGGAGAAGCACTTTCCCGATGCGCGCACGCTCGTGCTCTCTTCGGACATCGGTGGCGTGAAGCGCCTGAGACTGGAGCTCGAGGCGATCGCCAATGGCGAGGCCGATATCGTCATCGGCACCCAGCTCGTCGCCAAGGGGCATAACTTCCCATTGATGACGCTGGTCGGCATTATCGATGCGGATATCGGTCTGTCGAATGGCGATCCACGTGCTGCCGAGCGGACCTTCCAGCTGCTTTCCCAGGTTACTGGTCGTGCGGGCCGCACGGGGCGCAAGAGCCTTGGTCTCCTGCAGACCTTCCAGCCGCAACATCCAGTCATGCAGGCGATCGTATCGGGTGATGCGGCCGCCTTCTATGAACGCGAGATCACCGAGCGCGAGCGGGCGCAGCTGCCACCTTACGGGCGGCTGGTCTCGATCATCGTGTCTGCCGATACGCGGGCCGAAGCGGAGGGGCATGCCCGGGGGCTGCGCCAGGCCGCGCCGCATGAAAGCGGCATCATGATCCTCGGGCCCGCAGAGGCGCCGCTGGCCCTGATCCGCGGACGGCATCGCTTCCGTTTGCTGGTGCATGGACGCCGCAACAGCGACATGCAGGCTTTCGTGAAAAGCATGCTGGAGCGCGGCCCGAAGGAGCGGCGCTCGGTGCGGGTGGCAGGTCGATGTCGATCCGCAGAGCTTCCTTTGAGCGGTTTTCAGCCGATTGAGGTCGTATCGCCCTCAGAATGAGCCGCAAAGCCCATACCGCCACCGCGCGTTTCATGTCATAAGCCCCGCGATTTCTTTTACGCGGGTCGATCCATGGAATTCTACTTTCCCACTGAACTTGGCGAGCAACTGGCCTTTCTCTCCGCTGCCGCAGCAGCGCTCATCGGCTGCTTCGTCCTCTTTGCTCCAGGCCTGACCCTCAAGGCGATTGGCCTCACCTCCTACGAGGGGCGACCGGAAGGTCTGGGTGCTGCGCGGTCCATCGGCGGGCTCATTGTCGGTTTCGCCGGAACGGCACTGCTGCTCGCCCAGCCGACAGTCTATCTGGCCTTTGGCGCGGCTGTCGGTCTGTCTGCCTTTGCCCGCATCCTGTCTATCATGTCGGACCATGGCGGCACCTGGCACAATCTTCTCCTTCTGGTTGTGCAGGCGGTCATCGCTTCTCTCGCCCTTGCCTATGTCTTTGGTCTGACATGAAGATCGTTCAGGAATTGGATCTCCGAACAATCCCGCCAATTTGACGCGGATTTGGACAAAAAACGCTGCAAGGCCTTGCTCTGAAGTAGCAAACCTTTAATACGCGTGTTGCGAGTCTAGACCTGCTATGCTAGACGGACCGCGAAATTCGGAAAACGCAAGTGCAACATGCTTGTGTTTTTGGGGAAAAACAAAACGATATCAGGAGTTTGAGAGACCTCAATCGAGGTGTCCGGCATCCTGGATCAAGATCAGGGAATTTTTTGCCCGTGGCAGACGCATCCCAAGTGATTTCAGGCGTGGCGGAGCGTTACGCTTCGTCGCTTTTCGAGCTCGCGCTCGAAGGCGGCGCAATTGACGCCGTTGCTGCCGATCTCAACCGTTTCCAGGCGATGATCGACGAAAGCGGCGATCTGAAGCGTCTGGTCCTGTCGCCCGTCTTCACGGCCGAAGATCAGGTCAAGGCCATCAGCGTTATCGGCGAAAAGGCCGGTTTCAACGCGCTGGTGTTGAGCTTCCTGAAGGTCGTTGCAAGCAATCGCCGCCTGTTTGCCGTTCCTGGCATGGTGGCTGCCTATCGCCAGATCGCTGCCCGTCACAAGGGTGAGATCACGGCTGACGTCACCTCTGCTCATGCCCTTACGGCAGAGCAGGAAACCGAACTGAAAGCGGCGCTGAAGGGCGTTACCGGCAAGGAAGTCTCGATCTCCGTCACGGTCGATCCCTCCCTGCTCGGCGGCCTGATCGTGAAGGTCGGCTCCCGCCAGATCGACACGTCCCTTCGCACCAAACTTTCCACCCTTAAGCTTGCACTGAAAGAGGTTGGCTGATGGATATCCGCGCCGCGGAAATTTCCGCAATTCTGAAAGATCAAATCAAGAACTTCGGCAAAGAGGCGGAAGTCTCTGAAGTTGGCCAGGTTCTGTCCGTCGGTGACGGTATCGCCCGCGTCTACGGCCTCGACAATGTTCAGGCCGGCGAAATGGTCGAGTTCCCGGGCGGCATCCGCGGTATGGCGCTCAACCTCGAAGCCGACAACGTCGGTGTGGTTATCTTCGGTGCCGACCGTGGCATCAAGGAAGGCGACATCGTCAAGCGGACCGGCGCCATCGTTGACGTTCCGGTTGGTCCGGAACTGCTCGGCCGCGTCGTTGACGCGCTTGGCAACCCGATCGACGGCAAGGGCCCGATCAACGCGACCCGCCGTTCGCGCGTCGACGTAAAGGCTCCTGGCATCATCCCGCGCAAGTCGGTTCATGAGCCGATGTCGACCGGCCTCAAGGCTATCGACGCTCTCATCCCGGTTGGCCGTGGCCAGCGCGAGCTCGTCATCGGCGACCGTCAGACCGGCAAGACCGCGATCATCTTGGACGCCTTCCTCAACCAGAAGGCCATCCACGACAACGGTCCGGACGCTGAAAAGCTGTACTGCGTTTACGTGGCCATCGGCCAGAAGCGTTCGACGGTTGCGCAGTTCGTCAAGGTTCTCGAAGAGCGTGGCGCTCTCCAGTACTCGATCATCATCGCTGCTACCGCATCCGACCCGGCTCCGATGCAGTATCTCGCACCGTTCGCCGGTTGCGCGATGGGCGAATACTTCCGCGACAACGGCATGCATGCCCTGATCGCTTATGACGACCTGTCCAAGCAGGCTGTCGCTTACCGCCAGATGTCGCTTCTTCTGCGCCGTCCGCCGGGCCGCGAAGCTTACCCGGGCGACGTCTTCTATCTGCATTCCCGCCTTCTCGAGCGCGCCGCCAAGATGGGCGACGCTGCCGGTGCTGGCTCGCTGACCGCTCTGCCGGTTATCGAGACCCAGGGTAACGACGTTTCGGCCTTCATTCCGACCAACGTCATCTCGATCACCGATGGTCAGATCTTCCTTGAAACCGACCTGTTCTACCAGGGCATCCGTCCGGCCGTTAACGTCGGTCTCTCGGTTTCGCGCGTTGGTTCTGCCGCTCAGATCAAGGCGATGAAGCAGGTTGCCGGCTCGATCAAGGGCGAGCTCGCCCAGTATCGCGAAATGGCCGCCTTCGCCCAGTTCGGTTCCGACCTCGACGCCGCCACCCAGCGCCTGCTGAACCGTGGTGCCCGTCTGACGGAACTCCTGAAGCAGCCGCAGTTCTCGCCGCTGAAGACGGAAGAGCAGGTTGCGGTGATCTTTGCTGGCGTCAACGGTTACCTGGACAAGGTCCCGGTCAACCAGGTCGGCAAGTTCGAGCAGGGCTTCCTTTCCTACCTCCGTTCGGAAGGCAAGGCGATCCTCGATGCGATCCGCACCGAAAAGGCGATCAGCGACGATACCAAGGGCAAGCTCAAGGCCGCTCTCGATACTTTCGCGAAGAACTTCGCCTAATTCAGGCTCAAGCCAAGGACGGATAACGGATGCCTTCACTTAAGGATCTGAAAAACCGGATCGCCTCCGTCAAGGCGACGCAGAAGATCACCAAGGCGATGAAAATGGTCGCCGCGGCGAAGCTGCGTCGTGCGCAGGAAGCGGCCGAGGCTGCCCGCCCGTACTCGCAGCGCATGGGTGTCGTCCTGGCCAACATCGCGCAAGCCGTGGGTTCGGACGACAGCGCACCGCGCCTGATGACCGGCACCGGCAAGGACGACGTGCATCTGCTCGTCGTCTGCACCGCCGAGCGTGGTCTGTGTGGCGGTTTCAACTCGTCGATCTCGCGTTTCGCCCGTGACCATGCGCGCAAGCTTTTGGCCCAGGGCAAGACGGTCAAGATCTTCTGCGTTGGCAAGAAGGGCTACGACAGCCTGCGCCGCGAATTCGCCGGCATGATCGTCGAACGTGCGGATCTGCGCGAAGTGAAGCGTATCGGCTTCACCAATGCAGATGCCATCGGTCGTAAGGTCATCGGCATGTTCGAGCGTGGCGAATTCGATGTCTGCACGCTGTTCTATTCCGAGTTCAAGTCGGTGATCAGCCAGATCCCGACCGCCCAGCAGATCATCCCGGCCGCTCCGGCCGAAGCTGCTCCGCAGGGTGGTGCATCCGCGCTTTACGAATACGAGCCGGATGCGGCTGGGATCCTCGAGGATCTCATCCCGCGCAACATCTCGGTTCAGATTTTCCGGGCCCTGCTCGAAAACGTTGCTGGTGAAATGGGCGCCAAGATGAGCGCCATGGACAATGCGACGCGCAATGCCGGTGAGATGATCAACAAGCTGACGCTTTCGTACAACCGCCAGCGTCAGGCGCAGATCACCAAGGAACTCATTGAAATCATTTCGGGCGCGGAAGCGCTCTGAGGTTAAGGAAAGAGGGTAAGATAAATGGCTAAGGCAGCTACCCCCAAGTCTAAGGCGGTGAAGTCCGCAGCCGGTGCTCTCGGCAAGGTCACGCAGGTCATCGGCGCCGTCGTTGACGTCGCATTCGAAGGCGAACTGCCCCCGATCCTGAACGCGCTGGAAACCGACAACGGCGGCAACCGCCTCGTTCTCGAAGTCGCGCAGCACCTCGGCGAAAACCAGGTCCGCACGATCGCCATGGACTCGACCGAAGGTCTCGTTCGCGGTCAGCCGGTCACCGACACGGGCGCTCCGATCTCCGTTCCGGTCGGTCCGGAAACGCTCGGCCGCATCATGAACGTCATCGGCGAGCCGGTTGACGAAGCTGGTCCGCTGGTCACCGAATCGAAGCGCGCCATCCACCAGGACGCACCGGCTTACGTCGAGCAGTCGACCGAAGCCCAGATCCTGGTCACCGGCATCAAGGTCGTCGACCTTCTGGCGCCTTACGCCAAGGGCGGTAAGATCGGCCTGTTCGGCGGCGCCGGCGTTGGCAAGACCGTTCTCATCATGGAACTGATCAACAACGTCGCCAAGGCGCACGGTGGTTACTCGGTCTTCGCTGGCGTGGGTGAACGTACCCGCGAAGGCAACGACCTCTACCACGAAATGATCGAGTCCGGCGTTAACAAGCACGGCGGCGGCGAAGGCTCCAAGGCTGCGCTCGTATACGGCCAGATGAACGAACCGCCGGGCGCCCGCGCTCGCGTCGCTCTGACCGGTTTGACGATCGCTGAAGACTTCCGCGACAAGGGCCAGGACGTTCTGTTCTTCGTCGACAACATCTTCCGCTTCACCCAGGCAGGTTCGGAAGTGTCCGCTCTGCTCGGCCGTATCCCGTCGGCCGTTGGTTATCAGCCGACGCTTGCTACCGACATGGGTCAGATGCAGGAACGCATCACAACCACGACCAAGGGCTCTATCACCTCGGTTCAGGCCATCTACGTTCCCGCCGACGACTTGACCGACCCGGCTCCGGCCACCTCGTTCGCCCACTTGGACGCAACGACGGTTCTGTCGCGCTCGATCGCTGAAAAGGGTATCTACCCGGCCGTTGACCCGCTCGACTCGACCTCGCGTATGCTTGACCCGATGGTTGTCGGCGAAGAGCACTACGAGATCGCTCGTAAGGTTCAGACGACCCTGCAGCGCTACAAGTCGCTTCAGGACATCATCGCCATCCTCGGCATGGACGAACTGTCCGAAGAGGACAAGATGACCGTTGCTCGCGCTCGTAAGATCGAACGCTTCCTGAGCCAACCGTTCTTCGTTGCCGAAGTCTTCACCGGTTCGCCGGGCAAGCTGGTTGCTCTCGAAGACACGATCAAGGGCTTCAAGGGCCTCGTCAACGGCGACTACGACCACCTGCCGGAAGCTGCCTTCTACATGGTTGGCTCGATTGAAGAAGCCATCGAGAAGGCCAAGCGCCTGGCTGCCGAAGCCGCTTAAGGCTCAAGGGAATGCCGGCACGCGGGATCACCCGCGTGTCGCTTAATCCTTCATCAGAGAAGTGAACGACCATGGCCGACAATTTCAACTTTGAGCTCGTTTCGCCCGAGCGTCTTCTGCTCTCCGAACAGGTGATCGAAGTCGTCATTCCGGCAACGGAAGGCGAAATGACCGTCATGGCCAATCATGCGCCGACCATGACGACCATCAAGCCGGGCGTGGTGACCGTGAAGCTCGCTTCCGGTCAGGTGTCCAAGTATGTGGTCTTCGGCGGTTTTGCCGACGTCCTGCCGACCGGCTGCACGCTGCTCGCCGAATCCGCCGTTCCGCTTTCGGAAATCTCGCCGGATACGCTTTCGAAGCGCATCGACGACGCCCGAAAGGAACTTGACGGTGTCGAGCATCACGAGCACCGCACCAAGCTCGAGCAGTATCTCGCCGAGCTCACCAACCTGAACGGCGTTCTCGTCGCTGCCTGATCGGCTGATGACGAGCGACAAGAATTGAAGCCGGGCCCTTGGGTCCGGCTTTTTCCATGTCCTGATGTCAGGCGGAGGCAGCGTCTTCCAGGATCATCGCCGAACCTTTTTCGGCGACCATCATAGTCGGCGCATTGATGTTGCCGGCGGTGATGTTCGGGAAGACAGAGGCGTCGACGATCCGCAGCCCGGGCACGCCATGCACCCGAAGACGCGCATCGACCACGGTCTGGCGGGGATCGGTGCCCATCGCGCAGGTCCCGCAGAGGTGATAGATGGAGCCACTGTTGAGGCGGAAATAATCGAGCAGCTTGTCATCGGTATCGGCAGCCTTGGAGGGCGACACTTCCTCCTCGACCCAGCCGTCCAGCGCCCGCGCGTCCGCGATGCGGCGCATCAGACGGCTCCCCTGCAAGACTTCCTCGATATCGCGATCTGTCGACAGGTAGTTTGGTCGAATGAGAGGGGCGTCCGATGCGTCCGGCGAGGCAATCGAAATCGCGCCCTTGCTGGTCGGGCGGCAGGCGTTGAAGGCGACGAGGAAGCCCGGATAGGGCTCCGGTGTCAGGCTGGCCTTGGGACTGTCCGGGATCCGATAGGAGAGCGGGTTAAAATAGACCTGGATGTTCGGTCGGGTTTCCTCCGACGATCCCCGGAAGAAACCGCCGGCTTGGTTGACGCTCATGGCAAAGGGACCGCTGCGCTTTAGCAACCACATCAGGCCAAAGCGTGCCTGGCCGATGAGGCTCGCGAATTCGCCGTTGAGCGTCGGTTTCTTCGAGCGATAATAGAAGCTGGCGCAGAGATGGTCCTGGAGGTTTTTACCGACAGCCGGCAGATGCTTGCGCGTTTCGATGCCCTGGGCAAACAGGGTTGCTCCATCGCCGAAGCCTGAAAGCTGCATCAGCTTAGGCGTGTCGACGGCCCCGGTCGCCAGGATCACCTCGCGACGCGCCGTGAAGCTCTTCAACCGGCCATGCTGCATGACCTCGATGCCCGACACCCTGCCGTCTGTCTCGACCAGCAGACGCCGCGCATAGGCCTCGCGCTCGATCGTCAGGTTTACTCGCTTCAGCGCGGGGCGCAGATATTCGGCGCTGGAATGCGAGCGCTGGCCGCGCCTTGTATTGACGTCGTAGACCCCGGCGCCTTCGATCGTCGCGCCGTTGAAATCTTCGTTCAGCGGTACACCCAGTTCGTCACAGGCGTCGAGGAAGGCGTCACTTACAGGGTGCGTAGAACCACGCATCGGCGTCACGTGGATCGGGCCGCTACCACCATGCCAGGGGCTTTCTCCCCGCGCATGGGTTTCCAGCTTGCGGAAGTAGGGCAGCACGTCGTCGAAACCCCAGCCGGAATTGCCGGCGGCGCGCCAGTCGTCGAAATCCTCTGCCGCACCCCGCACGAAAACCATCGCATTGATCGAGCCGGAGCCGCCCTGCACCTTGCCGCGCGGTGCGTAGATCCGACGACCGCCAAGGTTGACCTCTGGCTCGGTTCGATACATCCAGTTGACCTTGGAATTGTAGTAGCTCTTGGCGTAACCGACCGGGATCTTGAACCAGAAGGACTTGTCTTCGCCGCCGGCCTCGATGAGAAGCACCGAATGACGGCCGCTTTCGCTCAGGCGGCTCGCCACGATGCAGCCTGCGGAGCCTGCACCGACCACGATGAAATCGAAGATCATGGGCGTGATCCTTTAGCCCTTGGCCGGTGCGAAGGCCTTTATGTCGGCGTGTTCCGCCGCCATCTGCAGATGCAGCCGTTCGCCGGTATAGGGCGTGTGCTTGGCGATGACCTCGTGGTTCAGCTCGATGCCGAGGCCCGGCTCGCGCGAGGGGATGAGATAGCCGTCGTCGAAGCCGAGCTTTGTCTTCAGTACCTCCGCGTGGAAGCCGCCGAAATCCATGATCGCCTCATGGATGAGGAAGTTCGGGCAGGTGGCCGCGAGCTGGATTGAGGCGGCTGCCCCGACCGGCCCGTTGTAGAGATGCGGCGCGATCTGCGCATAAAAGGACTCGGCCATCCCGGCGATCTTCTTCGCCTCCAGCAAGCCGCCGACGCGAGCGACATTCATCTGCAGGATGGAGGCAGAGCCAAGCTGCAATACTCTCTGGAATTCGTATTTCGTCGTCAGCCGCTCGCCCGTCGAGACGGGGATCGAGGTGGCGCGAGCGACTTCCGCCATCGCGGCTTCCTGGCCGGGCGGAACGGGTTCCTCGAACCAGAGCGGATCATACTTTTCAAGACGCTTGGCAAGACGGATGGCCGATGAGGGCACCATCTGGCCGTGGGTGCCGAAGAGGATGTCGGCGCGGTTACCGATGGCATCGCGGATTTTGCGGCAAAACTCCTCGCAGCGATCCATGACAGGTAGGGAGAGCTGATGACCGGAATAGTTGGTGTAAGGGCCGGCCGGATCGAATTTCAGCCCGGTGAAACCCGCCTCAACCATGCGGATCGCCTCTTTGGCGGCGAGATCCGGATCGTTGTAGTCGTATTCGCCGGCCGAATTCTTCGGATAGAGATAGGTATAGGCGCGCAGCTTGTCGTGGACCGGGCCGCCGAGAAGATCGGCGACCGGCCGTCCCGCCGCCTTACCGATGATGTCCCAGCAGGCGATTTCGAGACCCGAGATGATCCCGACCATGGTCGGATCCGGCCTCTGGGTGAAGCCGCTCGAATAGGCCGCGCGCCAGAAGCGCTCGATCTGGTGCGGGTCGTGACCTTCGAGATAGCGAGTGAAGACGTCTTCGACGAGAACCGCGATGCCCGAGGGGTGGAAAGCGGTCGAATAGATCTCGCCGACGCCCTTGATGCCGCAGGCCGTCTCCAGCTCGACGAAGATCCAGTACATGCCGCCGATATGCGGTGCGGGCGTGGCGACAATGTGTGTCTCGAGCGAAGCGACTTTCATGGATGCCCCCGATGAAGAATTCTTGAGCCGGCTAATCGGCGATCAGTGTTTGAGGATGACGAGGCGGGTCTGGGTGAATTCCAGCATGCCGTGCTTGCCGTCGTCACCGCCGAGGCCGGAGCGCTTCCAGCCGGCGTGGTAGCCCTGATAGGGATCTGCCGGGAAGCGGTTGATGTAGAGCTCACCCGCCTCGATCTCGTTCGCGGCCTTCATCACCTTGCGGTAGTTCTCGGTGAAGACGACGGAGGCGAGGCCGAACTGGTGGTCGCTTGCCATGGCCAGCGCCTCGTCGAAATCGGTATAGGGGATCACCGCAAGCACCGGGCCGAAGACTTCCTCCTGGACGATCTCCATGTCCTGGCGGCAGTCGGAGAGCAGCGTCGGCGGATAGAAATAGCCGTCGCCTGCGGGCAGGAAACCGCCTGTCTCGATGACAGCGCCATCGGCCTTGGCCCGTTCCACCATGTGATGAACCCTGAGACGGGCTGCGGCATTCGCCAGCGGTCCCATGCGTGTCGGATCCTCGGCGCGGTCGCCATAGTGGCGGCGCTCGAAGGCATCCTTGAGCTTTTCCAGAAGCGTGCCATGCACAGAGGCATGCACGTAAAGCCGCTCGACGGAGGTGCAGACCTGGCCGCAATGGGCGGTCTTGGCCGCGAGCACGCTCCTGGTCACCACGTCGAGATCGGCATCCGGTTCCACGATCACAGGCGTCTTGCCGCCGAGTTCCAGCGAGGGCTTGGCGATGTTGGCCTTGCAGTAGTCCAGAACCGTCTGGCCTGCGGCGACGCTGCCGGTGAGGGTGATCATCCCGACTTCGCGGCGGGTCGACATGACCTGGGCTACCTCATGGCTCATCGCTATGATGCTGACGAGGCCTGCGGGAAGATCTGCCTCCTTGATCGCTTCGGCGAAGACGAAGGCCGAGGTCGGCGTGTTGTTGCTGGGCCTGACGACCACTGCATTGCCGGTGATCAGGGCCGGGGCAATCTTGCGGACGAGCGTGTAGATCGGGAAGTTGAAGGGGATCAGACAGGCGACGACGCCGATCGGCGCACGCTTCAGCATCAGCGTTTCATCCGGCGTGTCGCTCTCGATAACCTCGCCCTCGACGCGGCGCGCCCATTCGGCGTGGTAGCGCATCAGTTCGATGCCATAGCCGGTTTCAGCCACGGCATCGTTAAGGCTCTTGCCGGATTCCTGAGCCAGTGCTGCACCAATCTTCTGCTGATGGCGTTCGACGGCGTCGGCCAGCCTGCGCAGTGCGTTACCCCGCTCGATAGCCGGCAGGCGACCCCAGGGCTTCTGGGCTGCAGCGGCTGCGTCCACCGCCTCGATGACATCGGCTTCCGTCGCAGAGGTGACCGACGCAAAGACCCGACCGTTGGCGGGGTTTTTCACCTCGATCGTTTGGCGTGGCCCCGTCTCGCGAAACGATCCGGCGATGAAGTTCTGGAAGGTGGACATGGCAGGCGCTCCGGCAACGGACAGTGCGCCCAAGTAGGGATCTGGCCCTCTTGCTTCGCAAGCGACTTATTGTCGGGGTGAGCATTCCTAAAAGGAATGTTTCAGGCGTTCGCCTGTCTGAGTGCCGGCATCGAGCCTGTGCCGATTTCATGGCTCAGCCAGCGTCGGAGTGCCTCTACATGCGGAGACAGCGATCTGTCCGTGCGTGTCACGAGCCAATAGGATTCGTGGCCCTCGACCTCGACATCCAGGACCTGTGTGAGCGCACCCGTCTGCATCAGGGGCGCGACCATCGAACGATCCGCAACCGCGACCCCCAGCCCGTTGCAGGCGGCTTCGATCACGAGATCGAGCAGGTCGAATTCCAGTCCGCCTTGCGTGTCGGTCTCGGTGAGGCCCGCCGCATCCAGCCAGCGTTGCCAGGTGAGATACCGCTGGTCGGCAGAAGCCAGCACATGCAGGAAAGTGAAGCGGGAGAGATCGATCGCATGGCCATCTTGCAGGCCTCGCATGAGATGGGGTGCGCAGACGGCGATATGGCGTTCGGTAAACAGTCGTTCCGAGCGCAAGCTCGGCCACTCCCCGTCGCCGAAGCGGATGGCGCAATCGAGCATGCCGCGTTCGGAAAGATTGTCCTCGAGATCGGTGGTGATGCTGAGATCGACATCAGGCAGGAAGGCTCTGAGGCTCATAAGCCGTGGCATCAACCAGCGCTTGGCAAAGGTCGGTGGCACGTTGATCCGGAGACGGCGGAGATTACTCTTCTCGCGGATGTTGCGAACGGTCATCTCGACGGTGTGGAAGGCGTGCTGCAGCGAGGCCAGCAGTTCGGCGCCCGAGGCGGTCAGCTCAAGGTGATGATGCCGGCGGATGACGAGGGTTTCGCCCAACTGTTCCTCGAGATTGCGCACCTGGCGGCTGACCGCACTCTGGGTCAGGTTCAGCAATTCCGCGGCACGTGTGAAGCTACGGGTCTGGCCGACCACCTCGAACACCTTCATCGCGGACAGGGCCGGCAGCCGTCTCATGATCCCTCGCGCCATCTCGTTTTATGCCTGAAGCATTAAATCAGAGGCGATCGGCGTGCGCCATGCAGTTATGACGCGAATTTGTCATGCTTTACGCTATAGCTGGTTGATAGCGTCGGGTAACCGATGACGTAAGTTTCGGGAATTTTGTGCTTTTGGGGGGAAATGGCATGAAAGTTGGTATCGTGGGTGCGGGTATGGTCGGCAGCACGGCGGGTTATGCGCTGGCGCTGATGGGGCTTGCGAGCGAGATCGTGCTGATCGACCGCAACGATGCGCTCGCGGTCGCGCAGGCTGAGGATATCGCCCACGCGGTTCCCTTCATGTCTTCGACCGTGGTGAATGCCGGGCAGTACCGGGATCTGGAGGGGGCCGGCGTCGTCATTCTTGCAGCCGGTGTCAGTCAGAAGCCCGGCGAAACGCGTCTTGAGCTCCTGGAACGGAATGCCGCCGTCTTTCGTGCGGTTCTCGCCGAGGTCCTGCCGGTCGCCCCGGATGCGATCCTGCTGATTGCATCCAACCCCGTCGACATCATGACCCAGATCACCACCCGGCTGTCCGGCATTGATCCGCGACGGGTGATCGGTTCCGGTACCATCCTCGATACGGCCCGCTTCCGCAGTCTGGTCGGCGGCTTCGGGGATTTCGCCCCAATCGGTGCATGCCTATGTGCTCGGCGAACACGGCGATAGCGAGGTGCTTGCCTGGACGAGCGCGCGCGCTGGCTCCGTTGAGCTCTCTTCCTTTGCCGCCCAGGTCGGGTCTCCGCTCACCGCAGAAGTGCGCGCGCAGATCGACGATGGCGTGCGCAACGCTGCCTATAAGATCATCAACGGCAAGGGCTCGACCTATTACGGCATCGGTGCCGGTCTCGCCCGCATCGTCAAGGCGATCGCCCGCGACCAGCGGGACGTTCTTTCCGTCTCCATCACCACAGCGGAAGTGGCCGGTGTGCGGGATGTCGCACTGTCAATCCCGCGGGTGATCGGTGCCGAGGGCGTTCTGGCCGATCTGTTCCCGGATCTGGACGAGGCGGAATATGCCGCCCTGAACCGCAGCGCGTCGCTTTTGAAGGAACGCGCCGACGCCATTCCTTTGTAGGTAAGGCAGCCTATATGCTAGACTGCCCGCGCAGCCATCCTGCCGTCGCGCTCATTTAGATGCGCATCCCGATTTCTGGACCTCGTCATGACCGAAACGCCGCCACTCACCCCTGAGGCTCTCGACGACTTTCTTTCGAAGGCGCGTGCTGCCAGTGGTCTTCTGAAGGCGCTGTCGCACGAGACGCGCCTGCTGATGCTTTGCATGCTCTGCCAGGGTGAGAAGACCGTCACGGAGATCGAGCACTTTCTCGGCATCCAGCAGGCCGTGGTTTCCCAACAGCTCGCGCGGCTCAGAAGCGACAAGGTCGTCCAGACCCGCCGCGAGGGACGGCAGATCTACTACCGCATCGCCGATCCGCAGCTCGCCGAACTGATCTCCGTGCTCTACAAGATGTATTGCGGCCAAGCGCCCGTTATGCAGGTTGAAGCAGAAGCCCTCACCGAGGCCTGAGAGCTTCGGCGCGATCGAAGGGCGGGGACATGATCGACAAGTTGGAATTCTTCATCGCGCTCGCCCGGACAGCAGCATTTCGGCCGTGCGGCGGAAGAATGCGGCGTGACGCAACCGACGCTGTCTGCCGGCATCCGCCAGCTCGAAGAACAGCTCGGTGTGATGCTGGTGCAGCGTGGCTCGCGCTTTCTCGGTCTCACGCCGGAAGGTCAGCGGGTGCTCGAATGGGCGCGGCGGATCGTCGGCGATACCCGCACGATGCGGGAGGAGATGCGGGCCGCCCGTCGTGGCCTCGCCGGTCACATACGGCTCGCGGTCATTCCCACCGCGCTTGCCATGGTGCAGAAGCTGACCGAACCCTTCCAGACCCGGCATCCGGACGTGACATTTTCCGTCCTGTCGCGCACCTCGTTGCAGGTCTTGAGCCTCCTGGAAAACCTCGAGATCGACGCCGGCATTACCTATCTCGACAACGAGCCGCTGGGACGCGTTACCAGCGTGCCGCTCTATTCGGAGCGCTATCACCTGATCACCGCTCTCGGCACGCCGCTTGCCGATCGTGGCAGCGTCACCTGGAGCGAGGTCGCCGATCTCCGGCTCTGTCTCTTGACCGCCGACATGCAGAACCGCCGGATCATCAACCAGCATATGACCGAGGCGGGTGTATCGCCCAAGCCGACACTCGAATCCAATTCGATGATCGTGCTCTTCTCGCATATCCGCACCGGTAAATGGGCCTCGATCATGCCGAGAAACGTCGCGGAATCCTTCGGCTTCGGCGAGGAGATCCGGATGATCCCGATCACCGCGCCCGAGGCCGAACATCTGGTCGGGCTTGTCGCCACGCATCGCGAGCCTTTCACGCCGCTGGTCTCCGGACTACTGCATGAGGCACGCTTGCTGGCAGCCTCGAATGCCTTCGATAGAAATCTTCTATCGAGCGACGGAAGCGCCGTATTGACCTCCTGACATCGGACCCATCATCATCTTCCGATAAACGAACCTGCCAGAGCTCGGCAGGTGAGGAGGATTTAGATGAATATTCGTGTGGCTACGGACGACGTCTCCGCCCGCATATCCGCTGTGATTGCCGAGTTGCAGCATCTGGAGGGGCCGATGCTGCCGATCCTGCACAAGCTGCAGGAGGAATTCGGTTACATTCCGGAAGTCGCCAAGCAGATCATCGCCAGCGCGCTGAACCTGTCGCGCGCCGAGGTCCACGGCGTCATCACCTTCTACCACGATTTCCGCGCCCAACCGGCCGGACGGCATGTGCTGAAGCTCTGTCGCGCCGAGGCTTGCCAGTCGATGGGCTGCGAGTCTCTTGCGGACAGGATCAAGGCCAAGCTCGGTATCGACTGGCACGAGACGACGCCTGATGGCGCCGTGACGCTGGAACCTGTCTATCTGTCTCGGGCTCTGCGCCCAGGCGCCGGCCGCGATGCTGAACGGCGAAGTCTATGCCCGGCTCGACGAGCACTGTCTCACCGACATGCTGGCGGAGGCGCGCTCATGAGTGTGCCAGGAAACCTCGTTGTCTTCGTTCCCCGCGATGCGGCGGCCTTGGCCGTTGGAGCTGACAAGGTGGCCGCTGCCATCGAACGCGAGGCCAAGGCTCGCGGTCAGGATGTCACCATCGTCCGCAACGGTTCGCGTGGCATGCTGTGGCTGGAAGTCGCTGGTCGAGGTGCGCGACCGAGCGCGGCCGCGTCGCCTATGGTCCGGTCAGGGCATCCGACGTGCCTTCGCTCTTTGACGCCGGTTTTCTGACCGGTGGCGACCATCGGCTCGGCCAGGGCCTCACCAAGGAGATACCCTTCCTGAAAGGTCAGACGCGGCTGACCTTCGCCCGCTGCGGTGTCACCGATCCTCTGTCGCTTGCCGATTACACGTCACTACGCAGGGCCTCAAGGGCCTCGCAGAATGCCATCGCGATGGCACCCGTCGACATCGTCAAACAGGTGACAGAGAGCAGGTTTGCGCGGTCGCGGCGGCGCAGGTTTCCCGACCGGTATCAAGTGGAAGACGGTTGCCGAGGCGAAGGCCGACCAGCAAATACATCGTCTGCAATGCCGATGAAGGCGACAGCGGTACCTTTGCCGACCGGATGATCATGGAAGGCGATCCCTTCGTGCTGATCGAAGGCATGACAATTGCCGGCATCGCGGTCGGCGCGACCAAGGGCTATCGTCTATACCCGCTCCGAATATCCGCATGCCATCGCCGTGATGGAAGAGGCAATTGCGATTGCCCGGCGCGAGGGCATCCTCGGTGCGTCGGTGATGGGCTCGGCTTACGCCTTCGACATGGAAGTGCGAATGGGTGCCGGTGCCTATGTCTGCGGCGAGGAAACCTCTCTGCTGAACAGTCTCGAAGGCAAGCGCGGCGTTGTCAGGGCCAAGCCGCCGCTTCCGGCTCTCCAGGGCCTGTTCGGCAAGCCGACCATCATCAACAACGTGATGAGCGCTCGCCTCTATCCCCGTCATCATGGACCGGGGTGCTGCGTTCTACCGGGACTTCGGCGTCGGCCGTTCGCATGGCACGATCCCGATCCAGCTCGCCGGCAATCTCAAGCATGGCGGACTCTACGAGACCGCCTTCGGCCTGCCACTCGGCCAGCTGATCAACGAGATCGGCGGTGGCACGATCACCGGGCGCCCCGTCAAGGCCGTGCAGGTCGGCGGGCCGCTCGGCGCCTATTTCCCGCCCTCGCTGTTCGACACGATCTTCGACTATGAGGCCTTCACGGCTGCCGGTGGCCTGATCGGTCACGCCGGTGTCGTCGTCTTCGACGATTCGGCCGACATGCTGAAGCAGGCGCGCTTTCGCGATGGAATTCTGTGCGGTCGAGAGCTGCGGCAAGTGCACGCCCTGCCGCATCGGCTCGACGCGTGGGGTCGAGACGGTCGACAAGATCGCGCGTGGCATTGAGCCGGAGAAGAACAAGGTCGCTGCTGGAGGATCTCTGCAACACCATGAAGTTCGGCTCGCTCTGTGCGCTTGGCGGCTTCACGCCGTATCCGGTCATGAGCGCTATGACGCATTTCCCTGAGGATTTCGCGCCGGCACCGGTCAGGGAGGCTGCGGAATGAGTGACGGTTCGTGGTCGTCATCCTCGGGCTTGTCCCGAGGACCGACTGTGCCATGCGGGCGACGTTAACAACTGAACCGACACCCGAAATTCAGACGCAGCAGATCCTCGGGACAGGCCCGAGGATGACGGCGGAAGGTAAGCGACATGTCTCTTATCGCATGAAATCGACTTCGGCACGCCCGCTTCGCGCTCCGAGAAACTGGTGACGCTCACCATAGATGGTCGCGAGGTCACGGTTCCCGAGGGCACCTCGATCATGCGCGCCTCGATGGAGGCCGGCATCCAGGTGCCGAAGCTTTGCGCCACAGACATGGTCGATGCCTTCGGTTCCTGCCGCCTCTGTCTGATCGAGGTGGAGGGCCGCAACGGCACCCCGGCCTCCTGCACCACGCCCGTGGCACCCGGCATTGTCGTCCACACCCAGACGGAGCGGCTGAAGGCCATCCGCAAGGGCGTCATGGAGCTCTACATTTCCGACCATCCGCTCGACTGTCTCACCTGCGCGGCCAACGGCGACTGCGAGTTGCAGGACATGGCCGGTGCCGTCGGCCTGCGCGACGTGCGCTACGGCTATGAGGGCGAAAATCATGTGAAGGCGCGGGCCACCGAGGGCGGCATCAATGCCCAGTGGATGCCGAAGGACGAGAGCAATCCCTATTTCACCTATGATCCGTCCAAATGCATTGTCTGTTCGCGCTGCGTGCGGGCCTGCGAAGAGGTGCAGGGCACGTTTGCGCTGACCATCGAGGGCCGCGGTTTCGACAGCCGCGTGTCACCCGGTGCGCACGAAGCGTTCCTCTCGTCGGAATGCGTCTCCTGTGGCGCCTGTGTCCAGGCCTGCCCGACGGCGACGCTGACGGAAAAGTCCGTGATATCAATCGGCCAGCCGGAGCATTCGGCCGTGACGACCTGTGCCTATTGCGGCGTCGGTTGTTCCTTCAAGGCGGAGATGCGCGGCGAAGAACTGGTGCGCATGGTGCCCTGGAAGGACGGCCAGGCCAACCGCGGCCATTCCTGCGTCAAGGGTCGCTTCGCCTATGGCTATGCCAGCCATAAGGACCGGATCCTCAACCCGATGATCCGCGAGAAGATCACCGATCCCTGGCGCGAAGTGACCTGGGAAGAGGCCTATCGCGCATGTGGCCTCCGAGTTCAAGCGTATCCAGTACCAGTATGGCCGTGAAGCCATCGGCGGCATCACCTCGTCGCGCTGCACCAATGAGGAGACCTATCTCGTCCAGAAGCTGATCCGCGCCGGGCTTCGGCAACAACAATGTCGATACCTGCGCCCGCGTCTGCCATTCGCCGACCGGTTACGGCCTTGGCCAGGCCTTCGGCACCTCGGCCGGCACGCAGAACTTCGACAGCGTCGAGCATTCCGACGTGGTCCGTCGTCATTGGCGCCAACCCGACCGATGGTCACCCGGTCTTCGGTTCGCGTCTGAAGAAGCGCCTGCGCCAAGGCGCCAAGCTGATCGTCATCGATCCGCGTCGCATCGATCTTGTGCGCACCCCTCACGTGGAAGCGGCCCACCATCTGCCGCTGCAGCCCGGCACCAATGTCGCGGTGCTGACCGCGCTTGCCCATGTGATCGTGACCGAAGGCCTGTTCGCTGAAGCCTTCATTCGCGAGCGCTGCGACTGGTCCGAATTCGAGGACTGGGCCGCCTTCGTGTCCGAGCCTGCGCATTCGCCGGAGGACAACGGCAAAGTTTACCGGCGTGCCCGCAGCCGAGCTGCGCGGTGCTGCCCGCCTGTTTGCCACCGGCGGCAATGGCGCGATCTATTACGGCCTCGGTGTCACAGAACACAGCCAGGGTTCGACCACCGTCATGGCGATCGCTAACCTCGCCATGGTCACCGGCAATATCGGCCGTCCCGGCGTCGGCGTGAACCCGCTGCGTGGCCAGAACAATGTCCAGGGTTCCTGCGACATGGGCTCTTTCCCGCATGAACTGCCGGGCTATCGGCACGTCTCCGACGATGCGACGCGCGAGATCTTTCGAGAAGCTTTGGGGCGTCGAAGCTCAGACAACGAGCCGGGCCTGCGCATCCCCAATATGCTCGATGCCGCCGTCGATGGCTCCTTCAAGGGTATCTATATCCAGGGTGAGGATATCCTGCAGTCCGACCCCGATACCAAACATGTCTCGGCCGGTCTTGCCGCGATGGAATGCGTCGTCGTGCACGACCTCTTCCTCAACGAGACAGCGAACTACGCGCATGTCTTCCTGCCGGGCTCGACCTTCCTGGAAAAGGACGGGACCTTCACCAATGCCGAGCGGCGCATCAACCGCGTGCGCCGCGTGATGAGCCCGAAGAACGGCTATGCGGATTGGGAAGTGACGCAAAAGCTCGCTCAGGCGATGGGGCTTTCCTGGAACTACACGCATCCGTCGCAGATCATGGACGAGATCGCCGCGACCACGCCGAGCTTTGCCGGTGTCTCCTACGACTACCTGGAAAAGATGGGCTCGGTGCAGTGGCCCTGCAACGAGAAGATTCCCTGTGGGATCGCCGATCATGCATGTCGACGGTTTCGTGCGCGGCAAGGGCAAGTTCATCCGCACCGAATATGTCGCCACCGACGAACGCACCGGCCCGCGCTTCCCGCTGCTGCTGACCACCGGCCGCATTCTCAGCCAGTACAATGTCGGTGCGCAGACACGGCGCACCGAGAACGTCGTGTGGCACTAGGAGGACCGTGCTGGAGATCCATCCGCACGACGCCGAACAGCGCGGTGTCAAGGACGGCGACTGGATCAAGCTTGCCAGCCGTTCTGGCGACACCACGTTGCGTGCACTTCTAACCGACCGTGTCGCGCCGGGGGTGGTCTACACGACCTTCCACCATCCGAACACGCAGGCCAATGTCATCACGACAGACTTCTCCGACTGGGCAACCAATTGCCCGGAATACAAGGTGACCGCCGTGCAGGTCTCGCCGTCCAACGGTCCGACGGAATGGCAAGAAGGCTATGAAGAGCTGTCACGCCAGTCGCGGCGGATCGCGGGCAAGCTGGAAGCGGCGGAATGAGCGATGTGATCGGTTCCACGGCACGTATGGTCGGCGGGCTCAAGGCGAGCCGAGGGCTCGTTTCGAGCAGCAGCCGGCTCGTGCCGGAGGAGGTGCCGATCGCTTTCTCCTATGGCGGCTCCACCCATGCCGTCATGATGGCGACGCCCGATGATCTCGAGGACTTTGCCGTGGGCTTTTCGCTCGCCGAGGGCATTATCGAGCGCGTCGACGAGGTCGTTGCTATCGAGGCCGTTGAGGCCGGCGAGGGCATCGACGTCCAGGTGACCCTGAAGGACATGACCGCGGAAGCCTTGATTGCCCGGCGCCGGCGCATGGCCGGGCCCGTCGGCTGCGGTCTCTGCGGCATCGAGTCGATCGAGCAGGCCACTCGTGCGGTGCGTTCGGTCGGATCAGACCATGTTCGCCTGACCGCACGCGAGATCGCCGATGCCACGTCTATGCTGTCCGCAGCCCAGGATCTCAATCGCCAGACCCGGGCCGTTCATGCCGCGGGGTTCTACTGCCCTCATGAGGGACTGGTCGCAATCCGCGAGGATGTCGGGCGACACAATGCGCTCGACAAGCTGGTCGGCGCGGTGCTGCTCGGTGGCTGGGCGGCCAATCTCGGCGCCGTGGTCGTCACAAGCCGTCTTTCCGTCGAGATGGTGCAGAAAACCGCCGCTCTCGGGGTGCCGATCCTGATTGCGATCTCCGCGCCGACGGCGCTGGCCATTCGTACCGCGACTGCGGCAGGGATCACGCTGATCGGTATCGCGCGCGACGAGGATTTCGAGATTTTTACCCGGCCGGACCGGGTGGCTGAAGGAGTACCGATGCATGTCTGAGACCGGCACTGACGCGAAAATCGTCCGAATGGCCAACCAGATCGCCACCTTCTTCCTCTCCCAGCCGGAGGACGTCCGTGTGGACGGCGTGGCTACACATATCAACAAATTCTGGGAAACCCGGATGCGGCGCCGGTTCTTCGACATGATCGTAGAACCGGATTCCGGCTTCTTGCCACTGGTGATCGAGGCGTCCGGTAAGATCAAGCGCCCCGGAACGCCGGATGCGGGCAGTGTCGGCGTCGGTGTCGACGCTGCTGAGGGTGCGCCGGAAGGCAAGGGCGTAATTGCCGGGGAGTCTCTGTCCGAGCCCAGCATCCCAGAGACGACAGCATAAAATCATCTTTTGTTGGCCGAGCGTTGATCCAAATCGATATTTCAGGAAGAGGACGAACTTAATGGCAGTTTCAGGTGTTAGCGCTGACACGTCAGGCGATGTCGGCATTCTCGACAAGGAAAGCATTATCGCTAAACCGGGCTTCAACCGCTGGCTGGTGCCGCCGGCTGCCCTGGCGATCCATCTCTGCATCGGCATGGCTTATGGCTTCAGCGTGTTCTGGCTGCCGCTCAGCCGGGCGACCGCGCAGATCGATCCAGCGCCAGTACTGGCGCCGATCGAGTGTCGCCTTGCACCACCGTCTGCAACTGGCGCGTGGCGGATCTCGGCTGGATCTACACGCTTTCTTCGTGCTTGCTCGGCTGCTCGGCCGCCATCTGGGGCGGTTGGCTGGAACGGGTCGGTCCCCGCAAGGCAGCCTTCGTTTCGGCCTGCTGCTGGTGTGGCGGCATTCTGATCGCCGCCGTCGGTGTCATCACCCACCAGCTTTGGCTGATGTGGCTGGGTGCCGGCGTTATTGGCGGCATCGGGTTGGGCCTCGGTTACATCTCGCCGGTCTCGACGCTCATCAAGTGGTTTCCCGACCGTCGTGGCATGGCGACGGGTATGGCAATCATGGGCTTCGGTGGCGGTGCGATGATCGGTGCGCCGCTCGCGAACCTGCTGATGACCACGTTCAAGACGGATGTAACGGTCGGCGTCTGGCAGACTTTCGTCGTCATGGCCCTCGGCTACTTCGTCTTCATGATGGGTGGCGCCTTTGGATATCGCATTCCGCCGGCCGGCTGGCGTCCCGAAGGCTGGACCGCTCCGGTGTCCAAGAGCACGATGATCACTACCCGCCACGTGCACCTGCGGGATGCCCACAAGACCCCGCAGTTCTGGCTGATCTGGGCGGTTCTTTGCCTCAACGTGTCGGCGGGTATCGGCGTCATCGGCGTCGCATCGCCCATGCTGCAGGAAATCTTTGCCGGCTCGCTGATCGGCCTGCCGGATCTGACCTTCTCGCAGCTCGACACCACCCAGAAGGCACAGATTGCCGCGATCGCGGCCGGCTTTACCGGCCTCCTGTCGCTGTTCAACATCGGTGGCCGATTCTTCTGGGTCTCGATGTCGGACAAGATCGGTCGCAAGAACACCTACTTCTGCTTCTTCATCCTCGGCATCATTCTCTATGCCGCGGCACCAACGCTTGCCGGCCTCGGCTCCAAGGCGATGTTTGTTCTCGCCTTCGGCATCATCCTGTCGATGTATGGCGGTGGCTTCGCGACGATCCCGGCCTATCTCGCCGACATCTTCGGAACGCAGTTTGTCGGGGCAATCCATGGCCGGCTGCTCACCGCCTGGGCCACCGCCGGCATCGTTGGCCCGGTCGTGGTCAACTATATCCGCGAAGCACAGATCACGGCGGGCGTTGCACCGGGACCGGAACTCTACACCGGCACCATGTATATCCTGGCAGGCATGCTGGCGATCGGTCTTGTCGCCAATGCCTTTGTCAAACCCCTGGCGGACAAGTGGTTCATGTCGGATGAGGAAGTTGCAGCGCTCCAGGCCAAGACAGCTGCGGCCAGTGTCGGACCCTCCGGCTCCTTCGGGATCGGCAAGGGTGGCCTGGATGCCAAGGCGGCTCTCGCCTGGGCAATCGTGGGGCTGCCGCTCCTCTGGGGCGTCTGGATCACCCTGCGCAACAGCCTGGCGATCTTCGGCTGAGCCAGCGCGGTTCAGGAACCAAAGCGAGCAAGAGGCGGCCTTCGGGTCGCCTCTCTGCTTGAGGGGGCCTTCTCAGTTCAGCACAGAGATGGATGAGGGCGGCTTCCGGCGTCTCGGTGCCGCCATTCTCGATGCCTGTACTCCACAGGTCGGCGCCGGCCGCGTAAGCGCCGGGGGACAGGCCACCGGCCTCGCACTGGCTGACGGCGCGCAGGCGCTTGCCACTTCTCACCGCCTCGGCGAGCACGTCCAGGATCGCGGGATCATTCATCGCCGTGCCGGCACCAAAGATGCGAAGCACCGCGCCATCAAGCGCTCTGAGCATGGCCTTCAGCGCATCTGCCGGGATCCCCGGGGATAGTGTCAGAATAGCGAGCTTGCGGTCGTCAAACGTCCGCTGCTTCGGAGCCTCGTGTGCTGTCTGCGGCTGCGAGCGAAAGGCATCCGCTGCGTGGCTGTCATGCTTGACGAGCCCATCAGCGGCGAGAAGCTTCCCGGCAAAGGTAAGCAGGACGCCGGGCTCGCTGCCCGTCGCGGCTGTGATCGCCAGTTCGAGATTGCCTTCGGCATCGCCCTCTTGCCCGAGCGGCAGCATCGAGCCGCAGAGGATCACACGGCGGTTCTCGCCGACCAGTGCCTGGCTCAGCGCTGCACCGGAAAAGGCCATGGTGTCCGTGCCGTGGGTGACGATCACGGCAGCATCCGCATGGCTGCGGATGGTCTCCAGCATGCGGTTCCAGTGACGGGGGCCGACATCAGCGCTGTCGAGCAAGGGATCGAAGACCTCAGTGGTCAAAACTGCGTCTGCGGGCAGACGCGCCGTGATCGCTTCTTCCACAAGGCCCTTCAGGGGTGCCAGGCCTTCCGGCGTCTCGGCCATCCCGATTGTTCCACCCGTGTGGATCAGCAGCAGTTTCATCATCTCGCCTCCAGGATTTGTTGCCGTCTGGTAGGTCAGGGCGACGCTGAGATCAACCGGGTACTGAACGCGAAAGGGCAGCGCTGCGAAGCGCTGCCCTTCCAAACGGATGGTCTCGCCTGATCAGGCGGCCAGATCTTCCAGATCGCTGCCCTTGAACATCTTGGCGAGGTTCAGGAAGCAGATCATGCCGTTCTCGTTGGCAATGATGCCTTCCGAGAAGGTCTTGTCGAAGGAGGCCGAGACTTCCGGAACCGGCTGAACCTGGCTCGACGGGATGGTCAGGATGTCCGAAACGCGGTCGACCAGCATGCCGATGACCATGTTGTGGACTTCGGCAACGACGATGGCCGAACGCTCATTGGCGACGGTGCTCTTCATGCCGAGCTTGTAAGCCAGGTCGATGATCGGGATGACCGAGCCGCGCAGGTTCATCGACACCGATGACATCAGCCGGCGCATGCGGGATCGGCGTGGACGGTGCCCAGCCGCGGATTTCGCGGATGGTCGTGGTCTTGACGCAGAATTCCTGATCATGAAGCCGGAAGGCGATGATCTCGAGGGTCTCGCTGCCGAAGCTGGTGGAGCTGATAGTTGCCATTAGAAATCTTCCCAACCTTCCTGTACCTTGGCGGCAGCGGCGCCACCTGCGGCGCGAGCGACACTCGCCATGAGTTTGCGTGCCGGTGATGCTACAGGTGAAGCATCGGGACGCGCTGACATGACTTTATGCGAAGAGTGTTGCCCAATTCTAAACTGTGCCACCAGTTCGCGCAGGGAGCTGGCCTGTTTTGCCAGGCTGTGGCTGGCTGCGGTCGATTCCTCGACCATGGCGGCATTCTGCTGGGTGTTCTGGTCCATGGCATTGACCGCCTTGTTGATCTCGGCCAGCCCGGTTGCCTGCTCGCGGGAGGCTTCCACAATCGCCACGACGTTGCGGTTGATATCCTGGACTTCCGTGACGATCTGTTCCAGTGCCCTGCCTGTTTCGCCGACCAGCTGGACGCCAGACTTGACCTGATCGGAGGAGGTGTTGATCAGGGCCTTGATCTCCTTGGCGGCCGTTGCCGAGCGCTGGGCGAGTTCACGAACTTCCTGGGCGACCACTGCGAAGCCCTTGCCGGCTTCACCCGCACGGGCTGCCTCGACGCCCGCGTTCAGGGCCAGAAGGTTGGTCTGAAAAGCGATATCGTCGATCACGCCGATGATGTTCGATATCTCCTTGGAGGAGTTCTCGATCTGGCCCATGGCCTGGATCGCATTCTTCACCACGAAGCCTGACTTTTCAGCCCCTTCCTTGGTGCGCGCGACAAGCTGGCCGGCCTCGTTTGCCCGCTTGGAGCTGTCGGCAACGGTCTGTGTGATCTGCTCCAGCGCTGCAGCTGTTTCTTCCACTGCTGCGGCCTGTTGTTCTGTGCGCTTGGCGAGATTGTCTGATGCTGCCCGGATTTCCTCCGAACCGGATGCAATGGCGTCCGTATTGCCATTCACTGTCTGGATCGTTGCTCGCATCCGCTCGATTGCGGAATTGAAATCAACCCGGACCTGCTCAAGTTCCGGTGGGAACTGTATCTCGATGCGGGCAGTCAGGTCGCCATCGGCGAGACCGGCAAGGCCCTTCGCTGTCGCATCGACGGCGTTGACCCGCCCCGTAATGTCCGTGGCATACTTCACCACCTTGAAGACGCGGCCGCTGGCATCGAAGATCGGGTTGTAGGAGGCCTGGATCCAGACCACCTTGCCGCCCTTGGCGATGCGCTTGAATTCGTGCGAAACGAATTGTCCAGAGGCCAATGTCTTCCAGAAGTCGCGATAGGCTTCCGTGCGCGTGTAGTCCTGTTCGCAGAACATGGAATGGTGCTTGCCGGTGATCTCGCCGAGCGTGTAGCCGAGGGTCGAGAGGAAATTCTCGTTGGCCGACAGGATCTCGCCCGTGGGCGTGAACTCGATCGTCGCCTGGACACGGGAGATCGCTTCGAGCTTGCCGGAGTCTTCCGCACTCTTCTGCTTCGCCGCCGTGATATCCGTGGCGAACTTGACGATCTTCCAAAGCTTACCGCCTCGGAAGACGGGATTGTAGGATGCCTGGATCCAGATCTCACTGCCGTCCTTCTTGAAACGCTTGTAATCGCGGCTCTCGAACTGCCCCTTGTTCAGCATGGCCCAGAAATCTCGGTAGTCCGCCGTGGCGGTATATGCCGGATCACAGAAGATGCGGTGATGCTTGCCCTTGATCTCTTCCAAGCTGTAGCCCAGCGCCCGACAGAAGTTTTCATTCGCTGTGATGATCGTGCCGTCGAGCTTGAACTCGATGACCGCCTGCGAGCGGCTCAAAGCCTCCAGAACCAACTTTGACTCAAGCCCGGGAAACGTAATCAATGCCATATCAACCCCCAAAATGGCGTCACGCCGCGGATCGGCGTCTATGTGCCAATTTTAGCCTTGTGGGCTTAAGCAATCGTCAATGTTCAACGATTTGCGCATAAAAGAGTGAGCGAAAAGCGCTCATATCCCGTAGAAATACGAGGGCAGAAAGTGATGAAGGTCGGCGCAGGTCGCAAAAAAACACTCACGTCGGGGGCCGCGTATAGACAAAGGACGGGCTCAACCGCCCCTTGTCGGACGATCGAGGATGCGTCTGCCAAACAGGCTGGCTGCCAGTTCTACCATGACGCGGGCGCTTCGGCCGCGATCATCCAGGAAGGGGTTCAATTCCACCAGATCGAGTGAAGACACGAGCTCGCTGTCATGCAGCAGTTCCATGATGAGATGTGCCTCGCGGAAGGTTGCTCCACCCGGAACTGTCGTGCCGACGCCGGGCGCCACATCCGGATCGAGGAAATCGACGTCGAGGCTGACATGCAAAAGACCGCCTGCCGCACGGACGTCCGCCAGGATGCGCTTGACGATGCTGCCCATGCCTTCTTCGTCGACGGCCCGCATGTCGAAGACGTTGACCGCGTTCTCCCGGATCAGACGGCGCTCCTCCTCGTCCACCGAGCGGATGCCGATCTGGTAGACGCGCTTCGGATCGACGAAGGGACGGTCGGGGCCAAGGATCGGGACGAATTCCGCCTTGCCGCAGAAGAATGCCACGGGCATGCCGTGGATATTGCCCGAGGGCGAAGTTTCCGGCGCGTTGAAGTCCGAATGGGCGTCGAGCCAGAGGACGTAAAGCGGGCGCCCCAGCTCTGCAGCATAGCGGGCCATGCCCGACACACTGCCCATGGACAGGCTATGGTCGCCGCCGAGCAGGATTGGAACGGCACCACTGGTCGCTGCGGTGTAAGTCTCCGCCTCGATCGCCCGGGTGAAGGCGCCGACGATCGGCAGATGTTTGGCGCGCTCCATCTCGGGAAGGTCCAAGGCTGGTGCAGGTCGTAGATCGCCGCGATCCTCGACCTGAAACCCAAGATCACCAAGAGCAGATGCAATGCCGGCAATGCGGTAGGCCGCCGGACCCATGGCGCAACCACCACGCCCGGACCCTTCCTCTAGAGGTACCCCGATCAGCGCCACGGTTTTCTGCTGCTTGTCCATGTCTCGTCCTTGTCTGTCGTGTGGCGCCATGATCGGCCAAAGTGCTGTTATCAAAAAGGTGGAACTTCGTCACAAAGCGCTATAGTTTGCGCATATCGCAACCAGCATGTGACAGTTTGTAAAGATGGACGATCTCGACCGCAGCATCCTCGGCGCGCTTCGCCAGAATGCCCGCCTGCCTGTCGCGTCTCTCGCGGCCATGACCGGCGCCTCGCGCGCGACGATTTCTGCGCGGATCGACCGGCTCGTGGCGAACGGAACGATTGCCGCTTTCACGATTCTGACAGGCAGCGAAATCCAGCCGACGGGTGTACGGGCCATCATCATGATCGAGGTTGTCGGCAAATTCGCTGACCGGGTGGCCCATCAGTTGCGCGGCATGCCGCAGGTCCGTTCGCTGCACAGCACCAATGGCAAATGGGATTTCATCGCCGAGCTGGAAGAGCGGGATCTTGCCAGTTTCGATGAGACGCTCAGGCGGATCCGGTTGATCGAGGGCATCAACTTCACCGAATCCAACATCCTCCTGAAAACCAGCAAGGTGGCCTGACGCGCGGGCAGAGCCTCTCGCCGGGGTTCAGTATTCCTTCTCGTAGAAGATGCCGCCGCCAGCGCCGGATCCTCCAGCTTCACCCTTCAGCTTCAAGCCTCGACCGATGTCGAGATTGATGACCGCCTTGGCACCGCCGCTGCCGCTCTGCTGCAGTTCGATATAGGTGCGCTCGTTCAGATACTTGCCGGCGCTGATGCTGGTGCCACCGGTTTCATCCGTGGATATGTCGAGATCGTCGATGCCGAGCGTGCTGCGTAGCGACTGGAACAGCGAAGTGCCGCGTCCGCCAGCGAGCTGGGCTGCAGCATCGGCAAGCTGCGCGATCTGGAGTGGCGAGAGCCGCGACAAGGATTGTCCGAAGATCAGCTGGGCCAGGATTTCGTCCTGCGGCAGGGAAGGTGTCGAGCTGAAGCTCACCTGCGGATTGCTGGCAAGTCCGGTCAGCAGGATGACAATGGTGGCATTGCCCGATGTCGTGGTCGCTTCGAGATTGAGAAGGGGCACGAGGTCGCCGCCGAAGGTGATTGTCGCCCGCGTGATGTCGAGGCGCTTCGTCAGGATCTGCATGCGACCGCGCCGCAGTTCGAAGGCGCCGGAGACTACAGGCGCTGCTGCCGAGCCGGTCAATGAGATGGTGCCACCAAGCTCCGCATCAATGCCGCGTCCCCGAACGAAGGTCTGGGTGGGCGAGGAGATCGTGAGGTCGAGCGCAATCGGCGCACTCGATGAGCGGCCTTCCGCCGGTTGCTGCTCGCGTTGCTGACGCTGAACCGCAGCTGGCGCATTGCGATGCTCGATATCGAGGGCCTGCAGACTTGCCGGGCGGCTCTCGGACAGAGTGATCGAGGTGCGCGACAGGTTGATCGCGCCGGCAAGTGTCGGGCCGTTCAGCAACTGCCCCGTGAGGGTCAGCCTGCCATCTGCCGTGCTGGTCACGGTGTTGCCGTCGACATAGACGGCTTGGTCGAGGTTGATCGTCAGGTCTGCCGGTAGGCCTGGGCTTGCGATGTCGATGCTGCCGCTTGCCGAGACACGACCGCCGGTCGCGAGGTTCCCGGTCAGGCTGCCAATCTCAGCCCGGGTGCCGGTGAGGTTCACCGTCGTTGCGATCTGCTCGATCGCCAGGTTGCGTCTGACATCGACAATCCGGGCGCCGCTGGCCGACACCGTCCCGGTGATCCTAGGCTCGGCGCCGGTGCCGCCGATCGCCAGATTGACGCTGGCATTGCCTTCGGCAACGAGGCCCTGGTCCGCGAGTTGGCCATTGGCGGCCGAGAGAGGAACCTTTCCCTGCACGCGGATATCGAGGCCCGGGCCGTTCTGAAGCGAGACATTGCCGCCTGCGGTGAGACCGATGCCACCGCCGTTGATGCCGCTTTCCAGGGTGAGCGTCTGGTTTTCGAAACGACCATTGGCGGTGATCCCGAATGGTGAAAGACCCGCACCCCGTGTCTGCGCGATCGCGGCACCCTGCCATTCGAGCCGGTAGTCCGCCACGGGTGCCGACGGTGAGCCGCCGACCGTGATGGTGCCGGAAATGCTGCCTTCCGGGGAAAGTTGCGGAGCAAGGGTCGCTGCCAGCGAGGCCGGAAGAGCCTGGATATTTGCGGTGAGATCGAGCGTCTCACCGATGGTGCCGGATACGGCCACGCGCCCGGAGCCTGCTGATATCACCGTGTCTGCGATCGAAACTTCTCCGTCGGCGATGCGAACCGAAGTCGGGTTTGTCAGGGTAAGCGCAATGCCGCGCGGCGCCGCACGCAGCTCCTGTACGGCGACGGAGAGACCTTCCGGGTTCTGGCTGAGTGCTCCCCTGAGAACGACTGGCGCATTGTCATACTGTCCAGAAAGGTCAAACTCTGTCTCGGAGCTCGCCCGGGTGAAATCGAGCGCCACGCTCTCCACCCGATTCGCGCCCGAGGCCACGCTCGTCGCGCGAATGGTGCCCTCTGCGGCAAGAGCAGACACGTCCGTCACTCTCAGGTCGACGCGTGGCTCGCTGATGGCGAGATTGCCCTGCGTAATGGCCGAGCCGGAGGCCTCGACGTCGGCGGAGAGCCGGCCCTCCGTCGACTGGAGGGAGACATTTCCCTTGAGGTCACCACCGATCGTCTGGCCAGCGAGTGCGGCAAGCAGGCTGATATCAGGAAAATCGAAGGACACATCCCCGGCCGGCAGGAAGTCCGGGCCAAGATTGAGCGCGCCGGTCAGGCGGTTCGGGCCGATCGCGAGATCGATCGCATCGACTGTCGTCCTGCCCTCCGCGCTCACCACCTGTGCCTTGGCGTCCAGCGGTTTCCCGTCGATCCGGCCGCTGACTGTCAGATTACCGCTCGGTGCCTGCCGATTGGCGACGCCGTCGACCAGAACGGTGAGATTTTCGATGCGATAACCGGCTGCCTGCCCTTCATCGACCGCCAGGTTGACCGTCGCCTCCAGGGCGTCGAGCGGCCCCGATGCCGAGAGATTGAAGGAGGCAGGCGCCTGGATACGCTCGACGAAGAGGCCGATATCGCGGAGTTGGCCCGTCAAATCGGTGGCCAGAATGCCGTCCTGATCCAGGGTGAGAGAACCTTCCGCCTGGGCAATGTCGGTCGCGAGCACGATCTCACGCAGCGCAACGGCGCGCGGCGCGACGAAATCGACGCGCGCAGATAGATCTACCGCCCCCTGCAGGCGGCTCGACAGCGCCGGCGGCAAGAGGTCGGGGACCGCCTGAACGGCGAGCCTGCCGGAAAACCCGTTGCTGGCCAGGGTGTAGGTGCCGGACCCCTGCAGGTCGAGGCCATTGCTGTCAAAGACGAGCTGCTCGAAGGAAATGGCGTCGCTAGAGACGACCAGCGGTGCCGTAAGCGTCAGCGGGCCGCGGACATAAGGCCGGATGTCGGCATCGCGGATGTCAGTCCCCTGCACGGTGACGCCGAGGTTTACCGGGCCCTGCCGGTTGGCGAGGTCGAAACTGTCACTGTCGGCGGTCAGCGCGATTTCAGAGAATGTGCCTTGGGGAAGGCTGAGCTCTGCCAGGTCGGCACGCAGCGAGAGCGCTGCTGCCGGAGCCTGCCCGTTGAGGGTCAGATCCAGGCTCCGCAGCTTCAGGCCGCCCGTAAAGTCCGGCGATTGCGAGGTGATGCCGACGGGTTCACCGGTTGCGCGAGCGGAAAGACGCAAGTCATTCTGCCCGTTCGGATCGTAACGTCCGGCGGCTTTGACTTCCGCCGAGGCAGTCGTGAAGCGGCCCCTTTCGATCGCCACTGATCCGTCGGTACCGAGTATCGTCGCCAAATCGATTGCCGTGTCGCCCGCGAAGATTTCGCGCAGCTCGGGCGGCAGGAGCCCCGAGAAGCGGCCGCCACCTGCAGCGGTCAGGGCGCGCGTTCCGTCGGCGGCGAGCTTGTGGGTCGCGTCGACGGTAATCGTGCGCTCTCCATCCAGCGAGGCAATGATCTGGCCGGTCCAGTCGTCGAGCGGGCCGTCGCCATCGATCTCGATCGCCAGTGCCGGCTGGCCCGGCAGTTGCAGCTGCTCGCCGAGAAGGCCTGCTGCGGGTTCCTGATAATCGAGATTGATGCGCAACTGGTTATCGTTGGGCGCATAAAGGAGATCGACAACAGCATTGTTGCCGGGTTCGTCCAGACGAGTCGCGGTGAGCCGGCTGGCAATGGTTTCGCCGACGATCTGCAGCGACCCTTGAGCCGACAATGGGAGTTCGCGCTCGATGAGCGCTTCACCAATGGCGATCGAGGGCAGGTCTATGGTCGCGATGTCGATTTCAACCGGCAGCGAGAAGGGCTCGTCGGTTTCTGGTTGCGGTTCCACCGAGGGCAGGGGCGCGCGGCTGACGGTCACTTGCCGTGCCGAGATACGCTCTGCCGTGAAGCGCTTGCGGATTAGGTCCCTCGGCATCCAGTCGAGTGCGAGGTCTTCGATCGAGGCGTAGACGCCTTCGCTGTCGGCGACCGTAATCCGCTCCACCGAAAACTGGCTGCTCAAGAGCGGGCCGGTGCCGGAGAGGGTGATCTGTCTGTTATCGGTCGAGACAAGGGCCGCGATGCGGTCGGCCAGAAACTGGCTCCCCGTTCGCGAGAAGCCGCCGACCAGGATCACGACGACGAACAGCGCGATCATCGCGGCCACGAGGCCGCCCATGAGCCGGATCGTCCAGGTCAGGATGCGCTTCAACCAGATCATGCTTACTGTCGTCCTGTCTTGCTCGGTCAGAAGCTCTGACCAATGCCGGCATAGATGGCATAACGGCTGCCGCCATCGTAAGGATCCAGCGGAACTGCCACATCCAGCCTCAGGGGGCCGAACGGGGTCATGTAACGCAGCCCGACACCCGCACCCATCTTGATGTCATTGAAATCGGGCACGGTGTTGTCCGCAACCGTGCCGATATCGAGAAAGGGCACGATGCCGATCGTATCCGTCACGTTGATGCGTGCTTCCAGATTGGCCGTCACATAGGAGCGGCCACCGGTGCCTTCATCGGCTGCGTTGTAAGGCGTGATCTCCTGGAAAGCGTAACCGCGCACCGATCCACCGCCGCCGGAGAAGAAACGCCGGGTGGCGGGGATGGCCGAGAGATCGCCACCGCCGACCAGGGATCCGGCGCTCAGGCGACCGGCGAGCACGAAACGATCCTCCTCGCCAAAGCCGAGATAGGCCGAGATCGAGCCTTCGAGCGATGTGAAGAAGGTCTGGCCGAAGAAGTCATAGCTCGGCGTCAGCGTCACGGTGCCGTAGTGGCCTTCGGTTGCGTTCAGCCGGTTGTCGCGGGTGTCCCTGACATAGCCCATCGGCACGCCGAAGGTCAGGTATTCATTGTCGTCGCCGAAGGCATCGTCGATGCTGTCATAGGCGAGCGAAACGCCGGCGTTGACGGTGTCGAAATCGGTCAGTTCATAGGCGTAGGAGACCTTACCCGTCACCGTGGCGGCATCGTAATAGTCGGTCTCGAGCGTGCTGCCCTTAATGCTGGCCTCGAGCGTTCCCGAGGGCACGAAGGCGCCCGGCTTGATGAAGGTGATGCCGGCCGTGTAGTCGAGCGACGAGACGTCGCTGACATTCTCGAGCTCGCCCAGCCCGCGCACCGATCCTTCGATCCGCAGCGATTCCGCCTGGCCGAAGAGATTGCGATGGCCCCAGTAGCCTTCGACGCCGCCGCCATCGACGGATGAATAGCTGGCGCCGACGCCGAAATAGCGGTGTTTTCCTTCCGAGACCACGATGCCGATGGGCAAGGATCCGTCCGCTTCCAGACCCTCGGCCTCATTGACCGTGACCGATGAGAAGACGCCGAGCGTGCGCAGACGTTCGCCGGCCTTACGCAATTGCTCGGGTGAATAGGTCTGGCCGGGCCGGAGGCGTGAGTAATAGGCGATGAAGTCGGAGTTTACGGATCGAGCACCCTTCACGGTGACGGCGCCGAGAGGGGCGACCGGACCTGCCTCGACCGCGATCGTCAGGTCGATTGTTTGCGTCTCGTGATCGGCCACCATGTCGCGGCGCGTCACCTCGGTCAGGGGGCGGCCTTCTTCCTTGAGCTTGAGGGCCATGGCCTCGGCAGCCTTCAGGATCGTCAGAGAGCCTGCCTTTTCTCCGCGCACCAGATCGAACTCGGCGGGATCGAGGCGGGCGGCATCTCCTTCTAGGCGGACTTCGCCGAGGGTGAATGTCGCTCCGGGCTGAATGGTAATCGATACGGGCACAGGCCGTGATCGGTCGAAGCTTGGATTGGGGGGCAGGCTGTCGATGTCCTGGCCATCGATGGTGACGGAGACCACGCCGCCATAAAGGGCGTTTTCATAGAGTGTCGCAATCAGGCGGTCGCGGTCGTCGCGGGCCTTGATGACGAGGCCGAGGTCGCCCGATACGGGATCGTCTTCCTCCGCCAGCAGCAGCGAAGTCCGCTCCAGCGATTTCCGGAGCGCACGGTCGGCCTCACCGGTGTCCAGGGTGATCGTGTAATCCAGCGGGTCGATCACGTCGCGCGCCGCCTCGTCGCTGCCGAAAAGACGAATCCCGAAGATCTCGAATGCGGCTGCTTCCGTGGCCATAGCTGGCAGAAGGGGGCTGGCGACGGACAATACGAGCCCTAGCCGTAACGCAAGACTAAACTTCTGCAATGTCCATCCACTCGGTCTACGCATGTCGCTTTCATCGCGATCTGTCAGGCGTGCCCCACCCACCGGACAACTTAGGCGTAAATGCGCCCTAACGCATACCCCCTTTTTGAGCAGTTACGAAAAAAGGCGGGGAGTGTGATCTCCCCGCCCTGTTTCGATTGCGACAGGCCGCCTCAATAGCCGCGCGGGCAGGCGTCGATGTAACGGTTGCCGTAGCGGTCGCGGTAGTAGCACTGGCCCGGCTGTTCCGAGACATTGCCGATGACGGCGCCTGCAACGCCACCGATTGCTGCGCCGACTGCAGCGCCCCGGACGTTGCCTGTGGCAATGCCACCGATGATCGCGCCGGAGGCAGCGCCGATACCTGCGCCGCGTTCGGTCTGGGTGCAGCCTGCGACCGTAAGGCCGACCAGAATCAGCACAAGAGCTTTCTTCATCTTCATCTCTCCAAGTTCCACGCGTCCGGGCGAGCCGGTCTTGTTTTTGACAGCATGCCCCGCCGCTCGAGCTCTCCCCCGGCGGCTTCAGGCTTCCTTGAGCATAGCCTTGACCAAGGGAAAGTCCATGGTCGTGGCTCACACCCTCGCGGGTGGTTCCATTGCATGAGGCATCGAAGATGAACCCAGGATTTACAGGCGGTTTGATGCTGCAATGCGGCACACAAATATTTCGGCTGCGACGCCCTGAACGGTTGCACATGTCACATAAAACTCACACCATAGCCCCTGTGTCCGGGAGAGACACGAGGAGGAACATCATGGCTAAAGTGACACTGACGGTGAACGGCCGGACAGTGAGCGGGGAGTGTGAGGATCGCACCCTGCTCGTGCATTTCATTCGCGAGAAACTTGGTCTGACGGGAACGCATGTGGGTTGCGACACCACCCAGTGCGGCACCTGCGTCGTTCATATGGACGGCAAGTCGATCAAAAGCTGTTCTATCCTGGCCGTCCAGGCCTCGGGATCGTCGATCACGACGATCGAGGGCGCTGCTCGGATGGCGACGCTGCATCCGGTGCAGGCGGCGCTGGAAGCCGCCATCACGGCCTGCAATGCGGCTTCTGCACGCCGGGCATGGTGATGACGGCAATCGGCTGACGGCCGGCTCCAACGGTGCGCTCGACGAGGCGGACTACAAGCGCACCGTCGCAACATCTGCCGTTGCACCGGCTACCACAACATCGTCAAGGCCGTGCTCTCGGCCAATGAAGCGATGACCGCCGGCCGCCAGGCCGCCGAGTGAGTGGGAAGGGATTGGGATTTAGCCAATAGCCAGTAGCAGCGACGACCCCTGCGGCATGCAAAGCTGTCTTCTACTGCCTACTGCCTACTGCCTACTGCCTACTGCCTAATCCCCTACTGCCTAAAACCTTAGTCCTGTTTCTCTGGAGGAGAAGACAATGGGTGTTGAAGGAATCGGCGCGCGTGTGGCGCGCAAGGAAGACAAGCGTTTTCTGACCGGCAAGGGCCGGTATACGGACGACATGGTCGTCCCGGGCATGAAATATGCCTATTTCGTCCGTTCGCCTTATGCACATGCTAAGATCAAATCTATCGATGTCGCCGCTGCCAAAGCGATGCCCGGCGTCATCGACGTCCTCGATGGCAAGCAGCTGCTCGCCGATGGCATCGGCAACCTGATCTGCGGCTGGATGATCCATTCCAAGGACGGCACGCCGATGAAGATGGGCGCCTGGCGTCCGCTGGCACATGAAACCGTTCGTTACGTCGGTGACGCGGTCGCAATCGTCGTGGCCGACAGCATCGGCGAGGCACGTGATGCCTCCGAGGTTGTTTCGGTCGAGTATGATGAACTGCCTGTTGCCACCGGTGCCGTTGATGCGCTGAAATCGGGTGCGCCGCAGCTTCATCCGGAAGCGCCAGGCAACCTGATTTTCGACTGGGAGATCGGTGACAGTGCAGCGGCCGATGCTGCGATTGCCAGTGCCGCCCATGTCACCGAGATCGACATCTTCAACAACCGGCTCGCGCCCAACCCGATGGAGCCGCGCGCGGCGCTTGGCATCTACGACACGCGCTGGCAGACCACTACACGCTGCTATACGACCATCGCAGAATCCGCATGTCGCCCGTCTCGTGATGAGCGCCTTCTATAATGTAGCGCCCGAGCACAAGCTGCGTGTCATCGCGCCTGACGTCGGAGGTGGCTTCGGTTCGAAGATTTACATCTATCCGGAAGAGGTTGTCTGTCTCTGGGCCTCCAAGAAGACCGGCGTGCCGGTCAAGTGGACCTCTGATCGTACCGAGGCCTTCCTCACCGACGCCCATGGCCGCGACCATGTGTCGAAGGTGAAGATGGCCTTCGACAAGGACCACAAGATCATCGGTCTGAAGGTCGATACGATCGCCAATCTCGGCGCCTACATGTCGCTCTTCTCGTCCTCGGTTCCGACCTATCTCTATGCGACGCTGCTGTCGGGCCAATATGCTATCCCGGCGATCCACGCCAATGTCCGGACTGTCTATACCAATTCGGTGCCGGTCGATGCCTATCGTGGTGCCGGTCGTCCGGAGGCGACCTATCTCCTCGAACGGACCGTCGAAACCGCTGCTCGTGAACTCGGCATCTCGCCGGCGGAACTGCGGCGCAAGAACTTCGTTCGCACCTTCCCGTACCAGACGCCCGTCATCATGTGCTACGACGCAGGCGACTATGACGCTTCGCTCGAAGCCGCCATGTCCGCTGCCGACTGGAACGGTTTCCCGGCCCGCAAGGCGGAAGCGGCACGGCGTGGCAAGCTGCGCGGGATCGGGATGAGCTGCTACATCGAGGCCTGCGGCATCGCGCCGTCGGCGGCGGTCGGTTCGCTCGGGGCAGGCGTCGGCTTGTGGGAATCGGCTGAAGTCCGCGTCAATGCGGTCGGCACCGTCGAGGTCCTGACCGGCTCGCATAGCCATGGCCAGGGTCACGAAACCACCTTCGCCCAGCTCGTCTCGGAACGGTTCGGCCTGCCGATCGACAATGTCTCGATCGTGCACGGCGATACCGACAAGGTGCAGATGGGCATGGGCACCTATGGCTCGCGCTCCGGTGCCGTTGGCATGTCGGCCATCGTCAAGGCGCTCGATAAGGTCGAGGCAAAGGCCAAGAAGATCGCGGCGCATCTGATGGAAGCGGACGAGAGCGACATCGTCATCGAGAATGGGGAGCTGAAGGTCGCCGGGACCGACAAGACGCTGCCCTGGTTCCAGGTGGCGCTCGCCGCCTATACCGCACACAACCTGCCATCCGGCATGGAGCCGGGTCTGAAGGAAGGCGCCTTCTACGATCCCTCCAACTTCACCTTCCCGGCCGGCTGCTACATTGCGGAGGTCGAGGTCGATCCGGAAACCGGCAAGACCGAGATCGTGCAGTTCGTCGCCGCCGACGACTTCGGCAACATCATCAATCCGATGATCGTCGAGGGTCAGGTGCATGGCGGCATCGCGCAGGGGATCGGCCAGGCTCTGCTCGAAGGTGTGCATTACGATCCGCAGACGGGCCAGCTTCTGACGGCAAGCTACATGGACTATGCCATGCCGCGCGCCGACGACCTGCCGTCCTTCAATGTCTCGCACCAGAACACGCCTTGCCCGGGTAATCCGCTCGGCATCAAGGGCTGTGGCGAAGCGGGCGCCATCGGGTCGCCGCCGGCGCTGATCAATGCGATCACCGATGCGATCGGCAACAACAACCTCAACATGCCGGCGACGCCGCTTGCTGTCTGGAATGCGATCCAGGCTGTGGCGACCCGCCAGGCCGCCGAATAAGGAAGGAGAGAACCATGCAGCTCTATTCCACCAGCTATCACCGCGCTTCGTCGATCGAGGATGCCGGAAAACTTCTCTCCGGTGCCGAAGACGGCAAGTTCATCGCCGGCGGCCAGACCCTGATCGCGGCGCTCAAGCAGCGTCTCGCCCAGCCGTCTGACCTCGTAGACCTCCGGCATATCGCGTCGATGAAGGGCATCACCGTCAATGGCCGTCAGGTCACCATCGGTGCTGCGGTCACCCATGCGGAGGTCGCCTCTTCTTCGGCCATCCGTGCAGTCTGCCCGGCGATTTGTCACCTAGCCTCGCTGATCGGCGATCCGCATGTTCGTCATATGGGCACGATCGGCGGTTCCGTCGCCAATGACGATCCGGCAGCCGACTATCCGTCAGCCGTGCTCGGCCTCGGGGCGACGGTGGTCACCAATTCCCGCGAGATTGCGGCTGACGATTTCTTCGTCGGCCTGTTCGAGACGGCGCTCTCGGAGGACGAGATCATCACGGCTGTTCGTTTCGATGCTCCGGAAAAGGCTGGATACGCCAAGTTCGCCAATCCGGCCTCGCGTTATGCGATGACCGGTGTCTTCGTCTCGAAGGGTGCAGGCGGCGTGCGTGTTGCGGTGACCGGTGCCGGATCGTCCGGCGTCTTCCGCCATGCCGGACTTGAAGCGGCCCTCTCGGCCAACTGGTCGCCGGAGGCTGCCGCAGGTGTCGAAATTGATTCGTCAGAGCTGATGTCGGACCTACATTGCACTGCAGAATACCGCGCAAATCTCATCCGCGTCATGGCAAAGCGAGCTGTTCAGGCCTCCTGATCGCTTTGCTTTTCCTGCAAGAACGGAAAAAGGGCGGCTCCGGCCGTCCTTTTTCTCTAAGTTTGACGCAGATCAAGTTTGCTCCGGCACGATCCGTTAGTATTTATGTGCAAGAGCTCTAATGTTCGCGCTATTTGTCGCAGTTTAGAATGAATTTACAATGGCGGGGTTGACCCCGGCGCCTGAGAGACACAAAAGAGTGTCGTAGACTGGAGTTTAGGCATGGATTTCGAGGCGTTTTTCAAGGATCAGCTCGCGGGGCTTCACGAGGAAGGCCGGTACCGCGTCTTCGCTGATTTGGAACGCCAGCGCGGCAATTTCCCGCGCGCGACCCGCTACACCGAAAACGGCACCCAAGAGGTGACCGTCTGGTGCTCCAACGACTATCTCGGCATGGGCCAGAACCCGCTCGTCATCGACGCCATGAAACAGGCCATCGATGACTGTGGCGCGGGTGCGGGAGGCACCCGGAATATCTCTGGCACCAACCACTACCACGTTCTTCTCGAGCGCGAGCTTGCCGACCTGCACGGTAAGGAATCGGCGCTGATCTTCACCTCGGGCTACGTCTCGAACTGGGCAGCACTCGGCACGCTCGGCGCCAAGATCCCGGGCCTGATCATCTTCTCGGATGCGCTCAACCACGCCTCCATGATCGAAGGCATCCGCCATTCCAAGGCCGAGCGCGTCATCTGGAAGCACAACGACGTCAAGGATCTGGAAGCCAAACTCGCTGCTGCCGATCCGCGCGCGCCGAAAATGATCGCATTTGAGTCCGTCTATTCGATGGATGGCGACATCGCCCCGATCAAGGAAATCTGCGATCTCGCCGACAAGTATGGCGCGATGACCTATCTTGACGAAGTCCATGCGGTCGGCATGTACGGCGCCCATGGTGGCGGTATCGCCGAGCGCGAAGGTCTGATGGATCGCCTGACGATCATCGAAGGCACGCTCGGCAAGGCCTTCGGCGTCATGGGTGGCTATATCGCCGCCTCGACCGCGCTCTGTGATTTCGTCCGCTCGTTCGCTTCGGGCTTCATCTTCACGACTGCGCTGCCGCCGGCACTTGCCGCCGGTGCGGTCGCCTCGATCCGCCATCTCAAGACCAGCCAGGTCGAGCGCTTCGCCCATCAGGAGCGCGTGCGCCGTCTGCGCTTCATGCTCGACAAGGCCGGCATCCCGCATGTGCAGAACCCGAGCCATATCGTGCCGGTGCTCGTCGGCGACGCTGCCAAGTGCAAGTGGATCTCCGACCTGCTGCTCGACAACTGTTCCATCTATGTGCAGCCGATCAACTATCCGACGGTCCCGAAAAAGACCGAGCGGCTGCGCATCACCCCGACGCCGCTGCATTCCGATGCTGATCTCGAACATCTGGTCGGCTCGCTGCACCAGCTCTGGTCGCGCTGCGCGCTCGCTCGCGCAGTGGCTTGATCGCTCCATAGCAGACCTTCATAAAAATGCGGGTTCCGGAAACGGAGCCCGCATTTTTCTTTGGGAGGTTTTGAGAACGTGAGTATTTCCGCACGCGTGAATGCCCTGGTCGACAGGGTGATCGAGGAAGAACGCATCACCGGCGCCGTGGTGCTGATGTATCAGGACTGCGAACCGATCCTTGAAAAGGCAGCCGGTTTTGCAGATCGCGAAGCCGGATTGTCTGTCCATCTCGATACGATCTTCCGCTATGCCTCCGTCACCAAGCCGATCGTTGCGGTCACGGCCCTTGCGATGATCGAGAAGGGGCTGCTCAAGCTCGACGATCGCGTCTCGCAATACCTGCCCTGGTTCAGACCCAAGGCGCCCAATGGGCGCGAAGGCGCGATCACCATCCGCCATCTCCTCACCCACACATCCGGTCTGCTCTACGATCCGGCCCTGGAGCTTCTCCCCGAGGGGCAGCGCATGACACTTGGCCTCGGGAATACGGATCTGAGCCTTGAAGACAATTTCAGCCGGCATAACGCCATCCCGCTCGCCTTCGAGCCTGGCAGCCGCTGGGCCTATTCCTTTGCCACGGACATTCTCGGCGGTGTCCTTGCTGCCCTCCATGGAGGGACGCTTGAAGATGCCGTCATCCATTATGTCACCGGCCCGCTTGGCATGGCCGACGCGCGCTTTCATGTGACGGATCCCGCGCGCCTCGCGGTTGCCTATGCCGATCATCCGGGTCGACCCGTTCGCATGCCGGACCCCTGGGTCAGCGGCGACGAGGATAACTGGCGGACTGTCTTTTCACCGGGGCGCATCTTCAACCCCAGTGCCTTCCAGTCGGGCGGTGCGGGGATGGCAGGCACCGCGCAGGACGTGATGCGTCTGCTTGAAATGTTGCGGCAGGACGGAGCGGATCTCTTGTCTGCGACCATGGCCAAAGCCGCGCTCTCCAACCAGATCGCGGACCTCGAGGGTGAGCCGGGCTATCGCTTCACCTTTGTCGGCGGGCTGGTCACGGACCCGGCCACCGCGGGGACCACCTTGCCAAACGGTGCCATCCAGTGGGGCGGTGTCTTCGGCAATACCTGGTTCATCGATCCGGCCGAGAGGCTCACCGTCGTCAGCCTCACCAACAATGCGCTCGAAGGCTGCAACGGTGCTTATCCGGAGATGCTCCGTGCCGCCGTCTATGATCGGTGAGACGTTGGTTATCTGGCGGCGATGACCTCTGCCGCCTTGCGTCGTGCCTCGCGATCGGCGGCAAAGACGTCGTCGATCGTGTCTGCCGGCACGCCATCGACCATGGCATCCATAACGGTCTCCACCACATCAGCCATGTCGAGAAAGCCAATCCTGTCCTCGACAAAGGCGTTGAAGGCGGTCTCTTCGGCGGCGTTCAGGATTGCGCCCTGCAATCCGCCACGCTCCAGCGCCGTGCGGGCAAGCCGGATGGCGGGGAAACGGGTCTCGTCCGGTGCCTCGAAATCGAGCCGGGCGAGCTTGGCAAAGTCCAGTCGGTCGACGTTCAGCACTGGCCGTTTGGGATAGGTCAGCGCATAGCCGATCGCAGTGCGCATATCAGGCACGCCAAGCTGGGCGATGACGGAGCCGTCGGTGTAACCGACCATCGAGTGGATGATCGACTGGGGATGCACGACCACTTCGATCTGATCTGGGCTGACATCAAAGAGATGCTTGGCCTCGATCATCTCCAGCGCCTTGTTGAACATCGAGGCGCTACCGACAGAGATCTTCAGTCCCATGGACCAGTTCGGGTGCGTGCGTGCCGTCTGCACGGTGACATCGGCCATCTGCTCGCGACTAAGCTTGCGGAAGGGGCCGCCAGAGGCTGTGAGCACAATGCGCTCCAGCGCGTGACGCTGGTCCGTCTCCAGGCACTGGAAGATCGCCGAATGTTCGCTATCAACAGGGATCAGCCGTCCGCCGCCTTGTTTCACGGCATCGACGAAGAGGCTTCCGCCGGTGACCAGACATTCCTTGTTGGCAAGCGCGATATCCGCACCGCGCGCTGCTGCGCGAAGCGTGGGCGCTAGGCCTGCCGTTCCAACGATGGCCGCCATCACCCAGCCGGCATCGAGATCGGCCGCTTCCATCAGACCCGAGACGCCAGCGGCGACATCGATGCCGGAGCCCGCCAGCATATCCTTCAGCGCCATATACTGGCTTTCATCGGCGGTCACAGCCAGCTTGGCGCCAAAGCGTTTTGCCTGTTCGGCCAGCAGATCGAGATTGCCATTGCCGGTGAGTGCCATGACCTCGAAGGCCTCGCGACCACCAAGCTGCTCGATGACATCGAGCGTATTGACGCCGATCGAGCCGGTCGAGCCGAGGACTGAGAGGCGGCGGGGCCGGGCGTTGTCGATCATGCTGCTTACGTCCGATTGCTTCATGCTCAGAAGGCTCTACAAGGGAAAGGGAAGAGCAGCAAGAGAGGCCGATTTCGACCTCGCACGAGTGCCTCGGGATTCTGACCATGCCGGACTTTCTGCAGCCGACACGATTGCGTGAGAGCCTGCCCGTCCTGCTTGCCGGGCTCGCCCTTCTCTGTCTCGTCGGTGGTGGAATTCTCTACATTGCCGAGTATCCTCAGCTCGCCGCCAAGGCCTGGTTCATCGGTGGTGCCACCGTGCTTGTGGTGCTTGTCATCGATATCCTGCGCGCCCTGCTCAATGGTCGCATGGGCGTCGACGCGATTGCCGCTCTGTCGATCGGGGTGGGTCTCGCGCTTGGCGAAAATCTGGCGGCCGCGATTGTTGCGGTCATGTATGCCAGCGGACAATTGCTCGAGAGCTTTGCCGAGGGCCGCGCCCGGCGGGACATGACGGCACTGCTCGGTCGTGTCTCGCGCACGGCCATGCTCTATCGCGGCACGTCTCTGGAAAGCGTATCCATCGAGGCGCTGAAGCCGCAGGACCGCATCCTGGTGCGCAAGGGCGAGGTCGTGCCTGTCGACGGCCGGCTGCTTGCCGCCACCGCCGTGCTCGACCTCTCGGCGCTGACGGGCGAATCGCTTCCCGTTCCCATCGCAATCGGTGCCGAGGTGCCAAGCGGTGCGACCGTACTGGGCGACGCCTTTGATCTGCTGGTCTTGCGCGAATCCAAAGAGAGCACCTATGCCGGCATCGTGCGCCTCGTCGAACAGGCGCAGGCCAGCCGCGCGCCCATGGCGCGACTTGCAGACCGGTATGCGCTGGTCTTCCTCGGCATCACGCTGCTGCTTGCCGGTGGCGCATGGTGGTGGAGCGGCGAAGCGACGCGGGCTTTGGCCGTGCTCGTCGTTGCCACGCCCTGTCCGCTGATCCTTGCGGTTCCCGTTGCCGTCATCGCCGGCATGTCGCGGGCAGCCTCCCATGGCGTCCTCGTCAAGACAGCCGGTGCGCTGGAAGCTCTGGCAGCCGTGACTACCGTCGTGGTCGACAAGACGGGCACGGTTACCTCGGCAAGGCCGGAAGTGAGCGATGTGATAGCGGAAGCCGGCTTCACCGCGGATGACGTCCTTGCACTCGCCGCCTCGCTCGACCAGGCCTCCAGCCATGTTGCGGCAGAAGCGCTGGTGCGGGCAGCAACAGCGGGTGGGCTCACTTTGACCCTCCCGCAAAGTGTCGTGGAGGATCCCGGTCGTGGACTGTCGGGCCGTGTCGGTGATCGCCAGATTGTGCTCGGCGGCAGCGGATATGTGCTGACCAAGCTTTCGGATGGCTCAGCTTTTACCCGCGCCGGCGTCGACAGCGGCACCGCCGTCGTCGCCGTCGGGATCGACGGGAGTGCGGCCGGCCTTATCCTGCTATCAGATCCCATCCGCACGGATGCAGGCGCCACGATTGCCGCCTTTCGCGCCGGCGGTGTCCGCCGGATCGTGATGGCCTCGGGGGATCGGACGGATGTTGCGGAGAAAGCCTCGTCAACGCTTGCGCTCGACGCGGTCGCCGGTGACCTGACGCCCGAAGGCAAGGTCGACCTGATCCGTCAGGAGAGACTGGGCGGCGTGGTGGTGATGGTGGGCGACGGCGTTAATGACGCGCCGGCTCTGGCTCTAGCCGATGTCGGTGTGGCGATCGGCGCGCGGGGGTCTGCAGCTTCTTCCGAAGCCGCCGATGTGGTGCTGCTCGCCGATGATCTGTCGCGCCTGCCGCTCGCCTGCGGGATAGCGAGGCGTTCGCGCAAAATTGCCCGGCAAAGTGCGGTCGCCGGGCTGGTGTTGTCGGGCGGTGCCATGGTGCTTGCAGCGCTGGGTTATCTCGCGCCGGTGCAGGGTGCGCTGTTGCAGGAGGTGATCGACGTCGCCGTCATCCTCAATGCCTTGCGCGCCCTTCGCGGCTGAGGCCAGCGTCATGCCTGTGTCATGACGCTGCCTTCACCTGATATGCGGATGCGCAGGTTGTTCTGCACATGCTTCACCCCGGAAACCCGTTCCGACGCAGTCTTCTGCGCGGCGCTTCTCAAAGCGATCGGTAACATGACCCGACAAGGTCACCTCGGCGTCCTTCACCGTCACCTCAATGTCGGTGGCATCCACCGAGGGGTCGTCGGCAAGGCGGTCATTGACGTCTTCCAGGATTCGCGCATCGGTTCTGCGATAGCCGCGCGGACCCTTGCCTCGATGATTGTCCATCTCGCGGCGGCGGCTTGCGTCTTTGTCGCCGAACCAGGATGCCACCTCGTCGCCGGCGCGTTCCATAAAGCCACGATCGTCCTCGGCTTCCCGGTTCGCCGAGCCGTAGCCTCCGCGATAGGACGGGTTGTCGGAAGGGTAATTGCCCCGCCCACTGCCACGGACCTGGCGACGGCTGTCGTCACCGTAGCCCCGGTCGCTCGGCCCGCTCTGATACCCACGGTCCTCGTTGCTCCAGTCTGACTGTCCCATACGGGGATAGTGAGACCCGCTAGCACCATAACCGCCATCCATGCCGAGTTCTCGCGAACGCGCTCCGTCGTAGCGATCCGCATCCGGCCGGTTCTCGCCATAGCCGCGCACAAATCCGCTGTCGCCGGGGCCATAATCCCCGGATGGGCCACGTCGGGCGTTGCGGTTTCGGCCGTTCTCGGCATCCCAATTGTCGTTGCGATTGACCATTGTGTCCTCCTTCGGATTGGGGAAGCGACGCCTTGCGCCACCTGCAAAGCTAACCCTCCGAATGCCGGGATCGTTCCAACCGTCACGGGAAAAAGTCCTCCGGAACAAAGCGCTATCGGGTCGGTTTTGCTGTCGCCAGAACCGAAACCGAGGAGATATCGACAATGGCTACCAAGACACTCGAAGACCTGTTTCACGAGACACTCAAGGACATCTACTACGCCGAACGGAAGATCCTGAAGGCGCTGCCGAAAATGGCGCGCGGTGCACAGGACGAGAAGCTGAAGGCCGCCTTCCTGCAGCACAAGGAAGAGACCGAAGGCCAGGTCGAGCGCCTGCAGCAGGTGTTCGAGATCATCGGCAAGCGTCCGCGTGCCAAGACCTGCCCCGCCATCGACGGTATCGTCGAGGAAGGCGAGGAGATCATGGAAGAATTCAAGGGCTCGCCCGCTCTCGATGCGGGTCTTCTGGCTGCCGCTCAGGCCGTCGAACACTACGAGATCAGCCGCTACGGCACGCTGCGCGCCTGGGCCCAGCAGCTCGGCTACACCGATGCCGTGAAGCTGCTCGAGGAGACGCTTGCAGAGGAATCCAAGACCGATGAAGCGCTGACCAAGCTCGCGGAAAAGGCTGTCAACGCTGCAGCCCAGAAGAAAGCCGCCTGACATCCGTCAGCGATTACGTTGAAAGGGCCGGTTTTGCCGGCCCTTTTTCGTGTGCGCTTGATATCGAGCCTTAGGGTTTCTCCGCAGCCGGCGCGTCCTTCAAAAACGCCATCAACCGGTTTTCGTCGGCGCGCAACAGCGAACGGGCAGGGGCGGCGAGCACCCTCTCACGCGCCATCTCCAGGTCTGTCTCCTTGTCGGCTAGGGCCAGGATGGCGGGGTGCACATAGCTGGTGCGGCAGATGGTCGGCGTGTTGTGCAATCGGTCGGAGGCGACCTCGCACATCTGGCGAATGGTCGGGCGCTCCCCGCCTTCCATCCTGCGCCAGGCCTCGCCAAAGGCTGCGACGCTGCCGCCCCAGGTGCGGAAGGTCTTGGCAGACAGTTTTGACCGGGTGATCTCGGCTAGGTAAGTGTTCAGCCGGCCTGAATCCACCCTGTGCAACTGGCCCTGCTTGTCGCGCCAGGAAAACAGGTCGCGGCCGGGGAGATCGGCAATTTCTTCGAGGATCTTCTGGAGCCGCGGATGACGCAGCTTTCGGCGCACGCGCTTGCCACCCTTTGCAACGAAACTCAGGCGGATACCGTCCGGCTCGAATGTCAGGTGGCGCTTCTGCAGGGTCGTTGCACCATAGGTGCGGTTCTCCTCGGCATAGGCTCGGTTGCCGACGCGCATATAGGTGACGTCTAGCAGGCTGATGAGCGCCGAGAGAAGGAAGTAGCTCTCCTGGTGTTCGGCGAGATCGCGCGCCACGCGTCGGCGGATTGCGGGCAGCGCTTCACCAAAAGCGATGAGGTCGTCGAACTTTCTCTCGCTGCGCCAAGCGGCCCAATCTGCATGGTAGCGGTATTGCTTGCGCCCCCTTGCATCGTAACCCGTGGCTTGCAGATGGCTGCGGGGATCGAGGCTGATCCAGACCCGTTCATAGGCCGGCGGCAGGCCGAGCTTACGGATGCGGGCCAGCACCTCCGGTGCTGCAATTAAGGTGCCGTCACTCAGATGGTAGGAAAAACCCTTGCCTCTGCGGCGCCGGGTGAGGCCCGGCTCAGCATCCGTGCCGTAGACCAGGCCGATCTCGGAGAGCTCCGCGGCATCGTCCGTGGATGGCGCCGGCCCGTCGGTTGCCATATTCTCATCATCGGCCGTTTTCATCCGACGGGGCTGTCCGTTCCCATCTCGCCAAGCTCCCGGCGCAATTGCTGGCGCGCGCGGCTGAGCCGGCTTTTCACCGTACCCACAGCGCAGCCGCATATTTCGGCTGCGTCCTCATAGCGTTCGCCCAGCATGACGATCAGCACCAGCATTTCCCGGTGATGTTCCGGCAGACGGTTCAAGGCGCGGCGAACTTCTTCCGCCTGCACCGACCATTCCTGGCTGGCCTCGGTGGTCAACTTGGCTGTCACCGCCTCAGGCAGGCCCACCGTCTCGCGGCTGCTTTTCTTGAAGCGGGTGCAAAACGTGTTGCGCATGATGGTGAAGAGCCAGGATTTCAGGCGGGTGCCTGGCTCGAACTTGTCGAGGTTCGCCAGCGCCTTGGTCAGCGTCTCCTGGACAAGGTCGTCTGCTTCCTCCGGTCGCTGACAGAAGGTTCGCGCGAATGCACGCAGTGCCGGGATTAACTCGACCACTTCAGATCGTGCGGCTAGCTCGGCTGTACGGGTCGTCAAGGTCGCCATCCTCCAATGTCTGTGGCACCAGGCACAATGACGCGAAAACGCCTGTCCTTCGGCTTGGTTCCTGAAAATGTGAGCGGTTGGCAAAGGTCGCGTGACATGGTCAGCTGCGGCTTACAAACTTGCTGAACCGGCTAAGTTTTCCGTCTGCGGTCTTGTCCTGATGAAGGAAGGCAAGGTCGCTTTTCTCGAAAATCTGGAAGAACTCCTCCCAGTCGATCGCCTCCAGTGCTTCTTCCGGGTCGCCGAAATCGATGCGCAGAATGCCGCCGTCGCCACTGTCGCGAACCCGTGAAGGGGTGCCCTTTCGGCCCTCGATCCAGCGGCGGATCTCGTCGTGGTCGGTTGTCTGGCTAGCGCTGCTCATCGGTGCCTCTCGCTCCCGCTTCCTCCCTCAGAACCCTTCGAATGAACGCCTTCCCCGATCCGAGGTTCCCGCTGTGCCGCCGCTTTTTCAAATGGAACCATGGATGGAATGGCGGGTTACTTGGCAGACCCAAGTCCGATTAAAGAAAGACACATCATGACCCACGTGCAGAATGTCGACGGCCAGGGCCAGTTGCTGATCGGAGAACGCCTTTCACCGATGACCTACCATGTCGCTGTTGAGCGGCGGGGGCCGCGCTACCGCGCGACGGTGGAAATGCAGGCGCCGCGCGACTGGCTGATCCGGCAGGGGTTTCAGACGCGCGCAATCCTTGTCCTCGCCTCCGGAGACAGGATCGAGATGGAACATGACGGACCGGTGGAGGTTTCGGATAGCATCAGCATCGTGCTGCAGGCGGCGGCACTCGACTATGGTGATCGAGACGCATTGGTCGCTGTTTTTCCGGAGCTTGGTGAGGACATCGACTGACGGTCGAAAAAGTTCATCCAAGGTTGTTTTGATCTGGTGTCCACCAATCGTCGTATCGAAAGTCAGACGCCAATCAGATCGCGAATGTTTGCAGGACGCTTAAAGTCGGAGGCCTCAATGGAAGACACCAAACGCCCATCCATGGAGGCACGCCGCGACCGCACGGGCGGAATCGTGCGGGACAAGCTGGATATCCTGATGGATGAGACGCGGCGAGAGAAGGTTCCGCCGCGCTTGATCGAGCTGGCGGAAGAGTTGCAATCCGCGATCGACGAGAAGCGGACGAGCACCGAGACGGGCTCCTGATTTTCAGCCGCACTGGCCCATCAGGCAGTTATAATTCAACAGCGGCAGGTCCGCTGTGCGTCAGTAGTGTGCTCGCAGGCTACAGAAAGCTGCCATTGCTCGGATCATAGCGTTTGCCGTGGGCGATCCGGGCAAGCTCCACGAGCTCATCCTCATCGCGGATGCCATTCTTCACCAGATACGTCACTAGATTTGCCGCGTTTTCCTGCAGATGGAAGTCGGACGGTCTCTGGCCGTAAAGGCGCTTTACGGCGCGCTCAACGATGGCGTGTTCATCCTGGATTCTGCCGGGGGGGCTCGATGCCATGGCATTCCCTCCGTTCGAGGCCGACGATAAAAGAGTAAACACCCGTCGGCGTGGCATGGAAACATCATGCCGTATGGGGGCTCGAACGCAACCCTAGATTCGCAAGGGCGAAATCTCACTGCAGGTGAAGTGGTGATCCCGACGCGATTCGAACGCGTGACCCTCAGATTAGGAAGATGCTCCGATATCCCGTATTTCAGGGACTTTGCGCGGCCTTGTCGCACTCATGTTGCAGTCAGGCCATGAAAGCCCGCTCAGCCGCGGCTAATTCTTGCCCGTCATCATTTGACGGAAAGAGGTGCGAATAGCGATCCATCGTCAGAGCGATCGTCGAATGTCCCATGCGTTCCTGGACCATTTTCGGAGTGAGCCCGAGCCCGCCGTCTTCCTTCCGGTTGATGCACCAGGACGCGAAAAAGTGCCTCAGGCAGTGCATCCCCGTGTAGCGCGGGACAGCGATCGGCTCTCCATCGTCGTTGAGCTTATCGCTGGCCTCGGTAACACCCGCCGCGATCCATGCCGGATGCAGGCCGCGGCGAAGGATGTTGTTCAATTGCTCGACTTTTCCCTGTCCATTCGGAACGACGATGCCCAGCGCGCCGGCCTCGTCGCGCGGGCAGGCAAGTTTCCATTCCTTCAGGGCATTGATCACCATGGGCGGCGCCGGGATCGTTCGTTCGCTGGTCTCCGACTTCGGCCGGCCAATGTCGTTGAACCGGTCGGCCCGCTGATGAACTCGGATCTCTCGGCGCTCGATGTCGACGTCTTGCCAGCGAAGGCCGCGCAGCTCGGAAGCTCTTAGGCCACAGAAGGCCGCTGTCATGAAAAGAGGCCTCCAGCGGCCCTGTAAAACTCCGAGCAGGGCTTTGACCTCATCACGGGTCGGAATATCGACGCCTACCTTCAATCGGCCTCTCTGGCGCTTCTCCTGTCTCTTCTCCCCCGATCCCCGCCGGCCTTTCATGTCCCTGACGACGTTACGAGCGACAAGCCCGCGCTCCTGGGCATCGGCGAGCATCGTTCCAAAGCTGACGAGAACCTTCTTGACCATGGCCGGCGATCGGCCGCCCTCTCTAAGGGCATCCTCAAAGGCGCGGATCTTCGCGATCGAGAGGCCTGGCAGCTTCGCCCCTCCAATGAAGGGGACGATGTGCATTCGAAGCTGGCGCTCATAGTCCATGATGGTTGCGCGCTCGAGGCCGGCAGATCGGCAGCTCTTGATCCACAGCTTGCCCGCTTCCTCGACCGTCACGCTGGCGCTGTCGGCAACATGCACCCCGTCGCGGATCTCAACCTTGGCCGATGCGGCAAAGGCGTCCGCGTCCTTCTTCAGCTTGAACGTCTTCAACCGGCGCTTTCCACCCGCATCGAAATAGTCGACGACCCAGGCCGATTTCTTCTCGCCTTTGGGGCTGGTCCATTCACGCTTGCGGACGGACATCGGTCAGTCCTTTTCTGAGCCTGAGAGCAAGCCGTCTGCTCTGGCAATCAGTGTCTCAAGCTCTGTTAGATCTTCCCGCCCGTCCTCAATCTTCAACTCAGCAGAGAAGCGGTCAACCCGAACAGCAGCGGCGTCCCGAACACGGGTAGCAAGATCAACTACCTCTGGATCGACTTCTGTTTCTACGATCAGAGATGCGAATGAGCGCAGCGTCTGGGCCTGTCGAAGCATTTCCTCTTTCACCCCGCGCAGCAGCGACTTGTAGTTCATCGCGACATCGAAAGTGCTCTCATACAAACGCTCAAACCGCGCCGAGGCCTCGCGTTCTTCCTCGTAACGGCGCTTCCATTCTCCGGCCTCGGCACTCGATCCTGATAGAGACGCTTCCAGGCGATCGATCATCTCTGCGTTCATAGATCGCCCGTTCTGATCTGCAGCCTGTTTCAGTTGATCTCTCATTCCGTCGGGTAGGCGAAGCGGAAACTGGTCCGAACCTCGACCCGGCTTTTTCGTGGTCATTTCAATGCATCTCCATCTGGTGACATCACTGTAATTTTTTTTCCGTTGACCCGCAATGATTTCATGGTAATTTAAATCACGGTGATTTGCACCGATACGGAGACATCGAATGACATCTGACACGCAGATTGACTTGATCTGGGAGGTTTCTGAAATCGCCAAGCTTATCGGCCGAAGCGAACGGCAAACGTTCCATATGCTCAACAAGGGCGAGCTCCCCGCAAAGAAAGTTGGCGGTCGCTGGGTCGCCGAGCGCAACAAGCTGCTGGCCTTCTTCCTGGAGACTGCAGCATGACGGATCGCACAGCACTTGCGGCGGTCTGGCCACCTACAGCAGCCGTCGCCCGAAAGGCCGGCCACAAGCAGATGAGCCCGATGAAGGCCATCCGTGAGAAGTGCCTTGATTGCTCGTGTGGGCAGCCTTCAGAGGTTCGGGCGTGTGAGGCGGTTAAATGCGTCCTCTGGCCCTTCCGCAGTGGGTCGCACCCCTACACCAAAGGCAAGACAGAAAACCCGCTCTTGGGGGCGGATTTCGCAGAAGAAAACGGCTCGGCAGAGGCGGCAACCTCTCCGAGCCCGGTTCAATCCTCTATCCCCGCAAAAGGATGAAAAAATGAACGTCCAAGCTAATATCACGAATGGGCAGATCCTGCCAATCTCACAACCGGGCCAAGCTCAACCGGCTGAAGAATGGGCGCTCCTGACCGCGATCTACCGTTACAGGGCGGAATGGAACGACTACCTCGCTCGCTCCCTCGTTGACGATGCCGCCCCCGATCATTCCAAGGCCAGTTACAATGTGCTTCGGAACTGGATGACGCCGGCAACAAACTGGTGCGAAGCCGAGCAGGCTCTGAAGCTGGCATTCGAAGAACAGGAGGCAGGTGACAGCCCTCTGATCGAGCCCCTGCTGAAAGCGGTAATCGACTGGATGCAGAACGAGCGCTCCCGCGAACGGTTTGCCATCGTCGAGGATGATGAACCGGCTGATGATCTGGTTCGCATTGGCAAGCTCATAGCCGAACATCGTCACACCTATCTGCTTTGGAATGACTTCTGCCCATTCGCAGACGAAAGTGACAAGCAATTCGACCCGGCCATGGTGCCTGTGGTCGAACTCCTCAACAAGCGAGAGGCCGAACTCCTCAAAGCCTTGATCAACGAGCCGGTGTCGTCACTGGAAGGCATCCAGGCCAAGGGTGCGCACCTTGCCGCCATGCATGAGCGCGGGAGCCTATCCTACGAGCAGGCATTCCAATTCGTCGCATCCTTCCACAATACGAATGTGAGGATCGCCCGATGAACGAGCAGGTTCTACTCACGCGCAAACGCCTGGAAGCGAAGATTGAGGAGCTGATCGAATTGCTCGATCTTCTCGATGGCGATCCCGACCTTGAAGACAACGGCGACATGGAGCCTTCCCTCGCATCAACGCCCTATCGCGGCGAATACGACCTGGAGCTGGACCTTTCCGACACCGAAACTGAAAGCTGGGCCAATCCCTTGGCTCTTCGTGTTCACGTCCCGGATGAACTTCGGCAGCTCAGAGAACAGGGGTATCACTCATGACCTCAGTCACCATCCCCACCGGCGGCACGACCGGCCATTCCCACGAACATAACGCAGCGGTTGAAACTGCCGCGATCTGGTTCGCCGATCAGAAGGATCCGTCATCCCCGCCGGTTCCTGCCCTTAGGGATCGGTTCGGGCTCACCACACTTGAGGCGACGGAAGCTCTGGCAATGGCGCAGCGCTTTCGGATCGTCAGAAAGGCGTTCGCATGAACCACTTGCACTGGATGAAGCTCTATATCGGAGACGAGCTGTCGAACACTGGCCACATGACGCCGGCAGAATTCGGCTGCTATATCCTCCTGAAGATGCACTATTGGCGCTTTGGCTGCCTTCCGAACGATGACGGGCGCCTGGCACGCATTGCCCGCGTGTCCGATTTGGAGTGGGGGGTCGTTAAGCCGTCGATCGGTCCACTGTTCGACGATGACTGGCGAGATCCGAAGCTCGAGGCGCAGCGCAACGAGGCCGAAGACCGTCACAAGAAGCTGTCGGAAGCGGGGAAAAGAGGTGGTCGCCCCAAGAAGGATGAAAAGGGAGGCTATAAGCCTGGCTTTTCTCAGGAGAAAGCCTCGCATGATGCCTGGCCTAAGCAACCAGAACCAGAACCAGATCCATATTCAGATCCAGCATCAGACCCAGAACCAGCATACTCGGCTCTGGAGGGAAGAAGGGATACGTATCCGCGCGAGAGATCGACAAGCATTTTCACGCCGATCGATCCGCCTTCGTCTCCGAAGCTATCTGCTGCCTATCTCAAGAGCCGGGGAATACCCGACAGCGCTCTGAGTAGAGCGGTTGAGATGCACATGGACGGCGAACTGACGGAATACGACATCGAGGGCATGCTGAAGGGAGATGTTCATGAAGGAGCAGCTTGATCTTTTCGTATGGGCAGACAATCGGCCAAAGGCGGAGGTGATCAACCTCCTCCCGGCCCTTTGCCGCAAGGCAGCCTTTGAGGTCATCTATCGCATCCCGGCGCCGAAGGACGGGGGCAAGATCCTGCGCCTGGAAAGGACGGCAGCATGACCAACGTCATCGCATTCCCCGAGCCCCACCGCGTCGAGATCTACCGTGGCCTGTGGATGAACGGCTTTACGATCGACGAGAAGAACATGAGGCTGCTTTCCCATAAGATCGGCGTGTCCATGATCTTCGTCGAAGCGGTCAATCCGGACGGGCGTTTGCTTCTCTGGGTAGGTCAGGACTACGACGAGGCAAAGCGACAGGCCGAGCACTTTACAGCCCAGCACGGCCCCGTCTGGGACCAGGCAAAGGAGGGCGGCACTTGACCCATTCCCCCTACCTCTCGAACTCGGAGGTGATGCAGCGCTTCGGGATCAGCCTCATGACGCTGTGGCGATGGGAAAACGATCCGACGCTTTGCTTCCCCAAAGCCATGGTCATCAGGCGCCGGAAGTTCTTCCTGCTGTCCGAGATCGAGCAGTGGGAGAAGCGTCAGATCGCGGCCCGGGCCTGAATTTCCTACCGCGTCTACGCGCGCGATTGAGTTTTCGGCAGCACTACGCGTGCGTGCGCGAGGGAATTTTCGGAAGCCGTAAAAGCACCGGGCAGTCTCCGAGGAAGGTTTTCCCGCAGTCTCTACGCGCGTGATGGATTTTCCGTATCCATATAAGGCTGATCAGCCGTCTCTGGAACGATGTTTCGGGGGCGGCTTTTCGACGTTATCACACGGTATCAAACGGTAACGCTACTATGGGTTTCGTTGCCTTTCTGACGTCCTTTCAATGGCTTAATATCCGTCTCGCCTTGTTGATCGAGGTTGAGGGTGGTGGCATTGAGGAACGGACGGACAATGGCGACAGCGACAGCGAAGAAATCCACGGCTTTGGCCTTAGGGTCCGACGTCTCGTCGTCGTCACTGGCCGACCGTCTCCTTGATGTGTCCGCCCAGCTTGACGATCTCCGCGAGCAGCGGGGCGTTGCCTACCTCGACGGCAAGCCGTTCGACACAAGCCAGATCCGCGCCCTGGAGGAAGAATTCGAGACGCTGCGCAATGCAGAGGCCGAAGCCGTCCGTCGTGAGCGCATCGAGGCAGAAATGGCCCAGGAGAGGCGCCGGCAGGAGGTTCGCAAGCACATTGCCGACACTGAGCCGAAGCGTTTGGAAGCAATCATGGCTGCAGAGACGGCAGCGACTGCGCTCGTCGTCGCCCTCAAGGACATCGAAACCTTCTCCCAGGAGCTTGATACGAGCCTGAGCAAGCTCGGGGTACGTTGTGCCGATCTTTCTCCCGACAGCGTGAAAACCCGCTTCAGCAATCGTCTTTCAGCCGCCATGCGCCCAATTCTCACGAGAGGGTGGCGCGAATACGGCGATATCGTCTTTCCGAACCCCTTCGATAGCTGGATGCGGGAGTGGGTGCCGGCCGAGATGCAGTTGATCGCGCCTGTGATCGCGAAAATCCAAGATACCGGAAAGGACAATTCCAATGACTGAAGACCTGACACAGCGCCGGGTGCCGACCATTCCCGCGACCGCGATCTACGAGCACGCGAAGGGCTATTGCTGGAGCGAGTACATGGTCCGGCTGCCTGATGACTTCATCGCTGATGACCTGAAGGAGCCGTCGATCTGGGCGCTGGTGCAGCGTACCCATCACAGCCTGCGTCCGCACGACCGGGTTTACATCGTGGCCTATGACGAAAGCTGGGTTGCCGAGGCGATCGTCGCAGAGAGCAGCATGTCGACGGCTGTCCTGGCAAAGCCTCGCATCACGACGATGCCGGCGAAATACGAAAACCTGCTCGAAACCGAGGACTATCGGGTCCGCTGGGTCGGCACAGGTTACGTCGTCGAGCGCAAGTCGGACAGCCACAAGATGACGTCGCCGATCTCGAGCAAGGTTCTTGCCGAGCGGCAGCTCTGGGAACTGACACCGAGGGCGGCACGATGAGCAACGATATCGTTCCTTTCAGCGGATCAGGCGGCAGCGACGGCTTCGGCTCGTCCGATGGCGGCTTCTCCAGCCGTGAGGTCGAGATCCGTCGCATCATGGCAACGGACATCGCGCGGTATCGTCGCGAAGGTCTGGATCAGGAGCTTGCAGCTATCCTTTCGGAGAAGCACGGCGAGGATGACACCATCCCCTCGCTGCCTGCCCATGTCTCGAAAAGCCAGCTCCAGGAGACGCATGAGGGCCGGCAATTGGTCTCGGCCTGGCAGAGTGCGCCGGGAGGTTTTGAGCAACAGCTACGGGCGGCACAATCCAGCGCCATCCAGATCATCCGCGGCGTGGGTGACATCAGGGCGCAACGCGCTTTCATGGAGCGCTTCGATCGGGATCTCTCAGAGCGTATTCGGTTCATGATCTACAACGAGCTGCGCAGCGGCAACGCCGGCAATCCGTCTCCTGTCTCTGCTGACGACGTAAGGAAGTTCGCGAATACGCCTGCAGGGCGCGAATTGGTCGAAGAGTGGGGCGCGAGGGCCCCACACATGGTCGCGCGTGTCTGGGTTCGATTTGACCGCCTCTGCAGGTCGATCCGAAACGCTGACGAGGCCGCTGACTTCGTCGATTGGTATTCACAACTCAAGCCCCAGGTCGTGAAGGCGATCTGCCGGCATCTGACCGCATAGGGGGCACCATATGGTACAGATCCCTACCTCACGCGACGTTGGCTCATCCAACCCAAGATCGGGACGCATTGCGCCTTCTGGCCCGACGCCCATGGTCGGTCGAGCGATGCAGGGGGTTGGCGAGGCGCTGGCCAAGTCTGCATTCGATCTGCAGCAACTGCAGGAGCGAACGCAGCGCGACTTGATGAACGAGCGGTCCAACCGGGTTTCAACCGAGTTGACCCGTTTCTTTGCCGACCAGGAAAAGAGCTTCCTTGAGGCAAGAGACAAGAGCTCCGCGAGCGGGATCGGCTTCACGGCCTCGTTCATGGAAGGCTACCAGAAGCGAGCGGACGACTTCGCCACAGAGTATTTCAGCGGGATGTCGTCCGAGGCGCAGACGACCTACCTTAACCAGATCATTGGTCGGGGAAACTCGCTCTACGAGAAGGCTTCTGCATTCGAAAGCCAAGCCAAGGCCGGATATTACGACCGAACCGTCAACAGCAGCCTCGACACTGTGAGAACGCAGATCCGCAACAACGCTGCGGATTTCACCGAGCTCCATAAGCAGGGCGAGATTGCCATTCAGTCGGCAAATATGCCCGACACATGGAAGACGGAACGTCTCGCTATGTGGAAGGCTGACGCCGTCGCCAGCAAATACGAGTGGAAGTACCAGCAAGATCCACAGACGGCCATTCGCGACATGCGCGGCATCAAGGTCGATACCAAGGGGTTGGCCGGGGCTATTCAGCAGACGGCGCAGCAGTTGGGGATTGATCCTGTCGACCTAGCAACCGTCATGTCTTACGAAACAGGCGGCACGTTCGACCCGTGGAAGAAGGGCCCAACGACCAAATGGGGCACCCATCGCGGGCTGATCCAGTGGGGTGAGCCCCAGGCGGCAAAATATGGCGTGACGCAGGATATGCCGATTGAGCAGCAGGTTGCGGCGGCTGGCCGGTATCTTCTTGATGCTGGCGTTAAGCCAGGGATGGGCCTGATTGATATCTACTCGGCGGTCAATGCCGGGGCTCCGGGCCTTTACGACCGATCGGACTGGAAGGCCGGCGGCGCTCCGGGCACGGTCGCGGACAAGGTCATGTACCAGATGGAAGGCCACAAGCAGAAGGCTGCGGCTCTTCTTGGCGGCACATACCAGCCGACTGTCGGCGACCCTGATCTTGATGCTATCCCGTACGAGCGCCGGCAGCAAATTGCCGACGAGATGCAACAGGATTACTCCCAGAAGACGACGCAACAACGAGCAGCAACGGCTGACAACTATCGGCTGTTGATCGCGACGGACCCCGATCGTGTGAGAGAGGATGACATCCTCGCCGATCCCGTCCTCGACAATGGGGACAAGGCTCAACTGATTGGTTCCTTGCGAACTGCGGTGAAGGACACAGGCGCTGTCAGAGACCTGGTGAGCGCCCTCTCTGCCGGTGACGCTCCGGTCAATCCGTTCGACCCTGACCAGGTAAAAGCAGCCAACGGGGCTTACGACAAGCTGCTTTCCCGAGCGACGACGCCAGAGGACCAGAGAGCACTGACCGCCGATTTCGTATCGCGGACAGGGTACGTGCCGAAGAAGGTCCAGGCCGAACTGCGCAATGGTGCGGCTTCGTCCGATCCGATGTTACTGGCTCAGTCTATGGAAGCCGGCATTCAGCTCGACGATTTAGCCCAGACGTCATTCCGATCCTTTGAGGGTTCAGACGCTGTGCTCAAAAAGCTGGACATGTATCGCACCCTCACGCGGTCCATGGGCTACACTCCCGAGCAGGCAGCCGCAAAGCTCGTCAAAGCGAACGATCCGGCAAACGTCGCGCGTCGTGATGCGCTGCTCAAGTCGGACGAGGTCAAGAAACAGATCGACAAGGTCACCCCTGACAAGATCGCAAACCTGTTTGATCGTGGGTGGTTCGGCCAAGGGGTTGGCAGCTGGAACCCCGAGCTCGGCGCCACTCCGGCGGCTCAGGCCGTCATGGTGGCGGAATACAAAGCGCTATTCGAAGAGGCGATCGTTGACGCGGACGGCGATCTCGACGCGGCTGAAGCTGCTGCAGGAGCACGTTTTCAGCGGTTCTATGGGCCTTCACAGTATTCCGTAGCTGGAAACTCGGTGGTGATCAAAAACCCGATCGAGAAATCATATCCGGTCGGCGGGGATGGCACCCATGACTACATTCGACAGCAGGCGCTGGAGGACTTGCGAGCGGCCGGGATCACGGCAGATGAGGTCTACCTGTCTCCTGATCTGTCGACCGAGAAAGATATCCAGGCAGGGCGACCGCCAGCCTATCAGCTCATGTTTGAGAGAGACGGGAAGCTCGAGTTGTACCCCGCTTACTTCGTTGCCGACGTGGAAGCGGAGCGTTTGAGGAGCCGTGCAACGCTCGATGAGCAGCTCGGGGATGCTCGGCAGAGAAACAAGGATCTCGCCGCGCGGGATGGTGGCACGGGTCTACCGAGCGAGACATTCCCGAATAACGGAAACTATCGCGGGATTGCTCGTGTCGGCTCACCGCTAGAACGCGCAATGCATCGGGCGCGCCAGGCCGAATTCGACCAAGCCATGAAGAACAAGCAGGCGGATGACGAATTCGTGCGCACGATCGAAGAGCAGGCCGACAACGTGGGCGAGGTGCTCAAGAAGGTAACGCCATCGGTCAAGATCGGTGGCTTCAGTTGGAACGAAGACGGCTTGTCGATCAAGGATTGACGGGCGCCATAACTCACAAGCGAAAGGACTAATGAAATGGCACTCTCTGGACTGACAGTTCTCTGCGGCTATGCAGGGCTTGACGATGACGACCGAGCGAACGCAGTAAACAGCGGCGTCTCGCTGGAGAGCGTGGAATTGATCAACCGCGCCGCCTGGTCGGAAGAGCCGGCGTCAGACACGACCACCACCAACAGCGCAGCCAGCGCGGGCGAGATCTACGGCAAGCCGGTATTCAGGATCTACAGTTCGGCTGATGCCTGGGTATCGGTCGGGCCGTCTCCCAATCCATCAGCAAGCCCCCGGCATTTCGTCGCCGCGAACCAGTACTATGACATCATGGTCAAGGATGGCGACAAGCTCCGGTGGATCGCCGCCTGATGCGAGAGATCCAGGTCGAAGGTGTGGGCACTATGCGCGAGTTGACCGATTGGCAGCTCGTGCGCCTTTCCAAGATCCGAGGGCCAAACCGGGCAATCGCTCCGATGGCTTTCGGCTTGGGCATGACCTATCAGCAATATCGGAAGCTCACCCCAGAGCAGCAAAAGGCTTGCTGGGAAGCGTCCAATGATCTTACCCGTCCACCGGGCGACATGAAGAAAAAGCGCGTCCTGTGAGCGTCCTTCACAGAAAGAAGCCCCTTCGGGATTGGCTGATCACCGCCGACGAAGGGGCTAAGGCTCTCCACATCACCAAGCAGGGTTTCCAGGCTCTCGTGCGCGAGGGCTTCATCAGGTCTGCCGATCGCGTCGGCATGTATCGCCTGGGATCTGTGATTGACGGCCATGCAGAAGCCGTGCGCCTGGGAAGGCTGGCACCGCCACACAAGCGGACGAATGCACCGGCAGTCTTCTTCTGCGAGATCTTGCCGACCATAACAAAAGCTAACAGGTGATCGAAGGCTCTTTTGAAGCTGATTGCCGCTTGGGGCTTTTCCCCAATTCTGGGGGAAAGTGAAACCAAATCTGGTTCCTCAGATTTGAGGGGCCGGTGAACTCCTCCAACAGTTTGACGGTCGGGGAGGGGACAAAAGCAAAAGTGAGGGTACCCATACTTTTGCACCGACCCAAAGAGAGGCTGCAGAACAGGCTGGAATGTCCAAGCACCAACAGGTGCGGGCGTCAGTAGTCGATGAGATCGTACCAGCCCAGATCCTCTAGCGCCTGCTTTACCGAGGGATCTCGAGGATTGATCTTGCGCTTTCGGATCCAGGTCTTGGCCGTGAGCGGGTTCGCCTGCGCCCTGTAGATGACCGGCAGTTGACTGGCGAGGACCAGGGCGACCTCTTGCGGCGAGGCGCCGGTTGACTTGCCCGTGATCTGAGTGAAGCGCCTGAATTGCGGGTTCAGGACTTGCGGGTTGATGTTCAGCAGAGCCAGCGCGTTGTTGACCCGGAAAATGTAGAACATGCGCTTCTCCCTCTGAAACGGAGGGCCGCTTTGTTGCAGTCCATGTCGCACGGAATAGCCGTGAACCGTTGAAAATCACCGGAATTGCTGGGGATCAGCATGCAACTGTTGCGACATGAAATCAACGGGAAATGTGGTGCAAGTTCTTGAAATTAATGGTGATCCCGACGCGATTCGAACGCGTGACCCTCAGATTAGGAATCTGATGCTCTATCCTGCTGAGCTACGGGACCACTTCCTCCTCCATACAAAAGCACAGGCTTCAAGCCAAGCGGTTTTGCGTGGTGGAAATGCCGTACTCAGCGCGGCAGACGCTGTTCGGCCAGACGCACCCAGTAGGATATGCCGGCCGCGATCGCTTCATCGTTGAAGTCGTAAGCCGGATTGTGAAGTCCGGCCGTCTCGCCATTGCCGATCATGATATAGGCGCCCGGTCGCGACTGGAGCATGAAGGCGAAATCCTCGCCGGCCATGCTCGGATCGACCTCGGTGTCGACATTGTCAGCGCCGACCACGTCGATCGCCGCGCGTGCAGCAAAGTCGGTCTCAGCGGGATGATTGACGGTCACCGGGCAGGCGCGCTCGTATTCATATTCGATGGCACGCCATGGCCGCCGCAATGCCGGTCGCATGCTCGCCGATCCGGCGTTCTGCCAGATCGCGCACGCCTTCGTCCAGTGAGCGCACCGTGCCGGAGATGAAGGCCTCTTCGGGAATGATGTTGTGTGTCGTGCCGGCATGAAACTGGGTGACAGAGACCACGACGGAGCGCAGCGGATTGGCGTTGCGGGCGGCAATCGTCTGAAGGGCGCCGACGATCTGCGCGCCGATGACGATCGTGTCGGCCGTATTGTGCGGTTCCGCCGCATGGCCGCCGAGGCCGGTCAGTTTGAGCTGGAACTTGTCGGGAGCCGCCATGATGCCGCCCTTGCGGATGGCGAAGGTCCCCACGGGCTTTCCGGGCATATTGTGCATGCCGTAGATCTCCGCGATGCCGAAACGTGTCCATCATGCCGTCCTCGATCATCGCGTCGCGCGCCGCCGCCGCCTTCTTCGGCCGGCTGGAAGATGACCGCGCACGGTGCCTGCGAAATTGCGGGTCTCGGCGAGATATTTCGCCGCACCCAGCAGCATGGCGGTGTGCCCGTCATGGCCGCAGGCATGCATGCGACCCGCTATGGTCGAAGCCCAGGGCTTGCCGGTGATTTCGTCGAGTGGCAGCGCGTCCATGTCGGCGCGCAGGCCGATGGTGCGGCCCTCGCCGCCCGATCCCTTTATGATGCCCACCACGCCGGTGCGGCCAAGCCTGGTCACGACTTCGTCTACGGCGAATTCGCGCAGCTTTGCTTCCACGAAGGCTGCGGTGTTTTCAACGTCGTAGAGGATTTCCGGATTGGCATGCAGATGGCGGCGCCATTCAGTGGCCTCCGTTTGGAGTTCGGAGGCTCGGTTCAGAAGAGGCATTCTCTCGTCCTGGGTTCAGTCCTGGTCACGCACAACTCGCATCACGCGATTGTCGGACACGAATGTGCGCCTTTCAATTGACGTATTCAATGGGCTTTGCCATTCCTTCCCTACATAAGATCTCGTCATGTGTTGACGAAGGCCCAGCCGAACAAGAGGATCGAAGTCGTGTTTGCGAAACGTCCCCGCATGTTGTCTTCCACCGGATCCGTCCGCCGACTGGCGGTCGCCGTCTCGCTGGTGGCAATGGTTCTGCCGGGTTTGGCTGCCGCCAATCCGATGATGGTCGTCGATGTCGGCAGCGGCCGCGTGATCGCGCATCAGGAAGCCTTCCGCAAATGGTATCCGGCCTCGCTCACCAAGCTGATGACGGCCTATACGACCTTCCGCTCGATGCGGACTGGCGAGCTTTCGCCCGAAACTGTTGTGATCATGAGCAAGCATGCCGCCGATCAGCCGGCCAGCAAGATGTATTTCAAGCCGGGCTCGAAGCTGACGCTCGATAGCGCGTTGAAGCTCCTGATCATCAAGTCGGCCAATGACGTGGCCGTCGCGATCGGGGAAACCGTGAGCGGCAGCGAGGGTGCCTTCGTCCAGCGGATGAACCAGGAGGCGCAGCGCCTCGGCATGACCTCCACGCGCTTCGTCAATCCCAACGGATTGCCGGGCAAGGGCCAGTATACGACGGCCCGTGACATGGCGCTTCTGGCGGCAACCATCCGGCGCGAATTCCCGGAATATGCGGGCTACTTCGCGCTTGAAGGTGTGACGACGGGCAAGAAGGACTATCCGAACTTCAATCTGCTGGTAGGCCGCTTTCCGGGCGCCGATGGCATGAAGACGGGTTATGTCTGTGCCTCCGGCTTCAATCAGGTGTCATCTGCCACCCGCAACGGCCGCACGGTGATTTCCGTCGTGCTCGGCGCCGACAGTCTTGGCGCGCGTGCAGACCAATCCGCCGAACTCCTGCAGAAGGGGCTGACGACAACGGTCGCCGGAAACCGGCTGGAGCAGCTCGCACCCTATGGCGAGGGGCTGGATCAGGTGACCGATATCAGCGCCGAGATCTGCAACCCGCAGGCGCGCAAGGTGCGCAGCGAAGGCCGTGACGAGGCCGGGCGCATGAAGCTGCTCTCGCCCTATATCCGCGAGATGGGGCGCCCGCCGGCCATGAGCTTCGCCGGTCTGATCCCGGGCAGCGAACCGGTCGAGACCAAGAAGGGGGCCGGCACGGGCGAGATCGCCAATGTGCCGATCCCCAAGCCGCGTCCCACATTCTGAGCTGATCCATGAACCAGACCCGCATCCCTGTCTCCATCCTCACCGGCTTCCTCGGTGCGGGCAAGTCGACGCTCCTCAACCGGCTCCTCAAGGATCCGGCGATGAAGGATGCCGCCGTCATCATCAACGAATTCGGCGAAGTCGGTATCGATCACCTACTGGTCGAATCCTCCAACGATGCCGTGGTTGAGCTCTCCGACGGCTGCCTCTGCTGCACGGTGCGCGGCGAGTTGGTCGACACGCTGGCAGAGTTGATCGACGGCATGCAGACCGGCAAGATCAAGCCACTGTCACGGGTCGTCATCGAAACGACGGGGCTTGCCGATCCCGCACCGGTCATGCAGTCGGTCATGGGTCATCCCGCCGTCGCTCAGCATTTCGATCTCGATGGCGTCGTGACGGTCGTCGATGCAGTCAATGGTCTTTCGACCATCGATGCCTATCCGGAGGCCTACAAGCAGGTCGCGGTGGCTGACCGTCTGATCCTCACCAAGAAGACGCTGGCCGACGAGGCGACGATCGCAGCGCTCACCCACCGCCTGCGGTCGCTCAATCCGCGTGCACCGATCACCGATGGCGACGCTGCGGACGCCGGCTCTGCTGCCATGCTGGTCAACGGTCTCTACGATCCCGCAAGCAAGATCGCCGATGTCGGCCGCTGGCTGAAGGATGAGATGGCGGCGGATGATCATCATCACCACGACCACGACCACCACCACGACCACCACGCATCAGGCTCACCATGCACGATCGCGCACCATGCGCACGACGTGAACCGTCACGGCGCCTCGATCCGCTCCTATTCGATCCTGCATGACGAGCCGATCGATCCGATGGCGATCAATATGTTCATCGATCTCCTGCGCTCCACACACGGAGAGAAGCTGCTCCGAATGAAGGCGATCGTGGCGCTCACCGACCGGCCGGACAAGCCGCTGGTGCTGCATGGCGTGCAGTCGATCTTCCATCCGCCGGTGCGCCTGCCGGCCTGGCCAGAAGGGTCGGATCGCAAGACGCGGCTGGTGCTGATCACCAAGGATCTGTCGGAGAGCTATGTGCGCGACCTGTTTGGTGCCTTCACCGGCAAGCTCGCGATCGACCGGCCGGACCGCGCCGCGATGATGGACAATCCGCTGTCCATTCCCGGCTTCAAGTTCTAGCCAGTCTCGGCCGAGGTCTCTGTCTCGCCCTTGCGGATATGAAAGCGGTGGCCGCTCTCCAGCCGCTCCTGCGCCAGCAATTGGTGGCCGTCTTCATTGCAGAAGTGCGGAATGTCGATGCCGGCGAGGGGATCGCTGGTCTCCACGATCAGTTCGTCACCGGGCTTCAAGTCGGCCATGCGGCGGCGCGTCTTCAAAACGGGAAGGGGGCATTTCAGCCCCCTCAGATCGTATGTCGGCGCCTCGGGCATGCTCTTACCAGAGCTTCCAGAAAGGCTTCTTCGGTGCGATTTCGGCAGCCGCCTGTGCCGTCTGCGGTGCAGGGGCAAGCGGGTTCGGCTGCGGAATGGGGATCACGGTTGTTCCCGGAGCCGCTGCCGTGCCGGTGGTCGCTATCGCCGCGGCCTGAGCAGCCTGGGCCTGCGGATCGCCGTTCGGGTTTGTCGCCATCTGGTTGACGGCAGCGGTCCCGTTGGCGGGTGTCGACATTGCAGGAGGGACATCGTCGATGTCGAGCAGCTTGCCGGCCTTCAGAGCAGAACCCGTCGGTGCAAAAGCGAGATCATGCGAACGCGACTTGCGAAGGTCCGCCACCAGAGCCTTGCGCTCGGCTTCGGTCGGATCGTACCAGATCTTGCCGTCGTATTTCTTCAGCGCCTTGGCATAGGCTGCGTCATAGGCCTCGTTGTAGCCGTTGAGCGCGACGGACAGGGCCGGAGGCGTGCTGATCGGCGGGCAGGCGCCCTGCGGATTGAACGTCGATCCGGCCGGAGCCGTCTGGTTGAAGACATACTTCTTCTCGCAGACATTGACCTCGGGCGGACGCTTGGTCACTTCGAAGTGGTCGTAGCCGACCTTCAGCGTCTTCCAGAAATCATAATGCGGGCTGTGGCGGTGGCGCGCCATGTTTTCGGCCGTCATTCGGAAGGGGAAGGCCTGCAGCTGGACTGCCTGCTGGCCGCCCTTGAAGGCGTCACGCGCAAAGGCATAGATTTCCAGCATCTGGGCATCGGTCATGGAATAGCAGCCCGACGACGAGCAGGCGCCGTGGATCATCAAGTGGGATCCGCTGCGGCCATTCGCACGGTCGAACTGGTTAGGGTAACCGGTATTGATCGCGAGGAAATACTTGGAATTCGGGTTCAGGTGATAAGGCGTCAGCGGATAGAAGCCTTCCGGCGCCTGACGGTCGCCTTCCTTCACCTTCGGACCCAGCCGGCCCGACCAGGCACAGATATCGTATTCCACGACCTTGTCGAAGCGGTTGTTGGTCTTCGCCTTCCAGACCTCGAGCTTGCCCTCTTCCTTGAAGATGCGGATCATGATCGGCGAGTTGCGATCCATGCCCTTCTTCTGAATTTCGGCAATCAGGCGGGCGGGCAGGGGCTGGGCGACCTTGTTGGCAACCCGCGGCGTGTCGTAGGCAGCACTTTCCAACGTGTCATTGCAGCCTACCAGGGCGGCGGCGAAAAGCAGAACCAGGGCCGTCGATGTCAAGCGCATGCGCGAACGCTCTTTCCAGGAACACATGTTGCGGCTCGAAACGAGCCTTTTCATGCATAGTTTAGAACTGCTTTCTTCACAAATTATAAACCAATCGCCACCGATTTCGCCATTGGTCTTCCGGCGCTAGTCCTGCAAAGCGGCGGAGTGATGGCGAATGGTCGCAGCCTTGAAGCGAAAACTCAGAGATTGCGGCCGATATCGAGGAACTTCTGGCGGCGGTCGGCGCGCAGCTTGTCGCCCGGCAGCGGCGTCAGTTCGGCAAGCGCGCTGGCGATCACGTCGCCGGTCATGCCGATGACCCGGTCCGGTGCGCGATGTGCGCCGCCGACGGGCTCCGGAATGATGGCGTCGATGATGCCGAGACCCTTCAGGTCTTCCGCCGTGATCTTCATGTTGGTTGCAGCTTCCTTGGCGCGGGTCGAGTCGCGCCAGAGGATCGAGGCTGCACCTTCCGGCGAGATGACCGAATAGATCGCATGTTCCAGCATGTAGACGCGGTTGCCGGTTGCGATCGCAATCGCGCCACCCGAGCCGCCTTCACCGATAACGACGGAGACCATCGGAACTTTAAGGCCGAGGCACATCTCGGTGGAGCGGGCAATCGCTTCCGCCTGGCCGCGTTCTTCCGCGCCAACGCCCGGATAGGCGCCGGCCGTGTCGATCAGGGTGATGACAGGCAGGCCGAAGCGGTCGGCCATTTCCATGACGCGGATCGCCTTGCGATAGCCTTCGGGGCGCGGGCTGCCGAAGTTGTGCTTGATGCGCGACTTGGTGTCGTTGCCCTTTTCCTGGCCGATCACGGCGACAGGCTGGCCGCGGAAGCGAGCGAGGCCGGCCTGGATGGCGGCATCCTCGGAAAACTTGCGGTCACCGGCCAGTGGCGTGAATTCGGTGAACAGCGCTTCGGCATAGTCGACGAAGTGCGGACGCTGCGGATGGCGCGCGACCTGCGTCTTCTGCCAGGCGTTGAGCTTCGAATAGATCTCCACCATCGCCTCGTCGACGCGGCTTTCCAGCCGGCTGATCTCTTCAGACGTGTCGATGCTCTCGTCCTCTTCCGCGATCTTCTTCAGTTCGCGGATCTTGGCCTCGAGGTCGGAGATTGGCTTTTCGAAGTCGAGATAGTTGTGCATGAACTCCGTTCCGATCGTTCGTTCCTGGCGCTCGCCGCCCTCAGGAACCGGCTTTGCCGGTCCTAATCGGGGTTTTTGGCCTGTTTTGCAAGGGGGTGATGCGTATGCACCAGTTGCTGCAGGCGTTCGTCGAGCACATGCGTATAGATTTGTGTCGTTGAAATGTCGCTGTGACCGAGCAGTTCCTGCACGGCGCGCAGGTCCGCACCATTGCCGAGAAGGTGGCTTGCGAAGGCGTGTCTGAGCACGTGCGGAGAGACGGCATTCGCCGACAAACCGGCCCGGATCGCCAGATCCTTGAGTTCGCGGGCGAAGACCTGGCGGGGCACATGGCCTTCCTTGCTGGCTGCGGGAAAGAGGAAGGGGCTGTCTGCCTGTGCCGGGTCAGCCCCCCGGATTTTACCGTATCGCGCCAGGGCCTCGATGGCTGTGCGTGACAGCGGCACCAGCCGTTCCTTGTTGCCCTTGCCACGGACCAGAAGGAAGCGCCCTTCCTGGGTCAGCACTTTCACCGGAAGCGAAACAAGTTCGCTCACGCGCATGCCGGTCGCATAGAGAAGTTCGAGCAGTGCCAGCCTTCTGATCTTCGTCGGCTGATCCGGCCCCTCGAGGTTCGCCTCCGCTTCTGCCAGTGACAGGAGACCCGTCACATCCTCGACCGAGAGCACCTTGGGCAGGGGCCTAGATTTCTTCGGGGCATCGAGGATCGATGTCGGATCGTCGCCGCGCAGGCCCTCCGCATAGAGAAACTTGTAGAACTGCCGCATGGCCGACAGGCGCCTTGCCTGGGAGGTCGGCTGGAAGCCGCGTCGGGCGAGGTCGGAAAGGTAGGCTGTCAGGTCCTCGCGTGTTGCAGCACCCAGGCTCACCTTGCGACCGGACAGGAAGTCCGAGAGGTCGTCGAGATCACGCTGATAGGAGATGAGCGTGTTTTCGGCTGTCCCGCGCTCTGCGCTCAGCATTTCCAGGAAGGCTTCGACGCGCGCGCTGCTGAGATCCGACATCAAGTGGTTCCTGCTACTGCTCGACCGGATTGATCCGCTCCGAGGGAATGCGCACGGTGACGTCCCGCTCCCGTGGCTCGACGAAGACCGCAAACGACCACATGGTCACATAGACCAGGCCGACGATGGTCCCGCAGACGAAGAGGAAGCGAAACAGTGTGGGCATGGTCGGTCCTTAACCTGTCGTCACAACACATAGGTTCAAGCACGGCGTTTACCAAGGCCGGGACAGGTCCCTTGGAATTGCAGCCATGGCTTGACGCTAGCCTCCTATATGTCAATAGGTCATGAAACAGTCGTGAACAGGCCGATGACCGATACGATCCTCAACCTTGCTCCCAGTCTGGGTGAGCGCGCCAAGGCGGCGCTCGGCAAACGCAATCTCGTTCTCGTCGGCCTGATGGGCGCTGGCAAGTCGGCGATCGGCCGCATCGTCGCGCAGCAACTGGGCCTGCCCTTCATTGACACCGATACCGAGATCGAGCGGGTCTCGCGCATGTCGATTTCCGAACTTTTTGCCGCTTACGGCGAGGAGGAGTTCCGGGCGCTCGAAACCCGCGTGATCAAGCGCCTGCTCAGAACCGGACCACGCGTCGTCTCCACCGGCGGCGGGGCCTTCATCAACGAAAAGACCCGCAAGCAGATCGAGCGGGGCGGTGTTTCGGTCTGGCTGAGTGCCGACCTCGACGTGCTCTGGGAGCGTGTCAACAAGCGGGATCATCGGCCGCTTCTGAAGACAGAGAACCCGAAGCAGACACTTCAAGACCTGATGGACAAGCGTTATCCCATCTACGGGCTCGCTGACATCACCGTCCAATCGCGCGACGTGCGCAAGGAAGTCATCGCCAATGAGGTCCTGACCTCGGTGATCGAACATTTCGGCAAGGACAAGACGCAATGACGAAGCTCGAGACATCGGAACGCCTGGTGCATGTGCCGCTGGGCGAGCGCTCCTATGATATCCTGATCGGACCCGGCCTCATGGCGCGTGCCGGCGGCGAGATCACGAGCCGCATCAAGGGTCGCCGTGCCGCCATCGTAACGGACGAAAATGTTGGCTCACGCTATCTCGACGGGTTGATGGACAGCCTGCAGACGGATGGCATCGAGGCGGTCTCGGTGACGCTTCCGGCCGGCGAGAAGACCAAGAGCTTCGACTATCTCACCAAGGTCTGCGACGTTCTGCTCGAAGCGCGCATCGAACGCAACGACACGGTGATTGCGCTTGGCGGCGGCGTCATCGGCGATCTCACGGGCTTTGCCGCCGGCATCGTGCGGCGTGGCGTGCGCTTCGTGCAGATCCCGACCTCGCTTCTGTCCCAGGTCGACAGCTCGGTTGGCGGCAAGACCGGCATCAATGCCCGCCAGGGCAAGAACCTCGTTGGCATCTTCAACCAGCCCGATCTCGTGCTTGCCGATACCGATGTGCTCGACACGCTGTCGCAGCGCGAATTTCGAGCCGGTTATGCCGAAGTTGCGAAATACGGCCTGATCGACAAGCCCGACTTCTTCGAATGGCTGGAGAAGAACTGGCGCGATGTGTTTGCCGGCGGTGCGGCGCGCATCGAGGCGATTGCCGTCTCCTGTCAGGCCAAGGCCGATGTGGTGGCTGCCGACGAGCGCGAAAACGGTCGTCGCGCGCTGCTCAATCTCGGCCACACCTTCGGGCACGCGCTCGAAGCCGCAACCCAGTATGACAGCAGCCGTCTGGTGCATGGGGAGGGGGTGTCGATCGGCATGGTGCTCGCCCATCGCTTCTCGGCCCGCATGAACCTTGCAAGCCCGGATCTTGCGGATCGTGTCGAAGCGCATCTGAAGGCCGTCGGCCTGCCCACTCGCATGGATCAGATCCCCGGCGAACTGCCGCCGACGGAGGTGCTGATGGATGCGATCGCCCAGGACAAGAAGGTGAAAAGCGGCAGGCTCACCTTCATCCTCACCCGCGGTCTCGGCCAATCCTTTGTCGCCGACGACGTGCCCGCCTCCGAAGTCCAGCGTTTTATCGAGGAGATGCGTCCATGATGATGATCGAGCAAATCCTTGCCAGTCTCGGCGAATACTGGCTGACCCTGGTCGCCATCTTGCTCTTGATCTGCGCCTCTGCCTTCTTCTCCGGCTCTGAGACAGCGCTGACGGCAACGTCTCGTGCGCGCATGCATAGCCTCGAGGTGAATGGCGATTTGCGCGCGGGCGTGGTCAATTTCCTGATCGAGCGGCGTGACAGGCTGATCGGTGCCCTGCTGATCGGCAACAACCTGGTCAACATTCTCGCCTCGTCCCTGACGACCAGCCTCTTTCTTGGCCTGTTCGGCGATTCAGGCGTCGCCATCGCCACGCTTTTGATGACAGTCCTGCTCGTCATCTTCTCGGAAGTTCTGCCGAAGAGCTGGGCGATCTCGACACCAGAGCGGTTTGCACTGTTTGTGGCACCGCTCGTCCGCCCCTATGTGGCGGTTGTCGGTCCGCTCTCCAGCCTCGTCAACTGGATCGTGCGCAAGCTGCTCGGCCTGTTTGGCGTCTCGATTTCCGGCGAGGCCTCCATGCTTTCGGCCCATGAAGAGCTGCGCGGTGCCGTGGCGCTGCTGCATCGCGAGGGTTCCGTCGTGAAGGCCGACCGCGACCGTCTCGGCGGCGTTCTCGATCTCGGAGAGCTCGAAGTCTCTGACATCATGATCCACCGCACCGCGATGCGCGCCGTCAATGCCGACGAGCCGCCTGAGGTCGCGATTCGCAACATTCTCGAAAGCCCCTATACGCGCATGCCGGTCTGGCGTGGGGCGACGGACAATATCATCGGTGTGATCCATGCCAAGGATCTGATCCGGGCGCTGGCCGAGCCGAATGTTGAGCCGCAGGATCTCGATATCGTCAAGATCGCGCAGAAGCCCTGGTTCGTGCCCGACACGACCAATCTCAAGGACCAGCTCAACGCCTTCTTGCGCCGCAAGACCCATTTCGCCGTCGTCGTTGACGAGTATGGCGAGGTGCAGGGCGTGGTGACACTCGAGGACATTCTGGAAGAGATCGTCGGGGACATCTCGGACGAACATGATCTGGAGATCCAGGGCGTTCGCCAGGACAGCGACGGCTCGATCGTCGTCGATGGCGGTGTGCCGATCCGCGACCTCAACCGCGCGATGGACTGGCTGCTGCCGGACGAAGAGGCGACCACGATTGCCGGTCTCGTCATCCACGAGTCGAAATCGATCCCCGAGGAGCGCCAGGCTTTCACCTTCTACGGCAAGCGCTTCATCGTGTTGAAGCGTGAGAAGAACCGTATCACGCGGCTGCGCATCCGCCCGATCGACGCTGCCGAACCGGCGGAATGATCGTATCCGAGTTTACCAGCGTGTGGGCTCGCCCGGGGCGGCGGGCTCGATGGCGAGCGCATGCAGGCCAGCGTCCAGCTCGGGCTTCAGGAGATCGGTCACGGCCCTGTGGCGGGCGAGCCGTGTCATGCCCTCAAAGGCCGCCGCGACGATCCGCACACGCATATGGGTCTCGCCGGTGCCGGTGATATCAGGCTGGTGGCCGGCATGGTGGTGGCTCTCGTCTAACACGACGAGGCGCTCTGGGCTGAAAGCCTCCGTGAGACGGGTCTCGATCCGGCTCTTTACCGACATGGTCTGCCTCTTCCTGCTGCTTCGCAAAACGCCCCACAAAGCGCGTAACAAACCGGTTTGTCAATTCTTGTCCGCCTCCAGCCTACGCCCCATAATTACGGCATGAAACTCGACTCGAAATACTTCGATCGGATCCGGACCCGGCGAAAGCGGGAGGCCGAGCCCGAGCCATCCAATCCAGTGTGCCAATGGGACGGCTGCGACAAGCCGGGTGCTCATCGCGCACCTGTGGGCCGCCATGCCGAAGGCCAGTTCTTCCTTTTCTGCTTCGAGCACGTGAAGGACTACAACAAGGGCTACAACTACTTCTCCGGCCTCTCCGACACCGAGATCGCGCGCTACCAGAAGGAGGCGATCACCGGTCATCGCCCCACGTGGACCGTCGGCGTCAACAAGGCGGCGAAAGCAAGCCCGCTTCACTCCACCATGCGCTCCGGTTCGGCTGCGTCACAGGCGCGCATGAAGGACCCCTTCGGCTTCGTCCAGCAAGGGCGCGGCGGTGCGTCGCGCTATCAGGCGGCGGATCGAAAACTCAAGACTCTCGAGGCAAAAGCCCTTGATACGCTTGGGCTTAACGTCAGCTCCACGCCGACCGACATCAAGACCCGCTACAAGGAGCTTGTAAAAAAACACCATCCTGACGCAAATGGCGGAGACAGGGCTTCTGAAGAGCGTTTTCGCGCTGTCATTGAAGCCTACAAATTGTTAAAGCAGGCCGGTTTCTGTTAGTCCAAACATACAGCAGCGATGAGATGCGGCCGGTCGGTGGCGCCCGGCATGGAGAAACGATGAGCAAAATTGATCTTGATATTACCAATCTCCCCGACACCACCGTGTCGGTGCGCGAAGTGTTTGGTATCGACAGTGACATCCGGGTGCCTGCCTATTCCAAGGGTGACGCCTATGTGCCGGATCTCGATCCGGACTATCTCTTCGACCGTGAAACCACGCTCGCCATCCTCGCCGGCTTTGCGCACAATCGCCGCGTCATGGTCTCCGGCTTCCACGGCACGGGCAAGTCGACGCATATCGAGCAGGTCGCTGCCCGCCTCAACTGGCCTTGCGTCCGCGTCAACCTCGACAGCCATGTCAGCCGTATCGATCTCGTCGGCAAGGACGCCATCGTCCTCAAGGACGGCAAGCAGATCACCGAATTCAAGGACGGCATCCTGCCCTGGGCCTACCAGCACAATGTCGCGCTCGTCTTCGACGAATACGATGCCGGCCGCCCGGATGTCATGTTCGTCATCCAGCGCGTTCTGGAATCGGCCGGCCGCCTGACCCTGCTCGACCAGAGCCGCGTCATTCGTCCTCACCCTGCTTTCCGCATCTTCGCGACCGCCAACACGGTTGGCCTCGGCGACACGACGGGCCTCTATCATGGCACGCAGCAGATCAACCAGGCGCAGATGGACCGTTGGTCCATCGTCACCACGCTGAACTACCTGCCGCATGACAAGGAAGTCGACATCGTCTCCGCCAAGGTGAAGAGCTTCGGCTCGACCGCCGAGGGCCGCGACACGGTCTCTCGCATGGTCCGCCTTGCCGATCTGACCCGCACGGCCTTCATGAACGGCGATCTCTCGACCGTCATGAGCCCGCGCACCGTGCTGAACTGGGCCGAAAACGCCGAGATATTCGGCGATGTCGCCTTTGCCTTCCGCGTCACCTTCCTCAACAAGTGTGACGAGTTGGAGCGTACGCTGGTCGCCGAGCAGTATCAGCGCGCCTTCGGCGTGGAACTCAAGGAAAGTGCGGCCAATATCGTACTCGGCGCATAAGGACTGAGAAGCATGGCAGGGCGCGGCGACAATTCGAAGGCCAAGGCTGGCGGCGGGGTGGATACCGAGCCGCTGCGCCGTGCCATCACCGGCTGCGTGCGCTCGATCGCGGGTGACCCGCAGGTCGAGGTCGCCTTCGCCAATGACCGCCCCGGCATTGCCGGCGAGCGCATCCGCCTGCCGGATATCTCCAAGCGACCAACCGCCCATGAACTCGCCGTGACCCGTGGTCTCGGCGACAGCATGGCGCTCAGGATCGCCTGCCATGACCAGAAGGTGCATGCCAGCATGGCGCCGCAGGGTGCCGATGCACGTGCCATCTTCGATGCCGTGGAGCAGGCCCGCGTCGAGTCGCTCGGCTCGTTGCGCATGCCCGGCGTTGCCTCGAACATCCAGTCGATGAACACCGAGAAATACGCGAAAGCCAATTTCTCGACCATCAGCCGTCAGGAAGATGCGCCGATCGGCGAAGCCGTTGCCATGCTGGTGCGCGAAAAGCTCACTGGCCAGAAGGCTCCTGAGTCTGCCGGCAAGGTGCTCGACCTCTGGCGTCCGTTCATCGAGGACAAGGCCGGTGCCGACCTCGATAACCTTGCCACTGTCATCGAAGACCAGCAGGCCTTCTCCCGCGTGATCCGCCACATGCTGTCGGCTATGGAAATGGCTGAGGACATGGGCGACGATCAGGAGCAGAGTGAGGAGGACCAGTCCACCGACGAGGAGCAGCCGCGTAGCGGCGAGCAGGACCAAGAGTCGTCGGAAGACGAAGCCGGTCAGGATTCCGCCCCCGCAGAAGAAAGCGAAGCCTCGCAGGAACAACTCGACGACGGCGAGATGGACGGTGCCGAGATCTCCGAAGAGGAGATGTCGGACGAGGGCGACGACGACAGCGAGACGCCTGGCGAAATGCGCCGTCCGGCGACTCCCTTCGACGATTTCAATGAGAAGGTCGACTACAAGATCTTCACCCAGGAATTCGACGAGGAAATCACCGCGGAAGAACTCTGCGACGAGGCGGAACTCGATCGGCTGCGTGCCTTCCTCGACAAGCAGCTTGCCCATCTGCAGGGCGCTGTCGGACGCCTCGCCAACCGTCTGCAGCGCCGCCTGATGGCGCAGCAGAACCGCTCCTGGGACTTCGACCTGGAAGAGGGCTACCTCGATCCGGCGCGTCTCACCCGCCTGATCATCGACCCGATGCAGCCGCTCTCCTTCAAGAAGGAGAAGGACACCAAGTTCCGCGATACCGTCGTGACGCTCGTCATCGACAATTCCGGCTCGATGCGCGGCCGTCCGATCACGGTTGCGGCCTCCTGCGCCGATATTCTCGCCCGCACGCTGGAGCGTTGCGGCGTCAAGGTCGAGATCCTTGGCTTCACCACCAAGGCCTGGAAGGGTGGCCAGTGCCGCGAGAAGTGGCTCGCAGGCGGCAAGCCGCCGGCGCCCGGCCGTCTCAACGACCTGCGCCACATCATCTACAAGTCGGCGGACGCCCCCTGGCGCCGGTCGCGCCGCAATCTCGGCCTGATGATGCGCGAAGGCCTGCTCAAGGAAAACATCGACGGTGAAGCGCTGATGTGGGCGCATAACCGTCTGATCGGCCGCCGCGAGCAGCGCAAGATCCTGATGATGATCTCGGACGGTGCGCCGGTCGACGATTCGACGCTGTCGGTGAACCCCGGCAACTATCTGGAGCGGCATCTGCGCGCCGTCATCGAGCAGATCGAGACGAAGTCTCCGGTCGAACTGCTCGCCATCGGTATCGGCCACGACGTCACGCGCTACTATCGCCGCGCCGTCACGATCGTCGATGCGGACGAGCTGGCAGGCGCCATGACCGAACAGCTTGCCTCGCTCTTCGAGGAAAAGCCTTCTGGCGGCACAGGCCGGGCACGCCTGCGTGCCTGAGCGATGTGCACGGATGCTGGCGAGCGCCTGCGCTCTCTCCGCCCTCGTGGCGCTCGCGTCCTGCACGCCGGCTACGATACCCCCAGGTGAAATGCTGCCGATCGCGGTCGACAGCAGCGTGATCGACGATCTCGGCGGCAATCCAACGCTGTCACCGGGTCTGACCTTTCTGGGCGGTATCGAGCTTTCCTCGCCGGAGCCGCTCTTCGGCGCGTTCTCCTCGATCCGCTTCCGCGACGACAGATCCTTCCTCGGCGTCTTCGACACCGGCTACTGGATCGAGGGGCGTATCCTGCGCGATGCGGAGGGGCGCTTGTCAGGGGTCGAGGCTGTCCGTCTCGCGCCGCTTCTCGACGCCACGGGGCGCGAGAGCCGCAGCAAATTCCAGGTCGATGCCGAGAGCCTGGCTCTGGATGGTGATCGCGGCTTTGTCGGCTTCGAGCAGCGCCATCGTGTGCTCGCCTATGCACCGCTCTCTGGTCTCGGCAAGGCGCTTCCATCAGCTCCGCTCGCCTTCCCCTTCGATCTCGATATCCTGCACAGCAATGGCGGTTTCGAATCCCTCGTGATTGCGCCGAAGGGCAGCCCGGTTGAAGGTGCGCTGGTCGCAATCTCTGAGAAGAGCTTCGACGACAATGGCAATCTCTATGCCGCCATCGTCGGTGGAGCGCTTGCCGGTGAATTCCGCGTGCGCCCACGTGACGACTTCGAGATCACCGACGCCACGTTCCTCCCCGACGGCGACCTCCTGCTGCTCGAACGCCGCTTCTCGATCGCGACCGGTGTCGGCATGCGGCTGCGCCGTATCGAGGGTGCGAGCCTGAGGCCGGATGCCGTGGTCGACGGAGAAATCTTGTTCGAAGCGAATTACCGCTCGCAGATCGATAATATGGAAGGCCTCGACGCCATCCCTGAGGCGGACGGCTCCGTCCGCCTGATTGTCGTGTCGGACGACAACCATTCCATCCTGCAGCGCAGCCTGATGCTCGAGTTCCGCCTCGCGCCGCAGGGTTGATGTTTCCATCACGACGAAAGCAAACAGCCCCGGTTTCCCGAGGCTGTCTGTCATTTTAATCGATCGTTTGGGCCTCAGGCCGAACGGGCGGCCGTCGGCATGGGCCGTACAACGCTCATCAGTGCACCGTAGGGCAGGAGCATGACCACGCCGATCAGCATCTTCACGCCGAAGTCGGCGATCGCCCAGGAGATCCAGCGCGGTGCTTCCGCCGACATCACGCCGAGGATCGGCGCTGCGGCAATCGCGAAGTCGTCATTCGGGCCGATGAAGCCGAAGACGGGTGCGAAGGAGAGCGAGAAGAAGATCACCGTGTCGAGTGCCGAGCCGATCAGCGAGCCCATCAGCGGCGCCTTCCACCAGGACTGCTGGCGCAGCCGGTTGAAGACCGAGATGTCGAGCAACTGGCCGACCAGGAAGGCTGTGCCCGAGGCGACCGCGATGCGCGGGGTGGCAAGCAGGATCGACAGGAGAACGCCGGCGATGAAGCCTACAAGCACCACGCGGCGCGCAAGCTGAGGGCCGAACTGACGATTGGTCAGGTCGGTGACGAGGAAGGCGATCGGATAGGTGAATGCGCCGAAGGTCAGCAGATCGGCGAGATTGATGCCGGCCAGGACGCCGTTGACCGGGTGCTGGACGAGGAAGTTCGATGCGACCACGACGGCCGTCATCAGCAGGCTGTAGATAAAGAAATAGCGCTTGTTCAGCATTTTTTTATCCTGGGTGATGCCACCAGTTGGAGGGACAATACTGTAAAAGGGCGGAAGTGCATGCCAGGCATTTGGCCTGCATGAACATCCCAAACGAAAAGGCTTGCCCGGCGAACCGGTCAAGCCTTTCGAAATTCTGGCCGAATGACGCTATTAAGCGGCTTCAGCGGTCTTCTTGACGATCTGGCGACGCAGCAGACGAGCGCGCATGCTCAGGTCGTTTTCAGAAGCCTCGATCAGGAATGCGTCGAGACCACCGCGATGCTCGACCGTGCGCAGGGCAGCAGCCGAAACGCGCAGGCGGAAGCGCTGGTTCAGAGCGTCCGAGATCAGCGTGACGTCGCACAGGTTCGGAAGGAACCGGCGCTTGGTCTTGTTGTTCGCGTGGCTCACGTTGTTGCCCGACTGGACGCCCTTGCCGGTCAATTCGCAACTGCGGGACATGGTACACCTATTGTTTTTCTAGGCCATCGCATCGCTTCCGGCCAAATGCCGGCGAGGCAATCCAACAGCGTCTGATTGGAAAGTTGCGGTTCTATAGTCAGTGAGAACCGGCGCGTCAAGCCAAACCTTGGATTTTCCGGGCGGCAGGGCGGGTGTAGGATATTTTCTTGCCACAGTCCACGGCGAGACTGCATGTTCTCGACGCCGGTTTGCCGGCATTCCCCTGATGGAGATGGCCTTTGCGTCCGACCGGCTTCCTGACCGCCTTCCTCGTCCTTGTCGCCGGTGGTGCCGGGGCTGCCGATTATCGTTACGACACGTCCTACAAGGTTTCTCTCGGTGTCTTGCCGATTGCCCGCATGACATTCCAGACAGCCGTCGAAAACGAGCGCTACACGATTTCCGGCCAGTTTCATTCGTCGAGCCTCGTTGACATCGTGCGCGAGGTTTCTGCCGACAGCACCGTCTCCGGTCGCATGTCCGGCGGAACCATGAGCCCGGAGCGCTATGTGCTCGACTACAAGAGCGGCAAGCGCAGTCACGTCTACGAGGTGCTTTTTGCCGGCGGCAATGTGGTGGAAACCAAGGTGACGCCGGAGCGGCCGAAGCCTGACAGCTGGGTGCCGGTTCCGCCGGCCGATCTGCGGTCGGTCTTCGACCCGATCGGCGCCCTGCTCATTCCCGGCGATGCGGATGTCTGCGCGCAGACGCTGCCCGTGTATGACGGTGAGAGCCGGATGGATCTGGTGCTCTCTCCCAATCGCTCCGAGAGCTTCTCTGCGGGCCGCGCCAGGGGCGAGGCGATCGTCTGTTCCGTACGCTACGTGCCGAAGTCCGGCTATCGCAAGGGACGCAAGGACATCGAATATCTGAAGTCGGTTACCGGCATGGAGATCTGGTTTGCCAAGACGGCGACGCTGAAGCTATATGCTCCAGTCTATGCGAAGATCCCGACCCGCTACGGGACGGTGCATGTGACCGCAGAAAAGTTCGACGGCTAGTATCAGCGGGCGAGCCCCGCATCAGGGGATTTCATGAAGACCAAGGCAACGCTCATCGGGTTCACGGCGATCCTGATGTGGTCCTTCCTCGCCCTCATGACGGCAGCCTCCGGCACCATGCCGCCTTTCCAGCTCTCCGCGATCACCTTTGCGATCGGCAGCCTTCCCGGCATTGCACTCTTCATTGCACGACCGGAACGGTTGAAGGAATTGCGCCAGCCGCCGAAGGTCTGGCTCGCCGGGGTCGGTGGCCTCTTCGGCTACCACTTTCTCTATTTCACGGCGCTCAGGAATGCGCCGGCCGTTGAGGCCGGGCTCATCGCCTATCTCTGGCCGCTCCTGATTGTCGTCGGCTCTGCTCTTCTGCCAGGCGAGAGGCTCGGCTGGCACCATATCGTCGGTGCGCTCTGCGGTCTCGCCGGCACCGTGCTGATCGTCGCCAAGAACGGTGTCGCTTTCGATCCCGCCTATAGTCTCGGCTATTTCACCGCTTTCCTCTGCGCTTTCACCTGGGCTGCCTATTCGCTTGTCAGCCGCAAGTTCGAGAAGGTCTCGACCGATGTGGTCACCGGCTTCTGCCTTGCCACCTCGATCCTGTCGCTCGTCTGCCATCTGGCGCTTGAGATCACCGTCTGGCCGGATACGACGGGCCAATGGGCGGCCGTGGTTGGTCTTGGGCTGCTGCCGGTCGGGCTTGCCTTCTATGTCTGGGACTATGGCGTGAAGAACGGTGACATCCAGATTCTCGGCGCATCCAGCTATGCAGCGCCGCTTCTCTCGACGCTGATCCTGATCATTTTTGGCTTTGGCGAGATTAGCGTCAGAATTGGCCTGTCCTGCCTGCTCATCACCGGTGGCGCGGTGCTCGCCGCTCGCGATATGGTTTTCAGGAAAACTGAACGGCCGACCTGACGGGAGATTGAATGGCGACTGCGACCGGCATCCTCTGTCTCTCGGTCGCGCTCGGTATCAGCTATCTCTGGATCCTGCCGCAGGACAAGACCGTGTTCCGCGCCGTCTGGAAGACGCTGCCGGTCCTGCTGCTTGCGCTCTACGCCTTTCTCATCGGCTCCCACCCCCTGCTGGTTGCGGCACTGGCGCTCGGCGCGCTCGGTGACTGGTCACTGGCCTTCGAGGGAGACCGCGCTTTTGTCGGCGGGGTCGCATCCTTCCTGTCCGCCCATGTCGCCTATGTCGCGCTACTCGCCACCATCACCGATCCCGAGGTCGCCTTTGCCGAACCGTGGCGGGTGACGGCCGGCCTTCTCGTGGCACTCGTGACAACAGGCGTTCTCGTGCGCATCTGGAAGCCAGCCGGGCGGCTGGCGGTCCCGATCGGCATCTATGTGCTCTTGTTCATGGGGCTTGTCTGGCTGACGCTCGGCCTTGCCAATCCGCTCGTCTTTGTCGGCGCGAGCCTGTTCATCCTCTCCGACATCGTGCTGACGATCCGGAAATACTGGACGGGGCCTGGCCACAGGATCGATGGCGCCGCTGCCTATTTCGTCTGGGTCACCTATTATGCAGCGCAGGTGATCCTGACACTGACACTGTCTTGAGGCCTGACCTTCAGGCTTGCTGACCAGGCGCCCAGCCGGGCGGCGCCATCTCGAAGACGGCGAAGTCGAAGCCGGGGGCGACGGTGCAGCCGACCAGGGTGAATTCACCGAGGCTTTCAGCCGCCTGCCATTCGTCTGCATCGATGATCGCCTGGGGGCGCTGACCTGCGGCCAGGTCGAGACCCAGCACCACGGTCTCCTGATGCACACCGTCTTTCGACCGATGCAGCGCGAGCGGCGCGCCGGCATAATAGTGCCAGGCTTCGGCCGCATCCTTCACCTTGTGCCAGTGCGATCTCTCGCCCTTCTCCAGCAGGTAGTAGATTGCCGTCGAATGGCCGCGCGGGCCGCCGTGTTCGTCGCGAAACGTCTCCACATACCAGCCACCCTCGGGATGGCGCTGCATGCCGAGGGTTTCGATGATGTCGGCTGCCTGCATCAAAATGTGTCCTTGCGTTTGCGGATCTCGGCGAAGACCTCGTCATTGGTCGCACCTTCCATGCCGAGTGTCCGGCGTACATCCGGGTCGCCGGCGCGCAGGAAGGGGTTGGTTTCCTTCTCCAGCCCGATCGTCGTCGGAATGGTGAAATCGCCACGTGCCCGCTGGGATTCGATCAGCTCCGCTCTGGATCTGAGCCGCATATTCTCAGGGTCGATGGTCACGGCGAAACGCGCATTGGACAGCGTGTATTCATGGCCGAAATAGACGATCGTTTCGTCGGGCAGGGCGGCAAGCTTCTGCAGCGAATGCCACATGTCGAGCGCCGAGCGTTCTAACAGGCGCCCGCAGCCGAGCGCAAACAGCGTGTCGGCAGCAAAGAGCAGCATGTCGTCGGGGAAGTGGTAGCAGATATGGCCTGCCGTATGCCCTGGCGTTTCGATGACGCGCACCGGCCGTTTGCCGAAAGTGAATTCGTCGCGGTCACCGACGGTCCGGTCGATGCCGGGGATGGCTGCCGCCTCGTTGCGCGGGCCGATGATCTCGCAGCCGTATTTCTCCTTCAGCGCCAGATTGGCCTCAACGTGGTCGCCGTGGTGATGCGTGGTCAGGACATGGGTGATTGTCCATCCGCGCTTCTCCGCCGCCTTGACGATCGGATCGAGTTCCGGCGCATCGATTGTCGCCGTCTCGCCCGTTTCCGGGCAGTGAAGAAGTACGCCGAAGTTGTCACTTCGGCAGATGAAAACTTCAATCTGCAGTGATTTCATTGTCGATCCGCTTTTTTATGTCCCACCTCGTTGCTGCGAATGTACCCTCTCGCGGCTTGAAGTCCAATGATGGGCTGCTAACAATAAGTTCATGCATGTCGATATCGTCGATCTGAGGCAGTTTTATTATACGATGCTCGGCCGGGTGGCCGAGCAGTCGATCGCGCTGGCCGTTTCTTCGGTCTGGGCGCGGCTGCCGCAGGAGCGGCTGGTCGGCATCGGCTACTGCATTCCCTTTCTCGAACGCTTCCGCGCCGATACCGAGCGCACCATGGCCTTCATGCCGGCCGGGCAGGGCGCGGTGAACTGGCCGGTCGGAGAGCCGTCCGCCACTGCACTCGTCTTCGACGAGGAGCTGCCGCTGCCGGACAGTTCCGTCGACCGGGTTCTGATGGTCCATTCGCTGGAATTTGCCGAGAACCCGCGTGAAACGCTGAAGGAAGTCTGGCGGGTGCTGGCACCCGGCGGTCGCCTGGTCATTGTCGTGCCCAATCGTCGTGGCGTCTGGGCGCGCATGGAGCACACGCCCTTCGGTTCCGGCCGGCCTTATTCGCGGGGTCAGCTGACCTCGCTCTTGCGCGAGACCAATTTCACGCCCGGCGCCTCCGCCGAGGCCTTGTTCTTCCCGCCGTCGAAGATCCGGGCGATCCTGAGGCTCCGGCGCGGTTTCGAGCGTCTCGGCCGCATGCTGTGGCCGATCTTTTCCGGCGTCATCGTCGTCGAGGCCCAGAAGCGGCTCTACCAGGGCCTGCCTGTTGCCTCGCGCGCCTCCCGTCGTGTCTTTGCACCGGTGCTCGCACCGCAGGGCGTGCCGACGACCCGGAACCGGTCGCCCGAGGTCTGAAACGCGTGTCCTGTCGGGCGTCAGCCAGACAGGCTGCGGCGCTCGCCCGCCTCGACAAAGCGCGTTTTCCGCAGTAATCCCAATCCCATGTGAGGGGTGGCCTCTTGCCATCCAACGGCCGGGAATGAGCCTCATGAACGCCTCGACGAAGCCGACACCCCGTCCCGGGGTCATGGAGATCGCCGCCTATGTTCCTGGCAAGGACCATGCGGGCGGGGTTTCCCGCGTCTTCAAGCTGTCGTCCAATGAAACGCCTGTTGGTCCAAGCCCGAAGGCCATGGACGCCTTCCGCATGGCTGCCGAAACGCTGGAGATTTATCCCGACGGACAGGCCCGTATGCTCCGGGATGCGATTGCCGAGGTGCATGGGCTGAACCCGGCCAACATCCTCTGCGGCAATGGTTCAGGCGAATTGCTGGCGCTGCTGGCCAATATCTATCTCGGACCGGGCGACGAAGCCATCATCACAGAGCATGGTTTCCTGCTCTATCGGATCCAGATCCTGGCATCAGGCGGGACGCCCGTGACGGTCAAGGAAACCGATCGGCGCGTCGATGTCGATGCGATCCTTGCCGCCGTCACCGCGCGCACGAAGATCGTCTTCCTGACCAATCCCGGCAATCCGACCGGCACCTACGTGCCCTATGCCGATATCAAGCGGCTGCATGCAGCTCTGCCTGCGTATGTCATTCTGGTGCTCGACGCCGCCTATGCCGAATATGTCCGCCGAAACGACTACGAGGCGGGCATCGAGCTGGTCTCCGCCAACCGCAACGTTGTGATGACCCGCACCTTCGCCAAGGTCTACGGGCTTGCGGCTCTGCGCATCGGCTGGATCTATGGCCCCGCCGAAATCATCGACACGATGAACCGGGTGCGCGGGCCGTTCAATATCAACACCCCGGCGCTGCTCGCCGGAGCCGCCGCCATGCGCGATCAGGCGCATGTGGCGAAGGCCGTCGAGCACAATCAGGTCTGGCTCGCGCGCGTCTCGGAGGCGCTCACAGCACTTGGCCTCGAGGTCACACCTTCGGTCACCAATTTCATCCTGATCCACTTCCCCGACCAGGACGGAAAGCGGGCATCCGATGCCGATGCCTTCCTCACATCGCGCGGCTTCGTCTTGCGCGCCGTCTCGTCCTATGGTTTTCCCAATGCACTCCGCATGACGATCGGCAGCGACGAGGCCAATACCGGCGTCATCGCCGCCCTCACTGAATTCATGGAACGCACGTGATGTCTGAAATCCTGTTCGACCGCATCGCCCTGATCGGTATCGGCCTCATCGGCTCGTCGATCGCCCGCGACGTCAAGAAGCTTGGCCTAGCGAAAGAGGTTGTCATTTCGACCCGCAGCGCCGAGACGCTGAAGCGGGCGGAAGAGCTGGAGCTCGGCACGGCTTACGTCACCTCGGCAGCCGAAGCCGTGAAGGATGCCGATCTCGTCATCGTCTCCGTGCCCGTCGGCGCTTCGGAAGCCGTGGCCCAGCAGATCGCGCCCCACCTGAAACCCGGCGCTATCGTCACCGATGTCGGCTCGACCAAGGCCTCCGTCATCGCGCAGATGGCGCCGCATATGCCTGACGGCGTGCATTTCATTCCCGGCCACCCACTGGCGGGCACGGAAAAGTCGGGTCCCGACGCCGGTTTCCCGGGCCTCTTCAAGGGGCGCTGGTGCATCTTCACGCCGCTCGAAGGCACGGACGGAGAGGCGATGACCCGTCTGCGCGGCTTCTGGGAGGCGCTGGGATCGATGTGTGATGAGATGGATCCGCAGCACCACGACAAGGTGCTTGCCATCGTCTCGCACCTGCCGCACATCATCGCCTACAACATCGTCGGCACGGCGGACGATCTGGAAACGGTGACGGAATCGGAAGTCATCAAGTATTCGGCCTCGGGTTTCCGAGATTTCACCCGTCTTGCGGCGTCGGATCCGACGATGTGGCGGGATGTCTGCCTGCACAACAAGGATGCGATCCTGGAAATGCTGGCGCGCTTCTCGGAGGATCTCGCCTATCTCCAACGGGCGATCCGCTGGGGCGAAGGCGACAAGCTGTTCGAACTCTTCTCGCGCACCCGCACCATCCGTCGCTCGATCGTTCAGGCCGGCCAGGATGTCGACGTGCCGGACTTCGGCCGTCACGCGCTGGACAAGTGAACCGTCTCCGCCGCGTCAGAGCGGCGGGATCTGTCCCAGCGGGATAAAGCCGAGCATCGCCACGCCGTTTTCGATGTTGATTTCGGCCTCGCTGTTGTCGCGGCCGAAGGCGAGTGCCCGCAGCACGTTGGCGACATTGTCGATCATGTCTGACTGATCCGGATAGGCCGTCTTCACGGCATCCCGCCAGGCGCGGATCTGTTCGACCTGCAGCTTGATGCGTCCTGATATCATCCCGTCATCGCCCACCTGGAAGGGACCGCTCAGGGTCAGAACGCGGCCTTCGCCGAGATCGACGACCATGCGGCGGATTTCGCCTTTGGTGCCGTAGAGCCGCTGATCCTGCGCCACCCTCGGGTCGAGCAGGCCACCCTTGTCGGCGAGCGTGGCGTCGAGGCTGGCGGAGATCGGTGGCAGCGCAATCTTCTCGCCGCCGATGGACACGCCGAGATCACGGATGATCGTCGCGTAGTCGAGATTGCCGTCGTTCTGGCGTACATGCGACTGGGCGCTGGGTGCCGTCACCTGCAGCGCGAGACTTGAGACCGTCGAGGTCACCGTCGCATTCAGTCCCTCCAGCATCAGCGAACTGCGCGACAGGCCCGAGAGCCCGATGCGGAAGCTCGACTGCATGTTGGTCCAGTCGAGTGCCGTGTTGAAGCCGAGTGCCGAGCGGATTTCTGCCGGTGCATCCATTTCCCAGACCACATGGCCCGGATTGTAGATCTGGGCTGCGGCCCGAACCGGGCCGAATGAGGCAGCGACCCCCTGGAAATGATCGTCGAAGGCGAGGCGGGAGCAGTTGAGCCGAAAGCGGAAGGGATAGCCGCCCATCGTTGCGTCTTCACAGGAGGCGGTGACGCCTGCCGGATTTCCGCCGCCGAAGAAGGTCAAAATTCGATTCTTCAGGAATTCCGCAGCGAAATACCACCCGACGCTATAGACAGCGATGACGAGGACGATCAAAACCCCGAGCCGGACAACCTTTCGGCTGATCGGGCTTTCCGGCGCGGTCGACATGGCCATGGGTGCTCCTCGTTTCGAACTTCTCGTGTCTTTGATTGGCGTGCGATATGGACGAATTTTGGGTCTTTGGCTACGGCTCGCTAATGTGGAATCCCGGCTTTCCCTATGAGGAACGGGTGCTTGCCCGCCTCGGAGGCTATCGCCGTTCGCTCTGTGTCCGCTCCTATGTCCACCGTGGCACCGAAGAGCGGCCGGGGCTCGTGCTCGGGCTCGATCGCGGCGGTTCCTGCAAGGGCGTCGCCTTTCGAGTGGCGCCGGCTGACTGGCAGTCTACCGTGGACTATCTGCGCGAACGCGAACTCGTCACCAGTGTCTATCTCGAACGCACCGTGCGGACCCGTCTCGCCGATGGTCGCGATGTCCGCGCCCTGACCTACGTCATCGACCGTGCCCATTCGCAATATGCCGGCGCCGTCACCGTCGAGGAGGCGGCCCGCATCGTCGAGGGCGCCGTCGGCCGCTCCGGTCCCAATCCGGTCTATGTCGCCAATACCGTCGCCCATCTCCGCGAGCTCGGCATTCGCGATCACTGGCTCGAAAGCGTGGCTTCAGCCGTCGTCAGCGATCCCGCCGACGACTGATCCTTCAGGCAAGAATGCCCTCAGAGCGTTCCGAGTTCCCTCAGCCTGTTTGCGGCGGTCGGTGGCAGGGGGAGATGCGGGTTGTCCTTGACCGTCTTCACCAGCAATTCGTCGCTTGCCGCCTCCAGCCGCTCCATCAACGTCTCATGCATGACATCGGGATCCAACCCCGGCTCGATCGGCGGCAGGATGCGGACGACAAAATGGCCTGGAAAGCGCAGGAACTTGCGGCGCGGCCAGAAGAGACCCGGATGCATGGCAACCGGCACAACTGGCACATTGATGTCGCGGTAGAGGCGCGCGATGCCGTACTTGTAGTCAGGCGCGGCACCCGGCGGGCGGCGTGTGCCTTCCGGATAGATGATCAGCTGGCGGCCGTTTGCCATTTCCATCTTGGTGCGTTCGATCACCTGCGCCATCACCTTGCCCTTGGCGCCGCGATTGACCGGGATCATGCGCTGCTTGGCGACATACCAGCCGAAGACCGGGATCCACATCAGCTCGCGCTTCAGGATGTAGACCGGGTCATCCAGCCAGGGCAGCAGCGCATAGGTGTCCCAGAAGGACTGGTGCTTGGGCGCCAGAATGTAGCCGCCGCTCTTCGGAATGTTTTCCAGGCCTTCCACGGTGAAGGTCGTGCCGACGATCTTCTCCATCAGCCAGTGATTGGCGCGCGCCCAGTCCTTCGGCACGAAGAAGGCCTTCTTGCGCGGCAGCAGGAAATAGATCGGCGACAGCACGATCATCCTGAGGATGAGGTTGGCGTAGAAGGCGATGTTGAAGAGGATGGAACGCAGCGGGATCATATCTGGGGCTCTCGAGGGCGGGCGAAGACGTCCTTAGAGGAAAACTGCGGTCAGCAAAAGCGCTCGTGTCGGCCGATCCGTCAGGAGTTGCGGCCAGATCCGGTGATTTCGCCTTCCGGGCGCAGTCCCTGGTCACGGCTCCAGCCGGTCATGCCCCTGATATAGGCCACGACCGTCTTGCCATATTCCGACAGCATGGTGCGCATCGCATCCGGCTCGCTGTACCAGGCGCGGGTCTTCAGATCGGCATTGACCACAGGATAGCCGATGAAATCGGTGTCCGGGTCGCTGCGGCGCAGCTCCATCAGGCTACGGGCAAGGTGATAGTTGCTCGTCACCACCAGAACCGAACGATAACCCTTGTCGCGGATCCAGATCGCCGTCTCGTTGGCGTTGCCGATCGTATCGATAGCGCCGTAGCCGATGTCGACGCAGCATTCGAATACATCCGGCGCGGCGCTCGATCGCCTTGCGGATCTGGCCGGGTGTTGTGGCCGGATTGACGCCCGAGATCAGCAGTCTTTCGCCATATCCCCGCTTCAGGAGATCGATCGCCTGTTCGATCCGTTGATAGCCGCCGGTCAGCACCACGATCGCATCGGCCTTCACGGTCTCGGGCGGGCGCATGCCGGTGACCGAATCAGCAAAGACGAGAAAACCTGCGACAAGGATCGCGACGCACAGGATCACGATCATGCCGCCATAGCGCAATGCCCTGCGGATCAACCCTTTTCGCGCAAACAGGCCGGCGCCCGAACGGGGCCGGTCGCCGTCATGCAGCGGTTGATTTGGCGTCATGCGGTCCATGCTCATTGCCCGTGAATAGCCGGGATTTCCCACAGCGAACAGGCGGCTTTAAGGCAAGTCAACATGCGAGTTTTCGTCAATCGTCCAGCAGGCCGTCTGTGCGGGCCGGATCGGAGCGAATGAGGTCGATTTCGTAGATCGTGCGCATGACCGTCAGCCGTGCCGTGATGGTGGTCAGAAGTGCTATGACGATCATGGTTGCGAAGATGCCGATATAGCCGCCCCAGCCGATGGTGAAGGTGCCGAAGAGTGCCGTCGCCTGATCGCTTTCCGGCGTTGCCAGCGACCGGCTCTGCCAGAAACTGGCCAGCGCAAAGAAGGTTGCGGCGAGCAGGCCGCCGGCGGCCGCCCCCTTGAGGCTGATCTTGAGAAAGTGCTTCTGGAACTCCTGGGCGACGAAGCTTCCTTCGGCGCCGACGAAATGCAGCACCTCGATGATGTGGCGATTTCCGGACAGCGCGCCGCGGGTGGCAAAGATGACCGTCAGCACCATGGCGGTGAAGACGAGGATCAGGATGCCGGAGCCGATCAGCACGGCCGTGTTGGCGATCTGGTCACTCAGCCGGTCGACCCAAGTGCGGTGGTCGTCGAGGAAAGCCTGTGGCACTTCCACTTTGAGGAGCGCCCGCATGGCCTCGAAATCGGGCGGGTTGGCCTCGTCGATGGTAATCACGATCAGGCGCGGGACGGGCAGGTCTTCGAGATTGAGCCCAGTGCCGAGCCAGGGTTCGAGCAGGCGAGCGGTGGCGCTGTCGTCCATGATCTGGCCGTCGCGTGTGCCGACAAAGGTCAGTGCCAAATCGCGGGCCTTCACCAGCGCCGCTCCCATGTCGAGGCCATCTTCCGGCGTGATCTGGATAGTGATCTCACGGGAGATCTGGCTCTGCCAGCTCGACGCGGTTGCCCGCACCATGGAGACGCCGCCCAGCGTCAGGCAGGCGAGAAAAGCCATGATGGCGATCACCACCAGCAGCGCATTGCCCTGAATGTTCGACGGCGGCAGGATCGGGCCCGTTGGCCTTACCGTCATCTCGACGCGGCGCTTCTTCTGGCCAGAGTTCTGGTTTGCGTTCTGGTTCGCGTTCTGGGCGATCTCATTCATAGATGTCGAGCCGCCCGTCGGTGAGGATCATCCGGCGCGCATCCACCTGGTCCATCAGGGCGAGATCGTGGGTCGCGATGACCACGGCTGTGCCAAGACGGTTCAGTTCCAGGAAGAGGCTGAGCAGGCGGCGTGCCATCGGCGGATCGACATTGCCCGTCGGTTCGTCGGCGAGCAGGATTTCCGGCCGGTCGATCAGGGCGCGGGCAATCGCCACGCGTTGCTTCTCCCCACCGGAGAGCACCGGCGGCAGCACGTTGATGCGCTCGCCAAGGCCCACCCATTTCAGGAGCTCGATGACGTCCTGCCGGTAGGTCTGCTCCGCCTTGCCGCGCACGCGCAGCGGCAGCGCCACGTTCTCATAGGTCGTCAGATGATCGAGCAGGCGGAAGTCCTGGAAGACGATGCCGACCCGGCGGCGCAGCATCGGCAATTCATTGCGGGGAATGCTGGTGATATCGCGGCCGAAGCTCTTGATCAGCCCGCGCGTCGGCTGCAGCGACATGAACAGCAGACGCAGCAGCGTCGTCTTGCCGGCGCCTGACGGACCGGTAAGGAACTGGAAGGACCCTTTCGGCAGGTCGAAGGTCAGGTCGCGGAGGATCTCCGGTCCCATCCCATAGCGCAGGCCGACATTTTCGAAATGGATCAAAGGGGGCCCAGTCTGACGTGTCCGAGGTCTGGGGCACGTAAACGAAGATCGTCAACGGCCGGTAAACATGCTCCCGGATCCCAGGCTTTTTCACCCGTCTTTCCGAAGCATTAACCATTTGAATTTACGTCTGGAGAGGATTCGTTTCAACCGCCGACTTTCGGGGTATCCGATTTGGCTGTGCGAAAGGTCCGCACGCATGAGCGCTTTCCGTCATCAGAAGCAGGCCGCAGCCGCGGACCTCGACCTCCTGCCGCCGGATCGTGCCCGCCGCCGGATCGAGCCACAGCAGCGTATGGGCCGCCCCGACGTTGTCGACGCGCAGTTCGTCACGGTACGCGAGACGCCCAAGCCGCCGCCGCGTCCGGCCGCAGCGCCCACAGTCGCGGCCACCCCCTCTTATATCAGCGCTTTGCTGCGCACAGTTATCGAACGCGTGGAAACCCGCCTCCAGCGGCTCTCGGATGTTGCCTTCTCGCTGCTCGTCGCCATCGCCTTCGTGTCGATGTTTTCGCTGGCAGGCCAGCTTGTCTTCGGCAGTGGAGAACACCCGGAAATTGCCGCCAAGCCGCTCGACTTCACCCATGTGAACCTGACACCACAGGACCGAAACGGCATGCGCGTGCTGCTGCTCAACGCGATCGTCGAAAACCGCACCGGCCGCGAGGTGACGCTTCCCAAGCTCCGCGCCGATCTGCTCATCGACGGGCAGGTGATTGCCAGCACCTATATCGAGCCGCCGGTGGACAGACTTGATGGTGGCGAGAGCCGCGGGATCGTCACCCGGCTCCAGCATCCCGGTGGAAAAATCCCGGAAGTCCGGCTTTCCTTCGAAGAGGCGGGTGCCTAAGGCGCCGCCAGTGTGCTAAGGCCCGTGCCTTTCCGGCAGATCGCCGGCTCAAGGACCTCAGGTCGACACGCTAGGAGTTTCCCATGCCCGTTGTTCGCGGAAAGAACATCGAACCGCTCTTTACCGCCGAGCAGATCCGGCAGCGTAATCTCGAACTCGCCCAGGATATCATCAAGGGTCCCTGCGACGACCTTCTGGTCATCTCGGTGCTGAAGGGCTCCTTCATCTTCGCCGCTGACCTCATTCGTGCGTTGCATGATGTGGGTCTCGCCCCCGAGGTCGAATTCATCACTCTGTCCAGCTATGGCACAGGCACGGTCTCCCAGGGCGTGAAGATCATCAAGGACATCGACAGTGACGTGAAGGGGCGCAATATCCTCCTCATCGACGACATTCTCGAGTCCGGCCGCACGCTGCTTTTCGCCAAGGAACTGATGTTCGAGCGGGGTGCTGCGAACGTCACGATCGCCGTCCTTCTCGACAAGAAAGTGAAGCGAAAAGAAGTGTTTGAGGCCGATTATGTTGGCTTCGAATGCCCCGATTATTTCGTCGTCGGTTACGGCATGGACGTGGCTTATGCGTTCCGCGAACTGCCCTTCGTCGGCGTGGTCACCGGCGACGCCTGAGCTGTTCCACAAGAGAACATCTGACCATCCGACAGCAGTGAGCTGTTAACCATCGCGCGGGACGAGGCGTCCCGCGTTTACCACTCGACAAGGAAAGTCTGGTGATTTGCCTCTCGCACGGCACAAAGCAAGCGGGAGAAGACTTCAACCATGGCGAGAATCCTCATCACCGAAGACGAAGACTCCCTCCGCTCTTTCGTGGCGCGTGCGCTCCGCCTCGATGGCCATGAGACGCATGAGGCTGCTGATGGTGCCGAAGGTCTCGAAAAGCTCTCCGAAAGCGCCTTCGACCTGCTGCTCTCCGATATCCGCATGCCTGTCATGGACGGCATCGAGCTTGCGCATCGCGCCCATTCCGAATTTCCTGAGATGAAAATCCTGCTGATGACCGGCTATGCCGAACAGCGCGAGCGCGCCGACGACCTCTCGTCCAAGATCGTCGACGTCGTCTCCAAGCCATTTGCGTTGCCGGATATCCGCAAGGCTGTCGCCATGGCGCTTGCCGGCTGAGACTGCCGAACACATCGCTGAACAAACAAACGCCCGCTGATGCGGGCGTTGTCGTTTTTGCAAAACCGCTAGTGCCTCACTGGATATCCAGCAACCGCTCCAGGTAGCGCCGTTCAATCTCGGGGCTTGAGTTCTCGCCGAGCTTCTCACGGATGGCTTCCAGGATCTCCCGGGCGCGCTGGACGTCGATCTCGTCGGGAACCTTGACCTGCTCGCCGAAGTCGGGGCCGCTGGTGGCGCGCGGACGGCCCAGCGGGTCGCGGCCGTTGCGCCCGGCCCTGGCCCATCTGCCGCGACCCTGGCCACCCTGGCCCTGCTGCGCCTGCATCATCTGGTTCATCATGTCGCGGGCACCCTGGCGCAGCGCCTCCATGGCGCGTCCCTGGCCTTCTACGGCCGGTCCGCCCTGACCCTGGCCGAGAGCTTCACCGGCGCCCTGCATCTCCTGCTGCGCTTCGCCGAAGCCGGGACCGGGCTCCATGCCGAGACCCTTCAGGCCTTCCTGCAATTCGCCGAGCTGCTGGCCGAGCTGTTCCTGCTGCTCGCGCAACTGCCTCAGCGCCTCACGCAGCTGTTCTGCGGTCATGCCGTCCAGGCCCTGCTCACCCTGCTCGCCTTGCTGTCCCTGTTGGCCCTGCTGGCCTTGCTGCTGCTGACCCTGTTGCTGCTGGCCCTCGCCACCTTCCTCGCCTTGCCGCGGATCGCCGCGCTGCATGCGGTCGCGCAGGGCCTGGTGGAGACGGAAGGTCTCGTCCATAAGCCGCTGCTGCTCCTGCATGATCTCGCCGAGCTTGTCGATCTGGCGGCGAGCCTCGCTGTTTTGCTGCTGCTCACCCTGCTGTGGGCGGCCGGCCTGCAGGTTGTTCATCATGCGCTGCAGTTCCGACAGAAGCTGCTGCGCCTGGTCGCGATTGCCGGAGCGCGCCAGGTTCTCCAGCTGGTCGAGCATGTTGTCGAGATCCTGCTGGCGCAGCATGTTCTCGGCATTCTGCTGCGGCTCACCCTGCTGGTTGGGCATGCGCTGAGCCAGCGCCTGCAGGAATTCCTGCATGGCGGACCGAAGCTCGGCCATCAGCCGCTGGATTTCCTCGTCGGATGCACCGTTTTCCAGCGCCTCGGATAGCGCCTGCTGGGCGTCGCGCAGACGGCGTTCGGCGAGCGACAGATCGCCGTCCTCCATGCCAAGGGCGATTTCCCAGAGATAGTCTGCCGTGTCCTTCAACTGCTCCTCGCCGCGGGCCATGTTCATGCGGGCACGGGCACTTTCCAGCGCGATGAAGTTGCCGAGGTCGGGGATGGTCTCGTCCGCACGCAGCACGATCGCTTCGTTGAAGGCGATCGCCTGGGGCATCTGGCGGGTGTCGAGCGCAAAGATCTGCCGTTGCTCGGCAACGGAAGCCGCCAGCGGTTCGTTGAAGTTGCGCGCGGGCAGCTGCATCTCGACCGGTTCGCTGCGCCCCGTCTGGCCGGCGCCGTCGGTCGCGACCAGCGTGATCGTCACCATCTGGCCGGCGAGCGGGTGTTCGGTGATGTTGCGGCTCGCAACGCCCTTGGTGTCGCGGGCATTGTGGCGCGGCAGGTCGAGCTTATAGTCTGGCAGCGGATAGAGCGGGGTCGCGCCCGGCTGCTGCTCGATCGGCATGATCTCCGCATGAGCCTCGCGGAGCCCATAATCGTCCTTGGCGAGGAAGGCGATTTCCAGTGCGCCGTTGATCGCGCGGCGCGGCACGCCGTCAAAGGCGATTTCCGGTGCCTTGTCCGGAGTCACGCCGATGGTCCAGGTGCGGTCGGCAACGCGCAGTTCTCCGGCTTCCGCCAGTTCCAGTTCGTGGGTGCGGGCAACCATCGGGGCGTTCGGTGCGGGCGCCGGCGGTGGCGTCGGGGCGGCCGTCTGACTGATTGCGTCTGTCTCGGAGCCGGCCGTGGGCCTGCGGGCGGCATCGTCCTTCTTCGCCACGTCGAGGACTGTGCCATCAGACTGTTTGACGAAGAGAACCTTCTCGTCAGAGACACCGCCGCTGATGCGCACGGTGATCTTCGACTTCTGTGGAACCGTGACTCCGGCCGCATCCTGCGTGCCGAGGCCGGACAGGAATACCGGCGGCTGGCCGGTATAGCCCGGCGGCGTGATCCAGGCGTCGATGCGGATCGTCGGCGCCTCGCTCACCGGCACATGCTGGCGGAAGGCGTCTGCAATCTGGCCCGCCCCATTGGAGCCGGAATAGGCAAGGGCGGTGACGAAGAGCAGGGCCGGCACGGCGCGCAGCGCGTAACGGTCGTAGCGGGCGATATCAGGCTGCGGCAGGCCGGCGTCGAGCGCTGCAATGCGCTCGGCCATGCGCCGCTGGTGCTCCTGCCAGAGCGCCCGGGCAAAGGGCGTCTCGGCGGAGAGCTGATCGTCCTGCACCGCCACCGGCTGGTGGGCCAGCCCATTGCGCTCTTCGAGCAGCCTGTCGGCTTCCGGAATGCTCGGCAGACGCACTTTGAGGAAGGGCAGGAAGGAGGCGACGAAGGCGAAGACGAGGATGAAGACGATCGCGAGGCGGACGAGATCCGGGACCTCCCGGTAGACACCGAACCAGGCAAGCGAGACGAAGAGGGCAGCGCTGCCCGCAACCGGCAGGAAGAGCGGCAGCAGGCGCTCGGCAAACAGCACGGAACGGGCAAGCACACGTTTCACGCCAACGCGACGCGCAAGTGCCGGGTCGTCCTTGAAGGCGCCTTTCATGTGGCCGGCCGGGCGGGAAGAGCTCATCCGTCTGGTCTCCGAGAGCGCCGCGCGTCAGACACGGCTGATTGTTCTCGAAGATAGCAGTCTTTGTGGCGAAGACGAGGGCGGCAAGGATGAGGCGAGGGTTTTTCCCGCCTCATCGCCGAATTGTGAATGGATCAAGCCAGCCAGTCGGGCACGCTATCGAGCGCGATCAGGTCCTCATAGGTCGGACGCGGGCGAATCACGTGGAACTCGTCGCCGTTCACCAGCACTTCCGGCACCAGCCGGCGGGTGTTGTAGGTGCCGGCCTGCACGGCGCCATAGGCACCGGCCGAGCCGACCGCGATCAAATCGCCGGGCTTCGGCATCGCCATCTCGCGGTCGAGCGCCAGATAGTCGCCTGTCTCGCAGACGGGACCCACGACATCGGCCTTGATGCGCGGGGCGTTCGCTGCCGAAATCACCACAGGCTTGATCTCGTGATAGGCTTCATACAGCGTCGGGCGAATGAGGTCGTTCATCGCGCCGTCGACGATGACGAAGGTCTTGTCGCCGCCGTCCTTCACATAGATGACCTCGGTCACCAGGATGCCGGCATTGCCGACGATCAGGCGGCCGGGCTCGGTGACGATGCGGCAGTTGAGACTCGACAGCTGGTCCTTGACGATCCGGGCATAGGCATCCGGTTCCGGCGGCGGATTGTTGTCGTCCTTGTAGGGAATGCCGAGGCCACCGCCGACATCGACGTGATCGATGCTGTGGCCGTCGCCGCGCAGCGTCTCGACGAGTTCGCGCAGCAGGCGGAAGGCGTCTTCGAAGGGCTGCAGATCGGTGATCTGGCTGCCGATATGCATGTCGATGCCGGAGACCTGGATGCCTTCCAGTGTCGCTGCGCGGGCATAGACGGCGCGGGCGCGTTCCCAGGAAATGCCGAACTTGTTTTCCTTCTTGCCCGTCGAGATCTTGGCATGGGTCTTGGCATCGACATCAGGATTGATGCGGAAGGAGACATGCGCCTTCCTGCCGGCCTTGATGGCGCGCTGGTTCAGGACTTCCAGTTCCGGCTCGCTCTCGACGTTGAAGCAGTAGATGCCGGCTTCAAGTGCTAAATCCATCTCGCTCGGCGTCTTGCCGACACCGGAGAACATGATGCGCTCTGCCGGGATACCGGCGGCGAGCGCGCGGCGGAGTTCGCCTTCCGAGACCACGTCCACGCCGGCGCCAAGGCGACCCAGCGTCTTCAGGACGGCCTGGTTGGAATTGGCCTTCATCGCATAGCAGACGAGGGCATCGACGCCGTCGAAGGCCTTGGAAAAGACCTTGTAGTGGCGCTCCAGCGTCGCAGTCGAATAGCAGTAGAAGGGTGTGCCGACGCTGCGCGCAATCTCGGGAATTGCCACGCCCTCGGCGTAGAGAACGCCGTCGCGATACTCGAAGTGGTTCACGGGTTAAGCCCTGTCAAAGAAGCGGATCGAGGAGGAAGGGGGTGTCGGGGGTCTTTTCGGCCTCGACGCCGCGCTTGTTCTGCTGGTCAACAGGCGTGCTCGGCGGGTCGAGATCGCCCTTGCGGCCGCAAGCGGACAGAGCCAGCGAGGCGGCGAGTACGAGAGAGAGCGTCAGCGTCGTGCGTTTCAGCGAATTCACCATGACCCGGTCCATGAAGATATTGTTGTGCTAGCCTGTACAGAAAAAGGGGCGCTTGTGCACCCCTGATCTCGTGATGTGTCCCGCATGTGCGCGTGATCGATTGCCCTGTCAGTTGCGCGCACGCCACCAGGCGATCTGCTTGCGCACCTCCGAAGGTGCCGTGCCGCCAAAGCTCTTGCGGCTGGCGACCGAGGCCTCGACCGTCAGAACGTTGAAGACGTCTGCCGTGATCGCCGCATTGATGCTCTGCAGCTCTTCCAGCGACAGCTCGGCGAGATCGCAGCCCTTCTTCTCGGCCATGGCCACCGCGTTGCCGGTCACATGATGCGCGTCACGGAAGGGAAGGCCTGCTTCGCGCACCAGCCAGTCGGCCAGATCGGTCGCGGTCGAGTAACCGGAGCCGGCGGCTGCCTTCATCTTGTCGGTGCGGATGGTCATGTCGGTGACCATGCCGGTCATCGCGGCAATCGCCAGTTCCAGGCTCTCGGCGGCGTCGAAGACCTGTTCCTTGTCCTCCTGCATGTCCTTGGAATAGGCGAGCGGCAGGCCCTTCATGACGGTCAGCAGCGCGATCAGCGAGCCGTTGATACGGCCGGTCTTGGCGCGCACCAGTTCGGCGGCATCGGGGTTCTTCTTCTGCGGCATGATCGAGGAGCCGGTGGAGAAGGCATCCGACAGGCGGATGAAGCCGAATTGCGGCGTCGACCAGATGACGATCTCTTCGGCCAGACGCGACAGATGCACGGCGGCAATCGAGGCGATCGAGAGGAATTCGAGCGCGAAGTCTCGGTCCGAGACGGTGTCGATCGAGTTGCGGGTCGGCTCGCGGAAGCCGAGGGCCTGCGCGGTCATGTGGCGGTCGATCGGATAGCCGGTGCCGGCGAGTGCCGCAGCACCAATCGGGCTTTCGTCCAGGTGTTCGATCGCATGGCGCACGCGCTGGCGGTCGCGGCCGAACATCTCGACATAGGCCATGCAGTGGTGGCCAAAGGTCACCGGCTGGGCCGTCTGGAGATGGGTAAAGCCGGGCATGACGGTGTCGGCATGTTCTTCGGCGCGGTCGAGGAAGGCCGCGATCAAGCCGGACAATGCCTGTTCCGTCTTCTGCAGCTCTTCCTTCACCCAGAGGCGGAAATCGAGCGCCACCTGGTCGTTGCGCGAGCGGGCCGTATGGAGACGACCGGCGGCGGAGCCGATCAGGTCGGCAAGGCGCGCCTCGACGTTCATGTGAATGTCTTCGAGCTTGCGCGAGAAGACGAGCTGACCGCTTTCAATCTCTGACAGGATCGTGTCCAGGCCGTGAAGGATCTTGTCTTTATCTTCGGCCGAGATGATGCCTTGGTGCGCCAGCATGGTCGCATGCGCCTTTGAGCCGCGGATATCCTGGGCGTAAAGCTTCTTGTCGAAACCGATGGAGGCATTTATCTCCTCCATGATGGCCGACGGCCCGGAGGCGAAGCGACCGCCCCACATCTGGTTGGAGGATTTGGTGTCTTTTGTGCCCTCGGCCATGGAATGCCCGTCCTGGAGAATGACATGACAGAAAAAAGACCTGAGCGTCTTTTCCCCACCAAGCTGGTTGCGATCGCGGCGGTGGCCGGCATCGTCGCCGGCGCGGCTGCGGTATACGTGAGAGAGACCACGTCTGGCAATGCCGTGGAGACCGCGGATGCCGCGCAATGCGAGGGTTCTGTCGCCAAGGCAGAGGCGCTGACGCCTTATCTGAAGGGCGATGTCGCGGCGATGATCCCGGTCAGCGAGCCGAAGCTCATCCAGGGGCTGACCTTCCAGGACAAGGCAGGCGCCCCGATGACCATGGCCAACTTCGCGAATAAGACGGTGCTTATCAATCTCTGGGCCACCTGGTGCGTGCCCTGCCGCGAGGAAATGCCGGCTCTCAACAATCTGCAGGAAGCGGCCGGCGGTGAAGCCTTCCAGGTGCTTGCGATCAACATCGACACCGGCGATGTCGAAAAGCCACAGAGCTTCCTCGAAGAGACGGGCGTCGATGCGCTCGGCCTTTATCGCGACGCCTCGATGGGCGTCTTCAACCAGTTGAAGCGCGAAGGTCTCGCCTTCGGCCTCCCGGTCACGCTGCTTGTCGACGGCAAGGGCTGTCTGCTCGGCAGCATGAACGGCCCGGCTGTGTGGGACGGTGCCGATGCCAAGGCGCTGGTCACGGCTGCTGCGACCGGAAGCTGATCTCCGGCGCTGCGTGTGGCCGTCTCAGTCCTGAAACACGCGCGGCCGGAGGATTTCGATGAAACCTTCATCGCCCTTGGCTTTGGCGAATTCGGGTGAAACGTCGAATTCGACGATCGTGTCGCCCGCCGTCCTGGCCAGCACCCGGCGCGAGCCCGGACGGTCGAGAACGCGCTGGATGGTCGCTGCCACACCCTTGGATGCGTCGTCGCTCCAGACGACATCGGTCGGGCGGAATAGCAGTTCCGCCGGGCCGTCCTTCAGGCCGTCTGCCGCATAGGTCATGTTGCCGACGGTTGCCTTGCCATTGGAAACGGACGCCTTCAGCGTATTGGTATCGCCGAGGAAGCGCATGACGAAGGCGTTCGCCGGCTGGCGGCAGACTTCTTCCGGCGTGCCCTGCTGCACGATCTTGCCCTTGTCGAGGATGACGACGCGGTCGGCGAGGTCGAGCGCCTCTTCCTGGTCATGCGTGACGAAGAGCGTGGTGATGCCGAGCTCGTCATGGATGGAACGCAGCCACCGGCGCAGGTCGCGGCGGACATTGGCGTCGAGCGCGCCGAAAGGCTCGTCGAGCAATAGCACGCGCGGATCGACGGCGAGCGCACGGGCGAGCGCCACGCGCTGACGCTGGCCGCCGGAGATCTGGCCGGGGAAACGCTCACCCAATCCGGCGAGCTGCACGAGGGAGAGCAGTTCTTCGACGCGGCGGTCGATGTCGGCGGTCGCGCGCTTCACCTTGGAGACCTGCATGCCGAAGGCGATGTTCTCGGCCACGATCATATGCGGAAACAGCGCATAATGCTGGAAGACGAAGCCGACGCCGCGATCGCGGACGGGAATGTTTGTCGCATCCTCTTCGCCGAAATGGATCTGGCCGCCATCGGCAAATTCCAGCCCGGCCACCATGCGCAGGATGGTCGTCTTGCCGGAGCCCGAGGGGCCGAGCAGCGCCACCAGTTCGCCGCTCTTGATGTCGAGCGAGACGCCATGCACGGCGCGGAAGGTTTCGAAGGTCTTGACGACCGTGTCGAGGCGAATGTTCACGAATTCATCTCCGAAGTATTGCCGGCGAGCGTCGCCGGGCGGCTTCTGCGACCGGCGCCCTGGCGTTCGAGGAAGACCTTGACCACCAGCGTCACGAGCGCCAGCGTCGCAAGGATCGAGGCAGCCGCGAAGGCGCCGACGGCGTTGTAGTCCTGGTAGAGCAGTTCAATATGCAGCGGCAGCGTGTTGGTCTGGCCGCGGATGTTGCCCGACACGATCGACACGGCGCCGAACTCGCCCATCACACGCGCATTGCAAAGCACGATGCCGTAGAGCAGCGCCCATTTGATGTTGGGCAGCGTCACGGAGACGAAAGTGCGGAAGCCGCTCGCACCCAGCGAGGTTGCCGCCTCCTCCAGATCACGCCCCTGCGCCTGCATCAGCGGGATCAGCTCGCGCGCCACGAAGGGCGCCGTCACGAACATCGAGGCAAGCACGATACCCGGCAGGGCAAAGAGGATCTTCAGCCCGGCGCTGTCGAGGGCGGGACCGAAGATGCCCTGCAGGCCGTAGACGAAGAGATAGGCAACGCCTGCCACGACGGGCGAGACGGAAAAGGGGATTTCGATCAGGATGGTCAGGATGCGCTTGCCGCGGAAATCATGCTTGGTGATTGCCCAGGCTGCAGCCACGCCGAAGATGGTGTTCAGCGGTACGGCGATCAGCGCGGTCAGCACCGTCAGCCCGATGGCATGGCCGGTGTCGGGATCCGCGATCGTCTCCAGAAAGAACGGCACGCCCTTGGAAAAGGCCTCGATGCCGATGACGGCCAGCGGTGCCACTATGAAGAAGGCGACCAGGACGAGAACCAGGCCGATCAGCGTGTATCTGAAGAGCGGCGCATCGCCGACGCGGGGCGGGCGTCGATTGTTTGTGACGTGGCTCATGGTTCAGCCTTTCACCGTGTAGCGCAGCGCGCGGGCCTGCAGATAGTTGGTCACCGCCAGCATGACGAAGGCGGCAATCAGCATGACCGAGGCAATCGCGGCGGAGGCCGGATAGTCGTATTCCTCGAGCCGGATGAAGGCGAGGAGCGCCGTAATTTCGGTCGAGAAGGGCTGGTTGCCGGCAATGAAGATGATCGCGCCGAATTCGCCAAGGCTACGGGCAAAAGCGAGCGAGGTGCCAGCAAGAAGAGCCGGCGTCAGAAGCGGCAGGATCACGCGGCGGAAGATCAACAGGTCGCTGGAGCCGAGCGTCTGGCCCGCTTCTTCAAGCGCCGGATCGAGCTCTTCCAGCACCGGCTGCACCGTGCGCACGATGAAGGGCAGGCTGGTGAAGGCCATGGCGACCATGATGCCGAGTGGCGTGTAGGCGACCTTGATACCGATTTCGCCCAGCGCCGATCCGAACCAGCCGTTCGAGGCAAACAGCGTGGTGAGCGAAATGCCGGCGACCGCCGTCGGAAGCGCAAAGGGCAGGTCGACGAGGGCGTCGACAATGCGACGACCCGGGAAACGATAGCGCACCAGCACCCAGGCAAGCGCCAGGCCGAAGACGAGGTTGAACAGGGTCGCGACCAGCGCCGAGCCGATCGTCACGCCATAACTTGCGACAGCACGGTCCGAGGAGACGATGCGCCAGTAGTCTGCTGGCCCGAGGCTCGCCGCCTTGAAGATGAGGGCTGCCAGCGGCAACAGGATGATGATCGCGGCATAGACCAGCGTGATCCCGAGGGACAGTCTGAAGCCCGGCAATACGCGGCGTTTCAACGTCGTCGTCCTTTCATGAGAAAACCGGCGGAGCGCCCGCCGGTCCTGACATCGATCGAATGCCGTGCTTAGCGGCTGCCATAGATCCCATCAAGGATGCCGCCCTCGGCAAAGTGCTCCTTGGAAACCTTGTCCCAGCCGCCGAAGGCATCTTCGACGGTCACGAGACGGATTTCCGGGAACTGGTCCTTGTATTCGGCGGCGACCGCCTCGTCATCGACACGGTGGCCGAATTCGGCGGCGATCTTCTGGCCCTCGGGCGAGTAGAGGAAGTCGAGATACTTCTTGGAAAGCTCCTGGCTGCCCTTGGCATCGGCAACCTTGTCGACGATCGCGACCGGGAATTCCGCAAGCAGGCTGACGGAGGGCACGACGCTCTGGAACTTGTCCTCGCCATACTGCTTGGCGATCGACTTGGTCTCGGCCTCAAACGTGATGATCACGTCGCCCGTCTCGCGCTCGACGAAGGTCGTCGTCGCCGCACGGCCACCGGTGTCGAAGACCGGCACGTTGTCGAAGATCTTGTCGACGAATTCCGTCACCTTGGCCTCGTCGCCGGCGAACTTCTCTTTCGCGTAAGCCGTTGCCGCCAGATAGGTGTAGCGGGCATTGCCCGAGGTCTTCGGGTTGGGGAAGATCACCTGCACGTCGTCACGGGCGAGATCCTCCCAGTCCTTGATGCCCTTCGGATTGCCGGCGCGCACCAGGAACGAAGGCAGCGAATAGAAGGGCGAGGCGTTGTTCGGGAATTCCGACTGCCAGCCTTCGTTGATGAAGCCGTTTTTGGCGAGAAAATCCACGTCCGACACCTGGTTGAAGGTGACCACGTCAGCTTCAAGTCCCTCGACGATCGCACGCGCCTGACGCGAGCTGCCACCATGCGACTGGTCGATGCTGACGCCCGGATTAACCTTGATGAAGGCCTCATTCTGGGCGGCAAAGATCTCGCGGGCGATGTCATAGGAAGCGTTGAGCAGCTTGTCGGCGGCGCTGGCGGAAACCGGCAGGGAGAGGGCGGCGAGCGCTGCGCTGACGAGGAGGAGGCGTTTCATCGACTGGTACTCCGGTATGCGGGGGGATCGGTATCTGCCCCGCAAACTAGAGGGTCGGCCCGTCTCTTCCGAGGAATGGCCGACCAATGATCACCCCGAGGCGCAAATATCTTTCCGCCGGAGGCTGCCCCGCCGGAATGCGAAATCAGCGGGTCGGAACAGGCACTTCGCCGCGATAGTCGTAGAAGCCGCGGCCCGACTTGCGACCGAGCCAGCCAGCCTCGACATATTTCACCAGCAGCGGGCAGGGGCGATACTTCGAGTCCGACAGGCCTTCATGCAGCACCTGCATGATCGAAAGGCATGTGTCGAGGCCGATGAAATCGGCAAGCTGCAGCGGCCCCATCGGATGGTTGGCGCCAAGCTTCATCGCCGTGTCGATGGCTTCTACCGAACCGACGCCTTCATAGAGCGTGTAGATCGCCTCGTTGATCATTGGCAGCAGGATGCGGTTGACGATGAAGGCGGGGAAGTCTTCCGCGACCGTGATCGTCTTGTCGAGCGAGGAGACGAACTCCTTGGCCGTCTTGAAAGTCGTCTCGTCGGTCGCGATGCCGCGCACCAGTTCAACGAGCTTCATGACCGGAACCGGGTTCATGAAGTGGATGCCCATGAAGCGCTCCGGCCGGTCGGTGGCCGATGCAAGGCGGGTAATGGAGAGCGAAGATGTGTTGGTCGCAATCAGCGCCTCGGGCTTCAGCACCGGGCAGAGGGTCGCAAAGATCTTGCGCTTGACCGTCTCGTCCTCGGTGGCCGCCTCGATGACGAGATCAGCTGCGGCGAGGTCGTTCACGTCGGAGGACCCGGAAATCAACGCGAGTGCGGCCTTGCGCTCGTCATCGGTGATCTTGCCGTTGGTTACCTGACGGGCGAGGTTGCCGTTGATGGTGGCCAAGCCCGCTTCGATCCGCTCCTTGGAGAGATCGTAGATCGTGACCTTGTAGCCGGCGGCGGCGGAGACCTGGGCAATGCCACAGCCCATCTGGCCGGCACCCACGACACCCACATTGCTGATCTTGTCCGTCATCGTCTCGCTCCTCACCCGTTCTCGTCTTCACTCAAGAAGATGGCACCGACAAAAATGCCGGACCCGCTCGTCGCGGACCCGGCTGATTGATAGACCGCAAAGGGTTCTTTGACCAGTCCTTTCGCAGCTGCGAGATGGTGCTTAGAGCGCCTTCTCAAGCTCCGGCAGGGCTTCGAAGATGTCGGCGACGAGGCCGTAATCGGCGACCTGGAAGATCGGCGCTTCCTCGTCCTTGTTGATGGCGACGATGACCTTGGAGTCCTTCATGCCGGCGAGGTGCTGGATGGCGCCCGAAATGCCGCAGGCGATGTAGAGCTGCGGGGCAACGACCTTGCCGGTCTGGCCAACCTGCCAGTCGTTCGGGGCGTAGCCTGCGTCGACCGCCGCACGCGACGCGCCGACGGCGGCACCCAGCTTGTCGGCCACGGGCAGGATCACTTCCTGGAACTTCTCCGAGGAGCCGAGGGCACGGCCGCCGGAAATGATGATCTTGGCCGAGGCCAGTTCCGGGCGGTCCGAGGAGGACAGCGCGTCGGAGACATGGCTGGAAACGCCGGGGTTTGCAGCGGCAGCAATGGTCTCGACGGCAGCAGACCCACCGTCACCGGCCGCGGCGAAGGAGGCGGTACGGACCGTGATGACCTTCTTGGCATCGGTCGACTGCACGGTCTGGATGGCGTTGCCGGCATAGATCGGACGCTTGAAGGTGTCAGCAGAGACCACTTCGGTGATTTCCGAGACCTGCATGACATCGAGCAGGGCTGCGACGCGCGGCATCACGTTCTTGCCGACCGAGGTCGCAGCCGCGATGACCGTGTCGTAGGAGCCGGCAAGCGAGACGATGAGAGCCGCCAGCGGTTCCGCCAGGTTGTTGCCCAGCGAGGCGTCGTCGGCGAGCAGCACCTTGGAGACGCCCGAGAGCTTGGCCGCCGCATCGGCGGCAGCCTTGGCGCCAGCGCCGGCGACCAGCACGTGCACGTCGCCGCCGATTTTCGTGGCGGCCGTCAGGGCCTTCGCGGTCTGTTCGGAAACGGTCGCGTTGTCGTGTTCTGCGAGAAGAAGAATAGCCATGGTTCAATCCTCGAATAGGTTTCCGTGGAAATCCGTCAGGCCCAGCCGAAAAGCGCGGGGTGCGAGAACCGGAGCGGAGCGTACCTTAGCGTACGTGAGCACCGGAAGCGCAGCGACCCGCCCTTTGCAGGCGGGCCTCACGGATTTCATTAAAGCACGCCGGCTTCGTTCTTGAGCTTGTCGACCAGCTCTGCGACCGACTTCACCTTGATGCCCGCCTTGCGGCCACCCGGCTCCTCGGTCTTCAGGACCTTCAGGCGCGGAGCAACGTCGACGCCGAAGTCGGCCGGAGCCTTCTTGTCGAGCGGCTTCTTCTTCGCCTTCATGATGTTCGGCAGCGAGGCATAACGCGGCTCGTTCAGGCGCAGGTCGGTGGTGACGATCGCCGGGATCTTGACGTCGATGGTCTGCAGACCGCCGTCGACTTCGCGGGTCACGGTCGCCTTGTCGGCGGAAAGCTCGAGCTTGGAGGCAAACGTTGCCTGGCCCCAGCCGAGGAGAGCCGCCAGCATCTGGCCGGTCTGGTTCGAATCGTCGTCGATCGCCTGCTTGCCCACGATGACGAGGCCCGGAGCCTCAGCCTCGACCACGCCCTTCAGGAGCTTGGCGACGGCGAGCGGCTCAACGGTTTCCTCGGTCTCGATCAGGATACCGCGGTCGGCGCCCATGGCGAGAGCGGTGCGGATGGTCTCCTCGGCCTTGGCAGGACCGATCGAGACGACGACCACTTCCTCGGCCTTGCCGGCTTCCTTCAGCCGCAGGGCTTCCTCGACGGAGATCTCGTCGAAGGGGTTCATGGACATCTTGACGTTGGCGAGTTCGACGCCGGAACCATCAGGCTTGACGCGGATCTTGACGTTGTAATCCACAACCCGCTTGACTGGGACGAGTATCTTCATGGGTTCCTCTCTTCAAATCTTCCGCCGGAAAATGCGCTCACATGCGCTCCGCCGTTTGTCGATTGGCGACATCGATACGCATTTTTTTCCCAAACACAACGATCGATGCCGTTTGGCCGACAGCAATAATTGACGTTGACGTTCACGTCAATATGTCTGACCCGCGACCTGTTGTCATCGTCCCCAATGGGTGACCTTGCGGACCGGCTGGGCTGCCGGAGTTTCCGGGCGGAGTGCGCCACCTGCTCCCTCACCATCCGGTGCGTTTCCTCCGGGCCTCTGCCCCCAGGGGCCGACCGGCGCCACGTCGACAGTGGTAGCCTCATGCTCGACGGCGCGGGGTGTGACGATCGCGCGGTCGAAGAGCGGCACGCCCGGACGTCGCAAGAAGAGCACCAACAAGGCACCGGCGAGGATCCCGCCGACATGGGCACCCCAGGAGACATTGCTGCCTGCATCGATCACCAGCATGACGAATTGCTGGCCCACCCAGAAGAGAAGCGGGATGAAGGCCGGAAGCGGCAGGGGAAAGCGCATGAAGACCAGTACCCAGACCCGCACCCTGCGGATGCAGCATCAGATAGGCCGCGACGACGCCCGACACCGCGCCCGACGCCCCGATCAGCGGCGCTTCGCTCGCGGGCATCACCAGCCCATGCACCAGCGCGCCGGCTGCGGCGCAGGCGATGTAGAAGAACAGGAACTTGAAGTGCCCCATCGCGTCCTCGACATTGTCGCCGAAGACCCAGAGGAAGAGCATGTTGGAGCCCAGATGCAGCCAGCTGCCATGCAGGAAGGAATAGGTGATGTAGGTCGCGCTTTCCGGCACGAGTACCAGCCGCGGATCGAGCTCGGCGATATCGAAGGCGACGGCCGGGATGAAACCCATGCCACAGACCCCGATCTCGTAAAACCGCCTCCGGCGCGAGCGTCGCCAGGGTATGGGTGACGACATTGGCAGGGATGAGCCCCAGCGTCACATATTGCCGGCGAATATGCTTGAGCGCGTTTCGGTCATGCAGGGGAATGAACATCGCGCCTCGTCGGGTTGGCCGGAGTTTGTTGGGCGGATGCTAGCGCAGGTTGGGAGATGGGGACAGGGGGAAGGTCGCAACGTAAGCGGCTCCTCCCTCCCCCCATGTGGGAGAGGTTGCAAAATCGAAGGCTTAGGTGAGCGCAAGCCACCTAAACTTCAGATTTTGCTGGTGAGCGACTGTGCAGCCGGTCAAGTGATTTTTGGTTGCCATGGCTGGTTCTCGCGAATCATTGCGTTGAGGATGGTGAGGCGTTTTCTGGCCATGGCGATGATGGCGACCTTGGGTGGTTTGCCGGCATCGAGAAGACGTTGGCGGAAGACCTTGAGGACGGGGTTGTAGCGGCAGGCTGCCATGGCGGCCAGGAACAAGACGCCTCTGACGCTGGAGCGTCCACCGCTGGTGAACGCCTTGCCGCGCCATTTTCCCGATTGCCGCGTATAGGGTGCGAGCCCCGCCAGCGCGGCGATCTGCTTGGGCGACAGCCGTCCCAGTTCCGGCAGGTCGGCAATCAACGTGCGTGCGGTGATGGGCCCGACGCCGGGGACCGATGAGAGAAGGTCTTCCTTCGCCCTCCACAAGGGTGAGGAGCGGATCTGCTCATCGATCTTGGTGTCGATGTCGGACAGTGCCCGCTCAAGTGCCATCTTGAGCTGGGCGATGCTCTTCTTCAGCGTCTTGTCGGTGACGGACCGCTCGCGATGCGTCTCGGCGACAATCATATCAATGATTTGCCGCCGTCTCGTGATCAGAGCAGACAAAAGCTGCGTGGCCTCGTCATCGAGTGGGCGCACGTCCGGTTTGGTGGCTTCGGCAAAGCGGGCGATCACAAACGCATCGGTCTTGGCACGCTTGCCGAGCGCCTGGGCAAAGTGCCTGATCTGCGCCGGATTGACGACGGCGACAGGCAGCCCGGACGAGGCCAGAGATGCCGCCACAACCGTTTCGAACCCACCGGTTGCCTCAATGGCGATGACACCAACCGACAGCCCCTTCAGCCGCTCGGTCAACTCCGAAAGACCTGCGGCATTGCGACTGACAACAAACAGCTCTCCACCGGGAAGCACGCAGACATCCAGCTTGTCCTTGGAGACATCAATACCAACAACGACCTGATCCATCATCACCCATCCTTGCTTAAGCGGGCTCGCTTTGCGGCCCCGGCGACTGTGCGGGTTCAATGGATTGCCGGATGGCGCTCCTTGCTCACCTGCGGTCTCGTTCGACCAAAGGGGCGGCGGGCTGCCATCCGGAGCCGCTGGGATCGTTCTATCACAACAGGCTAAAGTTTACTTACAAGGGGATCGGTGATGGTGGCACGGAGAACGGCCCTCCTCCCCCACCAAGGGGGAGATGGGCGTTGTGTCCAGACCGGTTAGGTTGCTGACAGAACAGACCGGATAGGGTGTTTACATTCCGACATTGGCAGGAGGGTCTGCGATGTCCTGGAATGCAAGCAATGTGATGGACCAGCGTGTTTCGTTTATCAGTGACTGTCTTGTCGGCGAGATGTCGATGTCGGAGCTGTGCGCGCTCTATGCGATCAGCCGTGTGACCGGTTACAAGTGGCTTGGCCGCTATCGTGAGGGTGGCGTTGCGGCCTTGGGTGATCGCTCCAGTGCGCCGCATGTGCATGGGCGCCAGACGGCTGATGCGATTGTCGAGGCGCTGGTATCGCTTCGTGAGCGGCGCCCGAACTGGGGACCGAAGAAGCTGGTGGCCTATCTTTCTGACCGGGAGCCGGGGCTTGTCTGGCCTGCCGCCTCGACGGCCGGCGAGATCCTGAAGCGGGCGGGCCTGGTGCGGGCGCGGGCCAGGCGGCGGCGGGTTCCGGTGACGGGGACGCCACCGACCACGCCGCTTTATCCCAACCATGTCTGGTCGGCTGATTACAAGGGCTGGGTTGCGACCCCTTATGGTGCAAGGCTTGAGCCGCTGACTGTGACGGATGGCTTCAGCCGTTATCTCGTGTCGCTGTCGGCGACACAGACGACCAGCGCCCATGAGGCGCACCCGCTGTTTCGCCAGGCTTTCGAGGCGCATGGCCTGCCAGAGGTGATCCTCACCGACAATGGCAGCCCGTTCGCATCGGCCTCCGTCACAGGGCTCACGAGCCTCTCGGCCCACTGGACCAGGCTCGGCATCCACCATCACCGCATCGCCCCCGGCAAGCCGCAACAGAATGGCCGGCACGAACGCTTTCACCTGACCTTGAAGGAGGCGATGCTGCAGCCCGAGGACAGCCGCGCCGCGCAACAGGACCGTTTCGATCGCTTCCGGCGCGATTACAACGAGGAGCGCCCGCACGAGGCAATCGCCCAGAAGCCGCCGGCCAGCCTCTATCGGCCAAGCCCGCGCTTGATGCCGCAGACGATCCCCGAGCCTGAGTATCCCGAAGGCACGGTGGTTCGGCGGGTGCGGTCGAATGGCGAGATCAAATGGAAAGGCGGCTTCATCTATATCTCCACCGCCATCATTGCCGACAGGATCGGCATGATCGAGATCGACGACGACGTCTTCGAGGTCCGATTCTACGACCGTCCTATCGGACGCATCGAGAAGGGATCTCGAAAGCTCCAACCCATTCCCAAAACGAGCCAAGAGAAAGGGCAATTCCAGACAAAACTGTAAACCACCTATCCGGTCTGTTTTGTAAATGACCTATCGGCTGGACATTGCGTTTGCCGCCTTTGCCCCTCATCCCGATCACTTCAGCCCCCCCCCATCCGCCCCTTCGGGGCACCTTCTCCCCGCAGGCGGGGAGAAGGCCGGGACATCAACCGCTTGCGCCTCCCTCTCCCCGCTTGCGGGGAGAGGGTAGGGTGAGGGGCAAAGCCACAAACTCGGCGTATCCGCTTAAAAAGGGGGATGACTTCGAGAAAATCCCCAACAAAATCAAACCCCGACATGTTCTTTCATCCCCCACCATTTCCACCCTCTTAGAATCCTCGCTGTCCCGCCCTCGGATACACCTGACGATGCGATGTCAGGCGAGGCGGGGCCGGCGCCGGGGGCGCGTACTCTCGCAGGTACAGACCCCCGGCCCGCTGCAACGGTCTCCCTCCGGACGAAGGGGTGGAAGTGATGGCGGACGGTCGGATGCCTGACGCCTGAAACCCCTGATCGGAAGGACGTGCCTCAGAGGCACACAGACAAGGCGCCAGCGCTGTCGCGAAGATCCAGACAGCGGGGCGAAACAAACGGCGGGGATGATGGCGAGGTCGCAAATGGCCAGAGCCCCATCCCCCGGGCGAGGGTCCCGGTCGGATTGGTGCACCATCCGACGGGAACCTCCCGGGCCACCGGCCAGGCTGAAGCGTCATCTCATGGTGACGCCGCAGCCGGACCCGCGCCCGGTCATCCCTGGAACGCAAGTTCCAAGGACCGTCGCCGCCTTGCCAGAGAGACGCATGCAGCGGGAAAAAACGCCGAACGAGGCGCCGGAAGGAGCCACATAAACTACTTAGACAGGTTGCTTCTGGCGCCTCGTCCGAGACAAATTTTAGCCTACCCGGAGGGAGCGATCCCGACCGGCGGCGAAGCTTGGGGTTTTTGACATCGACAGATTACCCTCATCTGAGGTGCCGGGCTTGCCCGGCCTCGAAGGGCGAGGCCACAGATACATCAATGCAGAGGGATGCTTCGAGGCCCGCGCTTCACGCGGTCACCTCAGCATGAGGGTGTCGAAGCGCATGCGGGGTCCGATCTCCCCCCTTGCGGGGGAGAAAGCGAAATCGAGGAATTGGCCCGATCAGGGCCAAACCTCAGATTTCGCAAGAGGGGGGTGGCAAGGTTAGCACCAAGGGAACGCTGCCCCTCTCTTGGAAAATCTGAAGTTTAGGCGGCTTGCGCTCGCCTAAGCCTTCGATTTTCCGTTCTCCCCCGCCAGGGGGGAGATCGGTGCCCTCACCTGCTCTTCCCCGGCACCCAGAGAATATCCGCCCTGCCGCCATCATTGGCATGCCGTGCCGCGACAAACAAAAAGTCCGACAGCCGGTTCACATATTTCAGCGCGGGTTCGCCGACCTCTTCACCATCGAAGCGCGACAGTTCGACCATGATGCGCTCAGCCCGGCGCGAGGTGGTGCGGGCGAGGTGCAGATAGGCGGCGGCCGGCGTGCCGCCGGGCAGGATGAAGGATCTCAGCGGCCAGAGTCGGCATTCATGCCGATCGAGATCTCCTCCATACGACCTGGGCCTCGATGACGCGCAGCGGCTCGTAGGACAAGACTTCGCCGGTTTCTGGGGCGGCAAGATCCGCGCCGAGGTCGAAGAGGTCGTTCTGGATGCGCATCAGCATGGCGTCGAGCTCCGGCATCTCAGCCGTATGCAGCCGGGCGATGCCGATTGCCGAATTGGTTTCGTCGATCGTGCCATAGGCGTCGACGCGCAGGTCATGCTTCAGGCGGCGCGGGCCTGTTACCAGGGCCGTGGTGCCGTCGTCGCCGGTGCGGGTGTAGATCTTGTTGAGCTTGACCATGGATTAGCGTCCTCCGCCGGTCAGCCAGAGCGTCAGCATGATCAGGGCAATCGCAATTGCCTGCAGCACGATGCGCGCCTGCATCAGCTTGTTGGATGTGTTGCCGTCGCCGCCCTTCAGCATGTTGAAGAGGCCTCTCACGAGGACAAGGGCAACGAGCCCCATGACGATGATGGCGAGGACATAGGTGAATGTGGACATAACTTGGGATGAGCCTTTGTTCGTCGCCGGTCAGTCCAGCGAGCGCATCAATCGATAGAAGAGGTCGGCCGGCAGCCAGCGCTTGAGCAGGGCCCCCTGTTTCGCCGGCTTGGTCACGAGATAATGTGGGCGGGCACGCCGGGCGGTCAAGGCGTGGGTGAGGACTTTGTAGACGGCATCCGGCCCGAGTTTGTGGCGGTTCACGGGGCCTGTGCCATCGAGTCGCGCCAGCTGTCGGCGATAGTCTTGCGCATGCACAGAGTTTTCGAGGTCGATCGCCTCGCGGATATGATGAAGCGCATTGGCGGTGAAGCGGCTTTCGATCGGGCCGGGCTCGATCAGGCTCACCTGCACGCCGGAGCCTTCCAGCTCCATCCGCAACGTCAGCGACAGCCCCTCGAGCGCGAATTTCGATGCCGTGTAGGCGCCGCGCCAGCGATAGGGGATGATGCCGAGGATCGAGGAGCATTGCACGATGCGGCCTTCGCCTTGCGCTCGCATTGCCGGGATCACCCGGCGCGTCAGTTCATGCCAGCCGAAGACATTGGTCTCGAACTGGGTGCGCAGTGCCTCCGTCGGCAGATCCTCCACCGCGCCCGGCTGGCCATAGGCGCCGTTGTTGAAGAGTGCGTCGAGCCGTCCACCGGTGCGCTCGAAGACGGTCGAAACCAGCGCTTCGATGCTGGCAGAATCGGTGTAATCCATGATGAGCGTCTCGATGCCCTTAGCCTCGAGGGCCGCCATGTCCTCCGGCTTGCGCACCGTCGCGAAGACCCGCCAGCCGTCGCGCTTCAAGGCCTCTGCACAATAGGCGCCGATGCCGGACGAACAACCGGTGACGATGATGCTCTTCACGGGGAAAACCTCGTTCTTCCTTTGCAAATGCCGATGGGTTTCCCATATTCGCCAGCAGCCTGCAATTGCCCTTAGAGGTCCGAAGGAGACCGGATGCCGACTTTCCTGCGTATGCTCTACAAGGTGGTGTTTGATGCCTTGTGGCATTTTTCCGAGGATGACGGCTGGGCGATGGCAAGCCATGTGGCACTTTCGGCGCTGCTCGCGGTCTTTCCCTTCCTGATCTTCGGCACGGCGCTGGCAGGCTTTCTCGGCGCCGATCAGTTCGCCGAAACGGCGGTGCATCTCATCTTCGACACCTGGCCGGAGACCATCGCCAAACCGCTGTCCGACCAGGTGGTGCAGGTTCTGACGATCCCGCGCGGCGGGCTGTTGACGATTTCTGTGTTGGCAGCGGCTTACTTTGCCTCGAACGGTGTCGAGGCGCTGCGCGTCTCGCTCAACCGCGCCTACCGCGTCGCCGAGACCCGGCCCTGGTACGTGACGCGCCTCGTCAGCTTCTGCTTCGTGCTCGGCGCCGTCGTGGTGCTGGCTGCGATCAGTGCACTGCTCGTGGCCGTGCCCGTGGCGCTCGCTTTTGCGGAGCGCTATTTCCCGCTGCTGGAAGGCTTCCTTGCGATCGTCGCCAACTGGCGCGTCTACGGAACGGTGATCTTCCTCGTGCTTGGCCTGATGATCTTCCATCTCAGCCTGCCAGCCGGTCGCCGGCGCGTGATTGACGTCCTGCCCGGTGTGCTTCTGACGCTCGCTCTATGGCTGGTCGGTGCCCTGGTCTTCGCCTATTACATCGGCACCTTTGCCAATTACGCGGCGACTTATGCGGGCCTGGCCTCGATCATGGTCGTGCTGGTCTTCCTCTACATGGTCGGCGCGATCTTCATCATCGGCGCGGAATTCAATGCGGCGCTGATGAAGTTCCGGGTGGTGCCTGTGAAGGGTGCACCCGCCGAGATCTCAAATCCCGACCATGGCGCGGATATCTGAAGGCGTCTTGCCCTCGGCCCTCAGTGCTGACAGCGCCGTATCGCCGAGGCTCTTGGAGAGCTTTCTCCCATCAGGCCCCAGGATCAGCCGATGGTGGTGATAGATCGGTGCGGGCAGGCCAAGCAGCATCTGCAGCAGCCGGTGCACAGAGGTTGCGTGGTAGAGATCCAGACCGCGCACGACATGGGTCACCCCTTGCGCGGCATCGTCCACGGTGACGGCGAGGTGGTAGCTTGCCGGTGCATCGGAACGCCAGAGCACGACATCGCCCCAGGCGGCCGGGTTCGCCTCGATCTCGCCCCGCGGTCCGTCCCCGGTTTCCTGCCAGGTGAGCTGGTTGCCGACGAGGGCTCGTGCCTTGTCGATGTCGAGCCGCCAGGCGTAGCGCTCGGCGGTCGCGAGCCTTTCCGCCCGTTCCGCCTCGCTCATCGCGCGCTCCTCGGTCGGGTGACAGCGGCGCGTCATCCGGATCACGCGGCCAGCTGCCGCCCTCGCGCTCATAGGCGGAGACCCGGGCTTTCACCTCGCCGCGGGTGAGGAATGCGGGGTAGACAAGGCCTTTGGCCTTCAGGCAGTCGAGGGCCTGGCGATAGAGGGGAAAATGCTCCGACTGGCGGCGAACGGGATGTTCGAAGGAGATCCCGAGCCAGTCGAGATCGTCGAAAACCGCCTGCTCGAGTTCCGGCGTGCAGCGGGTGAGGTCGATGTCCTCGATACGCAGCAAAAAGCCACCGCCCATTTTTTTGGCCATATCAGCGTTCAAAAGGGCCGAGAGCGCATGGCCGAGATGCAGCCGGCCATTGGGGCTCGGCGCGAAGCGAAAGACGGGGGCATTGTGGCCCACGGTTTGACGAGGACGTTCGGTCATGCTTTTCCTTCGCATGAGAGTGGAATGAGGAAAAGGGGACGGGTTTGACGACGATCCGATGCGAGGCTGATCTCGCTGCGGGGCTTTCCCTTTTGCTGACACGGGATCCCAGGCTCTGTCCGATCGCTGAGGTGTGCAGCCCGCTGCCGCTCCGGCTTTCGGCGCCGGGCTTTGCGGGGCTTGCCTCGATCATCGTTTCGCAGATGGTGTCGCGGGCCAGTGCCGACGCGATCTGGCGGCGCATGACGGCGGTGCTGGGCAATCGACCCCTGGCGGAAGACTATCTGGCGCTTGGCCCCGAGCTGATCGGCACCTTCGGCCTGTCGCGCGGCAAGGCGCAGGCGCTCGAAGCGGCTGCCAAGGCCGATCTCGGCGGCCCCTTCCGCCTTGACGAGGTGGCGGAGATGCCGGCGGACGCTGCGATCGCGGCCTTGACCGGCCTGAAAGGCGTCGGGCCCTGGACGGCCGAGGTCTACCTGATGTTCTGCGGCGGCCACCCCGACATTTTCCCGGCTGGAGACGTGGCGCGCAGCTATATGGTGGGCAAGCGCTTGATCGAGGCCGGGCGTTCACCCTTGCCGGAGCAGGTGGCCGATACGGGTTTCGATTTGAAAACGGTCGCGGCACGGCTGTTCTGGGCCCATTATGCGCGCATCACGGGCCGCGTCGCGCTGCCCCGCTAAAGGGGCGCGCCGAGAGGTCGCAACACAGCTCAAAGATTCAGGCTTCACAATGCTGTAACAACGGGCCTAATATAGAAGGGCAGATGCCGAATCGATCAGGAGATAGCCCTTGACGATTGCAGTTTCTCCCCAGGCCCTGCCGGCGCTCGTTCTGAATGCCGACTACCGGCCACTGAGTTATTATCCCTTGTCGCTCTGGTCCTGGCAGGACGCGATCAAGGCGGTCTTCCTCGACCGTGTGAACATCATCGCCGAGTATGAACACTCCGTCTGCTCGCCGAGTTTCTCGATGCGGCTGCCGAGCGTGGTCAGCCTCAAGACCTATGTTCAACCGACGCGGAATCCGGCCTTTACCCGCTTCAATGTCTTCCTGCGCGACAAGTTCGAATGCCAGTATTGCGGGTCGCCCGATGATCTGACCTTCGACCATGTCATCCCGCGTGCCCATGGCGGCGAGACGACCTGGGAGAACGTGGTCGCGGCCTGCTCGCCGTGTAACCTGCGCAAGGGATCGAAGCTACCGAAGCAGGCGCAGATGTTCCCACACCAGAAGCCCTACCGGCCGACGGTGCAGGACCTGCACAACAATGGCCGGCTCTTCCCGCCGAACTACCTGCATGAAAGCTGGGTGGACTATCTCTACTGGGACACCGAACTGCAGCCGTAAGGCCGCAGCTTGAGTTCCGTTGGCGCCGCCTTTCCGGGCAGCCGCTCTCTCCTCAGACGGTGGGCTTGCGCAGCGCGCCCCAGAGCGCGATGGCGGCAAGGGCGGCACTCGTCAGCACGTTCCAGCCTGCGAAGGAGAGGCCGAGTACGCGAAGCGTTGCCTCGGTGCAGGACGGCGCCTTGGTAGCGTTCAGCGCCTCCAGCACGTTGACGGGCGTATCGCCACCGGTTGCGCCGATCGAGCAGGTCGAGGGACCCTCCCAGAACTTCCACTCGACGCCGGAATGGTAGATGCCGAGGCCCATGCCGACGATCATCAAGACGGCGACCGCGATCAGCAGGACCTTGGTGACGATGGGCGGCAGGCGGAAGACGGCGGACAGGACGGCCAGGAAGCCGACGCCAATGCCGATGTAATAGGGATTGCGCTGCATCAGGCAGAGCGCGCAAGGGATATAGCCGCCGATATGCTCGAAGCCCAGAGCCGAGCCGACGACGATCGCCATGCCTGACGTGACGAGAACGGCCGCAGAGCGGTCGGGGTGGCGATTGAGAATTGCGAGCATCGGAGAGGGCCTGCAGCTGATTTCCACGTCGCCGGCACGAGCACCGGACAGGCCGGGTTCTATTGCGTTTGCGAAGGCGTGTAAATCATCATCGAATGAACCCGATCAGCAAGAGCCTTTAGCGCGCTCCTCTCCCAAAGATGTAAGCGAGCGCGCTCGCTGAGAACGCGAAGGCCCTCTCGGCCTGCGTTGACCAAAATTCATTCATTGCCGGGTTGTATGCCGACATGATTAGGCAGAAACCTGCGGCTATAAGCCCAAATACAGTCACGATGAAAGCCACGTAGGTCGGGGCCGACTTCTCGCCGCCGAAAGCGCGACCGAAGAAGCCTATCTCCTGTTTGCGCATCTGCTCTGTATGCCGGTTGTTTTCCTGAGTTAGCTTCAGCTGGAATTCATGCGCGCTAGCTTGCGCTGCATCGAACTCAGGGTCGGTTTCTACTGACTCTTCGATGGCCGCCCTTGCGGCCTTTCGGTCAAACCCCGTACTCAAGGGCGAGCCGATTCTTGATAACCGGAACGGAAACTGCGAAGAGTTTCGAAAGGCCCTCAATCGAAGTGGTCTGCCAATATCTGTCTAGCATAAACCTTGGGACTAACAGATTCCCAGCAAATGCATTTGCTTCCTTTTCGTGCGTTTCCCGACCATTGTAGTCGGCATCGCGCATCAGCATTGTATAATCACTAGTTTTGGCCCACTCACGGTGAAGCATATGGTGCCCAAGTTCATGTGCAACGGTGAATGTCTGCCGAAGCGGATATTCCTCCGCATTGACTAAGATTGAGGTTGTTTCACAATCGTAGAAGCCAGAGATGTTGTAATACTTTCCGCCGAAGGTCACGAATTCAACGTCAACGCCGAGTTGGCGAGCGACATCCACTGGGTTCACCGGTGGCGAAGCAATACCCAGATCATCGATTATTCTATCGACTACCCGCTTTACGCGATGGTAGTCTGGCGTCATGAGCTTTTCCAATGGTCGGCTCCCGAGACCGAAATTTAGTCAGAACATAGGTGATTTGCGGCTCGAGTTCCAGCTATCCTCTGTAGTTTAGAAAAAGATTATGGTGCCCCATGCCGGAATCGAACCAGCACTCCTTTCGGAACTCGATTTTGAGTCGAGCGCGTCTACCAGTTCCGCCAATGGGGCACGGTCTGGATAAGCGCGACTTACCATGGGGTGCGGCGGGCTTGCAAGGGGTGCCTGCTGTCGTTTCTGTCAGGATTTAGGAGTGTGTCGCCGTGGCTGGTGACGGCCGGAGGTGATTGCCTGGCGTGTTGAAGCGTCTCTCCCGGAATGCTAGGGAAAGACCGATCCGCATGCGCAGTCGTGTGGGGCAACCCGGCCAGTTGTCGGGGCGATTTCATATCCACGGAAAGCAAGACGCATGACAACCCCGGCCAAGAAGATCCGCATTCCCCAGCCCGTCAAGCAGGTTGTCGTGGATGCGGCGCTGTTGCCGAAGGCGCCTGCCCAGCCCGTTGCTGCCAAGGGCAAGCGCAAGGCTAAGGCTGCAGCACCTGTGATTGCCAGCCCAGCCGCTGCCGTCGATGGCAAGGCCAAGGTCAATATTGTCGCGCCCGTCGCGCCGCAGGTGGCCGCCATGCGGCAGAAACTGAAGCAGCAGTCGGTGCAGTCGCAGATCATCCGCGTCGATGCCGCGATCGAGGCGGGAACGGTTTCGTCGGCCGATGCCAAGGCGCTTGTGCTGGCGCTCGCGATGAAACGCCTCGGCTCAAAGGAGACGGCCGAGAAGTGGTATCGTAGTCAGCATCTCGAAGCCTTTGGCGGCCGCACACCGGCCCAGATGGTTCGGGGTGGCGAATTGAAGGCGCTCGTTGCGCTGATGCGTGCGGAAGCGGCCCAGAACAAGGGCTGAGACTTGGCGGCAGCGTGGTTCGCCTTGCTTACTCTGCCGACAGAATTCCTATCCGGGCGCCGCGTCCATTCTGCTGCGGTCTTCCTGCAAGGCGTCAGGTTTGCGTGTGATTTACGCTGATTTCAGCCCGTTATTGTGCATCTGCGAGATGAATGTTAGCAGAGACAGCATGACGATCCGGATACTCAGCCATGCTGCTTGAGCCGCGCGACACTTTCGAGGCGCTTCGCCGCGATTTCCGTTGGGAGATCCCCGCCGATTTCAACATCGGGCGGGTGGTGTCCGACGACTGGGCCGCCAAGGCGCCCGAGCGCATCTGCCTTCAACATTTCTCGCCCGACGGCGACCATCTCTCGATGACCTATGGCGCGCTTGCGGCGCAGTCCTCGGCGCTTGCGCATGGATTGACGGAACTCGGTGTCATCCCCGGCGATCGGGTGGCGCTCCTCCTGCCGCAATGCTTCGAGACTGTCATCGCGCATGTTGCGATCTACAAGATGGGTGCGATTGCGCTGCCGCTCGCGCTGCTTTTCGGCGAAGAAGCGCTGGAATACCGGCTCCGCGATGCAGGCGCCAAAGCCATCGTGACCAGCGGTTTTGGCCTCTCGCGACTGAAGACGCTGCGGGCCCGCTTGCCAGCGCTGCAGAAGGTGATTTCGGTCGAGGGTGCCGGGCCTGATGTCATCGGCTTCCATGCGATGATCGAGGGCAGGCCCGATGTTTTCGAGATCGCCGAGAGCAGCCCGGATACGCCGGCACTGATGATCTATACGTCTGGCACAACAGGGCCGCCGAAGGGGGCGCTGCATGGTCATCGCGTCCTGGCTGGCCATATTCCGGGGTTTCAGCTGGCGCATGATTACCTGCCGCAGCCTGGTGATAAAGTCTGGACGCCGTCCGACTGGGCCTGGGCGGGTGGATTGCTGAATGCACTGCTGCCGGCGCTGATGCTCGGCGTGCCGGTGGTCTCCTCGCCGGCGCAGAAGTTCGATGCCGCATCTCGCCTTCCGGATCATGGCCGAGACCGGCGGTGCGCAATGCCTTCATTCCGCCCGACTGCGCTCCGGCTGCTGAAGGCCGTCGAGAAGCCGCGCGAGGTCTATGACCTCTTGCTGCGCAGCATCGGCTCTGCGGGCGAATCGCTGGGGCGCGAGACCTATGAATGGGTGAAGTCGGCGCTCGGTATCGTGCCGAACGAGTTTTATGGCCAGACGGAATGCAATTTCGTGCTGTCGTCAGCCGCCCATCTCGGCGTCAGCAAAGGTGGCTTCATCGGCAAGGCCGTGCCGGGGCACGAGGTCGCAATCATCGACGCTGACGGTCGGGAAATGCCTGTTGGTGAGACGGGGCAGGTGGCGATCAAGCGACCGGATCCGGTGATGTTCCTGGGCTACTGGAATAACGCCAAGGCGACGGCGGACAAGTTCGTCGGCGACTGGATGAAGACGGGTGATCTCGGTCGGCAGGATGAGGAAGGCTATGTGCAGTTCTTCGGCCGTGACGACGATGTGATCACCTCTTCCGGCTATCGCATCGGCCCGGCCGAGATCGAGGATTGCCTGATTGGCCATCCGGCAGTGCGGCTGGCGGCCGTCATCGGCAAGCCCGACACGCTGAGGACGGAGATCGTCAAGGCCTATCGTCGTGCTGCAGGAGGGTTTCGCCGGCAATCCGGCGCTCGCTGCCGAGATTCGCGACTGGGTGAAGAACCGGTTGTCGATGCATGAATATCCGCGTGAGATCGAATTCGTCGCGGAATTGCCGCTGACGACCAGCGGCAAGGTGATCCGCAGGCTGCTCAGGGACCAGGAGATTGCCAGGGCCAGCTGATCGGTTGGGATGACAGTCCCGTCGGTCCGGATGCCGATCAGTTGCCGAAGCGGCGGTTCAGGACCTTGTCGCGCAGGATGCGGGCGATGTTGCGGGTGTTGCGATACATGTGCAGCTGCGCACCGACCTGCCGGACGTCGCGGTCGGCGTTTGATTTCAGGCCGATCACCAAGGTGCCCATGGCTTCGCGTTCCTTCCAGAAGCGGCTCATGATCGGATGGTCGGGCACGGCGCAGCTGTCGGTGCGCACGATGTTGGCGTCGTCGAGATGCCATTCGGTGAGATCGGCCATCAGCAGCTTGCCGGGCGAGAAGCGGGCGTAGGTCTCGTCGAAGGCGGTCTTCCAGGTATAGGCCTCGCCGGCCATAATAAAGACGACCATCGAGGCGATCGCGCGCCCGTCGAGGTCAAGCGTGTGGATACGTACGGCGTCGGCTTCGGCCAGATTGGTGATCGCCTCGCGGGCGAAGGCTGCGCGCAGGCGGTCGTTGACCATGGCGGAGCGCTTGCGACCCTTCCAGCCGCTTGCTTCCAGGGCCAGGAATTCTTCCATCCGGAAGCGGATCTCTTCCGGCTGACGGGCGACATTGTAGGTCACCGATCCCTGTTCGGAGAGCAGCCGGAACTGGCGGCGCATCTCGCGCAGGTGGTTCTTGTTGAGCGCCGCGCGCAGATAGTTCGGTCCGTCGTCGAAGCTCTGCAGCATCGGCCGCTGGTATTCGTTGGTGAGCGTCAGCGGCAGATCGCGGGCAAGCGCCACGGCGCGGGCGAGCTGGGCAAAGCGGCCTTCAAGGCGAAGGTCCGGAATGACAAGCAGGCTCGGCAGGCGGGCTTCGGGACGGCCGAGCGCTTCCAGCAGGTTGTCGATCGTCTCGGCAGCACCTTCGGCATCGACGAGCGGCGTGCCGAGCGGACCGAAGGGATTGGCCCAGGCGCGAATGATCGAAGGGCCGACGGAGAAGCCCGGTTTTTCGACCGAAAAGGGGAAGAGCAGGCGCAGGCGCGAGCGGCGCTCGTCCTCGTCGCGGATGACGGCAAAGCGGACCTGACGCTCTTCCAGACGCGGCATGGCGGGCGCCAGGAAGCGCGGGGCGAAGAAGACGTTCGCCTCCATCACCCGGTAGGTCAGGTATTCGAGTTCGTCCTGGAGTTCATAACCCATCTGGCCGGGATAGACGCTGAGGCGACGACCCGGTCGACCTACGGCCACTTCCATTTCCGCAATCGGGGCTGCGGGAGCGCCTGCGAGACTGCCGACCAACCGGTTGGCGTCGCTGTTCATGCTCTCGTTGTAGATGCGTTCGGTCATGGGCGGACGGCCTCAGTGCGGGGCGTCAGGGCATGCGGATCGGCAAAGGCGAAGACGACGATGCCGAGCGCGCGGCGGACCGCGACATGCAGGAGAAGGGCCTCGATGGTCATGGCGGCGGCCGTGGCGGTGGCGGCGCCTGCGAGACCCCAGGCGGGGATTAGCGTGATGTTGAGGGTAATATTGCTGGCGAGGGCGACGGCATAGACGGCAACGCAAAGCTGTTGGCGGCCGGCCATGGTGAGCAGCACCTCGCCCGGGCCAACGAGCGCCTTGGCCATGTTACCGGCAAAGAGGATGACCATCAGGACGTAGCCTGCGGTGAAAGCCGAGCCGAAAAGGCTGAGGAGCAACTGGCCCAACATCACGACCACGGCACCGACGGTGAGCGAGGGCCAGAAGGTCCAACGCGCGGCGGTGCCGGCGAAGCCGGCCAGGCCTTGGCGGTCATCGGCTGCCATCAGGGCGGAAAAGCGTGGGGTGGCGCCTGCCTTGACGGCGAAGAAGACGAATTGCACCAGTGCCATGGTTTTGGCGGCGGCGAAATAGATGCCGACCTGGTCCGGCGGCAGATAGAGGCCGACGACGATCACATCCGAATTGGTGAGCAGGAAGCCGAAGCCTTCGATGAAGAAGATCGGCAGGGCGACCTTGATCCAGGCGGCAAAGTCGATCTTGCGGGTGCCCCTGGCATAGCGATCGAGAAGGCGGCGGTCGACAAGCAGGAACTGGCCGAGGTGTCGTGACATAGGTGGCAGCCAGGGCCGCCTGCATCGCCGTGATGGCGCTTGCTGGCGCACCCCAGAAGACCGCGAGAAGCATGAAGATGAGGATCAGGCTGGGACGAATGATATAGGTCGGGCTCAAGCCGAGGATTGCCCAACGGTTGGCCCGGGCTGTGCCATCGAGAACATCACCGAGCGCAATCATTGGCAGCGCGAAGACGGCGAGGAAGAGAGGCACGAGATAATAGGGTTCGATGTGGTCGCCAGCGACGTGCAGCACCAGGATGCCCGACAGTGCCAGGATGCTGGCGCTCGTCATGGCGAAGAGGCGGGCGGTGGAAGTCAGGCCACGGATCTCGGCCTCGGCGCGGTCGAGATCGTATTGCGGCAGGAAGCGGATGACGGCGGTGTGGAAGCCGAGGCAGGAGAAGTTGCCGGCGAGCACCACGAGCACCCAGACGAAGACGAAGATGCCGTATTCGAATTCGCCCATCAGGCGGGCCTGGATGATCTGCGAAACGAAGGCAATGCCGGCGCTGACAACGCGGATGGCAAAGGCGATCGCGGCCATGCGCTGGGCACGGGCCGTCTCGTCGTCAGCCAAGAGCGCACGGACCAGACGCGGGCCCGCGGGCAACCATTTTTCCGCTGTTTCCAGAACAGTCATCGGTACGGACGCAATACTTCTCGCTGGGTCGGGTATGGGCTCCAGTGATGACAGATCAGGGTTAACGAAGTGTGGTGATGCTGCCTTGCGGCCGGCCGTCGTCCCGGGTCTTGCCGGACATCGGCACGCCGTTGAAGAGGAAAAGCGCCAGTGCCGAGCGCCGGATCAGGCGGTGGGCCGCATAGGACAGCACCGAGGTCACCAGGCAGACCAGCAGGAACTCCACGAGGGGTGGCCAGGTGGTGAGCAGGAAGAGCGTCGCAAGCGCATAGATGATCGGATGATGGAGGAGGTAGATGCTGAAGGAGGCGTCTACGATCCGGTCGACGCGCGGGTCGGGGCGGTTCCAGAAGCGTTCGGCGATGCCGATCACGACGAGGCTCATGAGGACGGCAGCGGCACCGTCGACGGCATTGTAAGCGAGTTCGAGGCCCGTCGTATCGCGCCCGCGCAACAGGGAGGCGGCGATGGCGGTGATGGCGGCCAGGGCCGGGAGTGCCCAACCCCTTTGCCAGACGAATGCCGTCCGCAAATCGGCAGCCGATCTCATGCTGACGCCAATCAGGAAGAAGGGGAGATAGCGCAGATAGGGATCGATGCCGTGGGCGAGCAGGTAGGGCAGGGTGCCATCCCGCGCGAGCATGGTTTGGTGCGAGAGGTGGACGAGAACCTCCCATGCCGTCACGGCGAGCGTGATCAGCGCAAGTGCCGCACGGGGGTGGGCCATGGCGTTCCGGTGGATGCGCCGGACTAGCCCTGGCAGCGGTGGCTGTCGTAGCGGACGCCAGACGAGGACGAGAAGGGTGCTGTAGGCCAGCAGTGCCGGCAGGAACCAGAGATGCATGATCCAGCTGAAGCCGGGATGGGTGACATCCCGGGCTGCCTGATCAAGCGCTGATGTCATCGACATCGTGCCGGTCAGCGCGTGGTTGATGTCGACCAGGGCGATCTGCAAAGGGGCCAGCAGCGCAAGGCCTGTCAGGAAGGGGACGCCGAGCCGCACGAAGCGGCCGCGCAGCCAGGACCCTGCAGCTTTGCGCTCCAGCATCATGGCGGCAAAATAGCCGGCGACGATGAAGAAGGCCGGCATGCGGAAGGTGACGAAGACGCCGCTCAGGAAGGTGAGAAGCTCGCTCTTGTCGGGCGACTGGATGTCCCAGAGGACACGGGCATTGTAGGCCATGGCGGCATGATAGGGAATGCCGAGAAGCATCAGGAATGCGCGCAGCGAATCCCAATGATGTTCCCGTGCTGCACCAGCCAACATCACGACCCTCCAAAGGCAAGGGGAACCGGGCCGGGTGGCGCGGTTCCCCTCGTTTGTCGGAGGCTGACAGCGAAAGGTTGAAAAAACCTCAAGCCTTAAGGCTGAAAGATCAGGCTTCCAGCGCGCCGTGGCAGTGCTTGTACTTCTTGCCGGAGCCGCAGGGGCAAGGCTCGTTGCGACCAACGGTGCCCCAGCTCTTCGGATCCTGCGGGTTGCGATTCTGCGGCGGCACCTGGGCGCCTTCGGCAAAATCGTCCTCGCCGGTGGTGGCGTCGAGGTGATGGCCTTCCATCGGCGGCGGGGTCGGGGCCGGCGGCGGATCGCGCACCAGCTCGACGCGCGACATCTGCATGGTCACGGCATCGCGCAGGTTGGCGAGCAGGGCCTGGAAGAGTTCGAAGGCTTCCGCCTTGTATTCCTGCAGCGGGTCGCGCTGGGCATAGCCGCGGAAACCGACGACCGAGCGCAAGTGGTCGAGATTGACGATGTGCTCGCGCCAGAGATTGTCGATGGTCTGCAGAACGACGGAGCGCTCGACATAGGCCATCAGCTCGGCGCCGAAGCGCTCGGCCTTGTCTGCGGCGGCCTTGTCTGCGGCTTCCATGATGCGGTTGTAGATGTCGTCTTCGGCGATGCCTTCTTCCGCCGCCCAGACGTCGACCGGCAGGTCGAGGTTGAGGGTGGTCGCGACCTTCTGCTTGAGGCCGGCGACATCCCACTGTTCGGCATAGGCGTTCGGGGGAACGTGGATGGCGACCATCGTCTCGATGACTTCGTGGCGCATGTCGGTGACGGTTGCCGACACGTCGGTCGCGTCCATCAGCTCGATGCGCTGTTCGAAGATCACCTTGCGCTGGTCGTTGATGACGTCATCATACTTCAGGAGGTTTTTGCGGATGTCGAAGTTGCGGGCTTCGACCTTCTTCTGGGCGCGTTCGAGCGCCTTGTTGATCCACGGATGAACGATGGCTTCGCCGTCCTTCAGACCGAGCTTCGTCAGCATGCCGTCCATGCGGTCGGAGCCGAAGATGCGCATCAGGTCGTCCTGGAGCGACAGGTAGAACTTCGAGCGGCCCGGGTCACCCTGACGGCCGGAACGACCGCGCAGCTGGTTGTCAATACGGCGGCTTTCGTGGCGTTCCGTGGCGATGACGTAGAGGCCACCGGCTTCGAGCGCCTTCTGCTTCAGGGCGGCGATTTCAGCCTTGATGGCATCGGCCTTGGCATCGCGCTCCGGACCCGGCTCCATCTCAGCCAGTTCGTGCTCGAGGCGCATGTCGAGATTGCCGCCGAGCTGGATGTCGGTACCGCGGCCCGCCATGTTGGTGGCGATGGTCACGGCGCCGGGAACGCCGGCCTGGGACACGATATAGGCTTCCTGCTCATGGTAGCGGGCGTTCAGGACCTTGAAATCCTTGAAGCCGGACTGGCTGAGCATATTGGCAAGCAGTTCCGACTTTTCGATCGAGGTGGTGCCGACCAGAACAGGCTGGTTGCGCTCGCTGGCGGCCTTGATCTCTTCGATGATCGCCTTGAACTTCTCTTCGAAGGTCCGGTAGACCTCGTCGTCCTCGTCGATACGCTTGATCGGCAGGTTGGTCGGGACTTCGACCACTTCGAGGCCGTAGATGTTGGCGAATTCTTCCGCTTCGGTCGCCGCCGTACCGGTCATGCCGGCGAGCTTCTTGTACATGCGGAAATAATTCTGGAAGGTGATCGAGGCGAGCGTCTGGTTCTCGGGCTGGATCTGCACCTTTTCCTTGGCTTCTAGCGCCTGGTGCTGGCCTTCCGAGTAACGACGGCCCGGCATCATGCGGCCGGTGAACTCGTCGATGATGACGATCTCGTTGTTGCGGACGATGTAGTCCTTGTCGCGCTGGAAAAGCTTGTGAGCCTTCAGCGCGTTGTTGATGTGGTGGACGATCGCAACGTTTTCGACGTCGTAGAGGCTTTCACCCTTCAGGAGGCCCGCCTCACGCAGCAGGTTTTCGAGCTTCTCGGTGCCGACTTCGGAGAAGTTGGCGGAGCGCTGCTTTTCATCGATTTCGTAGTCTTCTTCCGACAGGAGCGGGATGAAGGCGTCGATCGTGTTGTAGAGATCGGAGCGGTCGTCGAGCGGGCCGGAGATGATCAGCGGCGTGCGGGCTTCGTCGACGAGGATGGAGTCGACTTCGTCGACGATCGCGAAGTTGTGGCCGCGCTGGACCATCTGGCCGCGCTCATACTTCATGTTGTCGCGCAGATAGTCGAAGCCGAGCTCGTTGTTCGTCGCGTAGGTGATGTCGCAGGCATAGGCCGCGCGGCGCTCGTCGTCGGAGAGGCCGTGGACGATGACGCCGGTGGTGAGGCCGAGGAAGCCGTACATCTTGGCCATGGTGGCTGCGTCGCGGCGGGCGAGATAGTCGTTGACGGTAACGACGTGCACGCCCTTGCCTTCGAGCGCGTTCAGGTAGACGGCGAGCGTCGCCACGAGCGTCTTACCTTCACCGGTCTTCATTTCGGCGATCGAATTGTCGTTGAGGATCATCGCGCCGATCAGCTGTACGTCAAAAGGACGCATGCCGAGCGCACGACGGGCGCCTTCGCGGGCAACGGCGAAGGCGGGAACGAGGATGTCGTCCAGCGTCTTGCCGGCGGCCAGTTCTGCCCGGAACTCGGCCGTCTTGGCGGCGAGCTGTTCATCGCTCAGCGCCTTCACCTTTTCCTCAAGGGCTGCGATCTGAGCTACGCGCGGGTTATAGGATTTTACGCGGCGTTCATTCGACGAGCCGAAGATTTTGCGCGCAAGTCCACCAAGACTGACCATATCGATGGTCCTTTCTGACCTTCGTCATATCGTTGACGTACCTTTCGGACCACCATTAGAGCAGTCGAATAGGCACAATGCGTCCTGAAACTACTCTGGACGCGAGGTTGCGTGACAGATAAGAGGGGGGTCGAATGATGTCAACGGCGCAGGCCAGTCGCAAATCCCCTCGATCGCCGGGCATCTGACAATATTTTGCCCGATTCGAACGGTCTTGAAACGGTTCACCATCCGAAAGGTCTTTCATGCTTCGCCTCAATAAAATCGTGCTCGCCGCCTGCGTTTCCCTCTCGGCCCTCTATGGCGCGGCTTCCGCGCAGGATGCGACTGTGGTCGCCAAGGTCGGTGATCTGGAGATCACCCAGTCCGAACTCGATCTGGCAATCGCCAATCTCGACCCGCAGCTGGCCCAGCTTCCCGACGAGCAGAAGAAGGTCGCAGCCCTTTCCGGCGCCATCGACGTGAAGCTGCTTGCCGCCAACGCGACTGCTGCCGGCCTGCAGGACGATGCAGACTACAAGCGCCGCATGGCTTTCATCGCCGAGCGCGAACTGCACAACGCCTTTTTCAAGAAGAACGTCGTCGACGCCGTCACCGAAGATGAAGTGAAGGCCCGTTACGAAAAGGAAATCGCAGCCCTTCCGAAGCAGGAAGAAGTGCGCGCCCGTCACATCCTGGTGAAGACCGAGGAAGAGGCCAAGCAGATCATCACCGATCTGGACGCCGGCAAGGACTTCATCGAAATCGCCAAGGAAAAGTCGACGGACCCGAACAAGACCGAAGGCGGCGACCTCGGCTACTTCACCAAGGGCCGCATGGTTCCTGAATTCGAAGAGGCAGCCTTCGCACTCGAAAAGGGCGCCTATACGAAGACCCCGGTGCAGACGCAGTTCGGCTTCCACGTCATTCGTCTGGAAGACAAGCGCGACGCCCCGCCGCCGGCTTTTGAAGCCGTGGAGCAGCAGGTGCGCCAGCTCGTGATGCGCGACAAGTATCTCGCCATCATCGAGAAGGCCAAGAGCGAGCAGAAGATCGAGATCGTCGACGAAGCGCTCCGCAAGGGCTATGATGAGGCAAACAAGGCAGAGCAGCAGCAGTAAGCTCTCCTTCATCGGTATTTCTTTCAAGGCCCGCAGTTTGCGGGCCTTCCATTACGGGCCGCTCCATGTCTTCCAGCATTTCTCCTCTCGCTCCGAAAACCTATGCCGACATGCCTGTTATCCGCGGAGTGCGGATGGCGACGGCGGCAGCGGGTATCAAGTACAAGAACCGCACCGACGTGCTGTTGATGGCCTTCGATCAGCCGGCGTCCGTCGCGGGTGTGTTCACCAAGTCGAAGTGCCCTTCGGCGCCGGTGGATTTCTGCCGGCACAACCTCGCGCATGGCGTGGCGCGGGGTGTCGTCGTCAATTCCGGCAATGCCAATGCCTTCACCGGCGTGAAGGGCAAGGCCGCGACCGAACTGACGGCCAAGTCGGCTGCGGCGGCGCTGGGCTGCGGTGAAAACGAGATCTATCTCGCCTCGACCGGCGTCATCGGCGAGCCGCTCGATGCGAGCAAGTTTTCCGGCGTGCTGGACCAGATGGCGAAGGACGCCACCGGTGACTTCTGGTTCGAGGCCGCCAAGGCGATCATGACCACGGATACCTATCCGAAGGTCGCGACGCGCAGCGCCACGATCGATGGCGTCACGGTCACGATCAACGGGATTGCCAAGGGCGCCGGCATGATCGCGCCTGACATGGCGACGATGCTGTCCTTCGTGGTGACGGATGCCAATATCGCGCCAGCTGCCCTGCAGGGTCTGCTGTCTGCAGGCGTCGAGCCGAGCTTCAATTCGATCACCGTCGACAGCGATACCTCGACCTCAGACACGCTGATGCTGTTTGCGACGGGCGCTGCGGCTGCTGACGGCCAGGCGAAAATCGACACAGCGGACGATGCGCGGCTTGAGGGTTTCAAGGCGGCGCTGAACAACCTTCTGAAGGATCTGGCGCTTCAGGTCGTGCGCGACGGCGAAGGCGCGCGCAAGATGGTGGAGATCACCGTCAAGGGTGCCGAAAACGACCTTGCGGCCAAGAAGATCGCGTTGTCCATCGCGAATTCCCCTCTGGTGAAGACGGCCGTTGCCGGCGAGGATGCCAATTGGGGCCGTATCGTCATGGCGGTCGGCAAGTCGGGCGAGATGGCCGATCGCGATCGTCTGGCGATCTGGTTCGGCGATGTGCGCGTAGCCGTCAATGGTGAGCGCGATCCGTCCTATTCGGAAGAGGCAACCACGGCGGTGATGGAACGGGAAGACATTCCTGTTACCGTCGATATCGGTCTTGGTTCCGGCACCGCGACGGTGTGGACCTGCGACCTGACCAAGGAATATGTCGCCATCAATGGCGACTATCGGAGCTGACGTCTGTATGCATGCAATGGTGAGTGATCCCAACCTGCCGCTCGTCCGGCGTCTTGAAGCGGTGGGTTTCCGGGCCTGGCCGGCGAGCAGCGTCGTCTATGACGGAAGCTGGCAGGTGCGTCTGACCGGTGGGCATCCGGGCAAGCGGCTGAATTGCATTGTGCCGCTCGATCCTTCCGACAGCCGCGACATCGCGATCCGGATCGAGAAGGCCGGAAAGCGCTTCGAAGCACACGGGCGGCCGCTCCTGGTGCGCCAGACGCCGCTTTCGCCGAAGCCGCTGATCGACTTCCTCGCGGCCGAGGGCTGGGAGCGCTTTGAGGAAGTGGTGACGATGACGGCCGACCTCGGTGGCATGACCTTTCCCGATACGCTCGATCATCTGCCGACGCAGGATGTTGGACGCTATGTGGATGCGGATATCGTGGTGCATGGCAGCGACCCGGCCCTCAAGCCGGCGCTTGCAGAGGTCATCACCGGCATCAAGCCCCCATCCGGGCTGTTCGTCATCGAGGATGCCGCCGAGGGCGCGCTTGCGGTCGCACTTTGCGTCCAGGACAATGATCTCGCCGGCATCATGTCGCTTGCAGTCCGGGCCGATCGCCGACGGCAGGGGCTCGGCATCGAGATCCTGAGCTCGGCACTGCGCTGGGCACGGATGCGCGGTGCACGCACGACGTGGCTGCAGGTAGTCGCCGAGAATGCGGAGGCGCTTGCGCTCTATCGCAAGATGGGCTTCGAGGAAGTCTATCGCTATGCCTATTGGCGGAAGGCTTCCCCGTGAGCGAGACGAAGAAGCCGATTCTGCTGGTCGCGGCCTGTGCGCTTGTCGATACCGACAACCGGATCCTGCTTGCGCAGCGTCCGGAGGGCAAGTCGCTCGCCGGGCTCTGGGAATTTCCCGGCGGCAAGGTCGAAGCCGGCGAGACGCCCGAGGAGACACTGGTGCGCGAGCTTGAGGAAGAGCTCGGCATCCAGACCAAGGTCGCCTGCCTGGCACCGCTGACCTTTGCCAGCCATACCTACGAGACCTTCCATCTGCTGATGCCGCTTTATATTTGCCGGCGCTACGAGGGCATTCCGCAGGGGCGGGAAGGCCAGGCTATCAAGTGGGTCAAGGCGAAGGCCCTGCGTGACTATCCGATGCCGCCGGCCGACGAGCCGCTCATTCCCGTTCTGCAGGACCTTCTGTGAGACCTCGCTGATTTTAGCGCCGTCGTTAATCAAAAGTTTATACCCCGCACCGCAATATACCCTCTGTTCATACGTCGAATACGTGTGTGGAGCGTAATATGGTAAACGAGGATTTCTGGAAGGCCGCACGGTCCAGAGAGCGGTCTTCGATCAAGACGGGCAGGACTGGGGTCCTCAACATCGCGCTGCTGTTTGGCACGGCGGCGATTGCGTTGTCGCTCGTGCTGACCCCGATGCTCGCCTCCAAGACCGATCGCAAGACCCTGGCCTTTCAGCCGGATGAATTCGACATGATCACCACCGGGTCCATCCCGAAGGACGACAGCGGCAAGCGGTACACGATCCGCCGCAGCGTGCTTCAGGAAACGCCCGGCTCCGTCTGCATCATCGACGGCTACGGCTCCGGCCAGGCCTGCTAACCCAATCGTGGCCGGGGCGGGGGGCAACCATCTCGGGTCCAGACCATCAGGAGCGAGAATGCGTCTATTCCGTCAGTTGATGTCCGACCTGCGTGGTGCAACCGCGATCGAGTATGGGCTGATTGCAGCCATCATGAGTGTGGCCCTGATCAGCGGCTATGGTGCCCTCACCGGCTCGCTGCTGGGCACGCTCAACACCGTGGAAACCCACATCACCAACGCCAACAAGTGACGTTCGCCGTCAGGGCTGATCGGACCGCTTGGTCGGATCGAGAGCGTCGGCAAGGCGCATCTTGGCCGATCCCGGCTTGAGCGGCTTTTGCTGGCTCTCGTGTGGAGCCCAGCCGGACAGGAAGACGATCGAGAAGGTGGCGCGGATGCGTCCATCTGGGTCGGAGAACCGTTCGGCATAGAGTTCGGCTGCCCTGAGGAAGAAGCGGCGCGACACGGGGCGGCGACTTCTTCCCTTCAGCGGGTTTGCCATGCCCATGGCCTTCAGATCCCGCATCAGCGCAAAGATATGATCGTAGCGAACTGTGAAGCTTTCCTCGTCGATGACGGGAAGGGCAAAACCTGCACGCTGCAGCAGGGAGCCGATATCCCTGATGTCGGCGAAAGGCACGACGCGGGGGCTCGCGCCGCCATAGATTTCCGTTTCGGCTGCAAGCAGCACCTCGCGCAATTCGGACAGCGTGCCGGACCCCGGGATTGCGGCCAACAGCAGGCCGTCCGGCTTCAGCGCACGACGCATCTGGATCAGCATGCCGGGCGTGTCATTGGTCAGATGCAGCGAGAGCGGCGAGAGGATGAGGTTCACGGACTGGGGCTCGAGCGGGACGCTCTCGAAATTGGTGACCGCGACAGGCTGGTCCGCTTCACCGAAGCCTGCATGGGTTTCGATGCGCTGCAGCCGTTCGATTTTGCCGGTTGCCATGGCGGCCCTTGCGGTGAGGCCGGTTGCGCCGAAGAGTTCGACAGCGTTCTCGAACCGGCGCTCGACGATGGCCAGGCGGTCGGCGAGTTCACGCGCCGTCAGTTCCAGCAGAAAATCGCTCCCGGCCGCATTGCGGGCGAGCGCGCGTTCCCGGTTCCGGGCAATCAGGGCTTCGTCGAAAAGCTCGTTCATGGGGTATTCCTGGTTTTCGGCCTGAATTCGGCAAGATTTCCGGCATTGGCCGAACGCCGTGACGGGCGTAAAGTCGATGCATGTGGGCTCATTTAGTGCAGAAAAGCGCATCCGTCAGCCGGCATCATGCCGCGACGGTGCTGCGTGGGCTTTTTCATCTCGTCTATCCGCCCGCCTGCGCCCATTGCCATGGCCATGTCGCCAGCCATCACGCTCTTTGCCCTCGGTGCTGGGGCGAGATGCGGCTGATCGACAAGCCCTATTGCCCTGTCCTTGGCCTGCCCTTCGCGCATGATCCCGGGGAGGGCATGGTGTCGCCGCAGGCCATTGCGCATCCGCCTGTCTTCGACCGACTGCGGTCGGTTGCGCTGCATGAGGGCGTGGCGCGGCACCTGGTGCATGATCTCAAATACCGGGATCGCGTCGACCTTGCGCCGATGATGGCGGGATGGATGGTGCGCGCTGCATCTGCGGAGATCACGGCGGCGGACGCCATCCTTTCCGTGCCGCTGCACCGGATGCGGATGTTTCGCCGAATGTTCAACCAGTCGGCCGAGCTTGCGCGGCATGTGGCGCGGCAATCGGACAAGCCGTTTCTGGCCGAGGCGCTGGTGCGCCGCAAGCGCACGCAGCAACAGGTGGGGCTGACGGCAAACCAGCGCTCGCTCAATGTGCGTGGTGCCTTCAGCGTGCCGGAGGGATGCGAGGATCTCGTCTTCGGCAAGAGGCTGGTTCTGGTCGATGACGTCTATACCACAGGGGCGACGGTCAGTGCGGCGACGGCTGCCCTGAAAAAGGCAGGGGCTGCGGATGTCACTATTTTGACCTTTGCAAGGGCTCTCGCCGGGCCTATATGAGGGGTCCAATTCCTTGTCCCACCGATGCTTTCCGGCGGAGTACCCATGGCTGACGTCACGATCTACACACGGCAATTCTGCGGCTATTGCGCCAGTGCCAAAGCACTGCTCGACGGCAAGGGCGTCGCCTATGTCGAGCATGATGCCACCGGCAAGCCGGACCTGCGTGAGGAAATGATCGCGAAGTCCGGCCGCAACACATTCCCGCAGATCTTCATCGGCAGCCAGCATGTCGGCGGTTGCGATGATCTGCATGCGCTTGACCGGGCCGGCAAACTCGATCCCCTTCTTTCTCGTTAAGGACAGACCCATGGTGTTCAAGGCCGCTGCCGTCCAGATGTGCTCCGGGGTCGATCCGGAGAAGAATGCAGAGAGCATGGCGCGGCTCGTGCGCGAGGCCCATCGTCGCGGTGCGATCTATGTGCAGACACCCGAGATGACCGGTGCCGTGCAGAAGGATCGTGCGGGTCTGGCGGCAGTGCTGCGCGACGAGGAAACAGATCTGATCGTCAAAAAGGCTTCGGAGCTTGCCAAGGAACTCGGCATTCACCTGCATGTCGGCTCGACCGCCATCAAGCTCTCCGATGGCAAGATCGCCAATCGGGCATTCCTGTTCGGCCCCGATGGTCACAAGATCACCTCCTACGACAAGATCCACATGTTCGATGTCGATCTCGACAATGGCGAGAGCTGGCGCGAGAGCGCCGTCTACCGCCCTGGCGAGCGGGCCGTGGTCGCGGATCTGCCGTTCGGCAAGCTCGGCTTCGGCGTCTGCTACGACGTGCGTTTCCCGCATCTGTTTAGGGCGGAAGCCATGGCAGGCGCCGAGATCCTGACGACGCCGGCCGCCTTTACCAAGCAGACCGGCGAGGCGCATTGGGAGATCCTTCTGCGCGCTCGTGCGATCGAGAATGGTGCGTATGTCATTTCGGCTGCACAGGCGGGCGTGCATGAGGATGGCCGCGAGACTTTCGGGCATTCGATGATCGTCGGCCCCTGGGGCAAGGTGCTGGCCTCAGCTGGCGGTGCGGGTGAGGACGTCGTGGTGGCCGAGATCGATCTCGAAGCGGTCAAGGCCTGCCGGGCGAAGATCCCGAACCTCAAGAATGGCCGCGACTTCCAGCTCGACATCGCGCCGGTGCTTGCCAAGGGAGGCGTCACGGTTTGATCCGCTATTCCCTCTGCTGCGAGAAGGCCCATGAATTCGAAGGCTGGTTCTCGGAGAGCGCCGAATTCGACCGACAGAAGGCGTCCGGTTATCTCACCTGCCCGATCTGCGGGTCTGGCGAGGTCTCTAAGGTCCTGATGGCACCGGCGGTATCTACCGCGCGGCAGAAGGACGAAACGCAGGCGCTTGGGGTCTCTGCCGCGCAGAAGCAGGCGATGTCCAAGCTGAAGGAAGCGATCCAGGAAATACGGGCGTCCAGCGAGGATGTTGGCGAGAAGTTTCCGGAAGAGGCGCGCAAGATACACTACGGCGAGGCGGAAGCCCGCGGCATTATCGGCCAGGCTTCGCCCGTCGAGGTCAAGTCGCTGATCGAGGAAGGCATCGAGATCGCGCCTTTGCCGGTCCTGCCTGACGACGTGAATTGAGCGCCGGCTCCCATCATCTCGCAATCTACAATTTCGGGGTCCATACCGAGACCTATCTCACTGCACCGGTCCAGGGTTTCGGCTTGCGGGAGCCGCTGAATTTCGAAGCGGCGACGCGTTCTGCCGGTTTCATGGGACGTTCCGGTTATGCGGGGGAACCGGGACCTGAAAGCTGGGGCGAACAGGTGTTTCCTCGCTTTCTGCAATCCGGTCAGACTGGCGCGGTGTCGTCACTCTCGGTGTGGCAAGATATCGAGAGCCTGATGGCCTTCACCTATTCAGGGGTGCATGCCGACGCGCTGAAGCATGCCCGCGAATGGAACCAGACGCAGGCTTGGCCGCCACTGGTTCTCTTCTGGATCGAAGCTGGAGACTTGCCGACTTGGAGTAAAGCGGTGCAGCGCTTCGAACGGCTGGCTCACCAAGGGCCGACGCCGGAGGGCTTCACTTTCAAATCTGCCTTTGCACCTGATGGCAGCATGCTGCAGATAGACCGCCAGCGGGTAAAGGAACTTGCCGCGAAGAATGCGGAGGCGCAGGCCGACTTGCTTGCCGTGGTCAGGACCTTGCCTGTTTAGACGATCATCAGCCCTTGAAACCGTCGGCGTCGAGATAGGCCTGTTCTTCAGGCGTCGTTTCGCGGCCTAGTGCTGCGTTGCGATGAGGGAAGCGGCCGAAGCGCTCGATCAGTTCGAGGTGCACGATCGCCCATTTCAATGGCTCGGCATCGCCCGTTTCGTCGCGGTGTTTCTGGAAGAGGGAAATGCTGAACTTCTGATCTTCAAGCTCTTCCGAATGCTCGAAGGGCAAATAGAAGAAGGGGCGCAGGATCGGCTCGACCTTGACGTCGAAACCCTTGGCGAGCGCGCGACGGGCCGTGGCGCGGGCCAACGGATCGGTGGCATAAGAATGGCCGCTGCCGCGAAAGAGGTTGCGCGGGAACTGGTCGAGCAAGAGGAGCAGCGCGAGCGTTCCCTCTGGTGTGTGCTCCCATTCCGAGAGTGCGCAGCACGAGGCCTGGAAATGCAGGTCGGCATATTCCGCCTGAATTTCGGCATCCAGGGCTTCATTGCGTGAGAACCAGGCTTCCGGGCCGTGGCGCAGCCAGCAATCGATGACGGCCTGTGGCGAGGTCATGCCGTCTGGCCCGGGCGGCTGGCGAGCATCATGTAGTTCACGTCGATATCGGCCGAGAGGTTCCACTGGTTCTGCAGCGGATTGAAGAAGACGCCCTTGCGCTCGATGATCTGCATACCGCTTGCCGACAGCGGGCGCTCGATCTCTTCCGGACGGACCAGCTTTTCGTACTGGTGGGTGCCGCGCGGCAGCCAGCGGAGTACATATTCGGCGCCGACGATCGCAAGTGCGGCTGCCTTCAAGGTGCGGTTGATGGTGGACACCAGCATCAGACCGCCGGGGCGGACCATAGAGGCGCAGGTCGAGAGGAAGAAATCGACATCGGCGACGTGCTCGACGACTTCCATGTTGAGCACGATGTCGAAGGTTTCACCCTGGGCTGCCAGTTCCTCGGCGGTGACGGCGCGGTAGTCGACCTCGACGCCGCTCTGGGCCGAGTGGGTCATGGCGATCTTGATGTTCTTTTCGGAAGCGTCAGCCCCCAGCATGCTCGCACCCATGCGGGCGACGGGTTCGGACAGCAAACCGCCACCGCAACCGATGTCGAGGATGCGAAGGCCTTCGAGCGGGCGTGCGCTTCTGGGATCGCGGCCGTAATGCTCGACGACCTTGTCCCTGATGTAGGCGAGACGCACGGGGTTGATCTTGTGCAACGGCTTGAATTTGCCAGTCGGGTCCCACCATTCCGCGGCCATGGCGGAAAAGCGGTCGACTTCTGACTGATCAATGGTGGTGCGTGCCTCTGCACTCATGACGGAACCTCCTGCGGCGATGGGCATGAAGTCGTCCCGATGGCTCGCAAAGTCAAGGGCAGGGACGTCGCAGGCGGGCAGGAGCGGGAACCGCGGGAGGGGCCAGACGTTGAAAGGCGGACCGCAGCCCTGGCGGGCGATCGGTGAACAGGAGTTTGAAGACCATGAAGAAGATGTGGATCATCGCGGCGCTTGCCGCATCTGCAGGTGCCTTGCCGGCCGTTGCCGAGGCGGCTACGGCCTTCTCGACCGCCAATGTCAACATGCGGTCCGGGCCGAGCACACGCTATCCGGCCGTGATCGTGGTGCCGGCCGGCACGCGCGTCAATATCCAGGGCTGCATGTCGAGCGCCAACTGGTGCGACGTTTCCTTCGCGGGTTACCGTGGATGGGTTTCGGGATCGTATCTGCAGACGACCTATTCGCAGCGTCGCGTGGCGGTCGGGCCGCAGTATTACCGTCCGCTCGGCATTCCGACCGTGACCTTCAGCATTGGCCGGTACTGGGATGACCACTATCGCGGCCGCGCCTTCTACCGGGATCGCGATCGCTGGCGGGATGGCGACGGCTGGCGCGACGATCGTCGCGACCGGGACCGCGACCGCCGGGTTTATGACGACAGGCGCGGCCGCGACGATGATCGCAGGGTGCGCCGCGAGATCGAGCGACAGGCCGACCCGGGACGGCTTCCGTTGAGGAGCATGATGCGAGAGCGCTGCGAACGAGATCCAAGCGCCTGCCGCTAACCCTGCTTTTCCATAGATGTAGAACGAGGGGGCACATAGCCCCCTCGTTTCGCGTTTAGCGTGACGTTCGCTTGTCCAGCCCGTCGACGATACGTTTGGCGAGCGCAGGATAGTCGCCGTCGAAGTGGTGCCCGCCCTTGATGCCGATCGTCTCGACCCTGCCGCCGACCAGATCCTTGCAAGCGTCGTCGTCTTCGTCCGTGCCAAACATGCATTGAACGCGTGCAGGATCTATCTTCGCAACATCTGTCAGGGGATCGGCGCTGCCGGTCCCGTTGCTGCCGAGCCAGCCTGACACCGAGACCTCATAGTCGGCCTGGTGGGAGAGGGCGAGCAGGCTCACCTGTGCGACGCGCGACTTCAGCTTGTCCGGTAGCCCGTTATAGGCCGCGGGCAGGATGTCGGCGCCGAAGGAATAGCCGATTAGGATCACGTGCTTCACCTTCCAGCGCTTCTCGTAGGTATGGATGATGGTGGCGAGATCCTCGCTCGTCTGTTCGGGCGTTTTCTTCGACCAGAAGTAACGGAGCGAATCCACGCCGACGACGGGGATGCCTGCGGCCTGCAGATTCGTGCCGACCTGGCTGTCGAGATCGCGCCAGCCGCCATCGCCCGAATAAATCACCGCCATGGTGTCACGGGATGGCGTCGCGTCGAGAATGGTCAGCGGCAGGCCGAGCGGGGTTTCCGCCGCATTGGTCGCCGCGACGAGTTCGTCGATCGTGTCGGAAAAGGCCTTGTCCGTATCCGTATCGATGTCGCGCTGGTCGATGTCCGGATGGCTCGCCAGGAGGTCAGTGACATGGGCGCGGGCATCGGCCTTGGCAGCGGGGCTGAGTAGGACGGTCGCTGGATCTGGGAGGTCGCCCGGTGTGAGGCCGTAGATCATCCTGTCGCCATCGACCTTCTTTTCGGCCGGCGTGCAGAACTGTTTGGTGAGCGGGATGCCGGCTTCCGGGTCGAGGGCAAGCGTCTGGCCGATGGTGGCTTTCGGTGTCTGGGCAAGGATGGCGAGCGCGAGCGCGCCGCCTTCGCCTCGGCCAGCGACGATTGGCGGCAGGAAGTTTGCGTTGCCGGCCTTGCGCTGCAACTGGTGACCCAGCGCCTCGATATCGGAGACTGTGTAGATGCAATCGCCTTTGTCGGCAGACAGCGAGGCCATGTATTTCGGCGTGTCGATGCCAACGACGATTGCGCCGTTTGCTTGCAGGCGTTCGGCTTCCTTCTGGTCGGCATCCTGCCAACCCGGCGCATCAGACAGCAGCACGACGAGCGATTGCGGATCCCCGTCGGGCAAGAGTGTGACCGGCGAGGGGATCATGCCGGTGTCGAGCGGCGGGTCTTCGGCATGGGCCAGACCGGGCGCGAGGGTTGGCGAGAGCAAGGCAAGGAGGGGAAGTGCGAGCAGCGTCGCGCGGAGCGAGGGCTTCATTTTTTCACCACGCCTTTCAGGCCGCCACCGATCAGAAGCGTTGCATCGAGCAGGGCCAATACGGGATTGAGACCGCCGGCGACCGCAAGATAACGCGGCTGCCAGTCGGGATGGAACTTGGATTTGAAGGCGCGCAGGCCCTTGAAGTTGTAGTAGCGTTCGCCGTGTTCATAGAAGGTGTTGGCGACGCGATCCCATACAGGCGCGACCTCGCGGCGTGACAGGCCAGACAGCGGCGCCATGCCGAGGTTGAAATGGCGGTAGCCCTGGTCGCGCAGTGTCGTCATCAGGCGCACGAACAAGAAATCCATAGCGCCTTTCGGGGCATCGGGGGCGAAGCGCATGAGGTCGATCGATGCCTCCTCGCGTGTGTCCGTCAGCAGAATGTCGGCGAAGGCGACGATCCGGCCCTCGTGGCGCAGGACGGCGACCGGTTGAGCTGTCATGTAGGTATCGGTGAAGGCGCCGAGCGAAAAGCCCTTTTCCTTCGCCCTGTGGTGATCGAGCCAGGCATCAGAAATGCCGCGCAGGTCGTCAAGAATGGTACCGACGTTTTCCGTCGGGATGATCTCGAAGGTGAGGCCGTCCCGCTCGCCCTTGGCGGCCGCCTGGCGCAGGCCCGACCATTTGCCGCCCTTGAGGTCGAAAAGTTCAAGGTCGACCACGGCCATCTCGCCCAGCTTGAAGGCTTTCATGCCGGCATCGGCAATGACGGGCAGGATGGCGGGCGAGGCCTGATAGAAGACGGCGCGGCATCCGCTTGCACGCGCGGTTTCGACGAATTGCCAGACGAGCTCGTCACGCGAGGCTTTCGGCCCGACGGGATCGAGGAAGGCAATCAGGGACCGACCCTGGCGGCCATACATCAGGAAGGCTTCGCCATCGGGTGAGATCATCACCGACTTGTCGCCGGTGCGCACGAGATTGGCGTCGGCCACATCGTGGCGGTCGAGAATGGCGACGGCCTTGGCCAGTTCCTCCTCGCTTGCCGGACGGATCGCCGGGGCTGCCGGGCGCATGAGGCTGAAGAGGCAGACACCCATGGCGACGACGGTGAGGCCGAGCATGGCGCGAAGCGAGCGCGGCGCCTCGGCATCAAAGGCGAACTGCCACCAGAGCGCATGGCTGTATTCGACGTCGCGGTAGACGAAGAGGAGGACGATGGCCGCGCCGCCGATCAGGACTGCAACGGCGAGTAGCCAGGAGGAGGTGAGGGTCCGGCCGAGAGATGCCTTGCGGTGAAAGAGGCGGCGGCTGGGGAGGAGGCCGATGACGAGGATGGCGAGCAAGGCCGCTTCGTAGACGGCGACCGCCTTGGCGAGCGACAGAACGAGGGCAAGCGCTGCGATGAAGAGTGCTCCCCACCAGGCACCGTCCAGGCGCTGGGCAAGGCCGCGGGAGACGATGACGAGCATCAGGCCGAGGATGCTGGCGAGGAAATGGGCGCCTTCGACCACGGGGAGCGGCAGGAACCCGGCGAGCAGATCGAGATTGTCGCTTGGGGTCGGGGTGACACTGGACAGGACCAGTATGGTGCCGAGGACGAAAGCGAGTGCGGCCAGCAGCGTCGGCGCGAGGCGTCCGGCAGTTCTGGCGACGCCTGTTGCAAGCGGGCTCGACGACAGGTGGCGCAGTTCGCTTGCCGTGACCACGAGGATCGCGATGACCAACGGCAGGACATAATAGATCGCGCGGTAGGCGACGAGCGAGGCAAGCAGCGCGTCGTTCGGAACCTGTGAGCCGAGGGCAGCGAGCATCACGGCCTCGAAGACGCCAAGGCCGGCGGGCACGTGGCTGACGATGCCGATGCCGATGGCCACGGCATAAACCGCGAAGAAGGCGGGCCAGGAAATCTGCGCTTCTGCTGGTAACAGGGCGTAGAGGACAGATGCCGAGAAGGCGACATCGAGCACGGTCACCAGGAATTGCCGCGAGAGCGTGCCGGTATCGGGAAGGCGGAGTGTGCGGCCGGCAATCGTCAGTCCGTTTCGGCTGGCAATGCCGAGAAGCAGCAGGATCGAGAGCAGGATGATGGTGCTCACGGTCGCAAGCGTTGCGGAGGAGATCCCGAGCAGTGGCGCAATTTCACCGGCCATCGGGATCAGGCTGCCCGTGGTCAGGAGCGCGAGGCCGACCGAGAAGGATACGGTCACGAAGGCGATGATGCGGCCGATTTCGTCAGGCGAGAGGCCGGCGCGGGCATAGGCACGGTAGCGGATCGCCCCGCCCGACAAGGCGCCGAAGCCTGCGACATTGCCGACGGCATAGGCGCTGAAGGCGGTGAGCGCCACCTCCGGCCATGGGCGCTTGCGACCGATATGGGCAAGCGCGTTCAGGTCGTAGAAACAGAGGGTGACGAAGCTCAGGCCTGTGAAAAGGACGGCGAGCGCGATCGAGGAGGAATTCGTTGATGCCAGTGCGCGGAGGACATCGGCATAGGTGACTTCCTCCGTCAGCCGGTAGACGGCATAACCGACAGCGGCAAAGACGATGAGTGCCGCGATTGCCGCGATCGACTTCGCATGTCTCTTGAGGAAGGAGGGCGGCGGGAGCGTGTCGCCCAGGGCAGTCTCGGGGAATGCGTCAGCTGCTTTCATGACACCCTGTCTGGTATCCTTCGACGAAAACGAGACGATCCGGCCTCCCAGTCCGGGCGTCGCCTCATGGTTGGCGCTCGAATTCGATCCAAATTAAGGCAGTGTTCCCTGGTGGCCGAGGCGTGGAAAAATCCGCGCCATGGCGTACCGTTTGAGGGCGAAGTGGCCGTTGCGCCCCTTGGCCAGATAGACTAAAAGCCCGGCAACCTGAGGCTTATCCGCCCAGGCCGGTATTTCTGTGCCGGGGTCCCGGCGTCATTCAAGGGCATATGGTTCAAGTCTATGGCTCGCATCGTCATGAAATTCGGCGGGACATCCGTCGCCAATCTGGATCGCATCTATAACGTCGCGCGCCATGTGAAACGCGAAGTGGATGCGGGTCACGAAGTGGCCGTCGTCGTGTCGGCCATGTCCGGCAAGACCAACGAGCTGGTCGACTGGGTACAAAACATGCCCAAGGTCGCCGGGGCCGCTTCGCCCTTCTACGATGCGCGCGAATATGATGCCGTCGTCGCCTCGGGCGAACAGGTCACTGCCGGCCTGCTGGCGATTGCGCTCCAGTCGATGGACATCAATGCGCGCTCCTGGCAGGGCTGGCAGATCCCGATCAAGACCGACAACGCTCATGGTGCCGCCCGCATCCAGGAGATCGACGGCACCGAAATCATTCGCCGCATGAGCGAAGGCCAGGTGGCTGTCGTTGCCGGTTTCCAGGGCATCGGCCCCGACAACCGCATCGCGACGCTCGGCCGTGGCGGCTCGGATACCTCTGCCGTGGCGATAGCTGCCGGCGTGAAGGCCGATCGCTGCGACATCTATACCGACGTCGACGGTGTCTACACCACCGACCCGCGCATCGAGCCGAAGGCACGCCGCCTGAAGAAGATTGCGTTCGAGGAAATGCTCGAGATGGCCTCGCTCGGCGCCAAGGTGCTGCAGGTCCGCTCCGTCGAACTCGCCATGGTGCACAAGGTCCGCACCTTCGTGCGCTCCAGCTTTGAAGATCCCGATGCGCCGGGCATGGGCGATCTGATGAACCCGCCCGGTACATTGATTTGCGATGAGGAAGAGATCGTGGAACAGGAAGTCGTCACCGGTATAGCCTATGCCAAGGATGAAGCCCAGATTTCGCTGCGCCGCCTGGCCGACCGGCCGGGTGTGTCGGCTGCGATCTTCGGACCGCTCGCCGAATCCCACATCAATGTCGACATGATCGTCCAGAACATCTCTGAAGACGGTTCGAAGACCGACATGACCTTTACGGTGCCCTCTGGCGACGTGGACAAGGCGCTGGCCGTTCTCGGCTCCAACAAGGAGAAGATCGGCTTCGACGTCGTCCAGAGCGAGAAGGGCCTGGTCAAGGTTTCCGTCATCGGCATCGGCATGCGCAGCCATGCGGGTGTTGCGGCGACCGCTTTCCGCGCGCTGGCCGAGAAGGGCATCAACATCAAAGCGATCACGACCTCGGAGATCAAGATCTCCATCCTGATCGACGGTCCCTATGCCGAGCTTGCGGTTCGGACTTTGCATTCCTGCTACGGTCTGGATAAGAATTGATTCCTGAGAGCGGACACGCGTGACCCGACCCCTGAAAAGGTAAGGGTAACAATCCGCTGACCAATGGGAAGTGGAGCAAAAACGCGATGAGAGACCTTTCTGCGGGTCCCCGCGTCCTCCTCAAGCGGCTGCGCGAACTGATGGCGGAGCCGCTTGAGCCGCAGGAGCGACTTGATCGGATCGTTCGCCAGATCGCGAACAACATGGTCGCAGAGGTGTGCTCCGCCTATGTCCTCCGTTCTGACGGAGTTCTGGAACTCTATGCCACCGAAGGTCTGAACAAGGACGCGGTTCACCTGGCCCAGCTGAAGATGGGCCAGGGTCTCGTCGGTACGATCGCGGCCTCCGCCCAGTCTCTCAATCTTTCGGATGCCCAGGCGCATCCGGCCTTCCGCTACCTGCCGGAAACCGGCGAAGAGATCTACCACTCGTTCCTCGGTGTGCCGATCCTGCGCGCCGGGCGAAGCCTCGGCGTTCTCGTCGTGCAGAACAAGGCGCAGCGCAATTATCGCGAAGACGAGCTGGAAGCGCTCGAAACGACCGCGATGGTGCTCGCCGAGATGATCGCGACCGGCGAACTGAAAAAGATCACCCGACCCGGCCTCGAACTCGACCTGACGCGACCCGTCTCGATCGACGGGGACAGCTATTCCGAAGGCATTGGCCTTGGTTATGTCGTGCTGCACGAGCCGCGCATTGTCGTCACCAATCTCTTGAACGAAGACAGCGAGACGGAAATCCGCCGGCTGGCTGACGCGCTCGGCTCGCTGCGCATTTCGATCGACGACATGCTGTCGCGGCGTGAAGTCTCCATGGAAGGCGAGCATCGCGATGTGCTCGAAACCTACCGCATGTTTGCCCATGACCAGGGCTGGGTGCGGCGCATGGAAGAGGCGATCCATAACGGCCTGACAGCGGAAGCGGCGGTCGAGAAAGTTCAGAGCGACACCAAGGCGCGGATGATGCGCCTGACAGATCCTTATCTTCGCGAGCGGATGCACGACTTCGACGATCTGGCGAACCGCTTGCTGCGCCAGCTCACCGGCTTTTCGCCGCATAGTGCTGCCGAAGGTTTCCCGAACGACGCGATCGTCTTTGCGCGCGCCATGGGGGCGGCCGAGCTTCTTGATTATCCGCGCGCCAACCTGCGCGGTCTGGTGCTCGAAGAAGGGGCCGTGACCAGCCACGTGGTGATCGTGGCGCGCGCCATGGGCATTGCGGTCGTCGGTCAGGCGGCGGGTGCGGTGGCGCTTGCCGAAAACGGCGATCCCGTCATCATCGACGGTGACGACGGCAAGGTGCATGTGCGCCCGGTTGCCGATCTGCAGAAAGCCTATGAGGAAAAGGTCAAGCTCAGGGCCAAGCGGCAGGAACAGTTCCGCGCGCTGCGCGATGTCGAGCCTGTCACCAAGGACGGTCATCGGATCAAGCTGCAGATGAATGCCGGTCTGCTGGTCGACCTGCCGCAGCTTGCCGATTCAGGTGCCGATGGCATCGGGCTGTTCCGGACCGAATTACAGTTCATGATCTCCTCGACCATGCCGAAGGGCGAGGAGCAGGAGAGCTTCTACCGCAACGTTCTGAAGCAGGCGGCTGGTCGCCCGGTGACTTTCCGGACGCTCGATATCGGTGGCGACAAGGTCGTTCCCTATTTCCGCTCTCAGGAAGAAGAGAACCCGGCGCTCGGCTGGCGGGCGATCCGCCTGTCGCTCGATCGTCCCGGTCTATTGCGCACCCAGTTGAGGGCGCTGCTCAAGGCTGCCTCCGGCGCCGAGCTCAAGATGATGCTGCCGATGGTGACCGAGGTCTCGGAGATCCGGCAGGTGCGCGAACTGATGCAGAAGGAGATCCAGCATATCTCCAAGTTCGGCCATCAGTTGCCGAAGAAGCTGCAGTTCGGCGCGATGCTCGAAGTGCCGGCGCTGCTCTGGCAGCTCAACGAGCTGATGGATGAGGTGGATTTCGTCTCGGTCGGATCAAACGACCTGTTCCAGTTCGCGATGGCGGTGGACCGTGGCAATGCGCGGGTGTCGGATCGTTTCGACGTGCTCGGGCGGCCGTTCCTCCGGATCCTCCGGGACATCGTGCGTGCCGGAGAGCGAAACAAGACGCCGGTAACGCTGTGCGGGGAGATGGCGTCGAAGCCGCTTTCGGCGATGGCACTTCTCGGGATCGGCTTCCGCTCGATCTCGATGTCACCGACAGCGATCGGTCCGGTCAAGGCCATGCTGCTCGGGCTTGATATCGGCCGGTTGTCCGAGGTTCTGACGGCTGCGCTTGACGACGACACCCCGGGCGTGTCAGTGCGCGACCTGCTCGTTCGCCATGCGGAAGAGCACAATATCCCCGTCTGACTTTGACGACTGATTTTGGCGACTGACCTGGAGTAAAGGGTGGCGAAGCTTCCTGTCGAGAAAATGCGCGAACTCGAACGCCGCTTCGGCGAGATCGAGGCGCGAATGTCGGCGGGACCGGCAGCCGATGTCTATGTGAAGCTCGCCTCCGAGTATTCCGAGCTCGAGCCGGTTGTGAAGAAGATCCGCGAGTACCAGGCTGCGATCGACGAGGCCGACGGTTTGCGCGCCATGCTTTCCGACAAGGCGACGGACCGCGATATGCGCGATCTCGCCGAGATGGAATTGCCCGAGATCGAAAGCCGGATCGAAGCGCTTGAAGGCGAGATGCAGATCCTGCTTCTGCCGAAGGATGCCGCCGACGAGAAGAGCGCCATCCTGGAAATCCGCGCGGGAACCGGCGGCTCCGAGGCGGCCCTCTTTGCCGGTGATCTCTTTCGCATGTACGAGCGCTTCGCCTCGACCAAGGGCTGGAAGGTGGAGGTGCTCTCCGCCAGCGAAGGCGAAGCCGGCGGTTACAAGGAAATCATCGCGACGATCAGCGGTCGCGGCGTGTTCTCCAAGCTGAAGTTCGAATCCGGTGTTCACCGCGTTCAGCGCGTGCCGGAAACGGAAGCGAGCGGGCGCATTCATACGTCTGCGGCAACCGTTGCCGTTCTGCCGGAAGCCGAAGACATCGACATCGAGATCAAGCCCGAGGACATCCGGATCGATACGATGCGCGCGTCGGGTGCCGGGGGCCAGCACGTCAACACCACGGACTCGGCCGTGCGTATCACGCACTTGCCGACGGGGCTGATCGTGACGTCTTCTGAGAAGTCGCAGCACCAGAACCGCGCCAAGGCGATGCAGGTCCTGCGTTCCAGGCTCTACGACATCGAGCGGCAGAAGCTGGACAGCGAACGGTCGGCGAACCGCAAGAGCCAGGTCGGCTCGGGCGACCGATCGGAACGCATCCGCACTTATAATTTCCCGCAGGGGCGCGTGACCGATCACCGGATCAACCTGACGCTCTACAAGCTCGACCGGATGATCGAAGGCGATCTCGACGAAATGCTGGATGCGCTGATTTCCGACTATCAGGCCGGGCAGCTCGCGCAACTCGGCGAAAATCAGTGAGTGGCGCGGCGCCATCCGCAAGGTTGTTGATGGCCGAGGCACGGCGGCGCTTCGAGGCCGCCGGGCTTGCCGACCCGGCAACCGATGCACGGGTGCTGATCTGCGGTCTTCTGGACCTGAGCCCGACGGCCCTTCTGCTGGATGGCGACAGGACTGTTGCTGCAGACCTCGCGGCACGTGTGGAAGAGGCTATCGTCCGGCGGCTCGCGCGGGAGCCGGTCTATCGCATTCTCGGACAGCGTGACTTCTACGGTCTCGATCTAGCGCTATCCGAGGGCACGCTGGAGCCGAGACCGGATACTGAAATCCTTGTCGACGTGATCCTGCCACATCTCCGGTCTATGGTGGCTGTAGGTTTGAAGCCGAAGATCGTTGATCTCGGCACGGGCACCGGAGCGATTGCTCTTGCCCTGCTTCAGGAATGCCCGGAGGCCGAGGCCATGGGTATCGATATCTCAGAGGATGCGTTGAAGACGGCTGCGGCCAATGCCGAGCGCAACGGGCTTTCGTCGCGTTTCACGACAAGAGCAGGCCCATGGTTCGAAAGGACCTCCGAGCGCTTCGACCTCATCATCTCCAATCCGCCTTATATCCGGAGCGATGTGGTGGTGGGGCTGGAGCCCGAGGTGACGAAATTCGATCCGATGGCTGCGCTTGACGGTGGCCCGGATGGGCTGGAGGCCTATCGCGCCATCGCGGAAGAGGCGCTGGAGCATCTCGAAGATCATGGGCTGGTTGGCCTGGAAATCGGTTTCGACCAGCGGGATGACGTGACGCAAATCTTTGAAGAGGCTGGTTTTTCTCTTCTTGAAGAGCGTCGCGACTATGGTGGCAACGACCGTGCTCTGGTGTTTGCGAAGAGGCTTAATTAGGCCCTTTGCTGCGCCTGCTAAGGATAATTGCAGGAAAGCCAGAAAAAGGCTTGGTTTTCCAGATGAAGCGTAATAGTTTGCGGGCACGCAACGGGCGGCGGGGAAAGAACGAAGATCTCGTTCGCGACTAGGCCGGCTTCGAAAAAGTTCGCTGTCGAACTCCGCGAAGCACGACTGGACCGATGCGTAACTCAGTAAACTCGACTTTCACCAGCGGCGAGCAAGGCGAGAGCGCGGTCTGTCGGCGGCGCGCATAGACTTGGTCCGGTTCAACCAGAGCCAATGACGTTGCCCTTTATCAGCACAACAAAGACATTCAGGTGAAGCATCTATGAGGCCAGGACAGCAAAACAAGCGTGGTCGGGGGCGTAACAACAATGGCGGCGGCGGTGGCGGCGGCGGTGGAAACAACAATTTCAACCGCAAGGGCCAGAACCCGCTTACCCGGACCTATGACAGCTCCGGCCCAGATGTGAAGATCCGCGGCACCGCTCAGCATATCGCCGAGAAGTATTCCACGCTCGCTCGCGACGCCCAGAGCGCCGGCGACCGCGTCATGGCGGAAAACTACCTGCAGCACGCCGAGCACTATAACCGCATCATCGCGGCTGCTCAGTCGCAGATGCAGGAGCGCTTCCAGCGTGACGACCGCGATGGCGGCGACGATCGCCAGGATTACAACGAACGGGACGGCGAAGACTTCGACGGCTCGGACGACAATTCCGGCCAGGGCAATGATCGCGGCAACCAGCAGGCGCCGCAGCATCAGCAGCCGCAGCAGCACAATCGCTCGCAGCAGAACGAGCGCCGCGAGCGTCAGCCTCAGCCGCAACCCCAGGCGCAGCCGCAGCCTGAGATCGCCGGTACCGGTCCGCAGCCTGTGCTTGAAGACATGCCGGCCGAAGCCGTCGCCGCTGCTGCCGAAAGTGCAGCGGAAGCCAGCGGTGAACGCCAGCCGCGCCGCCGCAATGCCGGCAACCGTCCGCGCCGTCAGCCGCGCCGCAGCGCCGGTGGTGACGAGGGTGGTGAAGGTGGTGACAATGGCGAAGGTGGCGAAGCGCCCGCTCTCGCCGACGTGACTTCCGAATGAGCTTTTCCCGCTCCATTTGACGATTGCAAAACTCCGGGCTCCCACCCGGAGTTTTTCGTTTATCTGCCTCTTTAAAGGGCAAAATACCGCTCCCATATCTCGGTCAAGGGAGCGGTTTCCGCTCCGGGGTCCGCCGCTTTCGGGGGCCTCATCCACACCATCCGATCTGTGCCGATTGCGGGCAGGGCGGAGACAAGGGAGAGTGACGATGAATATCGAGAAATATTCCGAACGCGTGCGCGGTTTTCTGCAATCGGCGCAGACTTACGCCCTGTCGGAGGGGCATCAGCAATTCACACCCGAACATGTGCTCAAGGTTCTGCTCGATGACGAGCAGGGCATGGCTTCCTCGCTGATCAGCCGTGCTGGCGGTGATGCCAAGGCCGTGCGCATTGCCAATGACGCAGCGCTTGCCAAGTTGCCGAAGGTGTCCGGCGGCAATGGCCAGGTCTATCTGGCCCAGCCGCTCGCCAAGGTGTTTTCCACCGCCGAAGACGCAGCCAAGAAGGCCGGTGACAGTTTCGTCACCGTCGAACGTCTGCTGCTGGCGCTTGCGATCGAATCCTCTGCCTCGACATCGGCTTCCCTCAAGAAGGGTGGCGTAACCGCCAATGCGCTGAACCAGGTGATCAACGAGGTCCGCAAGGGCCGGACAGCTGACGGCGCCAATGCCGAAGCGGGCTTCGACGCCTTGAAGAAATATGCCCGCGACCTGACGGCCGAAGCGCGCGAGGGCCGGCTCGATCCGGTCATCGGTCGTGACGACGAGATCCGCCGCACGATCCAGGTCCTGTCGCGTCGGACCAAGAACAATCCGGTCCTGATCGGTGAACCCGGCGTCGGCAAGACGGCGATTGCCGAGGGTCTTGCGCTGCGCATCATCAATGGTGACGTGCCGGAAAGCCTGAAAGACAAGAAGCTGATGGCGCTCGACATGGGCGCCCTGATTGCCGGTGCCAAGTATCGCGGCGAGTTCGAGGAGCGGCTGAAGGCCGTTCTCAACGAAGTGCAGGCCGAAAACGGGCGAGATCATCCTGTTCATCGACGAGATGCACACGCTTGTCGGTGCCGGCAAGGCCGATGGCGCCATGGATGCATCGAACCTGTTGAAGCCGGCGCTTGCCCGCGGCGAGCTGCATTGCGTCGGGGCAACCACGCTCGACGAGTACCGCAAGCATGTTGAGAAGGATGCGGCGCTCGCCCGGCGCTTCCAGCCGGTCATGGTTGAGGAGCCGACGGTCGAGGACACGATTTCGATCCTGCGCGGTCTGAAGGAAAAATACGAGCAGCACCACAAGGTGTCCGGATCTCCGATTCCGCTCTGGTTGCGGCCGCGACGCTGTCGAACCGCTACATCACCGACCGCTTCCTGCCCGACAAGGCCATCGACCTGATGGACGAGGCTGCATCGCGGCTGCAGGATGCAGGTGGATTCCAAGCCTGAGGAACTCGATCGAACTCGATCGCCGCATTATCCAGCTGAAGATCGAGCGCGAAGCCCTGAAGAAGGAAACCGATGCGGCCTCTGCGCGACCGGCTGAACCAGTCTGGAAACCGAACTCACCTCGCTTGAGGAAGAGGCGGATGCGCTCTACAGCCCGCTGGCAGGCGGAAAAGCAGAAGCTGGGCCTTGCCGCTGACCTCAAAAAGCAGCTGGATGAAGCCCGCAACGAGCTTGCGATTGCGCAGCGCCAGGGTGAATTCCAGCGGGCCGGCGAGCTCGCTTATGGCATGATCCCGAAGCTCGAAAAGGAACTGGTCGCAGCCGAAGCCCAGGACGCTTCGGGTGCTGCCAACATGGTCGCAGGAAGTCGTCACACCTGATCGGTATTGCCCATGTCGTTTCCCGCTGGACCGGGATCCCGGTCGACAAGATGCTGGAAGGCGAGCGCGACAAGCTGCTGCAGGATGGAAGACGATCTCGCGAAGTCGTGTGGTCGGCCAGGGGGATGCGGTGCAAGGCCGTGTCGACGGGCGGTTCGCCGTGCGCGTGCGGGGCTTGCAGGATCCGAACCGGCCGATCGGCTCGTTCATCTTCCTCGGTCCGACCGGGGTCGGCAAGACCGAGCTCACCAAGGCGCTCGCCCGCTTCCTCTTCGACGACGAGACGGCGATGGTTCGGCATCGATATGTCGGAATTCATGGAGAAGCACTCGGTCTCCCGGCTGATCGGTGCACCTCCGGGCTATGTCGGCTACGAGGAAGGTGGCGCGCTCACGGAAGCAGTGCGGCGCAAGCCCTATCAGGTGGTGCTGTTCGACGAGATCGAGAAGGCGCATCCCGACGTGTTCAACGTGCTTCTGCAGGTGCTCGACGACGGTCGCCTGACGGATGGTCAGGGTCGCACCGTCGACTTTCAAGAACACGATCATCATCATGACCTCGAACCTCGGCGCCGAGTTCCTCGACCAGCAGCTCGGCGAGGATGAGGATGTCGGACGCGGTGCGCGACGAGGTGATGGATGTGGTCAAGGCGTCGTTCCGGCCGGAATTCCTCAACCGCGTCGACGAGATCATCCTGTTCCACCGTCTGCGCCGCTCGGAAATGGGTGCGATCGTCGATATCCAGATGAAGCGGCTTCTCTCGCTGCTTTCGGAGCGCAAGATCCGCATTGATCTGGCACCGGATGCGCGGAGCTGGCTCGCCGACAAGGGCTATGATCCCGTGTATGGCGCGCGCCCCTTGAAGCGGGTGATCCAGAAATACCTGCAGGATCCGCTCGCCGAACTCGTCAAAATCAGGTGCTCGACGGATCCGATGTGACGATCGAGGCCGGCAGCGACCGGCTGCTGATCTCGCCCAAGGCCTCGGTAAGTGCCGCAGCCTGAAAGCGGTCATTCCCAAATACAAACGGCGGTCCGCAAGGGCCGCCGTTTTTTCGTTCTCGTTGTCTCTAGGCGCTCTATCAGCGGCTTGCCACTTGCGCTGGCCGTCCGCCGCTTTCGAGCAGGGTGTCGATGCGCTGGCGTTCCTGCTGGAAGCTCGCCAGCACCTCGCCTTCGAGTGCCTTGCCGCCGGGCAGGCGCACCTTCATCGCATCGACCTTGGTGCCGTTGACGATCAGCTCGTAATGCAGGTGCGATCCGGTGGAGGAGCCGGTCGAGCCGACGAAGCCGATGACCTGGCCCTGCTTGACCTTGGCGCCCGGGACGATGCCCTTGGCGATGCCGCTCTGGTGATTGTAGGAGGTGACGTAACCATTGGCATGGCGGATGAGGGTCTGATTGCCATAGCCGGAGGCCCAGCCGGCCTTCTCGACCACGCCATTGCCCGAGGCGATGATCGGCGTGCCGCGGGGGGCTGCCCAGTCGACGCCGGTATGCATGCGGGAATAGCCGAGGATCGGATGGCGGCGCATGCCAAAGCCTGAGGTGAAGCGGCCATTCGGCACGGGGTTGCGCAGAAGGAACTGCCGGATCGATTTGCCGTTCTCGTCGAAATAGTCGATCGAGCCGTCTGCCGGATCCTGGAAGCGATAGAACTGGGTGACCGTATCGCCGAAGCGTGCGCGGACATAAAGCAGTTCGGACTCGTCCGTCGCCATACCCTGGTCGTCGGTGACCGAGAAAACGGCTTCGAGCATGTCGGACGGCTTCAGCTGCGCCTGGAAGTCGACATTGGCGGCAAGAAGCCGAATGACCTGGCCCGTCAGGTCCTGGTTCATGCCATAGGAGAGTGCGGCCCGGTAGATGCCGT
>CBDIQA010000001.1:827500-997500 GCA_965283865.1 Allorhizobium sp.
AAAAACCATCGCGACATTGCGTTGCGCGGGCGTCAGCCCCGTCATGGACTCTCCGCCAATGCTGATGTCGCCGCCGTCCTGCGTATCGAGGCCGGACACCAGGCGCAGCAGCGTGGTCTTGCCGGCTCCGGTCGGGCCAAGGAGCACCACGAAGGAGCCGTCCGGTATGGTCATCGTCACGTCGTCGAGCGCGCGGGTTGCGCCAAACGACTTGCTGATGCTGGAAAGGAGGACTTCAGCCACGGCTCAGCACTCCTTCATTCGCTTCGGACACCAGTGCCCTCCCGCTTTTCGCATCAAACAGGGTGAGTGAGCGGCGATCGAATTCAAGCCCGACGGAAGCATCCGTTCGGATGGCATCGCTCGACGCCGTTCGTGCCTTGATCTCTCCATGGGCAGTCTCGATCGTGACGATCTGGGTGGTGCCGAGATATTCGACGGCGGCCACCCGTCCGCGAAGGGCGGCTGTATCAGAGAGGCGGACATGTTCCGGCCTGACGCCGAGCGTGAGCGCCCCCTTGCGGCCTTCGCGGGATGTGGGAACCTCGATGCGGGATCCACCAATCGTCACCGTATTGCCCCCTTCGTCGATCGCACCTTCGAAGTCGAGGAAGGACATCGGCGGCGAGCCGATGAACTTCGCCACGAACTTGGTTGCCGGCCAGTCATAGATCTGCTGAGGCTTGCCGAATTGCTCGATGACGCCATGGTTCATGACGACGATCTTGTCGCCCATCTGCATGGCTTCCAGCTGGTCGTGGGTGACGTAGACGGTTGTCGCCCCCATGCGATCGTGCAGGGCGCGCAGCTCTTCTGCCATATGCTCGCGGAACTCCGCATCGAGCGCGCCGAGGGGCTCGTCCATGAAGAAGGCCTTTGGCTGGCGCACGATCGCACGGCCGAGTGCAACGCGCTGGCGGTCGCCGCCCGAGAGACCACCGACCGGTTTGTCGAGGATGGATTCGATCTGCAGGATGCGGACGACTTCGGCTACGCGGCGATCGACTTCGGAGCGCGATATGCCCTGGCTGACCAAGGGATAGGAGATGTTCTTGCGCACGTTCATATGCGGATACAGCGCAAACATCTGAAAGACGAAGGCGATGTCGCGCTCGCTTGCGCGCTTCATGCCGACTTCTTCGCCGCCGATATAAATCTCGCCACTGGTCGGCAGTTCAAGGCCGGCCATCATCCGCAGTGTCGTCGTCTTGCCGCAACCGGACGGGCCGAGCAGCATGAAGAATTCGCCATCCTCGACGGTGAAGGTGGACGACTTCACCGCATTGAAGGCCCCGAAGTCCTTGCGCAGGTTTTCAACGCGAATCTGGGCCATGGCTTACTCCGGAAAATGACTGACGACGATGAACATGACGGTTCCGATCAGCGTCACCGGAAAGGAGAAGGTAAAGAGCGTCAGCGAAACCGGCTGCATGAGCATGACCACGCCGAGCGCGATCAGCGCCGAGGCGAGCATTTCCCATTCGGACCGGCGGAACCGGCTGAGACGGACAAGGAAGTTCATCATTTGCGTACGGCTCCGAAGGTGATGCCACGGAGCAGATGCTTGCGCAGCAGCACGGTGAAGACGACCACGGGCATGAGGAACAGTGTCGCTGCCGCCGCAACCGCCGGCCAGTCGATACCGCCACCGACAGACAGGATGGTCGGGATGAAGGGCGGCGCCGTCTGGGCATTGCCACTCGTCAAGAGAACAGCGAAGGCATATTCGTTCCAGGCGAAGATCAGGCAGAAGATGGCTGTCGAGGCGATACCAGTTGCTGCCTGCGGCAGCACGACCTTGTAGAAGGCCTGGAAGCGGGTATAGCCGTCGATCAGTGCCGCTTCCTCATATTCGCGCGGGATTTCATCGATGAAGCCCTTGAGCAGCCAGACCGACAGCGACAGGTTGACCGCCGTATAAAGCAGGATCATGCCGAGATGCGTGTCCGAAAGTCCGAGCTGACGGAACATCAGGTAGATCGGGATTGCGACGGCAATCGGCGGCATCATGCGGGTCGACAGGATGAAGAACAGGAGGTCATCCTTGAGCGGCACCTTGAAGCGGCTGAAGGCATAGGCCGCCAGCGTTCCCAAGAAGATCGACAGGAATGTCGAGCCGAAGCCGATGATGACCGAATTCAGGAACCGCTGTCCGAAGCGCGACGGACCCGAAATGATCATGCCCCTTTCCCGGGTGATCTTGTCATACCAGGTGGTGGGTGCCGGCAGCTTGGCCAGGTCCTCCGCCGAGGGGCGCGACTGCGTGGTGAAGAGGTTCACATAACCTTCGAGCGTCGGCTGGAAGACGACCGTCGGCGGATAGCTGATCGAATCCGGGCCGGACTTGAAGCTCGTCGAGATGATCCAAAGCAGCGGGATCAGCGTGATTACCGCGTAAAGTCCGACCAGAATGCCGGCAATCCACTTCGAGGCGGGCGACGGTTCGGTGACGGAATGGGCGCTCATCGTTCCTTAACCTTGTTCAGTGCCTTCACGTAGATAGAGGCGAGGCCGAATACCGTGACGAACAGGACAATGGCATAGGCGCTGGAATAGCCGGTCCGCCATTTTTCGAAGGCCTCGCGCTTCAGGTCGATTGAGGCGAGCAGCGTCTCGTCCCCTGGCCCGCCGCCGGTGAGAAGGACCACGAGGTCGAACATCCGGAAATTCTCGATGCCGCGAAACAGGACCGCGAGCATCAGGAACGGCAGTGCCATCGGCAGCGTGATCGTCCAGAACTGCCGCCACTTCGATGCCCGGTCGACTTCGGCTGCCTCATAGATGTAGTCGGGGATGGAGCGCAGACCGGCCAGGCAGATCAGCATGACGAAGGGCGTCCACATCCAGGTGTCGACGATGACGATCGCCCAGCGCGCCCAGCCGCCCGGGCCAAGCATCGAAAAACTGTCGGCAGGAATGCCGGTCAGGAATTCGACGGCATAGTTCACCAGGCCGATCTGTGGCTGGTAGAGGAAGGTCCAGAAGTTGCCGACCACGGCGGGCGACAGCATCATCGGGATGACGATCAGTGTCGTCACGAGGTCATTGCCCTTGAACTTGCGGTTGATCAGCCATGCCAGGGTGAAGCCGATCAGCACCTGGAAGGAGATCGTCCAGATGAGGAAATGGGCGGTCGTCTGCATGTTGGCCCAGGTGTCGGCGTCCGTCAGGATGCGCTCGTAGTTGCGCAAACCGACCCATTTCACTTCCGCATTCGGCTTGTTCGCGGCGAAGTTCGTGAAGGACAGACGGATGGTCCAGATCAGCGGGAATATGTTGACCGAAAGAAGCAGGAAAATCGTGGGTGCCACGAAGATCCAGGCAATGGCCCGGTCGCTCAAGCCCCGGATGCGTTTTGCGACCGGTTTCGGGGTGGCGCGGGCGAGGCGGTCTGCGGGGGTATCGGTCATCGTCCGGATCCGTGTGGCGTTTCCAAAGGGCGCCGCGCACTGTGCCTTGTCCCTTGAAACAACGAGGCAAAGTTCGGGTTGTGCCGGCTGTGGTTTAAAAGGTTGGTGCCGGCGGCAACGCTGGCTTTGGGAGGTCTCCCCCGGCATTGCCGGGGGAGAGATTGAGGGAACGGCCTCCGGGCAACTGGTCCGGGAGCCAAATTCTCCTTCTGTCAGAGCTTGCCTTCGTCCTCGAAGGTTTCCGTCCAGTCGGCAATCAGCCCGTCCAGCGCTTCCTTCGCCGTGCCATTGCCAGCCACGACATAGTCGTGGAACCGTTTCTGCGATGCCTGGAGAAGCGAGGCATAGGACGGCTCTGCCCAGAAGTCCTTCACGATTGCCATGCTGTCGAGGAAGGTCTGTGCATAGGGCTGGCTCTTGGCGAAGTTCGGGTCTTCGACCACGGCGCTAAGGCACGAGAAGCCGCCCATGGACCACCACTTGTCCTGTACATCCTTCTGGGCGAACCATTTGATGTAGGCCAGTGCACCATCCATGTTGTCGGTGTTGGCGACGACCGAAATGCCCTGGCCGCCGAGCTGGGCGAACTTCTCGCCGCCGGGGCCTGCGGGGTTGACGAGATAGCCGGTCTTTCCGCCGCCGACATTCGGATCCGCCTCGAACCCCGGCCAGGTGAAGGCGAAGTTCATCTGCATGGCGACCTGACCCGACTTGTAGGCGTCGATGCCTTCGCCCATGTAGGTGTTGGACGTGCCCGGCGCAACGCAGCAGTCGTAGAGCGACTTGTAGAATTCGAGGCCCTTCACGGCGCCTTCCGAATTGACGAAGCCTTCCATTTCATAGGGCTTTTCCGGATTGTCGTACTTGAAGCCATAGCTGTAGAGCACGTCCATCACGCCCATCGTGATGCCTTCCGAGCCACGCTCGGTGTAGATCGAGGCGCCGTAGACGGTCTTGCCGTCGATCTCGCGGCCCTGGAAGAATTCGGCGACCTGCTTCAGTTCGTCGAACGTTGCGGGCGGCGTCAGGTCGCGACCGTACTTTTCCTTGAAGGCCGTCTGGATTTCCGGGCGTTCGAACCAGTCCTTGCGATAGGTCCAGCCGACAACGTCACCGAAGGCCGGCAGCGACCAGTAGTTCGGGGTGTTCTTCGGCCATTCGGAATAGCCCGTGACCGTTGCCGGCACGAAGGCATCCATCGTGATGCCTTCCTTGTCGAAGAACTCGTTGAGCTTCACATACCAGCCGTTCTCCGCGGCGCCGCCGATCCACTGGCTGTCGCCGATCATCAGGTCGCAAAGCTTGCCGCCGGAGTTGAGTTCATTGAGCATGCGGTCGGCGAAGTTCGGCCATGGCACGAACTCGAATTTCATCTTGATGCCGGACGACGCCTCGAAGCCCTTGCTGAGTTCGACAAGAGCGTTTGCCGGGTCCCATGCGGCCCAGCAGAGCGTCAGTTCCTTTTCGTCGGCATGCGCCATCACCGTGCCGAAACTCATCGTACAGGCGACCGTTCCGGCAGCAAGCAGGCCTTTCATGTAAAGCGATTTCATCATGTCATCCTCCCAGCGCCGTCCGGTCTCCTACGGATGGCGAAACGCCCTTGCGGGCCACATGCCGGCTCCGGACCTGATCTCTGGCCGGCCTCCTCCAGCGGAACGGGCTGCAGTGAATGCATCTCCCCCGAACCGAAATGGAAGCTAATTGATGTGCGCACCTCAACGCAAGCAATTTTTGAGGTGCGCACATCAATTCTTGCGTTTGGCGGCGTTTTGAAGGAAAGCTCTGGACGGCGGAAATCAACAGGAAGGCTTCATGCGTCCAACAGCGAAAGATCTGGCCGAGGCTGCAGGCGTTAGCCTTGCGACCGTCGACCGTGTCTTGAACGACCGGCCGAATGTGAGCCCGAAGGCCGCGCGGCTGGTCAATGACGCAATCGAGCGGATCGGCTTTATCCGAAATCCGGCTGCTGTCAGCCTTGCCCGCAACAAGGTCTACCGCTTCCTCTTCCTGCTGCCGGCGAGCGGCGATCTCTACCTTAAGGAACTGCTCCGTCATGTTGAAGAGCTGACGGGTGCGCTCAAGGGCGACCTTACCGAGATCGCGTATCGCCAGATCGGCATCGACGATGCGCATGGTGTGGCAAAGCTTCTTTCCAGTCTCGACAAGGAGACGGTAGACGGCGTGGCTGTCATGGCGCCTGAATCGCCTCAGGTTCGCGACGCCATGGCGCGGCTTCTGGAGCGCAACATCAAGGTGGTGCAATTCCTGTCCGGTCAGGAAAAGCTGCCCGAGGCTGATTTCGTCGGCATCGACAACTTCGCGGCGGGTGCAACTGCGGGCAAGCTGATGGGCATGCTGGCGGGGCCTGAGCCTGGAAAGGTCATGGTGATCGCAGAGACCATGCAGTCGCTAGATAGCATCCAGCGCCGGCTTGGTTTCGACCACGTGATCAACAGTGCCTTTCCGCATCTGACCTGTCTGCCGTCCATCGAAACCCACGCCGACGAGGTCCGGAGCCGGCAGGTCATGGCCCGCGTGCTGGCCGGCAATCGTGACGTCTCTGGTATCTATGTGCTGAGCTCAGAGGCTCGCGTGCCGATCCTAGCTGCTGCCGGAAACGTCGAGCTGGGGGGCATCGCCGTGGTGGTGCACGAGCGAACGCCGTTTACTGAACAGGCGCTTCGGGACGACCGCATCGATGCCGTGATCGCACAAGATCCCGGCCATGCGGTCCGTAGCGCAATTCGCATCATGCGCGCCCGCGCAGATGCCCGCGAGCCGCTCGCCGCACAGGAAAAGATCCGCATTGAAATTCTGCTGAAGGAAAACCTTTGAGCCATGTGGAGGGCTGGTGGGGGGGGCGACAAGATCGCTGCTTCCATCTCCGCTCTTGGAGGAAAGATGGAAGATGTCGTCCGCACCCGCATCTGTCTCAAGGATGCATCACAGTGGGAGCCTGTCTCGCGTGCCTATGGCCGGTTCTTCTCCGAGGTGCTTCCGGCGAACACCTTGATCGAAGCCGGTGCCCTTGTCGGCGAGTATGAAGTCGAGATTGAAGCGGAAGCCGTGGTTTAGGTCGGGACGACGGCAGGAGGTCTCCCTGCGGGATGCTTTGGAGCAGCGCGGCCTGCGTATCTAGCTAGGGCCTCACTGATGCGCCCGAATTGGTGTCCGCAGTCAGGTTCGAGCGCTTGCGGCTCTGATACTGTCCTTGCCCGGCCTCTACGACAGTGCCGCGTTCCATGATCGTCTGACCGCGAACGAAGAGACGTACCGGCCAGCCCCTCACTTCTAGGCCTTCATAGGGCGTGTAGTCGGCACCGTGCTGGAGGATGTCGTTGGTCAGCGTCACCCGCTCCTGCGGATCCCAGAGCGCGATGTCGGCATCCGAACCGATCGCGATCGTGCCCTTTTGCGGGTACATGCCGTAGAGCTTCGCATGGTTGGTCGATGTGACCGCGACAAAGCGGTTGATGTGGATCCGGCCTTTCATCACGCCTTCGGAAAAGAGGATCGGCAGGCGGGTCGCGACGCCCGGAATGCCGTTCGGGATCCAGCGGAAATGCCGCTTGCCCTTCTCGTTCAGCTTGCCTTCCGGATCGTCGAAGCGGAATGGGCAGTGGTCGGAGGAGAACAGGTCAAAGACACCCTGCTCGATGCCTTCCCAGCAGGCGTCCTGGCTTGCCTTGTCGCGCGGTGGCGGGGAGCAGACGAATTTCGCGCCATCCAAGCCTTCGAGGTCGAGATCATCTGCCGTCAGCATCAGATATTGCGGGCAGGTCTCGCCGGCGATCTTCTGGCCACGCTGACGAGCTCTGCGGATTTCCTCCATCGCCTCGCGGTTGGAGACATGGACGATGACGATCGGCACATCGACGATTTCGGCGAGTGACAGCGCCCGGTGGGTCGCCTCGCGCTCGGCGGCCACGGGGCGGGTGGTGGCATGGTATTTCGGCGCAAACTTGCCCTCTTCCTCATGCCGGCCGATCAGGTAGCGGATGGCGTCTTCGTTTTCGCAGTGGACCATGACCAGCGACCCAGTGCGCCGAGCGGTATCGAGCGTGGCCAGGATCTCGTCGTCGCGCAGGCGAAGTCCCTCATAGGTCATGAAGACCTTGAGTGAGGTGTAGCCGTCCTCCACGAGGGCCGGCAGTTCCTGGCCGAGCACTTCCGCTGTCGGATCCGTGATCACGAGGTGGAAGGAAACGTCGACATGGCATTTGCCTTCGGCCTTGGCGTGGTAGATCTTCAGCGCTTCACGCAGGGACTGACCCTTTTCCTGCATGCAGAAGGCCAAGACCGTGCTGTTGCCGCCGATTGCTGCGGACCGCGTGCCGCTGTCGAAATCATCCGCCATGACGATGCCGTCACCGGAGGGCTGGTCGAGATGCACATGGCTGTCGATGCCGCCGGGCAGCACGAAGAGGCCGGTCGCGTCGATGACCTCATCGGCTTCCGTCAGGTCTGCTGCCAGCGCCACGATCCGGCCGTCCCTGATGCCGACATCGCTCACAAATGTATCACTTGCCGTCACCACCGTTCCGTTGCGGATCACCGTATCGAAGCGCATCAGTCAGTCCCTTTTCGTTTGGTTTCAGCTCGCCTTGGCGAGGCCTGCCTCACCGGCGAGGATGGTGTCGAGAGCGGTGGTGAAGCGGTCGACTTCCTCGATCGTGTTGTAATGCACCATCGAGACGCGCAGCATGCCGCCATGGTCGGTCAGTCCAAGATATTCGGCAAGCCGACGAGAATGGAAATCACCGAAGCGCATGGCGATCTTCTCGGCGTCCATGGCCTTGCAGAGGTCGGCCGCCTCGCGTCCGTCGAAGCGGAAGGCGATGGTGGGCACACGTTTGCTGTCGCGGTTCACGGACTGGCCGACGATCATGCAGTCATTGCGCGACCGCAGATAGGTGAGCAGGCGTTCGGTGAGCGCATCTTCCTGCGCGGTGATCGCGCCATAGGCCGCTTCGATCTTCTGCCGGATCGTTCCGGTTTCGCCGGCCTGTTCGCCGAGTGAAACGAGATAGTCGACGATGCCGCATGTGGAGTACGCGAGCTCATAGTTCGGATTGCCCGGCTCCAGTTTGCCCGGCACTTTGTCGCGGCCGTAGAAGTAGTGGTACAGCGTGTCGAGTTCAAGCAGCAGGTCGTATTTGCCATACATCAGCGCGTAATGCGGACCGTAGGTCTTGTAGAGACTGAAGACATAGTAGTCGACGTCGAAGGCCTGCACGTCGACCGCCCGGTGGGGGGCATAGGCCACCGCATCGACGCAGATCTTGGCGCCGCGGGCATGGACGAAATCGGCGATCTCGCGGATCGGGTTAATCGAGCCGAGGATGTTCGAGCAATGGGTGACACAGACGAGCTTCGTACGCTCGCTCATCAGGGGCGCCAGATCGGCGAGGTCGAGGGAAAGCGTCTCCTTGTTCAGCGGCCAGATCTTCAAGATCACGCCGCGTTCCTGCAGACGGTCCCATGGGCCGATATTGGATTCGTGATCCGAGATGGTGATGATGATCTCGTCGCCGGCGGACAACTGGCTGTGCATGGCGCGGGCGAGGTTCTGCAAGAGCGCCGTTGTCGAATTGCCGAACACGATCTCTTCTGGTCGGTTCGCATTGACTAGATGCATGGCGGCGGTTCGCGACTCCAAGAGGGCGGCCGCGGCGGATTGGGAGACCTCGTAGGAGCCGCCAATCTGGACATTCTTGTCGAACAGGAAGGTGTTGATCCGCTCGACGGCACTTTTGAGGATCTGGGAGCCTCCCGCATTGTCGAAGAAGGTCCAGCCGCGGGCGAGGCCCGGGAACTGGCTGCGCACATAGTCGAGATCGAGCGGCTTGGCGGAAGGGGCTGGCATTGCGGGGGTGTCCTCCAGTGTTTTTTCTTGTTCAGTGATTGAGGACTGCGCGCAGGAAGCCGCGCGTCCGTTCATGCTGTGGGGCGTCGAAGATTTCGGCCGGCGCTCCGCTTTCGACCAGCCTTCCGCCATCCATGAAGATCACACGGTCGGCGACCTGGCGGGCAAAGCCCATTTCATGGGTGACGACGATCATGGTGACTCCAGAGCCTGCCAGCTTGCGCATGACGTCGAGCACCTCGCCTACCATCTCCGGGTCGAGCGCCGATGTCGGCTCGTCGAAAAGCAGGACGCGCGGCTCCATGGCCAGCGCCCTGGCGATCGCCACGCGCTGTTGCTGGCCGCCGGAGAGCTGACCTGGGAACTTCTCGGCTTGCTCGGAGATGCCGACGCGGGCCAGCAGGTCTCGGGCCTTGCGCTCCGCTTCCGCCACGGATGTGCCGCGTACGCGCATCGGGGCGAGCATGACGTTCTTCAGGACGGTCATGTGCGGAAAGAGGTTGAAGGACTGGAAGACCATGCCGACTTCGGCGCGGACCTTGGCAAGCGCCGGGCCGGGCTCGACGCGAATGCCATCGACGGTGATCCGGCTTTCCGGCGCAAAGGCCTCGAGATGATTGATGCAGCGGATCAGCGTCGACTTGCCCGAGCCAGAGGGGCCTATGACGCAGACCACTTCACCTTCTGCTATGTCGAGGTCGATGTCGTGCAGAACGGTGAACGTTCCATAGGCCTTGGTCAGCCCACGGATCGAGATGAGGGGCGCAGTTCCGGTCATCAGCGTTTCCCCCGGCTGAAATGTTTCTCGAGGCGCGAGACTATCGCGACCATCGGCCAGAGGAGCGCGATGTAGATGAGCGCTGCGCCGATGAGGAGTGGGATTGGCGGCGAGTGCCTGAGCCTGGGTCGCTTGCTTCAAGAGATCCGGCATGGCGACGACAGAGGCGAGCGCCGTATCCTTCATGACGTTGATGCAGTTGTTGGTGAGCGGCGGAATGACGATGCGGATCGCCTGGGGCAGGATCACGTCGACCATGGTGTGGCGATTGGAAAGCCCGAGGGCTGCGGAGGCCTCAAACTGCCCATGCGGGATGGCCTCGATGCCGGCGCGAAAGATCTCCGCCGTGTAGGCTGCCGATACCAGCGACAGCGCGGTGACGGCCGAGAGGAAGGGCGAGAGCCGGATGCCGACGAAGGGCAGGGCGTAATAGACGACGATCAGCAGCACCAGGAGGGGGATCGAGCGGAAGATGTCGATATAGACGCGGATCAGGAGTTTGAAGAAACCCGGCGCGTAGAGGCGGGCAACCGCAAGAAACAGGCCCGCCGGCAAGCCCGACCAGAATGCTGGTCACACCGATCTGCAGTGTCACCACCAGACCCCAGAGGAGGGCGGGCAGACTGTCGGCCAAAACGTCGAGGTTGAAGAAGGTATTGATGAGTGTCATGCCGCATCGGCTCCCGTGGCAGGCCGGCGGAACGAGAGTGTCCCGCCGGTTGCGTTTCGAGCGTTACTTGCCCTTGGGCATGTCGAGCACGGTGACGGTCGAGGTGGTGTCCTCGGCCTTCGCGCCGAACCAGGTCTCGTGCAGCTGGGCAATGAAGCCTTCACCCTTGAGCGTGGTGATCACGGCGTTGACTTCCGTTGCGAGCGGATCGTCCTTGTTGAACATGATCGAGTACTTCTCGCCGGTCGGAATACGCTCCACGACCTTCAGCTCCGGCTTGTCCTTGACGTAGTAGAGAAGGGCCGGGATGTCGGAAATGTAGCCATCGACGCGGCCGGCGACGAGGTCGATCATCTGGCTGCCGGCCCCGGCGATCTCTGCGAGTTCGTTCCGACCTTCTTCGTGTCCTGCGAACCTTCGCCCACGCCCATGTTGATGACGACCTTCTCGCCCATGTCGACGCGGCCCTCGATGCCGCTGTCGCTCTTGACGGTCAGCGACTGGTCGCTGTCATAATAGGGCTGCGCGAAGGAGACGGATTCGAGGCGCTTCTCGGTGATGGTGATCGACGAAATCGCCATGTTGATGCGGCCCGACTGGACCGCCGGGAAGAGGCCGTTGAACGGCGTGTTGACGAATTCAACAGTCTTGCCGAGGCGCTTGGCGATCTCGTTGACGAGATCGACCTCGAAGCCCGTGACCTTGCCGCTGGCGTCTTCGAATTCCCAGGGTACGTTGCCGATATTGGCGCCGACCGTCAGGTCTGCGGCATGGGCGGAGGTGCCGAATGCGGCAAGCAGGCCCGCGAAGATGGATGCTTTAAATGTGGTTGAACGTGTCATGAGAGTTCCCCTTGTTTTTTTAACATGACTCAATCTACATTGGTCTAACTGGTCAGACCAGTCAGGCCAAACAAGCACGCTGCTTTGTGCTTGGCAAGAGGATGGCGAAAAAAATAGATTGCGTGTTGAAGCACGCCGCCAGGGAAGGGACTGCATGTTCAACAAGACGCTCGTTCCGCAGTCCGTGGCACGCGAAATCCAGGGTATGATCCAGTCCGGACAATTGAAGCCGGGCGACAAGATCCCCTCCCAGCGGGAGTTCTCCCAGAAGTTCGGCATCAGCCGAGCCTCTCTGCGGGAAGCGCTGCTGACGCTGGAAACGCTAGGGCTGTTAAAGACCGAGGCAGGGCGGGGCACCTTCGTTGCAAGCCCTTCTGCGCCCAGTTCGGGTGCCGCCGGTCACATGGCGCCCTGGCGCTATTCCGACAGCTATTCCGTCTTCGATGTTTTCCAAACCCGCATCCTGCTGGAGGGCGAGATCGCACGCCTGGCGGCAGGCCGTCTGACCCAGTTGCAGCTCGACAAGATGGAGAATGCGACACGGACGATGGAAGAGTGCTGGGCAAACCAGGATCTGCTCGCCAATGTTGAGGCCGACCTCGAGTTTCACGGCACCATCGTTTCCGCCTGCTCTAATGCCATGCTGAAGGCGCTGTACCAGACGGTTCGTGATCAGGTCACCGAAACCCAACGTCAGCCGATCCCGATCACCGACCCGGAGCGTATGCGGGAATCGATCGGCGAGCACCGCAAGATCATTGCGGCGCTCAGGGCCAATGACGGGGCACGAGCGAAGCTCGAGATGGAAACGCATATCCGCAATACCGCGCGCTGCGCGGGGTTGGAGCCGTAAGGCGCGGCTGCGAGGCAGCACTCCGACAGATCTTATGGCGCGGTCATCCATCCGGATCTTGCTTCGTGTCAGTTGTTGCCCCCCTCGGCTCAGGACGCTCCGGCAACGAGTCGCGCTTGATCGCGATATTGCCTTGGATCGGGAACGGGGACTGCTGCCATCAGCGCCCGGGTATAGTCATCGCTCGGATTTTCGAAGACCGCGCGGCGGGTGCCGATTTCGACGATCTGCGCCGCCCTGCATGACGGCGACATGGTGTGACATGCGTCTCGACGACGGCCATGTCGTGGGAGATGAACAGATAAGCTAAGTCCCATGCTGTTCCTGCAGGTTCCAGCATCAGGTCGAGAACCTGGGCGCGCACGGAGACATCGAGTGCCGCGACGCTTTCATCCGCCACGATCAGCTTCGGCTCAAGGGCAAGCGCCCGGGCGATGCAGATGCGTTGACGCTGACCCCCGGAAAATTCGTGGGGATAGCGCTCGGCGGCATCCGGCGTGATGCCGACGCGTTTGAGCAATTCCGCAACGCGATCTCGGTGTTCGGTGCTGTCGCCGATACCGTGGATGACCAGGGGTTCGGCGATTGCCGCCCCAATGCTCATGCGGGGATCGAGCGACGCATAGGGGTCCTGGAAGATCATCTGGGCGGCGCGGCGGAGCGGGCGCATGATGGCGCTCGATGATGGCATGACCTCCTGGCCTGCGATCCTGACGCTTCCCTCAAAGGGGATGAGCCCGAGGACGGCCTTGCCTGTGGTGGACTTGCCGGAGCCGCTTTCGCCGACGAGCCCTAGCGTTTCTCCAGCTTTGAGCTTGAAGCTCACATTTTTGACCGTCGGCTCCGGTTGCGGCCCGCGCCGGAGCCAACCGGTTTTCCGGCCATAGGTCACGCTGAGGTCAGCAACGTCCAGAATGGGGCCTGGTACGGCAGGGACCACCTGGGAGACCGCCGTTAGCCGCGGTGGTGCGTCCGTGCCGGCATGGGCGCCCAGGCGGGGGACGGCCGCCAGCAATTGTTGGGTATAGGGATCGGAAGGGCGCTCGAAGATGTCGATCGATGTACCTTGCTCGACAATCCTGCCTGACTTCATGATCGCCACGCGGTCGGCCATTTCCGCGACCACGCCCATGTCGTGGGTGATCATCAGGATCGAGGTCTGAAACTCGTGCCGCAGTTCGCGCATCAGTTTGAGGATCTGCGCCTGGACGGTCACATCGAGCGCGGTGGTGGGTTCGTCGGCGATAAGCACTTTCGGGCGGCATGAGAGTGCCATGGCGATCATCACGCGCTGGCGCATGCCGCCGGAGAGTTCATGCGGATACTGCGTCAGTCGACGGGCCGGATCGCTCATCTGCACGGCATCGAGCATCTGGCGGGCAAGGCTTTCAGGACTTTCGGTCAGATTTTTCCGGTGTTCCCGGATCGCTTCCATCAGTTGGGCGCCGACAGTCATCACCGGATTGAGTGATGTCATTGGCTCCTGGAAGATCATCGCGATATCGCCGCCGCGAATGCTGCGCATCATCCTCTCTGACTTGCGGGTCAACTCCGACCGGCCAAGAAGGATCTCGCCCGAGGTGACGCGCAGCGACGCCTTGGGCAAGAGGCCCATGATGGCGAGCGAGGTCACCGACTTGCCAGAGCCAGACTCTCCCGCCAGGCACAGCGTCTCGCCGGCAGCCAGATCGAAGGACACCCGGTCGAGGATGCGCTTCAGGCCGGTTGGTGTCCGGGCATCGACCGAGAGTTCCTTGACGGAGATGACCGGACCCTGGTCCTGACTTTGCTCGGTCACGAAAGAACGATCCTCGGGAAGTAGAAGGAGACAACCCAGTTGGGCATGTCGACGATTTCGCTGATCCTGAGGTCTCCGCAGACCGAGCAGAGCATGTAGGCGTCGACCGGGTTCATGCTGTGTTCGGCTGTGAGCAGATCGATCATCCGCATGACCGCTTCCTGCGCACCGGTCATCAGGTCGGGGCCGATGCCGGTGGTCACTTCGTAGCCGGCGCCGTCGAGATGGCGGGTCACGGGTTCGGTGGTCGTGAAGCGCGGTGACTTCAGATTGGCGCCCTTGACCAGATCGAGCGTCAGTTCGACGTTCATCTGGCTTTCGATCGCGGTTCCGCAGACTTCGCCATCACCCTGCGCGGCATGGGTGTCGCCGACTGAGAAAAGTGCGCCCTGGACTTCGATGGGAAGATAGAGGGTCACGCCCGATGTCAGGTCGCGGATGTCCATGTTGCCGCCGACGCGACGCGGAGGGACGACCGAATGCAGGCCGGCCTCTGCCGGTGCCACGCCGATCGTGCCGGTGAAGGGCTTCAGCGGCACCTTGCCGCCGGGGCCATAGGCCGCCGGTGCCATCGATGCGGTGTCGTAGGACCAGACATGCAGGGCCGGATCCTTGAACTGGTCGGCGAGAAGTCCGAAGCCCGGAATGTTCGCGGTCCAGCCATGGCCTGAGGGGTGGAACTTGCGGATCGTGACCTTCAAAGCGTCGCCGGGCTCTGCGCCTTCCACATAGACGGGTCCCGATACCGGATTGATCTTGCCGAAATCGAGATTGGCAAGTGTGTCGAGGGTTGCATCGGCTCCGAGTTGTCCGCCTGAGGAATCCAGGCATTCGAACAGGATCGTTTCGCCCGGCTTGGCGACGAGGGCAGGGGAGAAGTCCTTGTTCCAACCGAAATTATGCTGGGCGCGGTGAATGGTGTGATTGCAGGCGACGCACATGATGATGCCTCAAGTGTTCTCGTGTGTTTCCTCAGGCGCTGCCCCCTCGGTCAGGAGGGAGGAGCAAGGGTCGTTGCCTTACTGCTTCACGAAGATCGCGTCGTAATTGATGACGCGGGTCGGATCGATGTAGATGTTGTCGGGGCCACCCATGCGCATCGACTTTGCGACGACACGACGTTCGTTGATCACGGGCACCCAGGGTGCATCCGCCATGATGTCGGTGAAGATCTTGCCCCAAGCCGCCTGGCGTTCTGCAACCTTGGCCGGATCCGACATGGAATCGGCTTCGATGGCCCGCTTGTCGAGCGCTTCATTGCAATACCAGGACCAGTTCCAGCCGCCCTGGACCGCGCCGCCGCAGCCGAGGATCGGGCCGTAGAAGTTGGACGGATCCGGGAAGTCGGCGATCCAGGCCATGCCGCCGGACCAGATCATCGGGGCTTCGCCTTCGGTGCCGCCGGCAGCGATGACATTGCCCTGCGCCAGTGCACGGACTTCAGCCTTGACGCCGATGGCTGCCAGATCTTGCTGGATTGCCTGCGCGATACGGGGCTGCGGATCGGTGTTGGTCGAGTAGAGAACGGTTTCGAAGCCATCAGGGAAGCCGGCTTCAGCGAGCAGGGCCTTGGCCTTTTCAACGTCGAAGGCATAGCCGGTGAAGGCCTTGTCATAACCCGGCATCAGCGGCGGCAGGGGCTGGTTTGCCGGTGTCGCGCGACCGTTCAGGATGCGCGTGATGCGTTCCTTGTTGACGGCCATGTTGATCGCCTGGCGGACCTTGACGTCGTCGAGTGGCTTGATCTTGGTGTTGAGCGTCAGATAGCCGGTATGCAGCTGTTCGCCGTCGACGATCATCTGCGCGCCTTCAGGCGAGTTCTTGATTTCGAGGAACTTGGCCGGCGGAATACCGTCGCCGGCAATGTCGATCTCGCCCTGCTGTAGACGCAGAAGAGCGACAAGCGGCTCCTGGCCGACTTCGACGGTCACCTTGTCGATGTAAGGCAGGTCCTTGTTGAAGTAGTCAGGATTGCGGTCGAAGACGAGCCGCTGGCCGATTGTCCAGTCCTTCAGGATGAAGGTGCCGGATCCGACCGGCTTCTTGCCGAAGTCGCCGGCTGCCGCTTCCACGGCTTCCTTCGGCACGACCGAGGCGAAGTTGATCGCGAGCACGTGCAGGAAGGTGGCGTCCGGACGCGACAGCTTGAAGACCACCGTCATGTCATCAGGCGTTTCGATGCCCGACAGGGTTTCGGACGTACCGCCAGATACGGCATCGAAGCCGTTGATGGCGCCGAAGAAGCCGGCACCCGGGCCTTGCGTCTTCGGATTGACGGCGCGTTCGATCGAATACTTGACGTCGGAGGCAATAACGGCGCGGCCGTTGGAGAACTTGACGCCCGGACGGAGCTTGAATGTGTAGGTCAGGCCATCGGCGGAGACGTCGAAGCTTTCGGCGAGCGACGGTACGAGATTCGCGGTACCCGGCTCATAGTCCATGAGGCGTGAATAGAGGCTCTTGATCATCGACCAGTTGACCCAGTCATAGCCGATGGCCGGGTCGAGCGTCGTGATGTCGTCCTTGTAGGTGACGACGATGTCACCACCCTTGGCCGGCATATCCTGGGCGCTGGCCGAAAACGGCATTAGCGCCATAAGGGCGGCGGCGGTTGAGTTGAGAAGCATACTTCTGAACATTGAACGTTCCCCTTTTGTCGTTAGGCTTCAGTGTGAGCGGATACGCGGGTCGATGACCGGCGCAATCAGGTCGGCAATCAGATTGCCGGTGATGATGGCGAGAGCGGAGGTGAGCGTGACGCCCATGATGATCGGTATGTCCACCTGCTGGATGGCCTGCCAGGCAAGCTGGCCGATGCCGGGCCAGCCATAGACGGCCTCGACCACGACCACGCCGCCCATGAACTGGCCGATATCGATGCCGATCATGGCGATGATCGGCAGGATGGCATTGGGCAGGACATGGCGGAGGATCACACGGGCTCCGGAAAGTCCCTTGGCGCGGGCGGTGCGAATATAGTCCTGGTTCAGCACGTCGATCATCGCCGAGCGCACCATGCGGGCATACCAGCCGGCCCCGAGCATGCCGAGCGTGACGGCCGGCAGGACCACATGGGCGGCGGTTCCATAGCCGGACATCGGAAACCAGCCGAGCGTGGCGGCAAAGACATAGAGGAGGAGCAGGGCGACGACGAATTGCGGGGCCGACACCCCGACAAAGGCGGACATCATGACCGCACGGTCGAGAAGGCCGCCGCGATTGAGGGCTGCAATCGAGCCAAGGATCACGCCAAGCAATACCTCGAGGAATATGCCAGCGGCCATCAGTGTGAGCGTTGCCGGCAACCGGGCCGCAATGAGTGTCACTACCTCGGTCTTCTGGGCATAGGAACGGCCAAGATCTCCCTGGACCAATCCGCTGACATATTGGGCAAACTGGACGGGCAGTGGTTGGTCGAGGCCGAGTTCGCGCCGGATGTTCTCGACCGTCTGGGCCGTGGCGCTCCGCCCGGCGAGCATGCGCGCGGGGTCTGCCGGGAGAGCGTAAAGCAGCACGAAGGTTATCGCTGCCACGCCGAACAGGATCAGCACGGATTGGACCAGACGTTGTCCCAAGACAGCCAACATCAGCCTCTTCCTCTCTGCGTGGGATCGAGGATGTCGCGCAGGGCGTCACCCACCAGGTTGAAGGCGAGGGCGGTCAGCAGGATCACAGCGCCTGGGAAGAAGACCAGCCAGGGGGCAGCCTGGAAGTAGCTCTGGCTCTCGAAGATGATGTTGCCCCAGGAGGGGTCAGGCGGCTGAACGCCGATTCCGAGGAAGGAGAGCGTTGCCTCGAGAAGCACTGTGGTCGCGATCCCGAGCGTTCCCCAGACAATGGCCGTTGGCACCAGATGGGGCAGAATGTGCAGGAAGAGAATGCGGGCGTGGCCGGCGCCCAGCGACCGTTCGGCCAGAATGAAGTCACGCTCCACCAGCCCGCGGGTCTCGGTATAGACGATGCGCGCGACCTGAACCCAATTGACGAGCGCAATGACCAGCGCGACGATCCACAGGCTCGGTTTCAGGATGGCGCCAGATGACGATGGCGAGCAGCAGCGCCGGGAAGGCCATCATCAGATCGGTGAAGCGCATGATGAGATTGCCGGCCCAGCCGCGGAGATAGCCGGCCATGATGCCCACGAGAAGTCCGATCGAGACTGCGACGCCATTGGCAACGAGGCCGATGATCAGCGATGTCCGCGCGCCGAAAAGCATGCGGGAGAGGAGATCGCGACCGAGCGTATCGGTCCCGAGCACGAACGGACCGCCAGGCGGCATGGGTGCGCCTTCAAGGGTCAGGCCGTCAAACATCTGCTCATTGGGGTCGAATGGGGCAAAGAGCGGGGCGCCGAGCGCCGCCAAGATGACGAGGGCGATGACGATCAGGCCGAACAGGGCCGCGGGCTGGCGACCGATTTCCTTGAAGATCCGCATCAGCCTGCCTCGCACAGTGTTTCGAGCCCGCCGACGAGGAGCGCTGCCAGTTGTTCAAGGGGAATGCGGCGTCGCATCGCGCAGGTTCTGAGCAGGACATAGGCCTGTTCGTCGTCGATCTGCCGTTCGGCTTTGAGGCGATTGACCGCGGCAAAGACAATGGGGCGCAGCTTCAGGCGCTCTTCAAGCCGGGCGATCCGCGCCTCATCCTCGAGGCGCTGCTCGTAAGCGCTGACGGCAAGCACCAGAGCCGGGTAAATGGTCGAGGCCGAAACGGGCTTTGGAATGAAGGAAGTCGCTCCGCAGTCGATTGCCCAGGCAATCCGTCCTGGGGCTTCAGAGCCCAGGAGGGCCGCAACCGGACGCGCGGGTTTGCGCCGTGCCCAAGGCAGTAGCTCGTCCCAACCGCGATCCGCGTCGACGATCACGAGATCGGGCAAATGCTCCTCCGCCAGAGGCAGCCACTGGAGAGAGGAGGAGATCCCGAGGAGCGCCAGTTGGCGGCGCAGCCTCTCGGTGTTCGTGTCGTCCTCAGCGAGGATCACGACGCGCCAGCCTGTGAAGTTCGGCGTCTTGGCGATCATGACACCACCATCAACAGAGGTTCACGACGCGTGCTGCCGCCGGTCAGGTAAGGATCGGCGGCCAAGGGCGGTCGCGAGGCAATCACGTCAAACCCGCGCTCGGCATTGATGCGGCCGAGCAGGAAGGGGAGGGCTGCATGATTGGTTGCCGGATCGACGGTCATTGCGCCGAAGAGGCCCGGCCAGGTTCGGCCGTGGACCTGTCGACGCACGGTCGCCGGGTCGCTGGCGGCCGATGCCTCGATGCCCTCGATGCACATGGTGACCGCCGTATAGGCGCTGGCGAAGATGCTGGAGACGCGTCGCGTCTCGGGTTTGAAGGCGCGAAGGCGTGCCTTGAAGTCGCGGTTTTCGGCGCTGTCGAGCGTATCGAAATAGGAGGCGGCGCAAAGCTGGCCGGTCGCAGCACCCGCTGCGACTTCATCCAGTTCGCTTTCCTGCAGGTCACAGCTCGCCACGGGGCAATTCTCAGGCAGAAAGGCCGGGTCGCGTTTGCCGAGTTCGTGCATGGCCTCCAGGAAGGCATAGCTCGACGGGCCAATGAGATTGTTCAGGATGAAGCTCGGGCGCTTTTCCGCGATGTCGGCAATGATGCGCTCGACGGCCGTTTCCTCGAGCGGCAGGTAGCGTTCGCCGAGCACCGTGCCGCCGGCATTGGCGACAAGTTCGCGCGCCAACCGGTTCATTTCCCAGCCCCACACATAGTTTGCGCCGACGAGATAGGGCCGCGTGCCATGGCGGGGCAGCAGATAGTCGAAGAGCGGGATGAGGTGCTGGTTCGGGCAGCCGCCGATATAGATGACGTTCTCGTTGGCCTCGAAGCCTTCATAGGGGCACATGTACCACAAGAGGCCGTCGTGTTTCTCGACAAGTGGCAGCACTTCCTTGCGCGCGGCGGAGGTAATCGTACCGATGATGTGTCGGCATCCGCTGTCGCGGATCAGGCTGCGGGCGCCTTCCAGATAGGCGGCGAGATCGGCGTGGGGATCGAAGAAGACCGGCTGGACGCGCGTACCGCCGGCATGTCTGTATTCATGGAAGGCGAATTCCACGCCGTCGAAAGCATCGCGGCCCATGGCCCCGTAAGGCCCGGTCGTCGAATGAGAATGCCGATCTTCACTGGGTCCAGCATGTGCTTTCCAAACGCAAAAAAACCCACAACGCGGGTCCCGGCGATCGGGGCGTTGTGGGGCGATATTGCCCGTTGACGGATGTCGTCGATGTGAGAATTCTTGGGCTCAATGCCCATATGGTGTGCATGATTAAAATATGCCCACCCGATCTTTGTCAAGGCCTTTGGTCGGGGAGACTGACTCTTGAGAGTTTTGCGTGGGCCGTGCGAGCAACTCTATCCTGCCGCCTGAAACGATGCATAGTATGACCCTGGAGCGATGGGAGGCATTGTGATCGGCAATCGTAGTTCGGCGTTACCGGCTGGTTCTGGCGCGTATGGGCCGAAGCGCGTGTGTCTGCTTGGCGCTACCGGGACGATCGGTCGGGCGACGGCTACTGCGCTCATACGGCGAGGGCATGAGGTGGTCTGTCTCGTCAGGCCAGCCGGGGGTGTCGCCGGAGATTCCTCGCAAGCCAAGGCCCTTCGTATCGTTGAAGGTGCAACGGTGAGGACCGTGAATATTGGCGACCCGACATCGATATTGGGCGACGGGTTTTCGGGCGAACGCTTCGACGCCGTGGTTTCGTGCATGGCTTCGCGCACAGGCTCGCCGAAGGACGCCTGGGCTGTGGATCACCGGGCGCATCTGAACGTGCTGGAGGCCGCGCAGCGTTCAGGTGTTGGTCACTTCGTCCTCCTGTCCGCCATCTGCGTGCAGAAGCCACTGCTTGCCTTTCAACAGGCAAAGCTGGCCTTTGAGGGGGCGCTGGAGGCATCCGGCCTGCGCTATTCGATCGTGCGACCGACCGCCTTCTTCAAATCCTTGTCCGGCCAGATCGAGCGTGTCCGCAAGGGTGCGCCTTTCCTGATTTTCGGGGATGGGACACTGACATCCTGCAAGCCGATCAGCGATGGCGATTTGGGCGACTATCTGGTCCGTTGTCTGGAGGAGGAGGCATGCTGGAACCAGATCCTGCCGATCGGCGGCCCCGGTGAGGCGATTGCACCACGTCAGCAGGGCGAAGCAATTTTTGCGCTCCTGGGGCGCTCGCCGAAATTCAGATCCGTTCCGATCGCTCTGCTCGATGTCGTTATCGCTGGCCTTGGAGCTCTTGGTCGCCTTTCGCCGTCGCTGCGTGAAAGGGCGGAGCTGGCCCGGATCGGCCGATATTATGCGACCGAATCCATGCTTGTCCTCAATCCGCACACAGGCCGATACGACGCGGATGCCACACCATCGACAGGCACCGAAACCTTGTTCGATTTCTATCGCTCGGTGCTGGCTGGTGGCGTGCTTCCTGACCGGGGTGACCACGCCGTCTTCTAGCAGTCCTGCAGAGGGTTAGGCTCTGTTGACCGAACGGACATTTCCACTGTCACATGTGCCTCAACAGCGGGAGTTGCTTGGTTCCGTCGCGAGTGCTTCCTTGCAGGGAACGCGCCTAGATCCGATGAGGCGATGTCGACCTGCGTGTGAACGGTGTCAGCCTTTGGGCAAGAACCGCTCACGCATTTCATGGGCTTCCTGTCCAACAAGGGGCACTGGAGCATGTGTCTTCGCTTCTAGCCGCGAGGCCCTGATCGGCATGATTTCCACGGCTGAGCATCTGCCGCTTTCGTCGAGCGTCAGACGGACCGCTACACTTCGCCAGACATCGACCGCCATCTCGTCATAGGTTTCACCTCTTGCCGTATGGAAGATGAAATTGCCGAGACCGGGAGCAATTGCGCGTCCCTTGTATAGCCGCATTGGCTGCAAGACGGGCGCACCGGTGCCGATGATGACATCGGCTCCGGCATCGATCAGATCCTCACTCAGGTGGTCCAGCCAGGCGGGCGTGCGGCTCCAGTCGGCATCCCAGTGGTGATTGTGGAGGGCAAGCAGCACGATCTTGCCTTGGCTCTTGGCAAGCCCCAGTTGTGTGGTGAGGCGGGTCAGGTCGCCTTGATCGGCAGACCATTCGGATTCCACACGCTCGCCGACTTTGAAATGGGAGCCAAAGGCCTCCAGCGCCTGATCTGCAGCGGAGCTATAGCCCACCCGGCGGCGCGCCTGAAGGCGCGCTTCGTCGCCGAGTGCCTGGTGGATCGAGGAGATTTTCGCGTAGTCGCTTGCAGGCAGGAGAATGTTGCGCTTGATGCGAAGCGGTGCGATCCCGGCCCGGTCGCCACTTGCATAGACGATGTCCGCCTGCGGTCCCAGATCGACTGAAAACAGGGCGATAGCCTTATTACCGACAGGCCATTCCACAGGACGTGCTGCTTCATCGAGATTCTGTCCGCTGCCTGCGAGCAGGATGCGGTGCTGGTTCAAAGCCCCATGCGTCGCAGCAATTCCCGATGGTCCGAGGTCGAAGGCATGGTTGTTGGCATGGGCCATGGCGGTGTAGCCGAGCCTTGCGAGCGAGGCGATGGCATCGGGCTTCACCGCATGAACCGTCTTCGTCTTGGTTGGCCAGGCACCCTCTGCCTGCACGACCCCCTCGAAGTTGCCGATCACGGCATCGGCCTTGAGGAAGGCGAGAAGGTCAGCCGCGCCGTCGCAGTCGAAATCCAGTGCGCGATGGATGAGGGCCTGGCCTGTGATGGCGATGGTGATGCTCATCGGGATGTGGCTGCCTCCTCGGGGCGCGTTTCGACATTGAGGAACGTGACGCCGTCCCTGGGCACAACCGGAAGCACCAGGCGTGACGGGCGCAGGATGTCACTGAACACGGTGTTGCGGGCGATCTGCTTCAGGCGGCCGGTTCCCTCTGGCGCACAGGTATTGGGGTTAACGTCATATTTCGGGAAGTTTGAAGAGGAAATGTCCAGCCGGATCCGATGGCCCTTCTTAAACAGATTGGCCGTTGCGAAGGGCTCGATGGTGATTTCGAAAACCTCTCCCGGGGCGATGGGCGAGGGAGCTTCAAACGAATGCCGGTAACGGCACCGGAAAATGCCATCCGTAATGTTGAGGGCGAAACCGAGCGGATAGTCATGGCTTGCCGGATAGACGTCGATCAGCTTGGCGGTGAAATCCGTGTCTGGTGCGCTCGACGTGACATGCAGGTGTATGGTGACGGGACCAACGACCGCGAGGTCATCCGCCAGAGGTTCGGTCTCGAAGGTAAGAACGTCGGGGCGGGCCGAAAGCGGCAGACCGCTTCTGCGGCAGCCGAAGAAGCGGTCCGCTTCGCGCTGGTCAAAGCCGCCGCCTTCGAAAATCGGCTGACCGCTGGTCAGTGAGCCGCCTATGGTCGGCACCGGATCATTCGGATCGAAGTCATAGGAGAATGCGACAGGCGATCGCGGCGCTGCATTCGGCTGCAGGCCGCCTCCCTCATGCAGATGAAACGCCTGGTATGTGGTCTCCAGCGGCGGCCAGGTCGATGATGTGCACCAGCGCCCGCCATGATCGAGGCGGCCGTCTGCCGTCTTGCATCCCTTGCCGCTGCCCATCAGGAAATAGTGGACCTCGGCCTGTCTGGCTGCCTGCGGAGATTTGGCTTTCATCCAGCGATCGAACCAGTCGAGGCGGTAATCGAGCCAGCTTTTGGCCACCCGACCACCGATCGGTGCTTCCGGCCCAAACGAGATGTCACCGGCAAAGGTGCTGTTGCGATTGCCATGTAGCCAGGGGCCCATGATCAGCGAGAGCGGACGGCGGGGATTGCCGGAAAGGCCGGCATAGTTGTCGAGTGTCGATTTCACATAGGCATCGTACCAGCTCGACATCAGGACGACGGGGATTTCGGGGAAGGTGTCGTAATAACCTTCCATGTAGAGCCCGACGCGCCGCCAGCTGTCATCGAAGCGATCACTGCGCCATTGTTCCAGCAGATAGGCTTCGTATTCCGGGGCTTCGCGAATGGGCGATATGCCCTCGCTCCACGGCATGGCCTGGAACCAGGCGCGGATGTCTTCGGCTTCGATGGCGGCACGCGCCACGCTGTCGGCGGCCTCGCGGGCATTGTTGAATGCCCAGGTCGCCTGTTTGAGCTCGAATGCGCCACCTTGTCGAATGCCGCATTGGTAAGCGTTGGAGAACCCGCCGGAATCCATGACCATGCAGGTGAGACCGGGCGGATTGAGGCAGGCAAGCGCTGCCTGGGTATGGGCGGCATAAGACAGGCCCATGGTGGCGAAGCGGCCATCCGACCAGCTTTGCGCAGTCAGCCATTCTACCGTGTCGTAACCATCATGGGCTTCCGACACATATTTCGAGAACTCACCCTCGGAGCCGTAGCGGCCGCGGCAATCCTGGTAGATCACCACATAACCGGCACGTACGAAATGTAGTGCGACCTCCTGCCGGCTCATGGGCGTATCCATGCCCACTTCGATTTCCGACCGCGAACGCTCGGTCTTGCCGTAGGGCGTGCGTTCCATGATCGCTGGAAGTGGGGTGGCAAGCGGTCGCCCAGCCCCCGCCGGACGGTAGATGTCGGTTGCAAGCCGCACCCCGTCGCGCATCGCAACCATTACATCACGTTCCACGATCACGTCGTCGGCAATCGCCTCCAGGCGGGAAGACGCCAGCATGTTCATCTCTATTCCTTGGTCGCGCTCAGAAGGCGGACGCCGCAGCGCGGCGTCCGTTGAAAAATCACTTGGCGAGCTTCGTCAGCGTCGCGCTCGTGTCTTCGGTCATGTTGGCTTCGTAGGAGAGTGTTGCCTTGCCGGCCCAGTGCACCTTCTGCCAGAACAACGGAATGACCGGCATGTCCTGGAAGACATGGCTCGTCGCCTGCTGCAGACGCTCAATGCGCTTTGCGGTGTCAAACTCGCTCATGGCCTCCTGCATCATCTGGTCGAAGGCAGGCTCGCTGTAGCGGACGCGATTGAAGGAGCCGGTGCCTGCCTCCTTGTTGTTGGTCATGAGCAGGTTGCGCAGGCCTGTAGCCGAGGTCGGCGTGGAATTGCCGATCGAGAAGATGAAGGCACTGAATTCCTGGGCGGAAGCCGCTTTGGTGTAGACATTGTAGGGCTGTGCCACGACACCGTTTACCTTGAGGCCGCCTCGCGCAAACATCTGGCCGAGGGCCTGTGCGGTTTCCGCATCGCCGGGGAAACGATCATTCGAGGTGTGGAGGGTGATGCCAAAGCCATCCGGGTAACCTGCGTCCGCCAGCCGCTTCTTGGCCTCTTCGGGTGCATAGCTCGGCGCTGCGATCGTTGGGTCATTGCCGGCGACGCCTTGCGGCACCAACTGGCCTGCTGGCTCGCCCGAACCGTCGAGAATGCGGTCAACGATCAGCTGGCGGTTTACAAGTTCCGACAAAGCAAGGCGGACATTCTTGTCCTTCAACGGGTTCTTGGAGAGCGGTTGCCCATCCTTGTCGGTCAGGAAGGGGCTCTGGTCGCGGGCGCTGTCCAAAGCCAGATAGATCAATCGAGCCGAAGGGATGGAGAAGACCGAAAGACCGTCCACCGAAGACAGCGTCTTCACGTCGCTCGGCGGAACCGCATCAATCAGATCGACATCGCCGGAACGGAGTGCGGCGACACGCGATGCATCGTTCGAAATGAATTTGATCGTGACAGTGTCGAAATCCTGTTTCTCGCCCCAGAAATCCGGATTGCGGGTGAGTGTCACGTTGTCGCCAGGGGTCCACGACTGGAATTTATAAGCGCCGGTGCCGATGGCAGCCTTGCCGCTGTTGAAGTCCTCGATCGTCGCGGTTTCTGCGGCCTTCTTGCTGACGATATAGACAAAGCCAACCTGTTCGATGAAGTCAGGCGCCGGCTTCTTGGTCTTGAATTCGATGGTCAGATCGTCAAGCGCCTTCATGCTGTCGATGGCGGCGACGTTCCCCGAGAAGGGCGCCGGGCTGTTGGGAATGTCCTTGGCGCGCGTGAGGGAGAAGATGACGTCTTCGGCGGTGAGCGGCGAGCCGTCATGAAATTGGACGCCTTCGCGCAGCTTCACCTGCCAGGTCAAGGGATCAGTATTGGTCCAGGATGTTGCCAGTGCCGGGTGAATGCCGATGGTCGTATCGGTTTCCAGCAACCGATCGAAGATTTGCATGGCGACATTCTGGTTGTTGCCGGTGCGCGAGAACTGCGGATCGATGGATGAAGGTTCCGTGGAGCTGCCGATCGTCAGATTTGCGGCTTCGGCAAAGGGTGAGGCCAGGACTGTCGATGCGATCAGCGCTGCGAAAAATCTCTTGTAATACATTGTTCTAGTTCCTCTCTTGTTTCATGGACGGTGCTGAAGGGCCGGTTCTCTATGCCGGATTTCGCTTCGGTTTCAGGTGGCTGCTTCAGACAGGTGGCAGGCCCGGGCCTGCCCGGGGCCGGTCTGTTGCAACAGGGGTCTTTCCTCTTCACAACGGGCAAAGGCATACGGACAACGCGGGTGAAAATGGCAGCCGGTTGGCGGGTTGAGCGGGGAGGGATTTCACCCTTGACCGGGGTGAAATCGCGGCGCCGGTCGGTGATGCTCGGCAATTCGCGGATCAGCGCCTGAGTGTAAGGGTGCTGCGGATTGGCGAAGAGTTCATCTGGCGTCCCAGTTTCGACGACGCGGCCCAGATACATCACAACGACCCGATCGCAGATGTGTTTTACGACGCTCAGATCGTGGCTGATGAAAAGGTAAGTCAGGCCGAACTCTTTTCTCAAGTCCATGAACAGATTGAGGATTTGCGCCTGTATGGAGACATCGAGTGCGGCGACGGATTCGTCGCAGATGAGCAGTTCGGGCTTGACAGCAAGTGCGCGTGCAATGCCGATGCGCTGGCGCTGGCCACCGGAAAACTGATGCGGATATCGGTCCAGATAGGAGGGATCGAGCCCGACGCGCTGGGCCAGTTCGATGACATAGTCGCGAAGCCCTGCGCGTGATACGAGGCCGTGCACCAGCGGAGCTTCGCCGATGATGTCGATCACCCGCTTGCGCGGATTGAGGGTCGACATCGGATCCTGGAAGATCATCTGGGCGGCAAGCCGTGCTTTTCGCTTGTCGGACCCCGTCAGCGTGCCGAGGGCTTTGCCCTTCCAGCGTACTTCACCGTCACTTGCGGGCATGATGCCGGCCATTACCCGACCGAGTGTCGATTTCCCACAGCCGGATTCGCCGACCAGTCCGACCACCTCGCCGCTTTTGACGGCAAGGTCGACCTGATCGACCGCATGGACGGTTTTTTCAGAGATATTGGCGCCCAAGGCGCGGGCGATCTTTTCGGCATAGTCGAGCTTGCGGGAAAAGCGCCGGCTGACGCCTTCTGCTTCGATCAGCGGGGTGCCCAGCATGCGGCCCTCCCTTGGTTTGAATGAAAGCAACGCCATTCACGGCCGTCGACGACCTCCAGTCGGGGCTCGGCGGTGCAGAGGTCCGTGGCGCGGTCGCAGCGGTCACGGAAGGAACAGCCGGATGGCCGCGCGAGGGGCGACGGGGCCATGCCCGGTATGGGGCGCAGAGGCTCACCCCGCGGAACGGCCGCCGGGATCGCTCGCATCAGGCCAATGGTGTAGGGATGGGCCGGATCGATCAGGACATCGTTGACGGGGCCGGCTTCGACGATCCGCCCGGCATACATGACCATGATGCGATCGGCGAGCGCTGCCACCACGCCGAGATCGTGGCTGATCCAGATCAGTGCCATCGAGAACTCTTGAGCCAGGCGCTTGATCTCGAAGAGGATCTGCGACTGGATCGTCACGTCGAGGGCTGTCGTCGGCTCGTCGGCGATCAGGAGATCCGGTCGGTGCAGCAAGGCAATGGCAATCGCCACCCTTTGGCGCATGCCGCCGGAAAACTGGTGCGGATAGGCATCGAGCCGCTCCTCAGGCGAGGCAATGCCTACCATGCCCAAGGCATCGCGAGAACGGCGGCGGGCTTCCGCCTCCGACACCTTGTCATGGGCCAGTACTGCCTCGACCATCTGGGTGCCGATGGACAGCACCGGATTGAGGGTCATCATCGGATCCTGGAAGATCATCGCGATCCGTTTGCCGCGAATGTTGCGCATGGCGCTCTGCGGCAGACGGGTCAGGTCTTCGCCTTGAAAGCGGATCGCGCCGGAGACGACTTTGCCCGGTGGATCGACGAGACCGAGGATCGAGAAGCCGGTAATCGATTTGCCCGAACCGCTTTCGCCGACAAGACCGACGATTTCGCGGGACCCGACGCTGAAGCTCACATCATCGACGGCCTTGATGATGCCGCGCCGGGTGGGGAAATGCGTGGAGAGGTTGGTGACCTCAAGAACGGGTATCGTCATTGCGGTTACCTTTCGCCCAGGCGGGGGTTGAGGATCTCGCGGCATCGATCGCCGGTGATGTTGATGGAGAAGACGAGAAGCACCAGCAGCAGGCCGGGATAGACGCTGATCCAGTATTCGCCGGACATCAGCACCTGGTAGCCATTGGCGATGAGCAGCCCGAGTGAGGGCTCGGTGATGGGCAGGCCGATGCCGAGGAAGGAGAGGGTGGCTTCGGCGGAAATCGCATTGGCAACCTGCAGCATGGCAATGACGATCAGCGGAGGCAGGCAATTGGGTAAAAGATGACCGAAGAGGATGCGGGGCGTGCCGATGCCAAGTGTCACGGCGGCTTCTACATAGTCCTTGTTCTTTTCCACAAGCGCTGCGCTACGTGCCGAGCGAGCGAATGTCGCCCATTGCACGAGGACGAGTGCAAGGATCACCTTCCACAAGCCCTGGCCAAGCAAAGCGAGCAACATCAGCGCAACGAGAATGGTCGGAAGCCCGAGCATCAGATCGACAATGCGCATAATCAGCGCATCGATCCGACCGCCATAATAGGCGGCGGTGAGGCCCAGGATGGTGCCGATGACGAGTGCGACGATGCCGGAGAAGACGCCGACGCCGATGCTGGTGCGCAGGCCATAGATCATGGCGGAGAGCATATCTCGGCCCTGGCCGTCGGTGCCGAGCCAGTAGGTCATCCCGCTCAAGCTTTCCGAACCTGGCGGCAGCTTGGCGTCGAGAATGTCGAGCACGGCCAGATCATAGGGGTTTTGCGGTGTGAGCCAGGGGCCGAAGAGTGCCGTCGCCAAAAGCAGCAAGCAAACGAGTGTTGCGACAAGGGCCTTGGGACTGCGCGCAATGCCTCGCATCAGGCGTCCCACAAGCGTCTCTTCACGAAGGATGGAATTGAGGATGCTCATTGTTCTCCTCCCAGCCGCACGCGGGGATCGATGAGCGAATAGAGAATGTCGACCACGAAGTTGATGAAGATGAAAAGGCTGACGATGACGAGCAGGTAGGCCACGACGACGGGTCTATCGAGGCGCATGATGGAATCGATCAGAAGCTTGCCGATGCCGGGCCAGGCAAAGATGGATTCGGTCACGACGGCAAAGGCCAGCATGCTGCCCAGTTCCATGCCAATGACCGTGATCAGCGGGATCAGGATATTCTTCAGGACGTGGACGAAGACGATGCGTCGCTCCGAAATGCCCTTGGCGCGAGCGAATTTGACGAAATCGAGCGGCATGGTCTCGCGCACTCCGGTGCGTGTCAGGCGGATGACCAGCGCCAGCTTGAACAGCGAAAGGTTGACGGCTGGAAGCACGAGATGCATCAGGCCGTCGAAGGTGAAGAAGCTCGACTGAATGCCGAGAAATGAACCGAGGTCGCCACGGCCCGTCGAGGGAAACCATCCCAGCCAGACCGAGAAGATCATGATCAGCATCATGCCCTGCCAGAAACTCGGCATGGAGAAGCCGAGGATCGTGCCGGTCATGATGGCCTCGTCGGTGGCACTGTTCGGCTTCAACCCGGAGATCAGCCCGAGCGGAATGCCAATGACCAGGGCAATGACAAGTGCTGTGAATGTCAGCTCAAGCGTTGCCGGCAGGCGCTCGAGGATCAGCGAGATCGTCGGCTTGTTGAAGACGAAAGAGCGGCCGAGGTCTCCGTGAACGGCGTTCCAGAGAAATGTCAGGAACTGCTGCCAGAGCGGCTTGTCGAGACCCAGCGAGGCGATCACCTGCAGGCGCTCGGCCTGGCTTGCATCGGGAGAGATCAGCATTTCGATCGGGTCGCCGATAGCATAGACCCCGAGAAACACGACGAAGGCAGTAACGAACAGAACGGCGATGCTCTGCATCAACCTGCGTATGATGAAGACTGTCACGTCGTCACTGCCCGCAAGACAGCATGGGACAATTGATGGTCACGGCTTCGAACCCCTCTTTTATCTTTGTGTTGGGCAAACGATAGCGGCGTTTCACAGTCCCGCAATCTTATGAGCTGGCGGCATTACCCTATGCGTTTTGTGCGCTTTGTCGGGGAGCGATGGACGCTTGCCTTCCGGTGCAATCCGCTTACGCTAGAGCCCATGAATTTCAAGCAGCTCGAAATTTTCAAGACGATCATGGATACCGGTTCGACGATCTCGGCCGCCTCGCAGCTCGGTTTGTCGCAATCGGCGATCAGCCGCCAGTTGTCGGCACTGGAGGAGGAAATCGGCCGCGAACTGTTCCTGAGGGAAAAAGGGCGGCTGAAACCCAAGCCGGAGGCCTATCTCCTGGTGGGCGAGATCGATGAAGTCTCGCAGAGCATGGCCAAGCTGCGCACCAAGATCGGCGATATCCGCACCGGCATCTTCGGCGAGGCGCTGATCCGGGTCGCCTTTCCCCATAGCCTGGCAACCACCATGCTGCCGCCGCTAATTGCGCTCTTCAAAGCGGAGCATCCGCGGGTGACGGTGGAAATCCTGAATGGTCCCTATGATGCGATCGAGCGCATGGTGCGTGGTCGCGTAGCCGATCTAGGTTTCGTACGCCTGCCGCCGGAAGAACCTGGCTTCAATACGGTGTCGCTCTCTTCGAGCGGCACGACCTGTGTCATGCCGGCGGGGCATCCGCTTGCGGCAAAGGACACGATCGATGTTACCGATCTTGCTCGCAACGACCTCATCCTGCTCGGGCGCCAACGGATCAACCGCAACGAACTGGAGCACGAGCTGCGGCGCATGGTGCCGAGTTATCGCTGTAGTCTGGAGGTTCATTCGGTCGAGACGGCCTGCGTCTGTGCGGCGCAGGGGCTTGGCATCGCCATCGTGCCGACACTGATTGCCTCGTTCTTCGAAAGCGACAAGCTCATCATGCGGCCGTTTCGCTCGGCGAAGCCTGCGGAATACGGGATTATCACCAAAGCGGATGTGGCTCTGTCCTGGAGCTGCGAAGCCTTTGTCGACCTGATGCGGCAGGAATTGAAGAACTGAGCAGGCGGATCTTGAGCTATGCTCGCCGTCGTTTGGACTGTGTCGGATCTTCTGTCGCCGATGGTTCGCTCTCAAGACAGGTGATCCGCCAGGGTGTGGCGCTCAGTAAAAAGCCACCTCGCGGACGCTGATGTCGACGTCATGGTTGCGACCGAAGGCGACAATGCCGATCGACGTCAGGCTGTCGGCGCGCGGGACTTTGCGCAACAGTGCGCCTGACGCTGTAAAGCCGGTGAAGGGGAGCCGGACTTCGGTCCAGGTGCTCGTTGCCTCAAACCCGGCCTGGTAATATTGCCAGGGCAGGATTGTGCCGCTCGTGCGCAAATGCACGAAGTAGCGCTGATCATTGCCACGGATAACGAGGCGAACGCCGACGGTACCTTCAGGCGGTGGGCTGGGCAGGGCCATGCGCATCTGGATGAAGCCACCATTGTTCTCGATGCTGACGCTGCCGGTCATCTGGGCGTGCTTGCGGTCGCCTTCGGTGACGAAACGGATCTGTCCTGATGATACGCCTCCCATCATCGTATCCGCGAAGAACTTCCAGCGCGTCTCAGGCTGAGTCTTGAAATCCTCGATCATCATGTCCCCCGCAAGCGCCTGGGATGCACCCCAGAGCGCAAGCATTGCCATCGTGGCAAGCCTTGTCAAAACACGCATCGGTTTTCCTGACTGGTTAGGTGGGCCGCTTTGATCAGCATCCACTCTCAACGAAACGCTGAGGCGGAAGTTGCCATGAGATTGGATGTTTTTGTGCCCGCAGCAGGCGTTCAAGGTAGCACGGGCGCCGCGTGCGGTCACTCAAGTCCGATAACGGGCTGCGCGGGGCTGACGCCGCCCGCGAAAATGGGTCAACCGGGCGCGTGGCTCTCCAGCAGCCATTTCAGGAAGTGTTGCAGTGCGCGGCTCTGTTTGCGGTTTGCGGGCACGACGACATAATAAGCGCCGTCTGGGGTCACGGATGCGTCTCCGAGCCGTATCAGGCGCTTCTGGTCCAGAAGGTCGCCGACGAGTCGGTTCCAGCCGAGGCTGATGCCCTGGCCGTTCAGTGTCGCGTAGATTGCTTCCGTGTAGAAGCTGCAGCGCATGCCTTTCAGCTTGCCGGTGGTCGAAACTCCGAAGTTCGACAGCCAGGCGTTCCAGCCGATCCACATGGGGTCATCGGCCTCGTTGGAGATCAGCGGTTGTCGGATCAATCCGGCTGGCGACAGATCCGGGCCAAGAGACTGCGCGAATGCCGGGCTGCAGACCGGGAAGACCAGGTCGTCGAACAGTTTTTCGGCGTGACCGGTCGGCCAATTGCCGTTGCCGAAGCGGATGGCGACATCCACTTCCCCTTGATCGAGCGCCGGCATGGCGTCCTGGCTGACGATGCGCAACGTCGTCTCCGGGTGACGGCGGGAGAATTCGGAGATCCGGGGCAGCAACCAGAAATGCGAGAAGGCGACCGTGGCCGAGATCGTCAGGTCGTCGCCATTTATCTCCTGCCGCAATTCCGATGCTGTCTCGGCGATCAGGTTCAAGGCATTGCTGGCCGCTGCTGCGAGCGATCGGCCTTGCGCAGTCAGGGTCACTTTCCGATGCAGGCGGTTGAACAGCGGAAAGCCGAAATCCTCTTCAAGCGAACGGATCTGGCGGCTGACAGCCGCCTGGGTGACCCCCAGTTCTTCGGCAGCCCGGGTGAAGCTCGCCAGACGGGCTGCCGCCTCGAAGGCAGTGAGGGCCGTCATCGGCGGCAGTTGTCGTCTCAAGCTTTTCATGATGCCTCGCTGGCTCAAGTCTTTCATTACCTGAGGTTATGTCAAGGCTGATGATTTGTGCCGTTGAAGGCCCGCTCATTCCTGCCAAGATCCTGATATCATCAGATGAGGTTGCGTTATGCTCAACAGGTTTGCCTCCTCCATTTCCGCGCTTCTCGACATGCGCGCAAATGGCCATTCGCTTCCGGCCGGGCTCTACACCCGTGAGGACGTCTTCGAGGCAGATCTCGACGTCTTCTTTTCGCGCCACTGGATCTATGTCGGACTGGAATGCGAGGTGCCTGAGGCCGGCGATGCCGTTGTCATCGACATCGGCAAGATCAGCGTGATCCTCTTGCGGGATGACGAGAATGAGATCCGGGTGGTTCGCAATGTCTGTCGCCACCGCGGCTCCCGTCTTCTGGATGCCGGGGCCACCGTCGTATCGAAGCTCGTCTGTCCCTATCACCAGTGGACCTACGAGTTGGATGGCGCGCTGTCTTACGCTCCCCATATGGGCAAGGATTTCGACAAGAGCTGCCGCAGCCTGAAGCCGGTTCATTTCAGGTCGATCGGCGGGCTGATCTATATCTGTCTCGCCGACGATCCGCCGGAGGATATCCGGACCCTCGAGGAGGTCATGCGCGAGCGCCTGGCGCCCTATAACCTTAGAAACACGAAGGTTGCGCATCAGGTCGATGTCATCGAGGACGGCAACTGGAAGCTCACGATGGAGAATAATCGCGAGTGCTATCACTGCTCGGCCAACCACCCGGAACTCTGCGTTTCCTTCGTCGATCTCGACTTCGGTTTCGACCCCGAGACCCTAAGCGCGGAGGATCGCGAGCAGGCGGAAGCACATTTCGCAATGTATGCGGAGAGGACGCAGAGCTGGGAAGCCGATGGCTTTCCGTCTGCGACGGTCGAGCGTGTCAGGGACTGCGAGACGAATTTCCGCACCCAGCGCCTGATCATCGCCGGCGCCGGGGAATCCCAGACCGAGGATGCGACGGCTGCCTCTTCCAAGCTGCTTGGCAGCATGACCCGCAAGGATCTCGGCGACACGCATCTTTGGGGTCACAACAGCTGGAATCACTTCATGGGTGACCATGCGGTGACCTCCATGGTCATTCCGCTGTCGGCCGACAAGACGCTGGTGCGGACGAAATGGCTTGTGCACAAGGATGCGGTCGAGGGTGTGGATTACGATCTGCACAAGCTGACGCATGTCTGGATCGAGACCACCAACCAGGATTCAGAACTGGTCGCCCGTTCGCAGGCCGGCGTGAGCGATCCGGCCTATGAGCCGGGTGTCTATTCGACCTTCACCGAACGCGCCCTCGACGATTTCGCGACGTGGTATGTCGATCGGATGCGTGCTCATGGCTACTGACACTGGTGTGACGTCAGACCCGCGCGTGCCCGAGTTCTGGGATCCCGAGACCGACAACAGCCTGGTCTGCATCGACGTTCATGACGAGACCCATGACGTCAAGAGCTTCACCTTTGCTTCGCCTCAGGGCAAGAAGATCGCCTTCGAGGCGGGGCAGTACTTTCTCTTCGAGCCTGAGATCGATGACGAAGAGAATGGCCGCTGTTACAGCATCTCTTCGTCTCCGCTGCGGCAGAATGCCATCACTGTCACCGTCAAGCGCGTGGCGGGTGGCAAGGTCTCGAACTGGCTACACGACAACCTGAAGCCGGGGATGGAGCTGCGGGCGTCCGGACCGATGGGCAAGTTCATTCGGCCAAAGGCTGACAAATACCTGATGCTGTCAGGCGGCTCGGGGATCACGCCCGTCATGGCTATGGTGCGGGAGATGGCGGACAAAGCGGAGCCGGTCGACGCCGTCTTCCTGCATGCAGGGCGCTCGCCGCTCGACCTGTTGTTTCGCGAAGAACTCTCCGTTCTGGCCCGGCGCATGAAGGGTTTGCGGCTGATCTTCCTGCCCGAGGCGCTCACCGGCGATCCGGCCTGGTCGGGACTGAGTGGTCGCATTTCGACGGCGCTTCTGGGGCTTGTCGTCCCTGATATCGCAGAGCGAAGTGTTCTTTGCTGCGGCCCGGCGCCTTTCATGGCGGCTGCCCGAACGATCAGCGTGGAACTCGGGGTCTCCCCAGAGCGCTATCTCGAGGAAAGCTTTGACGCTATGGTCATCGATGAGCTGCCGGCGCCTGCTGAAACTCAGGCGGTCGCGGTGGCTTACAAGGTGCAGTTTGCGAAGCAGGGAAAGGCGCTGGATGTCGGCGCCGACCAGACGGTCTTGTCCTGCGCGAAGAAGATGGGCGTGCGTTTGCCCTCGTCCTGCGCCAACGGGATCTGTGGCACTTGCAAGTCCAAGCTCATCAGCGGCGCGGTCGATATGAAACATGATGGCGGCATTCGCCAGCGCGAGATCGATGCCGGCTTCTTTCTACCCTGTTGCTCGAAGCCGCTCAGCGACCTCGTGATCGACCGCTGAGTTCAAGTGCTTTTCCCCGGACAGCGCTATAAACGCGTGTCCAACTTCAAAACGCCCGCAGGATGCGGGCGTTTTTTGTCGGTCAAATGTCGATGTCCTAGAGATCCTTCACCAGCCGCAACGCGTCGTGAATGGCGGCATGCGTGTTGCGTGCCGAGATTGCATCGCCTATCCGGAAAAGCTGGAACGATCCTTCCGGATTGCGCAGAACGCGCTGCGGTTGCCCGGCGATCAGATCGTCATAGGAGACTTCGCCGCCATTGGAGGACAGGCCCTTCAGCTCGAAATAGAGATCGTCGAGCGGGATGGTGCCATTGTTGATGATGACCTGATCGACCAGACGCGTCTGCGTGACGCCACCGTAATCGCTGCCGACCTTCGCGACCAATCCATTGCCCTGGCGTGCAACGGCCTCCAGCCTGAAAGTCACCGTGAAGGTCACATCCTTTTGCTGCAGCGATCGCATATACGGCACGAGGTTCATGGCCATGACCTCAGGCGCAAAGGACCGATCCGGCGTCATGATCTCCACCTTGGCGCCGGTCGCGGCGATGATTTCGGCTGCCTGTAGACCCGAATGGTCGCCTGCATCATCGAAGACGAGCACGTTGGAGCCGGGCTTCACGTCGCCTGAAATGATGTCCCAGGCGGAGACGACAAGGTCGTTGCCGTCTTCCAGGACCTCCGTATGCGCCATGCCGCCGGTGGCGATGATGACGACATCCGGGGCCTCGGACAGCACGGTGTCCGCGTCCGCCCAGGTGTTGAAGCGGAAGGTCACGCCAAGCTTCTCGCACTGAGCCATGCGCCAGTCGATGATGCTGATCATCTCCCGGCGGCGCTGGCTCTGCGCCGTCAGGCGGATCTGGCCGCCCGGCTTGTCTGCGGCCTCGAAGACCACGACGTCGTGGCCGCGTTCACCGGCCACACGGGCTGCTTCCATGCCTGCTGGCCCCGTGCCGATCACCACGATCTTGCGACGCTTCTCCGCTTTCGGGATATCGTGCGGCAGGGTCAGTTCTCGTCCGGTGGCCGGGTTGTGAATGCAATAGGCGGCACCGCCCTGATAGATGCGGTCGAGACAGTAGTTTGCGCCGACGCAGGGGCGGATGTCGTCCTCGCGCTTTTCCATGATCTTGCGGACGATGTGCGGGTCCGTCATGTGGGCCCGCGTCATGCCGACCATGTCGACCTTGCCGGAGGCGATGGCATGACGGGCGGTCGCCACGTCGGGGATCTTCGCCGCATGGAATGTCGGGAAGTTCGTGGCGGCGCGGATTTCGCCTGCGAAGTCCAGATGCGGAGAATTGGCCATGCCCTGGATCGGAATGAGGTCGGTCAGGCCAGCATCGGTGTCGATATGGCCGCGCACGACATTCAGGTAGTCGATTAGGCCGCTGTCGCGCAGGAGGCGGGAGATCTCGAGTCCCTCGGCCTTGCTGGTGCCGCCCTTCAGCTGTTCGTCGGCGGTATAGCGGACGCCCAGAATGAAATCCTCGCCCACCCGTTTGCGGATGGCCGAGAACACGTCGAAACAGAACTTCATCCGGTTTTCCAACGAGCCGCCATAGGGGGCGTCGAGCTCGTTTGTCAGAGGTGAGGCGAACTGGTCGATGAGGTGGCCATAGGCTTCCAGCTCGACGCCGTCCATGCCGCCGGCCTTCATGCGCTCGGCTGCGTCCGCGAAGTCCTTGATGATGCGCTCGATATCCCAGTCCTCGATCTTCTTCGGATAGGCACGGTGCGCCGGCTCCCGCAGATGGGAAGGAGCTACAACCGGCAACCAGTCTCCCTTGTCCCAGCGCGTGCGCCGGCCGAGATGGGTGAGCTGGATCATGATCGCTGCACCGGCTTCATGAACCGCATCGGTCATCTCGCGGATCCACGGCACGATCTCGTCCTTGTAGGCGAGGAGATTGTTGAAGACCGGAGGACTGTCCTTGGCAACGGCTGCAGACCCGGCCGTCATCGTCAGCGCGACGCCGCCCTTGGCGCGCTCGACCGTGTAGGCGCGGTAACGCTCCTTCGGCATGCCGTCTTCCGGATATGCCGGCTCGTGCGATGTCACGATGATCCGGTTCTTCAAGGTGAGGTGCTTGAGTTGGAAGGGTTGCAGCAGGGGATCGTTGGACATGGCGCGCTCCATTCTAAATGGTGCGCGATGCTAATCTCAAATGTACACTTATGTCAATTTTGAAGACGCCAGTGTACAATTGATGATGCGCAGCGTTGCGAAGCCTGTCGGGCTGCTCTAGGAGAAGGACATGGACGAGACTTCAAGCGACACTGGCTGGCGTGGATCGATGGATGGGTGGCTGGAGGCCGCCTATGACGCTCTGCTCGAAGGGGGTGTCGATGCGGTCAAGATCCTGCCGCTTGCCAAGACGCTGAAGCTCTCGCGCACCAGTTTCTACTGGTTCTTTAGGGATCGTGAGGAGCTGCTGGCGGCACTGATCGCCAGGTGGCGGGACAAGAATACCGGCAATCTCGTCCGCCGGGCCGAGGCCTATGCCGAGAGCATTGCGGAAGCGACCCTCAATGTCTTCGATTGCTGGCTGGACACGGCGCTCTTCGATGCGAAGTTCGAGTTTGCGATCCGCAGCTGGGCGCTGCAATCCGAAGAGATCCTCCTTGAGGTTCAGACTGCGGACAATGCGCGCCTTGAAGCGCTCGGCCGCATGTTCGAGCGCTTTGGTCATGAGCCGGTTGCTGCGGATGTCAGGGCCAGAACCCTCTATCTCGTTCAGATCGGCTATATCTCGATGCAGACCGAGGAGGAGCTCGAGCTTCGTCTCAAGCGCATTCCGGAATATGTCGCGATTTTCACGGGTACGGTGCCAGAGCAGCGCGAGATCGATCGCTTCCTGTCTCGTCACAAGCCGGGGTGAATGCCCCGGCTTGACCGGATCTGCCCAGACCGCACCTCATTCGTCGGCATGCTTTCCTTCTTCCCAGTACCAGGCCGCATATTGCCTTTTGCGGTCGTGGCCACGCGCCGCCAGGTATGCCTTGACGTTGCGCATGACCGACTTCTCTGAGGCAAACCAGACGAAGGTGCCGGCTTCCATGCTGTCGATTGCCGCCTTGGTGCGCTCGGCAAGCAGGCTTGGGGCTCCTTCCGAACGGGATGAGCGATGCAGCCATTCGATCGAGATGCGGGCCTTGCTGGAGATCGGTTGCTCCTCGGCCTCATCCTCCACCTCGATGATGGCCTTGATCTCGGTCTCGGGAGAGGCTTCTTCGAGCATGCGTGCAATGGCGGGAAGAGCGGTTTCGTCGCCGGCAAAGAGGATCCGTTCTGCCTGCGGCAGACCGCCACCACCCGGCCCCATGATCCCGACGCGGGTACCCGGCTGAGTGTCGCGCGCGAAGTCTGCGCCCGGCGTGCTGATGCCTTCCGCCGGATGCTGGAAGATATCGAGGGTGATCTGACCTTTGTCGGCGTCCACCGAGCGGATCGTGTAGACGCGGACCAAGAGCTTGTCCTCGCCCTTTGGCCAGTCGATGCGCCCATCTGCCCGCAGCGTTGGCCAGACCGGCGGGCGTGCCCCTTGGGGGACGAGCAGCCGGACGTGGAGATCGCCTGACACGAATGGGGTCATATCCTCGGGCGCCAGGGTGACCCGCAGCATTCGGGGCGTTACTTCCGATGTCGAGATGACCACGGCTTCCTGAAGGTTTGCCGGCTTTACCTTGGGCGCAGGTTTCGACCAGTCGAGCGAAAATGGCTCTTCGCCGGCAAAATAATAGAGGTGTTCGGCAAACATTGTCCGGGTTGATTCCAGCTCCTCGTCGCTGCCGCAGGCAATGCGGATTTCCAGATGATCCCGTTTGGTCAGCAGCTCGATCATGGCGTGGGACGAGGTGAACACGGCCTTGTCCTCGGTGCGGGAGACTTCCGCATGTTCGACAAAGTGCTCGCAGATCTCTTCCAGCATGGCCTCCACATTAACCGGGCGCGCAATGCCGGACAGCTCGAAGGAATGGGCAGCGTTCATGGTTCAAACTCCGGATGCGGGTTGTTCTAGGCGTGCATGATGACGGCCGATGGGCAGCATCATCGGGCGTTGAGAGGTGGGATCGATCATGATGCGGCTTTCGATGCCGAAGACATCGCGCACCATGTCTTCGCTCAATACGAGCTCTGGCGCCCCGGTCAGATGCGGTCGGCCGGCCAGCATGGCGACGAGGTGATCGGCATAGCGTGCAGCGAGGTTCAGGTCGTGAAGCACCATGACGATCGTGGTGCCGCGTCTGTGGTTGAGATCGGTCAACAGGTCGAGGACTTCGACCTGGTGGGCGATATCGAGAAAGGTCGTGGGTTCGTCGAGCAGCAGGATCTCGGTCTCCTGCGCCAGCGCCATGGCGATCCAGACGCGCTGGCGTTGTCCGCCCGAGAGTTCGTCGACCGGGCGGTCGGCCAGTGCCAGGGTCTGGGTCGCCTCAAGGGCCGAGGCCACAGCCTCGTCGTCGGCGTGCGTCCAGCGCGCGAAGAGGCCGTGATGGGGGTGACGACCGCGGCTGACGAGATCTGCGACCGTGATGCCTTCAGGGGTGACGGGAGACTGCGGCAAGACGCCGAGCTTGCGCGCGAGCTCGCGCGTCGGCAGCCGGTGGATCGCCTGTCCGTCGAGAAAGACTTGGCCGTTTCGCGGTGCGATCAGTCGCGACATGGCCTTCAGCAGTGTGGACTTGCCGCAGGCATTGGCGCCGACGATGGCCGTGATCTTGCCCGTTGGTATTTGGAGATTTAGTTCCTCCAGCACCAGGTGTTTTCCGTAGCCGGCTGACAGCTTGAGGGCTTCGAGACGTGTATCGGTCACGCCGTTCCTCCCGTGCGATTGACGCTGATGATCAGCAGGATGAGGTAAGGCGCGCCGAGGGCGCCGGTGACCACGCCAGCCGGTCGTAGCGGCCGGGCAGGAGGAATTTCAGCGCCAAGATCATCAGCACCAGGCCGGCGCCGACAAGGGCTGCCGGCAAGAGGATCGATCCACGCCGGCCGAAGGTGCGGGCCGCAATCGGACCGGCGAGGAAGGCGACGAAGGCGATCGGGCCGGTAACGGCGGTTGCGGTTGCGATCAGGCCGACAGCAGAGACGATGACGAGGATCCGGGTCTGGCCGACATTCACGCCGAGGATGCTGCCACATCCTCGCCGGCCCTGATCGCTTCGAGGTCTCGGGCTCTGGCAAGCAGGATGCCGCCGAAGACGACCAGTGACACGAGCAGGGGCGCGACCTGTTCGATCTGCGCGCCGTTGAGGCTGCCAGTCAGCCACCGCATCGCCTCCTGCAAGGTGAAGCCGGGGGCGCGGGCGAGCATATAGGCGATGAGACTTTCCAGCATGGCGGAGACGCCGATGCCAACCAGGATGAGACGCGGGCCGGCAACACCGTCCCTTGCCGAAAGGCCATAGACGAGGATCGCCACCCCGAGGCCGGCTGCGATGGCCAGCGCCGAAACCGCGGGACCGCTCATCGACAGGACGACGATTGCGAAGACGGCTGCGGCGCTGGCGCCTGAACTGATGCCGATGATGTCGGGGCTCGCCAGCGGATTGCGCAGCATGGTCTGGAACGCTGCCCCGGCAAGACCGAAGCTCATGCCGGCTGCCAGCCCCATCAGTGCCCGGGGGAGCCGCAACTGGCCAACGGTGAAGCTTGCGCCCGGGACTGTCTCGCCGAGGAGAACACGGAACACGTCGCCAGGCGGCGTTGCGGATCGACCGATCATCAGTGTCGCGACAAAGGTCGAGAGGATAATCAGGACCATTCCACCTATCATAAGGCGGCGTCTGCGCTGGTCGCGTCGGCGCGATGCGGCGAACCTTGCTGTTGAGTGGGGGTGAGGTGAGATCGAGGCTGTGGTCACAGATCTCTCACCTTCTGGCGGCGCACGATTGAGATGAAGAAAGGGCCGCCGATCAGGGCCGTGACGATGCCGACATCCAGTTCGGAAGGGCGCGCGGCGATGCGGCCGGCGATATCGCTCGCGGTGAGCAGGGCGGCGCCGCCGAGGGCCGAAAACGGCAGCAGCCACCGATGATCGGGACCGACCAGAAGACGACAGGCATGCGGCACGACGAGGCCGACAAAGCCGATCGGACCGCAGAGCGCAGTCGTAGCGCCGCAAAGCAGGATCGCGCCGAGGGTGGCGCTGGCGCGGGCGAAAGCCACACGCTCACCGAGCCCTGCCGCCAGCTCGTCGCCCAGGGCAAGCGAGTTCAGGCGCCGTGCGGAGAGGAGGCAGATGAGGAAGCCGACCGCGAAAAAGGCGAGCACCGGCAGCATGCGCTCGAAGGTGGCGCCGCCGACGCCACCGATCTGCCAGGAACGGATGCCGCCGGCGATGTCAGCTCGTGGCAGGACGACCGCGATGACCAGCGACGAAAAGGCGATGGAGGTTGCCGCGCCCGCAAGAGCGAGCTTGAGCGGGGTTGCGCCGCCGCGGCCGAGGGAGGCGATGAGGTAGACGAAGACCGCCGTCGTGCCAGCGCCTGATATCGCGGCCCAGACGAAGGCTTGGGAGGAGCTGATGCCGAACCAGGCAACCGCGATGACGACGGCGAGCGATGCGCCAATATTCACGCCGAGAATGCCGGGATCGGCCAGCGGATTGCGGGTGACGCCCTGCATCACGGCGCCGGCCAGTCCCAAAGCTGCGCCAGCGAGGAGGGCGAGCGCCGTGCGCGGGATGCGGGCCGACACCGCGGCCTGGGCAATCGTCAGGCTATCTCCCCGCAGTGCTGCAAGAACCTCGGACATGGGCACATCTCGGGTGCCGATCATGAGCGAGGCGAAGGCGAGGGTGATCGCGACGGCAAAAACAGCCAGCAGCCACAGGAGGCGGCTTCCGGCTGCTTCGGCGCGCGAAAAGGTCGGTGGCGCAACGGAGGTCTTCGCAGTGCTCATTCGGTCTTCCGGGCCGCCTCGGCGAGCAGGCGGACATAGTCCGGCAGAACCCAGGTGACCGACAGGGGTGTTGGATTGGCAGCGGTGCCGACCGGATCGCGCCCCAGGAGGACAATGGCTTCCCGGCGGACGGCCGGCATGTGGGCGAGGAGCGGATTGGCCTTCATCGCCTCAAGCAGGGTTCGATCACCATAGGTGACCAGAATGTCGACATCGTCGAAATCGTCGACCCGCTCCGCGCTGATCGAGCCGGCAAAGCTGCCTGTCGACGAGGCACGGGTCACACTCTTCGGCATGGCAAGCCCCAGGTCCTGAAAGAAGCGGACGCGGGTGTCCTGGCTGGTGTAGAAATTGACGAGGCTGAGGTCGCTCGCATCGAGATGCGTGACGAACATGGCAGTCTTTCCCTTGAGTTCGGGATACTTCGCCACTTCGGCAGCGATTTCGCCTTCGATCTCTGTGATCAAGGCCTCTCCTTCACCGCTCATGCCAAGGCCTGCGCTGTTCATGCGGATCGTCTCGCGCCAGTCCGTCGACCAAGGGGCTTGCGGGTACGCGACAACCGGCGCGATCTGGCTGAGGGTGTCATATTCGGCCTGGCTCAGGCCGGAATAGGCGGCGAGGATGACATCCGGTTCCGTGGCAGCAACCGCCTCGAAATCTATGCCATCGCCTTCGTCGAACAGAGCCGGCGTCTCGGTCCCAAGTTCCTTCAGGCGCTCGGCGACCCAGGGCAGGACACCGTCACCATCGTCGTCGCCGAAATTGGCGGCCGCCATGCCGACCGGCACGATGCCGAGCGCAAGCGGCACCTCGTGATTGGCCCAGGCGACGGTTGCCACGCGGACCGGCTTCTCGCTGATGACGGTGGTCCCGAAGGCGTGGGTGATTTCGACCGGAAAGGCCGGCCTGTCCTCGGCCGAGGCGGGGATGCCCATCAGGCCCTGGAGAAGCAGGATTGGCAGGAGGGCGAGTTGGCGCGCGCTGATCCGCATGGGACGGCTCCCTCTATGGTCTAAAACTTGAACGTCCGTCTCAGCTTCAAGCCTGAACGTCAAGCGCCAAGATGCACGCTGTCACCCGAGCGCTTGGATTTTCCGGGGAATCCTACAAAGACGCGAAAACTACAATACTGGATTTGAATTCTCCAGTTAAAGGGGGCAAACCGGATCGTACGGATACGATTGCGCGCTGGAGGGAGCCGATCGACATCGAGCGAGGTGGGGCAACACCCACATCGAGGTGAACGGACAGCCGGTTGATCAGTGGGACACATTTATTGGAAAGAAACATGGTCACGACCAAGATAACCGGTTCCGGCGCAAAGGCTTCCATCCGCTATCGCACGGCGATCCTCTTCGGCTGCACCGCGCTCGTCGCGTTTGCGCCTGTCCGGTCTCAGGCGCAGGATGCGGAGGCCGATGCAGGCTCTACCGTGCTGCAGACGATCACGGTGGAAGGCGCCGGCAAGGCTGACGACGACTCGAAGACGATCGTTGCGAACGAGACGACAGCCGTCGGAAAGATGCCAGGCGAGATCCTGACAACGCCTGCTACCGTTTCCGTCATCACGTCGAAGGAGCTCGAGCAGCGCGCAGCCGATACCGTCGAGAAGGCTGTGCAGTATACGGCCGGCGTCGTGACCGACTATTACGGCTCGGACGATCGCTTCGATTACGTCAAGATCCGTGGTTTTACACCTTTCACCTATCGTGACGGCCTCATGGTCGGCAGAACATGGAGTGGCTTGAAGGAAGAGCCCTACGCCTTCGAGCGGCTCGACGTGCTCAAGGGGGCCAATTCCACAGGTTACGGCGTGTCGGATCCGGGCGGTGCCATCAATTACGTTACCAAGACACCGCGCAGCGAGTGCTTCGGCGAGGTTTATGCGACCACGGGGTCCTTCGCACACAAGGAAACCGGTGTTGATTTCGGTGACAACCTGACGGAAGACGGTACGCTCTCCTATCGCCTGACGGGCAAGGTCCAGCGCGCCGATGGCGAGTATGATTTCTCGGAGAACGACGAGAATTTCATCATGGGTGGCCTGACCTGGCGTCCAACCGACATGACCAGCCTGAGCTTCGTGTTCGATCATCTGGATCGCAACGCGACCCCGAGCGGTGGGGGGCATCCGCGCTTCACCGATTTCGACCGGGACCGCTTCTTTGGAGAGCCGGGCTTCAACTATGACGACACGAACCGCAATTCCTACAGTGTCATGTTCGATCATGACTTCGGGAACGGTCTGACACTCGGGTCGAATGCACGCTATTCCAAGGCGAGCAATGCGTTCGGCTTTGCCTATATCTACGACAGCTCTGGGGCCTCGGATTCGTCCGATACGACCGCGGATCGCATCTTCTTCGCCGGAGACGGTGGAACCGAGCAGTTCGTGATCGATGCCCATTTGGTCTATGAGGCAAACTTCGATCAGGTCGAGAGCAAAACGCTTGTCGGCGTGGATTACAACAGCATCAACTCCAGCACCAACAACTCGGCTCTCTACCCGGCCGTCTGGGGTGGGACTGCGCCCGGTATTGATTGGCAAAACCCGGTTTACGGGGCTTCTGCATCCCTCAACCCGACTGTGAGCCGCACCAACGACCAGTCAACCAAGGCAATCTATCTTCAACAGGATCTGATCTTCTCCGACCGGCTGACTGCGAGCGTTGGCCTGCGGAATGACTGGTTGGATCTGGAGGAGACGAACCGACTGACGAGCAGCACGTCCAGCGCCACCTATAGCGAGATGAGCAAGCGGGTCGGGCTGAGCTACAAGGTGACGGAAGAGCTGGCAGCCTATGTCAGCTATGCCGAATCCGTCGCCCCCCCGAGCACCGGCAATGAGCCGACCTATGGCAAACAGTATGAAGCTGGGATCAAGTACCGCCCGGATGCCTTCCCGGCGCTGTTCACCGCCTCCATCTACGACCTGGCGCTTGAGAACATTACGACCTATGAAGCCCCTCTTTATCTTGCTGCAACGGTAGACAAGATCCGCCACCGCGGTCTGGATCTCGAAGCCAAGATGGAACTGACGCCCAGTATCGAGCTGATCGCCGCCTATGGTTACATCGACTCGAACATCGTCGACACCAGCACAACATCGAGTTCTGTCGACGGTAATCGCTTTGCGCAGGTTCCAAAGCACACGGCTTCACTCTGGGGAACCTACACTCTTGAGGGAGACGGCGAGCGCGGCGACATGACCTTCGGTGCCGGCGCGCGCTTCATCGGCTCCTACTATTTCGACAACGCCAACACCCGCAAGTCGGACGATGCGGTGATCTTTGATGCGGCCTTCAGCTACAACATCAAGGAGAACACGACATTCCAGCTGAATGTCAGCAACCTGTTCGACGAGAAGCATATCGCCAATGATGACGGCGGGGCTTACTACTACAACCCCGGTCGCGCGATCTACGCGACGATCCGCCAGACGTGGTAAGCTCAAAGCGCTCGGTCGGATCCGATCCGGCCGGGCGCTTTCTCAAACGCGGTCGCGGCGTTTGCGCCAGGCAGCCGGGGTGTCGCCTGTGAACTGGCGGAAGACCTTGGTGAAATGGGCCTGGTCCGCGAAGCCGTATTGCGCGGCGATCTCGGCGATGCTGGAGTGCCTCATCATCCAGAAGCTGGCGGGCCGCTTCGATCCGGCGCGACAATTGCCATTGAAGCGGTGTCTTGCCGGTTGTCTGACGAAAGACGGTGGCGAACCAGCTTTCGGACAAACCGACCAAGGCTGCCATCTCCGACACACTCATCCGTTGTTCGCCGTTCACCGAGAAATGCGTCGAAAGGCGGTTCATCTGTGCCTGGGTTAGTCGGCCCGTTTGTGCCGGGCTTTCGCTCGCATCGACCGTCATGTCCATGAGGCCGGTCACAATGCTGCCGATCAGGTTTTCGGCGAAAGCCGGATGGCGTGTTGCGGTCGACAGTTCGTCCGCAACGAGACTGCCCAGCGTTGCGACCGGTCCCGGATCCTGGAGTTCGACGGACTGGCGCAAAGCCGTGCGGGCCGCCGAACTTCCGAGTGCCGGCGTCAGGAAACGCATCAGGCGATCCTGATGCAGATGCAGGTCGAGATGGCGGAAGCGATGGCGCTTCGTGAACCGCGTCCACATGGGCACGCCTGCCGGAACGTAGATTGCGCGGCACAAGCCGCGATCGCCCCGCCCCAGATCGACTTCCCGGTCCGCTACCTTGATCTGCTCGGAAACATCACTGAAAAACAGCATGATGCGCGGATCCGGCGAGAGGTAGTAGCCACTCGCACCGGCGTGACCTTCTGCATCCCAATGGACGCCGACAATGCCGTCCAGGGATCGCCATCGGGCTGGCACCAGCGCATGGATGCCGTTGATCTCGGTCTGCATGGAGTGAAGAAAGGTCAAGGTTTCGGGTCCTGCGCTCGTCGGTTTGCGGACAGGTTTGCTCGTTTGCGACGCCGGCACCATTGGGCAGAATGGTCGCCGCGTCAAGAAAGATGATCGCTTGTGTCATGTTAACGCTTCTGCGGAGGCGTCTTTTGCGAAAGGTCCGCCCAATCGTGCCGAGGTTGTGCGCAACAAGAAAACTTGATACGCGCGTTCATCTTTGGTCCTGCCGTCGGTGAGGACTAGGCCGAAACAAGCTCTGGTGCCCCATGTCCATTCTGCGTCTTTTATCCGTTTTGCCTCTGCTCTTCGCGTGTGGCGTCTGCTTCGCCGCCGAGGCCCAGTGGGATCCGCGGCTGAGGACGGGGCAGCTTCCCAACGGCCTGACCTATGTGCTGCATGACAGTGGCCGGGATTCTGACCCCTTCAATATCCGGCTGATCGTGCATGCCGGCTCCATCGATGAGGAGCGACCGAGTGGGGTCGCGCATATCCTGGAGCACATGGTTTTCCAGACCAATCATGCCTATGGCCGGAGCATGCATCTGCACTTCCAGGATCTCGGCTGGCGAACGGGGCTGCAGATCAATGCCGTGACGCGGGAGACGGAAACGCAGTTCATGGTGCGGACCCGCCCCGACGATGCGCTCGATCTCCAGCAATCGGTCGACCTGATGGCCAACCTCGTCTTTCAGCCGGCATTTTTGGCTGACGACTGGGAGAAGGAACGGTTCGTCATTCTTGAAGAATTGCGGCAGACGGAAAGCCTTGTTGATCGGCTCAGCCGACAGAAGAAAGCGGCGCTGCGACCGCTCTCCCGTTTTGTCGGGCGTGCGCCGATCGGCACGCGTGCGGGCATCGAGGCTGTGACGATTTCAGACATCCAGGCCTTTCATGAGCGCTTCTATCGGGCTTCGAATATGACCTTGATCATCTCCGGTCGCATCGATCAGGACGCGACCGAGGGGTTCATCAGGCAGTCGTTCGGCCAGGCGCCATCGCTGCCCGCCCCGGAGCGGGGCTATCGCATTCTGCCGCTGAAGGATGGTCTGAACGTTGCCCTGGTGCAGGAACCGGGCGGAACGAGCTCCCAGGTGACCTATGCTTTTCGAATGGCCATGCCGCCACGCCGCAGCGAGGAAGGTCAACGCGCCTACCTGCATAAGTATATCCTGAACCAGGTGTTGCGCAGCGCCGTTCGGCGGCTTGAACCTCACTACATGTCACGCGTCGAAAGCGTTTCGGCAGTCATGCAGGAACCCACAGAGGAGCGGCTTATCCTTGCCTTCAATGCCCGTTCGCTTGATCACGACCGCGCAAAGAGCGTGCTTCTCGACCTCGTCGAGCGCATTCGCCGGGATGGGGTTTCCCGCGACGATTTCGAACAGGCAATGCGGGATGCAAGGCGGATCAACGGCAACAATCCGGAGGCTGCCGGAGGGCGGACCTTTGCCGACTGGGAAGACCGTATCGCGAGTGCCGTTCTCATGGGTTCAGTCCTTGATGATCCCAGGGCGAAGCAGGCGCGAACCGGGGCTCTTCTCCACGAGATCAGCTTCGAGAAGATCAGTGCCGATCTTCAAACCTATCTCGCCAGCCCAGACCAGGTGATGTTCTATCAGGTGCCTGGCGCTCATCGTGCCGAGTTGCCGGACGCGGCCGCTCTGGTCACCGAGCGTGAGGCGTTGAAGGCCATGTCCGTCTTGCCGGAACTGGACCAAGCGCCTGTGCCCGTAGAGGTCGCCGAGTTGCCGATCTGGCCTTCCGAGGCAGTGGTCCCTGATACCGGACGTATTGTCTCGGAAGCCCAACAAGCAGCGCCTGAGGTGACGGAGTGGACCTTGTCGAATGGTGATCGGTTGGTCTGGCTGGCGCGTCCGACTTCGGATGGGCGCCTTCACATCTCCGGTCAGTCGGCACCCGGTTACATGAACGGGCAGATCGATAACCGCGTTTCGCAGGCCGCCCTGCAGCTTTACACGCAAAGCGGTCTCGGCTTCTGGAGCGAGGACGAGTGGAGCCGTTGGTCGGCCGCACGGCCGCAGCACTGGAGCATTGTGCTGCATGATGGCGTGCTGGATGCCGGGATCGTGGTTGCCCCGAAAGACCTGCGCAACGCCCTGCAGGACTATGCCGCCACGATTGCGTTCGGCACCATCCGCGAGGACGCCGTCGAAGCGTTCCGCGAAGACCTGGAAGCTGGGGGGCAGGGACTGGCCGATGCCAAGGGACAATTGCTCTACGGCCGCGAACATCGGTCGCTCGCAAGGCTGGACCCGCAGTCGGTGGAGGCACCACTTTTGCTTGATGCCGCCAACGCGCATCTTCGCCAGCCGGTCACCTGGTTTGTCGTCGGACCCGCGCCCGACACGGCCGAGCGGCAGGCTTTTGGCGGCATCATTGGTGCGGTTCCGCGTCAGGCAGACCTGACCCCGGAACCGGCTTTGCAACTGCCGGGGCGCCATTATCGCTCTCAGGCCGTATTCGAGGATGAGCGCGCCCGCGTGGAGATCTCCTTCTTTGCGCCCATGGACTGGACGCCCGAAGCGAGTTTCATTGTCTCGGCGCTGAACCCGATCGCCCAGCAGGCGCTGAAGAACGAATTGCGCAATGCGCTCGGCGGTGTCTATTCGCTCGAATTCGAGGTGAAGGTGGACCCGGATACAAACCGGGCGCTTGGGTCGCTTGCCTTCAACTGCGCCCCGGAGCGGGCAGAGGAACTCACTGCTGCGGCCCTGCGGGTCTTCGAACGGATGCCGGAGACCGTCCTCGGCACGAATGTCGAGCGGTTGAAGGCCGATATCGGCTTTGCCGAAAAGGCGCGTCTTGAGGATCCTAACACCTGGGTGAGACGCCTTGCCCTCAGCTATCGGCGCTATGGAAATGCCGGCTATCTCGATCGGATGGACAGCCTCGGTTCGCGCATCACGGGCAAGTTGCTTGCGGCCCATGCGCGACACATCTTCGAGACCGAAAACGTCGCCGTCTTCACCAAGACACCTCTCACTGCCGGTCGTCCCTGACGAAAGCGCGGGCCTGAAGGGCTGAAATGGGCACCGAGACCGAGCATCTGGACCGTGTTTTCCTCACCATGAGGCCGGATCTCTACCGGAAGATCCTCGGCATCGTGCGCAATAGCGCCGAGGCGGAGGAGCTGACGCAAGATGCCTATCTCAGGGTGCGGCGGTCACTTGATCGCGCGGTCCCCGGCAATCTCGAAGGCTTTCTCTGGCAGACGGCCCGCAATCTTGCGCTCGACCATGTGCGCCGCAGAAAGGTGCGGTCTGCGCATGAAGACGAGAATTTCGACGGTGGTCAGGCGCATGCGGTTGCCGACCCTCAGCCCTCCATTGAGGAGCAGGCGATCGGCAGGATCTCGTGCGCGCGCTGTCGCGCGCTGCTCGGCCTGCCGCCCCGTGCCCGATCCGTGTGGTGCCTCAGCCGTCTCCAGGGTCTGTCCTATCCGGAAATCGCCCAGAGGCTCGGCGTATCACCAAACACCGTCTTTAACGACATGAAGCATGCCATGGCCGTGCTGCTCGAGGTTCGGGAGAGGCTCGATCGATGAGTTGCTGGCGGACGAAGGACGACAACCTGAAATTTTGGGATGTGACGTCGGTTGAAACGTCATCTATCCCGAGAGCACGCGCATGCGGAGGATGGCCATGGTGACACGATGGGAGGAGAGGGGCGTGGCTGAATTTCGGCATGCGGATCCAGCCATGGATCAGGCGCTCGAGTGGTTCTTGAGATTGCAGGCCGGGGAGGGTGACCGCAGCTTATTCGATTCATGGCTCGCTGGTCGCGCCGAGCATCGTGACGCCTATGATCGAGTCCGTGTGCTCTGGAACTGTCCCGAGCTTTCGGTCGCAACAGCGCAGCTGCCGCAAACAGCAGTTATCTCCAAATTGCGGCCATCCGTCGTTCGCATCGCACAGCGTGCCGTCATGCGCTTAGGGACGCCGCTTGCGCTTGCCGCGACGGTGCTTGGCGCCGCTGTTCTGGTCGAGGTGTCGCCCGACTGGGTGGCGCGATGGACGGCAGACTACCAAACGGCTGCTGGCGAGATCCGGCATGTCGATCTGCCGGACGGTTCGCGCATGCAGTTGAACAGCCGTTCGATCGTTGCACTCGATTTCGAAAAGGATCGTCGCGGGGTGCGCCTGCTCGAGGGAGAGGCCTGGTTCGAGGTTGCCCATGATGCGTCGAGACCCTTCACGGTTACGGCGGGGCATGGGACGGTTCTGGTGACGGGAACGAGTTTCAATGTCGAGCGGTTGGACGAGGCCGATGTCGTTGTTCTCCGATCTGGACGGATCTCGCTTGCCCGGCGCGGAGATGCGGGGCAGGGCTGGTGCTGAGCCCCGGCGATGCGGCAGAGGTCGATGCTGACGGCGTATCCCGTTTGTCCGAAGCGGCGGTGGAGGATCGGCTGGCCTGGCGAGACGGCTGGGTTCTGCTCGCAGGCGTTCCGTTGCGTGAAGCGCTCTCCAGGATCGGGCGCTACAGCCAGACGCGTATCCTGACGCTCGGTGGCGAAGCGCTGGAGATACCGGTGAGCGGCAGCTTCCGGATCGAGGAGGCGGATGCGGCGATCGAGAGCGTCGCCACGGCTGCAGGAGCCAAATTCGAACGGCTTCCCGGTGGCTTCGTAATCATTCACTAGTTTCTCAAGTTATTTTTGTGAGATGGGACACGCTCGCCCGTCATCTCCTGCAGAACCGTATGGCATGAGGCCTTGCGGTGGGGTGACAACAGGGTGACAGGCCGCTTCAGGCCTGGATGAGTATGGCATTGCGTACAGTTTCGATCCGCAGGCGTCGGCTTGCGATATTCATGGTTTCCACGGCGCTGGCTTCATCGATGGGGGCAATGGGCACCGGTCATGCACAGGAGGCCGCTGCCGCGCCGGCAGCCAGCGCCACTTCCAGCATCGACATTCCCGCCCAGCCGCTTGATCAAGCGCTGCGCGCTTTCACCCGCCTCACCGGCTGGCAGGTCGGCTATGCCTCGGCGCTTGTTTCCGGGCGGACATCTTCGGCGGTTGCCGGTGAGACCAACCCGCTCTCGGCCCTCAGGGCGCTGGTTGTCGGTTCCGGCATCGAGGTTCGCGTCACGGGCGCCCGTACGGTGTCGCTGGTTGCCGCCGGGGTCATCGATGAGGCTGCCGCTGCCGGAACCACCGTGCTCGAAGAAATCACCGTTTCGTCTTCCGGCGGTGGCGTGAAGCTCGGGACGGAGAGTGCGGCGGATACCGGAACGACCGTGATGGATTCGACCCAGGTTGGGGTCCGCACCAGCAGCGCGGACGCCAACAGCTTCCTGCGCGGGTTGCCGAATGTGCAGTATCAGGATGATACGAACGACAACGCCGGCGTCGAGGGGCAGGCGATCCTGAATACGAAGCCGCAGGAAGTCTCGATCTCAGGTGGTCGGACCTATGAGAACAATTTCATCCTGAACGGCATCGGCATTAACACGATCACGGGGACTGAGGAGCCCTATGACAGCAGCAACCGCGGAGAGCTTTCCGACGATGACACTGCCTACAATGCCGATCGCATCTATGGGCTGCATTCACAGACGGTGTTCGTGCCGACAGACTTTGTCGACTCCGCAACGGTCATCGACAGCAATGCGTCTGCCCGATATGGCTCCTTCCAGGGGGCGTCGTTGCATACGAACTCAAGCAGCCGTCAACCGACAGGTTAAGGGCGACAGCGTCTGTGGAGTACGAAAGCGACTCCATGGTTCAGTATAATCTGGCGACTGAAGATGGTCTCAATCCAAACGATATAAAAGAGCCGGAATTCTACAAGAAGAAGAAGGCCTTCTCCGTTTCCGGGCCGGTCACTGACAATGTTTCTGTCATCGGCCAGTACAGCGTGACAGATGCCTGGACCAATAAGGCGAAGAACTACATCTACGGGGATGAGTACGTCCAATCCGAATCGAAGAACGAGTTCTTCCGGCTGCAGGCCAATGCAGAGACCGATTTTGGCCTTTTCAAGCTGGAAGGCATCCATACGGACTACTATCAGGATTTCGAGTCGGACAATTACCGGGACCTTGACATCGACACCGCGACCCAGACCTATGCGGGGAAGCTCGAAAATAGCTATGATTTCGAGGACTTTTCGCTTGGTGGCGTTCCTCTTTCCAACGTCTCATTGAGCAGCAAGATCACCGCATCGAAATCCGATGCACTCAATCTTGGCGGCGACGATATCGTCCGCAACTGGCAGTCGACCTATTTTCGTTCTGGTGTTCGCGTCTTCGAAACCAGCATGCTGGACTGGTGCAGGATTGATCCTACGTCCACGACCAGCACATCCTGCCGCGAGGGCGGCATGGGGTCCGAGCGTGGCCAGGGTCAGGAACGTTATACCTGGTCTCAGGATCTGGCCGGCGATGTGTGGAGCGGTACGTTCCGTACTGGTTACGAGTTCGGCTACACGCAGGCACATCGTCGGCGCGCAAAGGACTACGTGAACTACACGTATCGAGTCGCCGCTTCCTATTCTAGCAATCCCAACCTGTGGCAGAACGGAAACGGGATCAAAACCTTCACCTGCAACACGACGGAGGAATGCTACTCGGAGCAGTTCGCCGCGTCGAAAGCGGTCTACAAGGCTTATGATATCACGGCCCAGATCATGCAGGCCAACAGCTATCTTGAACTTGACCAGACGTTCGATTGGCTGAACATCCGTCCCGGTGTCCGCCTCGACTATGACGACTTTCAGGGCAATCTCAACATCGCGCCGCGCCTGGTCGCGACTGTTAGGCCGATGGAAGAATTCAGCATTTCCGGGGGCTATAACCGGTACTACGACGCCGCAAACCTTGCTTATGCCATCCGCGATCAGCAACCACGGGTCATTACGTATTCAAGGACGCCGAGTTCTACAGGCGTCGTCGGCAACTTCACGACCACGCCAACACAGACCTATTACGCGTTCGACGCTACGGATCTGAAGACCCCGTTCACGGACGAATTCACCGCGGCGATCACTTTCACCGATCCCCTGACGGCGGGCGACTGGCGCTTTCGATACATGCATCGCAGCTCGCGTGACCAATATTCGTCGGCCACACCCACGAACACTTCGTATGTACTGACAAACAATGCGGAAGGCTCTTACGACTCGTTTACGGCGGAATACGCCAAGGAATTGCCGACGGCTGCTTGGAACCCGGCAGAGAATTCCCTCTTGTCTGCCTCGATCACATGGGCGGACCGCAATGTCTCAGCCGACAGCTATTTCGTAGACGAGGATGATCTGGACGAGAGGATCTCCTACAAGGGCATGTCCTACACGCAGGCTGGCTTCAACGCCGTCACTGGCAACATGGACATTCCCCTGCGCGCCCAGGTCGGTCTCACTGGCAGCTTCTTCGACGAGCGCCTGACACTCGGTCTCTCCGCTAATTACAACTTCGCCTATGACGGCGTAGCTGACTCAGGCGATACCGAAGATATTGACGGTATCGAGCATGAGATCTGGGAGGATAAGGCGTTCGATGCTGTGCTGACCGTTGACCTCTCCGGCTCCTATAAGGTGGCTTCGATGGACGATCATGGTCTGACGCTGAACTTCAAGGTGGTCAACCTGTTCAACGAGTTGGGCAATGCTACAGCCGAGGATGGGCAGCCCTGGGTCATCGGTCGCACCCTGTGGGTCGGGGCCTCTGCCGAATTCTGAAATCCTCAAGCTAGAGACTTCCAGACACCCGCGACCGGTTCATCGACCGGTGGCGGGTGTCTTGCCATGTCCAGCGAAGCGGTTGTATCCAAGGTGCGACTGGCCTAGTAAATATTTTCTGGAGGTTTACTACTGCCTTCTGGGGATGCAGGTGGAGGAGGACAGGCCGCCGTGGTGACGATCAAGGAAATTGCGAAGGCCGTTGGCGTTTCGTCAGGCACTGTTTCCCGCGTTTTGAATTATGACCAGACGCTGTCCATCTCCGAGATCAAGCGGCAGGCGATCATCGAGACAGCGGAAGCGCTGAACTATGCGACCCCGCGGGCGCGCAAGAATGCGCTGTCGCCGCCCTTTTCCATTCCCATGGGCATGCATTCGGAGGTTTCCGCCAATATCGCGGTCATCCATTTTCTGGCGCCGAATGAGGAACTCGTCGACCCCTACTATGTCGGCGTGCGGCTCGGGATCGAGGCACGCTGTCGCGCCTACAAGATCGAGATCGCGCGGGTGTTCAACCCCGAGGTTCCCGTGGATCTTGCGATGTTGACCGGCATATCCGCAGCCATTGTGGTCGGGCATCATCCCAAGGCCGAGATCGAAGCGATGGCCAAGGTTTGCCCGCAGCTGGTCATGGCCGACTACAATCCGCGCATGCCGCAGTTCGATTGCGTGCGGGCGGATCTGGGCGAGGCAACGGTCACGATCCTCGACAGTCTCGATAGCGCGGGATACCAGCGGATTGGCTTTGTCGGTGGCTACGAGCTGATGGATAATGATGCGCTGATGCATGGCGAGCAGCGCTGCAAGGCCTTCATCGAATGGCACGAGGCGCGCGGGCGCTATGAGCCCGAGCTTCTGGCTCTCGGGCAGAGCGAGCGTTTCGGTCAGAATCTCAGGCTCGAGACGGGCTACCAGCAGGCAAAATCGCTGCTGGCGCTCGAGACCCGGCCCGATGCGATCGTGGCCGCGAATGACAACATGGCCATCGGCACCTATCGCGCGATCCAGGAAGCGGGCCTGTCGATCCCCGATGATATCGCTGTTGTCGCGTTCAACGATATTCCGGTGGCGCAGTTTCTGACGCCGCCGCTCTCGACGATGCGCATTCCGGGCGAACTCATCGGTGAGGCAGCGGTCGATCTGCTCGTTGAGCGGTTGAATGGACGCGACTACTCCAAGCACGTGACGCTGCCGACGGAGATGGTGTGGCGGGGCAGTGTTAAGAAGCCATCGCTCAGCTGATGGTTTTCGAGGAAAGGTTGTGGAATCCACGGTACTTACCGCAGCGCACAAAATATTTAGTAAAAATTTTCTTGGCTGTCCTCCGATTTTCGGAAATAGTGGCGATGAGGCAGGGGATGAGGCTGCCGCGTTCAACGTCATAATGGGAGGAACACATGGATTATTCTCGCGTGCTCAAGCGCTCCGTTTCGGCAGCGCTGACGGGTGCCGCACTTCTTTGCAGCCCGGCCGCCTTTGCCGGCGAAGTCACCATTTGGTGCTGGGACCCGAACTTCAACGTCGCGATCATGAAGGAAGCCGCTGCGCGTTACACCGCGAAGCATCCTGACACGACCTTCAACATCGTCGATTTCGCCAAGGCCGATGTCGAACAGAAGCTGCAGACGGGTCTGGCTTCGGGCATGACCGATACGCTGCCGGATATCGTGTTGATCGAGGATTACGGCGCGCAGAAATACCTGCAGTCCTTCCCGGGCTCGTTTGCCGCGCTGACCGACAAGATCGACTATTCCGGCTTTGCCAAATACAAGGTCGACCTGATGACGCTGGAAGGCCAGGTCTATGGCGTTCCCTTCGATTCCGGCGTCACCGGCCTCTACTATCGCACTGACTATCTCGAGCAGGCTGGCTTCAAGCCTGAGGATATGCAGAATCTCACCTGGGACCGGTTCATCGAGATCGGCAAGGACGTTAAGGCCAAGACCGGCCATGAGATGATGGCACTCGATGCCAATGATGGCGGTCTGATCCGCATCATGATGCAGTCCGGCGGTCAGTGGTATTTCAACGAAGACGGCAGCCTCAACATCACCGGCAATGCCGCGCTGAAGGCTGCACTCGAAACCCAGGCTCGCATCGTCAACGAGGGTGTCGCCAAGCCGACCAGCGGCTGGAATGACGGCATCAGCGCGCTGACCTCGGGTGACGTCGCCTCCGTCCTGATGGGCGTCTGGATCACCGGCACGGTCAAGTCCCAGCCCGATCAGGCTGGCAAATGGGCACTGACGGCCATTCCGAAGCTCAATATCGAGGGTGCGACGGCAGCCTCGAACCTTGGCGGATCGAGCTGGTATGTGCTCGAAGCCTCTGCCGAAAAGGACGAGGCCATCGACTTCCTCAACGAGATCTATGCCAAGGATCTCGATTTCTACCAGAAGATCCTGACAGAGCGTGGCGCCGTTGGTTCACTGCTCGCAGCCCGCACCGGCGAAGCCTATCAGAAGCCTGACGACTTCTTCGGTGGCCAGACGGTCTGGCAGAACTTCGCCGACTGGCTCGTGCAGGTGCCGGCCGTCAATTACGGCATCTTCACCAACGAGCTCGACACGGCTGTCACGGCGAACTTCCCGGCCCTGGTCAAGGGGACGCCGGTCGATGAGGTCCTGAAGGCCATCGAAGATCAGGCTGCCGGCCAGATCCAGTAAACCCATCCCACAGGGGCTCGGCCTTCGGGTCTGGCCCCTGTCCTCCCGGAGACGTGCGGCGGAAACGCCGCGCGGCTTCCCTTCCGCATTCAAATGTTCAGTGACCACTGATCGGGTTCGGGGACACCGCATGGCCACCACATCCAGATCCAGCTTGAAGCGCTATTACGACGTCAACGGATGGCTGTTCGTGGCCCCCGCCGTCGCGCTGATTTCCGTCTTCATGCTCTACCCGATCCTGCGGTCGCTCGTCCTGTCGCTCTATACCGGTCGCGGCATGATGCTGAAGTTTTCCGGCACGGGAAACCTCGTGCGTCTTTGGAACGATCCGGTCTTCTGGCAGGCGCTGCAAAATACCGTCATCTTCTTCGTCGTCCAGGTGCCGATCATGATCACCATGGCGCTGATCCTGGCGGCCATGCTGAACAATCCGAAGCTGCGCTATTCCGGCCTCTTCCGGACCATGATCTTCCTGCCTTGCGTTTCCTCGCTGGTCGCCTATTCCATCCTGTTCAAGAGCATGTTCTCGCTCGACGGCGTGGTGAACAACACGCTGCTGGCGATCGGCATCATCGGCGAGCCAATCGGCTGGCTGACCGATCCCTTCTGGGCCAAGGTGCTGATCATCATCGCCATTACCTGGCGCTGGACCGGCTACAACATGATCTTCTATCTGGCGGCGCTTCAGAACATCGACCGGTCGATCTACGAGGCGGCGAAGATCGACGGCGTGCCGTCCTGGGGGCGCTTCGCGTTTCTCACCATCCCGATGCTGAAACCGGTGATCCTGTTCACAACGATCACCTCGACGATCGGCACGCTGCAGCTGTTCGATGAGGTCTATAACTTCACCGAAGGCACCGGCGGCCCGGCCAACTCGACGCTGACGCTGTCGCTCTACATCTACAATCTCACCTTCCGCTTCATGCCGAGCTTCGGCTATGCGGCAACCGTCTCCTATGTGATCGTGCTGATGGTGGCGGTTCTCTCCTTCCTGCAATTCTATGCCGCGAGGGAACGTCGATGATGACAACGCTTCGCCGCCGCCTGCCTGACATCGTGCAGTATAGCGTGTTGTCGCTTGCCGCCTTTCTCTCGATCTTCCCCTTCATCTGGATGGTGATCGGGGCGACCAATACGACAAGCCAGATCATCCGCGGCAAGGTCACCTTCGGTACGGCGCTCTTCGACAACATCGCGTCTTTCTTCGCGCAGGTGGATGTGCCCTTGGTCTTCTGGAACTCGGTAAAGATCGCGCTGGTCGGCACGGCGCTGACGCTGCTCGTTTCGTCGCTTGCCGGCTATGGGTTCGAGATGTTCCGCTCGAAGCTGCGGGAGCGGGTCTATACGGTCATCCTCCTGACGCTGATGGTGCCGTTTGCGGCGCTGATGATCCCGCTCTTCATGCTGATGGGGCAGGCGGGGCTGCTCAATACCCATATCGCGATCATGCTGCCGATGATCGCCATCCGCCTTCATCATCTTCTATTTCCGTCAGGCCTCAAAAGCCTTCCCGACCGAGCTTCGCGATGCGGCGAAAGTCGACGGGCTGAAGGAGTGGCAGATCTTCTTCTACATCTACGTGCCAGTGATGCGCTCGACCTATGCGGCGGCCTTCGTCATCGTCTTCATGCTGAACTGGAACAATTATCTCTGGCCGCTGATCGTGCTGCAGTCGAACGACACGAAGACGATCACGCTGGTGGTCTCGTCGCTCGCCTCTGCCTATTCGCCCGAATACGGCACGGTGATGATCGGCACGATCCTCGCCACCCTTCCCACTCTCCTCGTTTTCTTCGCCATGCAACGCCAGTTCGTGCAGGGCATGCTCGGCTCCGTGAAATAGGACTTTGAAATGCGCATTATCGAGAATTTCAACCGAGATTGGACCTTTCGCGCCGGATTTGAGCCGGCTTTCGCCTCGGCTTCACAGCCGGGCGAGACGGTTCAGCTTCCCCATACGGCGGTCGAGCTGCCTTACAACTATTTCGACGAGAAGAGCTATCAGCAGGCCTTTACCTATCAGAAGGTCATTGCCTGGGATCCACGATTCGAGGGTCGCGAAGTGTCGCTGGTGTTCAATGCCGCCATGGCGGACAGTGTTGTCTACCTCAACGGCATTGAGATCACCGCGCACAAGGATGGCTACACACCGTTCGAAGCCCGGCTCACGCCGCATTTGAAAGCAGGCGACAACCTGCTGACAGTCAAGATCGACGGTTCGGAGAACCCCGAGATCCCGCCCTTCGGCGGCGTGATCGACTATCTCACCTATGCCGGCATCTATCGCGACGTTTGGCTCAAGATCACTGCGCCGGTTTCGATCAAGAACGTCAAGATCGAGACGCCGGATGTGCTCGCCGAGACCAAGCAGGTGACGGCGAAAGTCTGGATTTCCAATCCGAACGATCAGTCGCTTTCCGGCAAGGTCACGGCTGTTCTGAAAGATGGTGCAGGTCAGGAAATCGCGCGGACCGAGGCGACCGTATCAGGCGCCGAGGTTTCGCTAAGCCTTTCCGGGCTGAAGGGCATCACGCTCTGGGATATCGACAATCCTGCTCTGTATCACCTCACCGTTACGCTTGAGACCGCTGCCGGTACCGATGAGACGACGAGCCGCTTCGGCTTTCGCTCTGCCGAGTACACGATTGAGGGCTTCAAGCTTAATGGCAAAGCGCTGAAGCTGCGGGGCCTCAATAGGCACCAGGCCTGGCCGCATCTCGGGTATGCCATGGGTCGGCGCGGTCAGGAGAAGGATGCCGACATCCTGAAGTTCGATCTCGCCTGCAATATCGCCCGCACCTCGCATTATCCGCAGTCGAAATACTTTCTCGATCGCTGCGACGAGATCGGCCTGCTGGTCTTCGAGGAAATCCCCGGCTGGCAGCATATCGGTGGTGAGGTCTGGAAGGCGGAGAGCGTTCAGAACGTGCGCCGCATGATCGAGCGCGACTGGAACCATCCCTCGATTATCATCTGGGGCGTGCGTATCAACGAGAGCCAGGACGATCACGACTTCTATGTCGAGACGAATGCCATGGCGCGCTCGCTCGACACGACCCGCCAGACCGGCGGAGTGCGCTACATCACCGAGACCGAGCTGCTCGAAGACGTCTACACGATGAACGACTTCATCCTCGGCATGGACGAAATGCCGGGCCACAATCGCGAGCGGCTGGTGCTGCGCGACCAGCGCGAGGTCACCGGGCTCGATCGCAAGGTGCCCTATATGATCACCGAATATGGCGGTCACATGTATCCCACCAAGCGCTTCGATCAGGAACAGCGGCAGGCGGAACATGTCAGCCGGCATCTGGCGATCATGAATGCGGCCGCCGGCGAACCATCCATCTCGGGTTCCACCGGCTGGTGCATGTTCGACTACAACACCCACAAGGATTTCGGCTCCGGCGACCGCATTTGCTATCACGGCGTCACCGACATGTATCGCGAACCGAAATTTGCCGGTTACGCCTATGCCTCGCAGGGCGATCCGAAGGATGGGATCGTTTTGCAGCCGGTCAGTTTCTGGGCGCGCGGCGAGCGCAATATCGGCGGCGTGCTGCCGCTGATCATTCTCACCAATTGCGATTATGTCGAAATCCGCATGGGCCAGATCGTCAAGCGGATCGAACCGGATACCAAGACCTATCCGCATCTGCCGCATCCGCCCTGCACTCTCGATCACAGCATGGTCACGCCGGAAGAATTCGGCGAATGGGGTATGACCTGGCGGGATGGTGAACTCGTCGGTTTTATCAACGGCAAGGAAGTGGTTCGCCGCCATCTGCCGGCCGATCCCCTGCCGACGACACTCGATATCGCGGCTGACGATACCGAGCTCCGGGCTGGCGAGAAGGACACGGTTCGCGTGATCCTGCGAGCGCTCGACCAGGGTGGCAATGTCATGGGCTTCTTCGATGATCCGATCGAGGTCAGCCTGGAAGGTCCGGGCCGCATCGTCGGACCCACGCTTCTTTCCTTCAAGGGCGGGGCCGTCGGCGTCTATGTCGAAGCTGGAAACGAGGTCGGGCGCTTGACGCTGACGGCCAAGTGCCGTCCCTTCGGCACCCAGCACATCACCTTCAACGTCACCTGAGCGAGGCTTAAATGGCAGAGGTCCGGCTCACCGATATCCGCAAGTCCTATGGCTCGCTCGAGGTCATAAAGGGGGTGAACCTTGAGGTGCGTTCGGGGGAGTTTGTCGTCTTCGTCGGCCCGTCCGGTTGCGGCAAGTCCACGCTGCTCAGAATGATCGCGGGGCTTGAGGATATCTCTTCCGGGGAGCTCACGATCGGCGGCACCGTGATGAACGATGTCGACCCGTCGAAGCGCGGGATTGCCATGGTGTTCCAGACCTACGCGCTGTATCCGCATATGACCGTGCGCGAGAACATGGGCTTTGCGCTTCGCTTTGCCGGCATGGCGAAGGACGAGATAGCTAGCCGTGTGAACGCTGCCGCGAAGATCCTCGAACTCGATGCGCTGATGGATCGCAAGCCCAAGGCTCTCTCCGGCGGTCAGCGGCAGCGCGTCGCCATCGGCCGCGCCATCGTGCGTCAACCTGATGTTTTCCTGTTTGACGAGCCCCTCTCCAACCTCGACGCCGAACTGCGCGTGCATATGCGCGTCGAGATCGCCCGGCTTCACAAGGAGCTCAACGCCACGATCGTCTATGTCACGCATGATCAGGTGGAGGCGATGACGCTGGCCGACAAGATCGTCGTCATGCGCGGCGGCATTGTCGAGCAGGTCGGCGCGCCGCTGGCGCTCTATGACGATCCCGACAACATGTTTGTTGCCGGCTTCATCGGCTCGCCTCGGATGAATTTTCTGCCGGCCACGGTCGTCGCTCAGCCGGAGGGGGGACAGGTGACGGTGGCGCTCAATGCGCGACCGGATGCGCAGCTGACTGTTGCCTGCGCAACCCCGCCACAGGTCGGCGATGCCGTGACGGTCGGGGTGCGTCCCGAACATTTCCTGCCTGATGGCAGCGGGGATACGCAGATGGTGGCGCATGTCGATGTCGTCGAACATCTCGGCAATACAAGCTATGTTTATGCCCATACGGTGCCTGGCGAGCAGATCATCATCGAGCAGGAAGAGCGGCGTCATGCGGCGCGCTACGGCGACGAGATCGCGGTAGGGCTTGCTGCCAAGACCAGTTTTCTCTTCGATGCCTCGGGGCGGCGTATTCGTTAGCCGAGAGGCCCGGATTTGTAAGGTCAAAGGGGTGCGGAAGCACCTTTTCCCTTTCGCCGAGGTCCTCGCCGCGCTAGGCTCAAGGCCATGAAAAAGGTCTTCAATCCCCCTCCGTCCGCCGTCCTTTCGGGCATTACAATCATGGTCTGATCGTGCCCCCGGGTGCGAGCCTGCTCGTCACTTCAGGTCAGCTTGGCATACGCCCAGACGACACGATCCCGCCTGATGTGACCGGGCAGGCCGAGCTGTGCTTCGAGGCGATCAAGGCGATTCTGGAAGAGGCCGACATGACGTTCGCGGATGTGATCCGTATCTCCGGCTTTGTTACAAAGCGGGAGGACTTTCCGGCCTATATGGCGGTGCGTGATCGCTATACGCTCGATCCGAAGCCGGTCTCGACGCTGCTCGTCGTTGGCGGTTTCACGCGACCGGAATTCCTGGTCGAAGTCGAGGTGACGGCGGCCAAGGTGGTTTGACCGCCGGCTTCCCCTTCAGAAATTCTCCATCTCGCGGCGCACCTTGGCCATGAAGTCAGCACGGGTTTCGTCCGTGCAATTGTTCATGTCGTAATGGGCGAGGTATTTGACAGGTGCACCGATCTTGATCTGGGCGCGGATGACGCGCTTGACGATCTTCTTCGGTGGATTGCCGGCGAGGAAGGCGCGCATCGGGGTCGCGCCATAGGTCATGACGGCAGCGAGCTTTCTGATGTGGCGGAGCGTCGGAGTCAGCTTGCCGTCTACCAAATCGAAGGATACGCCGGGCAGCCAGACGCGGTCGAAATAGCCCTTTAGCATGGCCGGAAAGCCGAAATTCCAGACGGGCGTGACGATGACCAGACCTTCCGCCTTTTTCAGGCGGTCGACATAGGTTTGCACCAGCGAGAGATTGTCGGGGATATCGTGATAGACGCGGCGGTCATGGGCCGAGAGCACCGGGTCGAAACCCTCCTCGTAGAGATTGCAGCCGTCGACGTCGTGGCCTGCCTTTTCCAGGCTCTCGCAGGTGAGCTTGTAGAGCGCCCGGCCGAAGCTTTCATCGAGGGGTGGGAGTGGAGGACGAGTACGCGCATGTCAAAAGCTCCAAATCGTTTCCCGCCGCTTTCGCAGTCGGGGTCCAGTTGAAAACTTCCGCGCCGTTTGTCCCAGCATCCCCGTCCTTCGCCGCCTGATGCCGAGGGTTGGGGGATGCCATGTCGTGTTTCGCATGGGCCGGAGGGCCGGCCGGGAGTACCTTCGGAATTGGGTGTGGTGGCGGTTGGTGTGGTTCCTTGTCTACCCCCCTCTGTCCTGCCGGACATCTCCCCCACAAGGGGGGAGAGCGGATAGGGGCGCCGGCTTCCTTTCTTCAATCGTTGCGAATGACGAAATCCTGCTCGACGTTTGGCATTTCTAAATAGCGTGGCAGCCTCTGCAACAGTGGCGTTTGTGCGAGGTGCTGGCCCCGCTCCGCTCTCCCCCAATGTGGGGGAGATGCCCGGCAGGGCAGAGGGGGTAACCCAGACGCCTACCGAAACCATGCGCAAGCGCGGCGCGCCCCTTATTCCCCAGCCTCCGCAAACACCTCCAGCCCCGGAAACAGGTAATTCTTGCCCGCGGCAAAATCGAAGTCAGGGTTCTCCCAGGCGATCATCTTGCCGGGGTTGAGCAGTCCCTTCGGATCGGTTTCCTTCTTGAAGGCGAGCTGGACCTGGTCGGTCTGCTTCATGCCGCCTTCTTCCAGCGTATAACGATGCGGATTGAAGATCGGGCAGCCGTTTTCCTCGTGGATGCGGATGATCTCTTCCAGCCGCTCCTTGGTGGTGTAGCGCACCAGTGGCAGGCCGGCGCACTGAATCTGGCCGTCGAACTTGATGAATTCGAGATGGCCGATGACCTCGTCGGGGAAGAGCTCGGTCATGACACGGACCTTCTCGACATGATCAGGGCCGGGATACTGGACCTGGAGATAGGTGATGTTGGTATCGAGCTTCAGCGCCCGCAGCGTCGTGTGGTTCCAGGTCAGCTCATAGGCATGCGGGATGCCCTTCATGCTTTCGACGTCGTCGGACGGCAGCGCAGATAGGCCTTCAGGTCGTTCGCGGTCTGCGAGCGCCAGGTAGGATCCAGCGCATGCGCAGCCGACCATGCACCACCACCGACTGGCCTTCCTTCAGCCAGGGTTTATGGCGGGTGAAATAGTCGAAGGGAATGGGAGCGGCGATCGGGGCGACTTCCTTCAAGAGGATGCCGTTCTTGTGGGAGAGCGTATCGGCGAATTTCACCGCGCCCATGAAGTCGTCATAGCCGACGATAACATCGACCCAGTCGTAAGCCGGTGCCAGCGGCATCTCGACTTCGGTGATGATGCCGTTGGTGCCGTAGGCATGAGAGACCTTCTGCAGGTCCCAGGCGGAAAGTTCGAGCACGCGGGGCTCGGCTTCCATGGTGACGACGCGCAGGCGCAGGATGTTGCCGAGGTCGCGCAGGCCGCCCCAGGTGATCGAGCCGACGCCGCCGGAGCCGCCGGCGATGAAGCCCGCGACGCTGGCCGTCTGTTTGGTCGAGGGATGGAAGCGCAGTTCCTGGCCGGAATGTTCCTTTGTCTGGCGGTCGAGCTCGGAGATGATGATGCCGGGCTCGCAGATGACGCGACCGGGCAGAATCTCCTTCACCTTGTTCATGTTGATGAGGTTGAGCACGATGCCGCCCGAGAGCGGCATGGCCTGGCCGTAATTGCCTGTGCCGCCGCCACGCGGGGTGACCGGCACGCCATGGGCATAGGCAACCTTGAGGACCCGGATCACCTCTTCTTCCGTCGTCGGGGAGACGACAAGGTCACCGACGACATTGTCGAGTTCTTCTTTCAGGATCGGCGAATACCAATAGAAGTCGCGGCTCTTCTGTTTGACGAGCGCCGGATTGTCCTCGACGGCGATGCCTTCCAGCTCTTCGATGATTTTGGCGTAGTCGGCCATTTCTATGCTCCAAGCAACGGGTCAAGTTCGCGGTAATCCGGCAGGCTGCGGTCGATGCCCATGCCATTCCGCATCACAATGCGGTCGGCCTGCGGACGGGAAAGGAATTCGCTCCAGCGGCGGGCGCTGAAGAGGACGAGATCCGCCTTGCCGCCAACGGCGATGCGGCCGTGGTCGGGGCGCTTCAGGATATCGGCGGGCGTGCGCGTGACGACACGGGCGGCAGTATCCAGCGGATGATCGAGATGGATGATGCGGACCGCCTCGCGGAAAACTTCGACAGGGTCGAGATCGCCATAGGCATAGAAGGGATCGCGCGTGTTGTCGGAGGAGACGGCGGTGGCGACGCCGGCTGCCGCCAATTCGTGGAACAGGGTGACGCCGCGCTGGCGGGGCGTGCGTCCGGACACGCGGTCCTGCAGATACATGTTGCACATAGGCAGCGAGACGACCGAGAGGCCGGCCTCAGCCACCAGATCGATCGTTCGTTTTGCGAGATCATCGTCCTGGCGGGCGAGCGAGCAACAGTGACCGACGGTGACTGCGCCCTCGAAGCCGTTGCGGAGCTTGGCTTCCGCGATGGTCTTCAGCGTCAGGGTTTCCTTGTCCTGCGTCTCGTCGACATGCAGGTCGATGTCGAGGCCGTTTTCGGAGGCCGTGCGGAAGAGGATGTCGAGCTTTTTGTCGAGCTCCGGCATCAAATAGGTGACGCCGCCGAGCAGGCCCTTGTTGGTGATGATGACCTCGACCAGGTCCTTGAAGAAGGTTTCGTCGGTGATCTGATCGAAGGGGAAGAGGGCGGCTGCCTGAAGATCGACCTTGCCGGCCCAGGCGTCGCGGACTTCGGAGAAGACTTCGAAGGAGATGCGGTGCTGGGGCGCCAGGCTGTCGAGATGGGTGCGGATCAGGCTGGTGCCGTGGGCATAGGCCGTCTTCAGCGAGAACTCCATGCGGGCCTTGACGTCGGCAGCCGTCCAGCGGGCTTCACGATCAGCTTTTACTGCTTCGAGTGCGCCGGTGAAGTCACCTGTCGGGTTCGGCTTGCGGTCCCAGATATGGCCCTTGTCGAGATGGGTGTGCATGTCGGTGAAGGTTGGCCAGACCATGCCGTTGCGGAGATCCGTCGAGGGCAGGCCTGATGGGGCGGTGCCGGGTTTCAGGATCGCCTCGACCTTGCCCTCGGCGACGACGATGTCGGCGCGGTCGTCGGCGCAGGCGCTGGCCCGACACCATCGACGCAGATTTCGGGCAGCGTCGCATTGGCAAGAACGAAACGTTTTGCGGCGGGGAGGGCGGTAACCGGACTCAACATCAGTTTTCTCGTTCCAGGCTGCTCTCGTGCCAGCGATGCAGCGCCAGCCAAGAAATGAAGGACGGTGATGGCGAAGATCACCACGCCCAGGCAGGAGAGCAGAAACAGGGCAGCGAAGAGGCGGGGAATATTCAGACGGAACTGGGCCTCGAGCAGGCGGAAGGCAAGACCCGAACCAGCGCCAGCGGAACCGGCGGCAAATTCTGCGACGACGGCGGCGATCAGGGCGAGGCCGCCGCCGATGCGCAGACCCGTCATGAAATAGGGGAGCGAGGCGGGGAGTTTCAGATAGATCAGCGTCTGCCAGCGCGAGGCGCCGTAGAGATCGAAGAGATTGAGCAGGTTATGGTCGACGCTTTTCAGACCCTGGACCATGTTGGACAGGATCGGGAAGAAGGCGACGAGGAAGGCGCAGATCAGCAGCGCCACTTGCGTCGAGGGTGAATAGATCAGGATCAGCGGGGCAATCGCGACGATCGGGGTCACCTGGAGGATGACGGTGATCGGGTAAAAGGCGATCTCGATCCATTTCGACTGGACGAGCGGCACCGGCGATGCCGACGCCGCCGATCAGCGCCAGCGCGAGAGAAATCAGGGTGATCTGGGTCGTGACCCAGAGCGCCGGCGAGAGCGTGCCCCAGTCCTTGACCAGGGCGCCGGCGATGGCGATTGGGCCGGGCAGGATGTATTGCGGCACGCCGGACACCGCAGACGCCGACCTGCCAGATCACCAGCAGGACGAAGATCGACGAGGATGGGGACGAGGATTTTCAGCAGCGGTTTCACCATATTGCGAGCTTACGCTCCGTCCGGCTTCGGAGACGGTCCCAGGACTACTCATCAATGAAGCTCCATGCCGTCGGCGAGGGGGAATCCGATGGCCTCGATCAGCGAACGCGAGACCTTGTCGCAGGTTGCCCGATATTCCTCGGAGGTGCGGTATTGCAGGCCCCGCTCCGGGCTGGTCACGAGAGGGAAATCGTCGTGGACGCGGCCAGGGCGTGCCTTCATGACGATGATGCGGTTCGACAGATAGGCGCTTTCGAAGACCGAATGGGTGACGAAGATGACGGTGATGCCGGTTGTCGCGCCAGAGCCGCAGTACATCGTCGTTCAGCTTCTGCCGGGTGATTTCGTCGAGCGCCGCAAAGGGCTCGTCCATTAGCAGCAGCTTTGGCTTGGTGACGAGGGCGCGGGCGATCGAGACGCGCATCTTCATGCCGCCGGAGAGCTCGCGCGGATAGGCGTCGACGAAATCCTTGAGGCCGACCCGGTCGAGGGCGGTTATGATGTCGTCATAGGCGGCGGCCTTGGAGATGCCGCGCAGCTTGAGCGGCAGATAGACATTGCCGAAGACGGTGGTCCAAGGCATCAGCGTCGGTTCCTGGAAGACGAAGGAAATGTCGCCTTCTGGCAGGCCTTTGGAATTGATGCGGGAGCTTGGCCAGTCGATGGTCCCTGATGTGGTGTCGCCGAGGCCGGCAATGATGCGCAGCGCCGTCGACTTGCCGCAGCCGGACGGGCCGAGCAGCGAGACGAATTCGCCGCCATTCACAGTGAGGGACATGCCGGTCAGCGCCACCGTGCCGCTGGAAAAGACCTTGGACACGTCCTTCATCACCACGAGCGCCCGGCGCTGTTCGGGGGGAGGCGGGGTGATGGGGGCTTCGGTGACTGGCGAACTGGTCATTCTGTCTCGCGATACATCCGCGTTGCATTCTGGTGTTGCGGCAGGGTGGAGGCAAAGGGGTCCACATCTGCGGGTGGATCACCCCCTCTGTCCTGCCGGACATCTCCCCCACAAGGGGGGAGAGCGGCGTGGGGATGTCGCTGCGGCCTCACCCTCCCCTTGAGGGGGAGGGTCGGCACGTAGTGACGGGGTGGGGTGATCTCAGCGGGATACGGCCGATCACCCCACCCGCAGCTTCGCTGCGGCCTCCCCCCTCAAGGGGGCGGTGGAGATTACTTCTTCAGTGCCATGCCCACGCCCTTGCAGACGAACTGGGTGGTGTAGGCCTTCTTGTAGTCGAGGTCGGCGGGCTGGACGCCGATCTCAACCATCGCGTCGAAGAAGGCCTTGAAGACGCCGCCGAGCATCAGGCCGATGCCCTTTTCCAGCGCGTCGGCGGATTCGACGATGCCGTATTCCTTCATCTTGGCGATCGAATATTCGATCTGACCATCCGTCATTTCCGGATTGTCCTTCTTGATGAGGTCATTGGCGGCCTTGTTGTCGCCGTAGAGGTAGTTGTACCAGCCTTCGGCCGAGGCATCGACGAAACGCTGGACGAGATCGGGCTTGCTCTCGACCATGGTCGTCGTGGTCGTGATCATCGTCGAATAGGGGTTGTAGCCGTTGTCGGCGAGCAGGAAGACTTTTGGCGCCCAGCCGGCCTGCTTCTCGATCTCATAGGGTTCCGAGGTCAGGTAACCCTGCTGTGCGGACTTCGGATCGGCAATGAAGGGAGCCGGGTTGAATGTGTAGGGCTTGTACTTCTCGTCGGTGAAGCCCTCGAAGTTCTTCTTCATCCATTCATAATAGGTAACGTAGCCGTCCTTGCCCATGAAGATGCTATCGAGCTTGGCGAGGTCGGCGAATTTCTCGATGCCCTGGTCGGGGTGGGCGAGCAGGACCTGCGGATCCTTCTGGAAAATCGCGGCGACATCGATCAGCGGGATGCCTTCCTTGACGGCGTCCATTTCACCGAGCGGGCTGCCCATGTAGAAATCGACCTTGCCGGCGATCAGGAGCGCGCGGTTGGCGGCCTGCGGGCCGCCCTGGACCACGGTGACCTTGAGGCCGTATTTTTCATAGGTTCCATCGGCCACGGCCTGGTAGAAGCCGCCATGTTCGGCCTGAGCCAGCCAGTTGGTGCCATAGGTGACTTCGTCGAGGGCCAGAGCCGAGGACGTGGAGGCCAGCGATGCTGCAAGGCCCATCAGGGCAAAGAGGCTGGTCTTGGTGAGCATGTCGCGCATTGATCGTTCCCCTGTTCGTTGCAGGACCCGTTTTCGGGCTCCCTTTTTGGTCATTTGATCGGTCCGATTGCGTCTTGAAAAGCATCAAATTTCGTCCGCATCGATGCTTTTTTTGCACTGCTCCAAAGTTTGATGCATAGTGATGCGGCATGACTAATTTTTGCGCATCTGAGGTCCCGTGCTGCACTCCAGAAAACTCGTCTATATCAACGAAATCGTCCGCTGCGGCTCGATCCGCAAGGCGGCGGCGCGGTTGAACGTGGCTTCGTCGGCCGTCAACCGGCAGATCCTGGCCCTGGAGGAAGAGCTGGGCGCACCGATTTTCGAACGGCTCCCCAAGGGGCTGCGCCTGACGGCTGCGGGGGAGCTCTGCGTCGAGCATATCCGCGATGTTCTGAAGAACTACGAGCGGCTGGAGGGGCGCCTCCGGGGTCTCAAGACACCGCAGATCGGCAAGGTGTCGCTGGTGACCACCGTTGGTCTCGCTTCCGGTCCATTACCCGCGATCCTCGCGGGTTTCATCGCCAAGCATTCGCGGGTGCAGATCAAGTTGCGCAGCGATGGCGGGGTGACGACGATCAATCCGGTGCTGACGGGTGAGGTCGATATCGGACTTGGCTTCAACATTCCCGCGACACCAGGCATTCGCACGCTTGCCAATTTCGATGTGCCCGTCGGCGTCGTGCTGCCGTCGGGGCATCGTCTGGCGCGGGAGGACGGGCCTGTTGATCTCGTTGAGGTGGTCCAGGAACCGCTGATCCTGGCCCAATCCGCAGTGGGACGCGACTCAGGGACCTAGGCTGTCGCCGCTGCCGCTGCCGGTCGAACCGGTGGTAGAAACGAACTCCTCGGAACTGATGAAGCAGTTGGTCAAAGCAGGAACAGGGCTGACACTGCTCAATCCGCTCGATGCGCTTGCCGAGTGTCGGCGTGGCGAACTGGTGTTCAGACCGCTTACTGCCGCGCATGTGCGGCATCAGCCGATGAAGCTGTTCGCGCGTGCCCGCGCGCCGCTCGATTCGGCCACCAGCCTTTTCATCGAATATCTGATGCAGGAGCTGCTGGCGCTGGTTGAGGACCTCAAGGACCGAGGCCATATTCCTGAAAGCATTCGCGGAAGCGCGTGAGACCGATGCGTCTCAGCTGGGAGCGTAGAGATTGGATAGGGGATAGGCGGCGACGTCGCGCAGGAGTTCGATGAAACCCGCCACCTGATGCTTGCATATGGCCTCGCCCTTTTCAGCTGTGCCCTTGGAGGCATCGCCGACCACGCCATGCGGGTTGAGGTCATGGGCGATCCAGGCCAGCGAATGCGGCGGCAGGGGTGTGAGGAACTTCGAGTTGGCTCGGTGATGTCCTCGGCCTTGGAGAGCCCGAACAGGGGGCCGAGCCATGTCGACTAGATCCGGCCGGAAATGCAGCATCAGCGAGGTCTCGACCTCGCCGCCGTGGATGCCGTAGCGGCTCTCATGCTCGGAGATCATGCCGTCGGGATTGCCGAAGCGGCCCCATTGGGTGGAGACGACGGCCATCTGGTGGCGGACGCGCAGTTCCCGGGCGACGATGCTCATCACATCGACATTGCCGCCATGGGAGTTGACGATGACAAGCTTGCGAATGCCGGCTTCAGCTACTTTTGTGCCGATTGCCGTCCACGCGGGGATCAGGATTTCCGGGCCGAAAGACAGGCTGCCGGGGCCGTAGACATGCTCATTGGCCTTGCCGATCTCCTGAGTAGGGAGGACGAGGAAGTCGAGGTCGTCAGGGCGTTGGACCTTCAGTTCGGCCAGCATACCGTTGGCAATTGCAACGTCGGTTGCGATCGGCAGATGCGGGCCATGCTGTTCGGTCGAGGCGATCGGCAGGATGGCGATCGTGGTGTCGGCAGACAGGCTCGCAAAGTCCGTCGTCGTCAACTCGTTCCAGAAAAAGGGTTTGGCCATTGGCGTGTGCCTCCGCATCTTGGTCTGTCCCGTTCGATAGGGCAAAAGCGCTGGCGTCGAAAAGCATCATATTCCGCTCGCGGCGATGCCTTATTGTGCTCGGATGCCGCGCGCGTTTCTCCGAGGGATATGCGTCTGCCCCGGCTATAGCGTCCCGGGTCGGCGATGTTGGCCAGCGCAACCAAGGCAGCGGCGGGACGCCGCATTGTCGAACGCTTCTGTTCGTCCCATTTCTAGAGGCAATAGAAATCTCACGGTGGAAGATGACAATGTTCCCGCAGGTGACCGTCTGGTTTGACAGCAGCTGTCCGCTTTGCCAGCGGGAGATCGCCTTTATGCGTCGTCTCGATAGGCGCGGGGCGATCAATTTCATAGATGCGTGTGACCCTCTCGGCGTCTGTCCCGTTGACCGGGCCGAGCTTCTGGCTCGTTTCCATGCAGAAGAGGCGGGAAAACTCCTCTCCGGAGCCGCAGCATTCGCTGCGATGTGGCGGGCCATCCCCCTGTTGCGGCTCGCTCGGCCTGCTGGCCGGCTGTGCCTCGGGCCGGTGTTCGAGGCGGCCTATCGGCACTTCCTACGAATCCGTCCGCGCCTGCAGCGATTGGTAGGCCCCAAAACAAGCTCCTGATTTCATTGTCCTGAGCGCGCCCATCTTGAGTGTCCTCCACGGTCATTGGCGCATGCTGGGTCGCAATTACATGCAAGAAATCGATGGACGGTTCTATTGGATTTGTAGAGCAGCAATTCTTGCTGCAATGCAGCAAAGCCGTTTGGGATACAGTACCTCCTGCGACTAACGGAGAATGTACGTTCTCCAGCGGATTCGTTACTCCTAGACAATTGTCTATTCCGCCTTGGGACAAGGATTGGCGGAATCGACGTGGAGGCAAGGGGCGTCCCGGGGGACGTCTCGTCGAGGAAAGGGAGGAGTACTCGTGACGGAAAATTCTTCGTCCAACGCTTACTGGTCAGCAAACGTTCGCATCATCTACATCTGCCTGGCGATCTGGGCCATCGTATCCTACGGATTCGGTATCCTGCTTCGTCCGGCTCTCTCCGGCATCGCCGTCGGTGGAACCGATCTCGGCTTCTGGTTCGCCCAGCAAGGCTCGATCGTCGTCTTCATCGCGCTGATTTTCGGCTACTCGGCGTACATGAACAAGATCGACCGCGAATTCGGCGTCGACGAGACCTAAGGCGGACCAACAATGGATCAGTATACACTTAATCTGCTGATCGTAGGCGCGTCCTTTGCGCTCTACATCGGCATTGCTATCTGGGCTCGCGCCGGCTCGACGGCCGAGTTCTATGCAGCCAACCGCGGCGTCAATCCGGTCATGAACGGTATGGCAACTGCGGCCGACTGGATGTCGGCGGCTTCCTTCATCTCGATGGCCGGCCTGATCGCCACTGTCGGCTACGGCAACTCCACCTACCTCATGGGCTGGACCGGCGGCTACGTGCTGCTCGCCCTCCTGCTTGCTCCCTATCTGCGCAAGTTCGGCAAATACACCGTCCCGCAGTTCATCGGTGACCGCTTCTACAGCCAGGGCGCTCGCCTGACGGCTGTCGTGTGCCTGATCATCATCTCGGTGACCTACGTTATCGGCCAGATGACCGGTGCCGGCGTCGCCTTCTCGCGCTTCCTCGAAGTTGAAGTCTCAACCGGTCTCTGGATCGCTGCTGCCGTCGTTTTCTGCTACGCGGTTCTCGGCGGTATGAAGGGCATCACCTACACGCAGGTCGCCCAGTACATCGTTCTGATCATCGCCTACACCATCCCGGCGGTCTTCATCTCGCTGCAGCTGACCGGCAACCCGATCCCGTGGTTCGGCCTCTTCGGCACGCACACGGAATCTGCACTGCCGCTGCTGCAGAAGCTCGACCAGGTCGTCACCGACCTTGGCTTCAACGCCTACACCGCCCAGGGTTCCATGCTGAACATGACCCTGTTCACGCTGTCGCTCATGATCGGTACGGCAGGTCTGCCGCACGTCATCATCCGCTTCTTCACCGTTCCTAAGGTCGCGGATGCTCGTTGGTCGGCTGGTTGGGCGCTGATTTTCATCGCACTGCTCTATCTGACGGCTCCGGCTGTCGGCGCGATGGCACGCCTTAACATCATCGACACGATCTATCCGGGTGGCTCGCAGCAGGAAGCCGTTCTCTATGACGAGCGTCCTGACTGGATGCGCAACTGGGAAGTTACGGGTCTGCTGACGTTCGAAGACAAGAACGGCGACGGTCGTATCCAGTACTACAACGACAAGTCGGAAGGCTTTACAGCAACGGCTACGGAGCGCGGCTGGACGGGCAACGAGCTGACGATCAACAACGACATCCTCGTTCTCGCCAATCCGGAAATCGCACAGCTTCCGGGCTGGGTTATCGGCCTCATCGCAGCGGGTGGTCTCGCAGCCGCTCTGTCGACCGCTGCCGGTCTGCTTCTCGCGATCTCGTCTGCAATCAGCCACGACCTTATCAAGGACTTCCTGAAGCCGGATATCTCTGAAAAGGGCGAGCTTATGGCGGCACGTATCGCCATGGCAGGCGCCATCCTGGTGGCGACGCTGCTGGGTCTTAACCCGCCGGGCTTTGCCGCCCAGACCGTCGCACTTGCCTTCGGTCTTGCGGCTGCGACGATCTTCCCGGCTCTGATGATGGGCATCTTCTCGAAGCGCATCAACTCGGTCGGCGCCACACTTGGCATGATCGTCGGCCTCGTGGTCACCTGCTTGTACCTGTTCACCTATCTGGGCTGGTTCTTCGTTGCAGGTACCAACATGCTTGAAAACGTTCCGGCCAACTACCTGTTCGGCATCCCGCCGACGGCATTCGGCCCGATCGGTGCACTGCTCAACTTCGCCGTGGCTTATGTCGTGTCGTCGATGACCCAGGCTCCGCCGAAGCATGTCCAGGATCTCGTCGAATCCATCCGCGTTCCGCGCGGTGCGGGTCAGGCGACCGGTCACTGATAGAAACAATCGGGAGGGGCGGCCGTGTCGCCCCTCCTGTCCCTCAGTCATTCGCGGCTCGATAGCGCCAAATGAGGGCAAACAGGATGTCACAGGCACAATCCGACGTGCTTATGTTTCTCGAGACGGTCCATCCCTATGACAGTCTTCCGAGAGACGAGATCGAACGGGTTTCCGGTCGTTTCGAACAAGTTTCCTTTTCCGCAGGATCCGAAATCTATCACCGCGGCAACGTGTTGCCGGGCATCTATCTCATCATGGATGGTGCCGTAGAGATCCTCGATGCCGCCAGCACGGTGGTCTCCGAGCTTGCCGCTCGAAACTCCTTCGGCGAACGCGGCCTGTTGTCCGACGGTTTTGCAGCGACCACGGCGATTGCCCGCTCCGACTGCACTCTGCTCATGTTGCCGAAGGACGAGTTCCATCGGTTGATGCAGGAGCAGGCGGTCTTTTCCCGCTTCTTCACCCGTGGGCGCTTTGCCGATACCCGGCGTGGCGATATGGCGATCCAGAAGGTCAGCGAACTCATGTCGCGACCTCCGATCGTTTGTGCCCCATCCGATACGGTCCGTTCTGCTGCCACCCTGATGCGCGAACGGCACGTCTCCAGTCTCGGTGTTGTCGACGCCGGGCGCTTTCTCGGTATCCTCACGACCCGCGACCTGACAGGGCGCGTGCTTGCGGAGGGTTTGAACCCCGACACCACCCCGGTTTCCGCGGTGATGACGCCTGATCCGGTTGGGCTTCCGGGCGAGGCCCTTGGCTCCGACATCCTGCATCTGATGCTGGAACGCCGTGTCGGTCATCTTCCGGTCGTCGAAGGCGACAGGCTGGTGGGGATGATCACCCAGACGGATCTCATTCGCTTCCACGCAATCAGCTCGGCGCAATTGATCCGCGACATCGCATCGGCCGAACGGGCGGAAGACATGCGCGCGATCACGGCGCGTATCCCGCAATTGCTCGTGCAGCTTGTCGGCAGCAACAATGCCCATGAGGTCGTGACCCGCCTGATCACCGACATCGCCGACAGCGTGACCCGCCGGTTGATCATGCTCGCCGAGCGTGAGCTAGGGCCGCCGCCCGTGCCCTATGTCTGGCTTGCCTGCGGCAGCCAGGGGCGGCAGGAGCAGAGCGGCGTCAGCGATCAGGACAACTGCATATTCATCGAAGACGGCGTGGAGCCGGAGGAAATGCCTTGGTTCCAGCAACTCGCCGCGAAGGTGAGCCGGGGCCTCGATATCTGCGGCTATTTCTACTGCCCGGGCGACATGATGGCGACCAATCCGCGCTGGTGCCAGCCGGTTTCCGTCTGGCGCAGCTATTTCCGGGACTGGATCTACAAGGCGGATCCGACAGCGCAAATGCTGGCGAGCGTGATGTTTGACCTCAGGCCGATCTGCGGCGCCTCTTCGCTCTATCAGGATCTTCAGGCCGAGACGCTGGAAGAGGCGAGCCGCAACTCGATCTTCACGGCCCACATGATCAGCAACTCGCTGAAGCATGCTCCGCCTCTGGGGCTGCTTCGCGGCTTTGCTACCATCCGCAGCGGCGAACATCGCAACCAGATCGACATGAAGCATAACGGCGTGGTTCCGGTGGTCGATCTCGGGCGGGTCTATGCGCTGATGGGGCGGCTTGCGCCGGTCAACACACGCGCAAGGCTGCTGGCCGCCGAGGAAGCGGGCATCATTTCCGGCGCTGGCGCGCGTGATCTCATCGCGGCCTATGATCTGATCGCCGACATGCGGCTGCGCAATCAGGTCAGGCAGGTGCGGGACGGGCGAAAGCCGGATAACTTCCTCGCACCGTATGATTTCGGAGACTTCGAACGGTCCCATTTGCGCGACGCCTTTGTCGTCGTGCGCACCATGCAATCGGCGCTCGCCAATGGCGGCCGGGCGCCCGTCTGAAGGAATGAAGAATGCTGTTTGAGTTGATCGCTGCGGTCGTCGCCGGTGTTGCTCTGGCCGGTGTCGCGATGTTGCTGCGCTGGTTGAGCCGTGGGTTGCTGCCGAAATGGATCGTCCCAACGATGGCTGGTCTCGGAATGCTGGGGTACTCGATCTGGAGCGAATATAGCTGGTTCGACCGGATGAGTCTTGCGCTGCCGGGTATCGAGGTGTCCTGGAAGAATTCGCAGACGGCCTTCTGGCGTCCGTGGTCGTATATTGAACCTGTCACCACCCGCTTCAGCGCCGTCGACATCAAGACAGCAAGGCGTCATCCGAACCAGCCGGGTCTCGTCATGGTCGATATCCTGCTCCTGGCGCGCTGGCAGCCGGTCAAGCCCGTGAAGGTGGTCTACGACTGCCCCAATATGCAGCGGGCGGATCTGGTCGATGCCAATGTGAGCATCGCCGACGACGGCAGTCTGGTCGGTGCCGACTGGATCAAGCTCGATGCAGAGGACGCGGCGATGAAGATCGCGTGTACGGCAAGGTGAGGACATGCTGATCAAGATCGGGCTGCGCGCACGCATCCTTCTGTTCTTCGTGGCACTGGCTGCCGGCGCCGTTGCGGCGCTCGCGGTCGGGCTGTGGTTCGGTTACCACCGCGAAGGCAGCCCCGATATGTTGAACGCCTTTATGCAAGGGGCGATCGCTGCCGGTTTCCTGATCCTGGCACTAATCACCTGGATCTGGTTTCTCTTCGATACGCATGTCGCCCGCCCCATAGACAAGGTCGCGTCTGCCATGCGTGCCCGGGCGCATGCGGATGTCGCTCACGAGCTCCCGACGGATGACGCACGCTATCTCGGAGATCTTGCAGCAGCGGCCTCGGCAACAGCCGCGACGCTTGCCCAGACCCGCGGTGCCCTTGCAGAGTCCGTCCAGCGCGAGACATCGCGCCTTGCCGCCGACAAGAACAAGCTCGAGCAGTTGCTTGCCGATGTGCCGCCGGCGGTGCTGCTCTGCACCGGTCGCCACCACCTGGTGTTCTATAATGGCGTGGCGAAACAGTTCCTTGCCGGTTCGCAGCGGCCCGTCTGTCTCGATCGCAATGTCTTCGACTATCTGAGCGAAGGCCCGATCCGCGATGCACATCACAGGCTCCTGGAGAGTGCGGATCCCGATGCCGTCGTGGAGTTCATCTGTCTCAGCCCTTGTGGCGAGCGCCGCCTTGCCGGTCGCATGCGGCTTGCGAGCGACAATGGGGGCGATGGCGGGGCCTATGTGATGACCTTGCGCGATGTCACCACCGAGGTCGCGGCCTATGGGAGGCGGGATCTGCTTCTGGGGGATGTCTTCCTGCAGATCCGCCCGGCCGTCTCGGAGCTCCGGCGACGTGCTGCGGAGCAGTCAGGTGGGCCGCTCGAAGATGGCAATATCCGCCCGCAGATCGAGGCGCTCGACACGATGCTGGATGCGCTCGAAGGCCGCTTTGAGATCTGTCGTTCCGATGGCTGGCCGATGGCACCCACCGATGCGCGCGAACTTGGCAGCCAGTTGCGGCGCGAGTTGGAGGGGCTCGGATTGTCGCTCGAGATTGACGCAGACGAGGTTGCCATTCGCTGCAATGCCTTCGACATCGTGAGCCTTCTGGGACATATCGCATCGCGGGTAAACGGCGCGACGTCCGCCGGGCAATTCTGGTTGGCGATCTCGGCCGTCGGTGACGCGGCTGAGCTCGCCGTCTCCTGGTCTGGCGGATCAATCACGCAGGAGGCGCTGCAGGGCTGGCTCGGGGAACCCGTCTATGAAGGCGGCGTGGCATGCGAGACGATCCTTCGTGCGCATGGCAATACACTTGCGGTCGGTTTTGCCGGCGACCGTCCGGCGATCCTGACGCGGTTGCGACCTATCGAGCGCCTTCGGCCCGTAGGAGCGGACCTGTCGCGCCACGTGGTCTATGATTTCGACCTTCTGTCCCGGATGCATTACGACAAGATCTCCGACGCCCGTCTGGATGCCTTGACCTATGTCGTCTTCGATACCGAGACCACGGGCCTTCTGCCCGAGCAGGGCGACGAGATCGTGCAGATCGCGGCTGTGCGGATCGTCAACGGCAAGCGGGTGAAGAGCGAGGTTTTCAACCTGCTCGTCAATCCGGGCCGTCCGATCCCGGCCTCTGCCACGGCGATCCATGGTGTCAGCGATGCGATGGTTGCCGATGCCATAAGCGTCCAGGAAGCCGTCCGGCAGTTCCATCGTTTCGCCGAGGGCGCAGTGCTCGTGGCGCATAATGCGCCCTTCGACATGGAGTTTCTCTATCGGCGGGAGAAGGAGGTGGGGCTGCGGTTCCTGCATCCCATTCTCGATACGGTGCTTGTCTCGGCGACGGCTTTCGGTCGGGCCGAAACGCACACGCTTGATGCGCTGGCCAGCCGCTTAGGCGTGCATATCGAGGATGCGGACCGTCACACGGCACTTGGTGATGCGATCGCGACGGCTGACGTCTTCATCAAGCTCAAGGACATGCTCGCAGGCCAGGGTCTCGTGCGGTTCGGCGAAGTGCTCGCCAGCGTGCGCAGCCATCAGCGGCTCGTTCGTGATCTGAACGACCATCAGGTGCAGGCCTCCTAAGCCGTCGCGGTCGCTTTACGCTTGATTTCTCTCATCCGGTTCTCCCGCATGTCTGTCAAGGCGGTGACAGGTGCGTGACAGGTTATGCTGTTAGGCCTATGGTCACATCGTCCCGTGGAGGCGGGGCAGATGGGACATGGGAGGAGCAGGCATTGCCTGGAACGGTTCGCGCCGTATTGCGGGTACCCGCATTCTCCCCACAGATCAGTTGAAAGCGGCAAGAGCCGCGTTGATGGTGGAGGACTATCTTGAAGCACTTTTTCCTGGCATCTTTTCTCGCAGGCGCCCTGGCCCTTCCGGCCGTTGCCGCCGACTACACGATCATGGCTCCGGCAGCGCCTGGTGGCGGCTGGGACCAGACGGCCCGCTCGCTGCAGGCCGTCATGCAGTCTGAAGGCATTTCCGGCAATGTTCAGGTCGTGAACGTTCCGGGCGCCGGCGGCACGATCGGCCTCGCCCAGTTCGCCAGCCAGCAGAAGGGCAATCCGAACGCCCTGATCGTCGGCGGCTACGTCATGGTCGGTGCGATCCTTACCAACCAGTCGCCGGTGACCCTGGCCGACGTCACGCCGATCGCACGCCTGACCGGTGAATACGAAGCCATCGTCGTTCCTGCCAATTCCGAGATCCAGAATATCGGCCAGCTCGTCGAAAAGCTGAAGGCTGATCCGGGTTCTGTTTCCTGGGCTGGTGGCTCGGCAGGCGGCACCGACCATATCGGCGCGGGCCTGATCGCCAAGGCTGCCGGCGTTGATCCGACCAAGATCAACTACATCGCCTATTCTGGTGGTGGTGAAGCACTTGCTGCCATCCTCGGCGGCCAGGTTACAGTCGGCATTTCCAGCTACGGCGAATTCCAGGCACAGGTTGCGGCCGGCACGCTGCGTCTGCTCGCCGTCTCCAGCGCCGAACGCATCGCCGGTGCAGATGCCCCGACTTTGAAGGAAAGCGGCCTTGATGTCGTGCTGCAGAACTGGCGCATGGTTGCCGCTGCTCCGGGCCTGACCGACGAACAGAAGGCTGCTGTTACGGCTGACGTCGAAAAGCTTGCAAAGTCTGCCGCCTGGCAGGAAACGCTGAAGACCAAGAACTGGCAGGATACCTATCTCGTTGGTGCGGCCTTCGAAGAGCAGCTCGCCAAGGATATCGCTGCCACCGAAGCCATCCTCAAAGACATCGGTCTCGTGAAATGAGCATGGAAGAGCACTCTTCCGGACAACGCACGCGCCGCCCTGATTGGGCGGCGCTGGCCATCGCGCTGGTCATGTTCGCGATTGCCGGTCTGATCTTCTACGATGTCGCGCGTCTGCAAGGCGGAAACCTCTATTCCGGTATTGGCCCCGCAACCGTGCCGAAGGGCATCGCTATCGGTCTGATCGGGTTGGGCATCTGGACGGTCTTCGCTGCGCTGCGCCGCGACTTTCCGGAGCGGGAGCATCAGGAGCTTCCCCCTGTCTTGTTCATCGTCGCGGGACTTGCCGCGCAGATGCTGCTTTTGAAGACTGCCGGTTTCTCGATTGCTACCGGTATTCTATTTGCCATGACCGCTGCCGGATTCGGCAAGAGAAAGTTCTGGATTTCGCTGCCTGCGGGCATCGCACTCTCCTTCGTCGTGTGGATCATTTTCGCGCGCTTCCTGCAACTGTCCTTGCCGGCGGGTCCACTCGAGCGGCTGTTCTTCTGAGGGGAACCCCGTGAATACGTTTGATTTCCTTCTCCAGGGGCTGGCGATCGCCGCTCAGCCGATCAACCTGTTCTATGCGCTGATCGGCGTCACGCTCGGCACACTCGTCGGCGTGCTGCCGGGTATCGGTCCGGCGCTCACCGTGGCGCTTCTGTTGCCGGTCACCTACCAACTCGATCCTGCCGGCTCGCTGATCATGTTCGCCGGCATTTACTATGGCGGCATGTATGGCGGCTCGACGACATCGATCCTGCTGAATACGCCCGGTGAAAGCGCCTCGATCGTCACGGCGCTCGAGGGCAACAAGATGGCCCGGGCCGGACGGGGTGGACCAGCACTTGCCACTGCTGCCATCGGCTCCTTCGTCGCGGGTCTGCTGGCGACGATCTCACTGGCCTTTATTGCTCCGTTTGTCGTCAAATTCGCCCTGTCCTTCGGGCCGCGTGAATATTTCGCGCTCATGGTGCTCGCGTTCGTGACCGTCTCGGCCGCTTTTGGCGATTCCACCCTGCGCGGTCTCACTGCCCTCTTCATCGGCCTTGCGTTTTCGATCGTCGGCATCGACCAGCTCACGGGGCAGACCCGTCTGAGCTTCGGCGTTCCGGATCTCTTGGATGGTCTTGAAGTGACGACGCTCGCGGTTGCGATGTTCGCCATCGGTGAGACGCTTTATGTGGCCGCACAAGGGTCACGTGCTCCGGAAAAGGTCGAGGCGGTCCGCGGTTCGCTCTGGATGAACAAATCCGACTGGAAGCGTTCGTGGAAACCCTGGCTGCGCGGCACGGCGATCGGCTTCCCGATCGGGGCCATGCCGGCCGGCGGCGCGGATGTCTCGAGCTTCCTGTCCTATTCGGCAGAGAAGAACTTCTCGAAGCATCCCGAGGAATTCGGTCACGGTGCCATCGAAGGTGTCGCCGGTCCGGAAGCCGCAAACAACGCGTCGGCTGCCGGCACATTGGTGCCGCTGCTGACGCTCGGCCTGCCGACCACGGCCACCGCCGCGATCATGCTGGCCGGCTTCCAGCAGTTTGGCTTGCAGCCGGGACCGCTTCTGTTTGCGACCAATCCGCAGCTGGTCTGGGGTCTGATTGCTTCGCTTCTAATCGCCAACTTCATGCTGCTGGTGTTGAACCTGCCGTTGATCGGTCTGTGGGTCCGTCTGCTGACAATCCCGAAGCCCTGGCTCTATTCCGGCATCCTGGTCTTCGCGACACTGGGCACGATCGGCGCCAATCCGTCGGTGTTCGAACTTGGCCTTCTGCTGACCTTTGGCGTGCTGGGTTATATCATGCGTGTCTTCGGCTATCCGATCGCGCCTGTGATCGTCGGCCTGATCCTCGGGCCTATGGCCGAGCAGCAGCTGCGTCGTGCCCTGTCGATCAGCCAGGGGGATGCAACCGTGCTCGTCACATCGCCGATTGCTGCCATTCTGCTGGCGCTTGCAGCTATCGCGCTGTTCGTCCCGATGATCCTTCGGGCGCGGGGCAGGGGGCAGGTTCTGGCCCAGGTTGCGGGTAGCGAAGACTAAAGCCTAAATTACCGTGTGCCGATGCAGGATCTGGTTAACTCGGCCTGCATCGGCTGCATGGCTGGCGTGACTTTCCGTCCATTGTAATTTGACCGCCGGAGTATCATCTTCTGCTTGCAAACGAAGAAAGCGAGCAAAGAAATGTCTAGCCTCCGCAAGTCCATCCAGCAGGGTTTCCTCGGTCGTGCGATCGCCGTTATCGGCGCAGCAAGCTCCGCAGCGGCCGCTGTCGAGGGACATCGTCGTCCGAAGGATCATCACCTGAAGGCGCTCGGTATCAACCCGGCCGATTTCCCGCGCTACTGATCCCGATAGAAATGATGACGGGCACTCATTGAGCGCCCGGATAGCTGGTCTCAAGGCCGGTTCTATAAGACAACACGAGCGCTCACTTCGGGCGCTCTTTTTGTTTCAGCCAGACAGGCGGACTATCTGCCCACGCTGAGCTTTACTTGCTCAGTCGATCCGTCGCCGCCGTCAGGGCGATGTTGACCCCGCCGGGAAGCCATTCGAAGTCGATGCTGCCGCCGAGCTGATGGGTCGCGCTGGTGCGCGCCAGCTTGCTGCCGAAGCCCTCCTGCTTCGGCGCCCTGATTTCCGAACGTGACACCGTCTCCCGCCATTCCAGGCTGAGCGATGAACCTTCCATCTGCCAGCGCACGTCGAGGCGGCCGACGGGTTCGCGGAACGGGCCGTATTTTGCGGCATTCGTCGCAAGCTCGTGAAAGATCAAAGCGAAGCTGGTCGACGCATTCGGTCCGAGCCTGAGCTCAGGCCCAGTCAGTGATACCTGGCTCTGTCTATCGGACAGATGTGGCGAGAGGATTTCTTCCAGAAGCGCATGAAATGCCACGGACTCCGTGCCATGCAGTCCGTGGGTGATGGCTGGCTGGATCAGATGATGCGCCTTCGCCAGCGCCTGAAGGCGTCCGTGTAGCGCTTCCGCCATTGCGCCGACAGAGGCCGAGGAGCGGGCTGTCATGTTGATCATGCCGGCAGTGATGGCAAAGAGGTTCTTGACCCGGTGGTTGAGCTCGCTCAACAGAAGCTGCCGGGCTTCCTCGGCAACCTTGAGATCGTGGATGTCTGTGCAGGTGCCATACCAGCGAATGATCTCGCCGCTCTCGTCACGCACGCACTGGGCGCGACCAATGACCCATCGATAGTTGCCTGATCGATGTCGGAGCCGATACTCCACATGGTAAGGCTCGCCCGTCGCGAGGCTTTTTTGCCAAAGTGCCCAAGCTTCTGCCCGGTCGTCAGGGTGAAAGACCCTCTCCCAATCCGTACCGTCGGTGACGCCTTCCGAGACGCCTGTGTATTCGTACCAACGCTGGTTGAAGTAGTCGTGATACCCATCAGGTCGTGTCGACCAGATCATCTGGTCGATGGAATTGACGATCGCCTCGAAACGCTGCTCGCTCTCCAGCAGTGCGGCCATGGCGGTTGTTGCCTCGGTCACATCTGAGGCCTGGACGAAGATGCCGGCGGGCTGTCCGGCCTTGTCGGTGATGGGCTGGAAGACGAAGTCTACATAGCGCAGTTGCCGCTCGCCATTCGGAGTTATGAACTCGACAGCCACTGCGGTTCCCTTGTAGGGCTCGTTGGACAGGTAGACCGTGTCCAGAAGTCCCACAAATCCCTGATCTTCCACCTCGGGCAGGGCCGCCGCCACGGGCTTCCCGACCAGATCAGAGCGCTGGACCAGGGCCTCATAGGCCGGATTTGCCAGCTTGAAGATGTGCGACGGTCCTTCCGTAATGGCGATTGCTGCGGGTGCTTGTGCGAAGAGGCGCCCGAGTCGGTTGATCTCTTCCTGTGCTTGCCGGCGTGCCAGCACTGCAGCCGTTGTCTCGTTGCCCTGATTGTAAACGCCGACGATATTGCCATGCTCGTCGCGGATGCTCGAGAGGCTGTAGTTCCAGTAGCCTTCCGTCGGAACACCGTTGCGGTCCATTACCAGCAGCTGGTCGTAGGTGGTCACACCCTCGCCGGTGGCCATCACCTGGTGAAACTGCGGTCCGACGACGTCCCAGATGTCCGACCATACTTCAGCTGCCGGTCGCCCGAGTGCCCAAGGGTGCCGTTCGCCCGGGATATGAGACCAGCTGTCATTGTACAGCAAGCGAAGCTCAGGTCCCCAGTAAATGGCGGTCGGGAAGCTGGAATTCAGGCAAATGGAAAGAGCCGAGCGGAGTGCCGCCGGCCAAGTCTCGATGGGGCCGAGGCCATCTGACCAGTCGCGTTCAAAGATAAGGTCGGCCATGAAGCCGCCATTCTTCAGGAAACCGGGCCTTGCGTTCTGGTGCTCGTCGATCGACATCAATGCTGCTGCCTTGAGCTGCGCGTTTTAGGCTCTTACTAGTCAGATAGGCTAAACGCCTTTGCATGTCTATTGTCTCGCTTCGCCCCGATTTGGGGGAGGGGCGCTTGGAGGTCAAATTTTTGACCCCTCCAAAATTTTGTTCTGGCGGCGGAACTTTTCCAAGAATGCGTCATTGTGTTGAGCAGCCTGCTTCAGGACGATGGTGTGAATGTCTGATCAAAATTCCTCGCGGCGCGACGCACGGGACGCCGGCGACCGTCTCTTAGCTTCCCATCCCTCGGAAGATCCCTTTGCCGCGGCCTTTAAGGCGACGCGCATGCCGATGCTGATTACCGATCCCCAGCAGCCAGACAACCCGATCATTTTCTGCAATCAGGCCTTTGCCACTCTCACAGGCTATGGCGTTGACGAACTCGTAGGGCGCAATTGCCGGCTCTTGCAGGGGCCAGAGACCGATCGCCAAGCGATCGATGCGCTGCGCGACGCAATCGCGGCTGAACGCGATATCGCCATCGACATTCTCAATTATCGCAAGGATGGCAGCTCCTTCTGGAACGCGCTCTTCGTCAGCCCGGTCCGCGATGCCGCCGGCGATGTCATCTACTTCTTTGCCTCACAGCTCGATTTCACCACGATCAAGAGCAAGGAGCGGGAACTTGCAGAGGCGCGCAAGTCAGCGGAGCGTGAAGTTGCACGCCGTACGAGCGACCTGTCGGATGCACTCAAGGCGCAGACGCTTCTTGTTCATGAAGTCGATCACCGCGTTAAGAACAACCTCCTGACGATTGCTTCGATCGTGAAGCTCCAGGCGCGCATGTCGGAAACCGACCTCGTGAAGCGGACGCTGTTTTCCGTGCTCAACCGCGTCGAGGCGTTGAGCACCGTGCAGAGAAAGCTGTTCACAAGCGCTGATCTCGGGCGCTTCGACGTTTCAGATTTCGCCAAGGATCTGATCGAGGATCTCGTGGGGGCCCTGAAACGGGACGATATCCGTGTGATCGTCGACATCTCTCCCGTTTTCGTTCCGGCGGTAAAGGCGTCCGCGCTCGCCCTGATCATCAACGAGCTTGTGCTGGATGCCGTTCGTCGCGGATTAAGTGATGGTGGTGGCGACATTCATTTGCAGGTCAAACGGACCAATGGACATTTCCTGATCCGGGTCACCGATACGACCACGCCGGTCTCCGTCAATCCCGAAGAGGAGGCTTTCGGCAAACTGATGCTTGAGACCTGCGCGAAGCAGCTCGGCGCCAAGATCAAGCGCGAAATTGATGGCCACCGGACTGACGTTTTGGTCACGATGCTGGTTGAAGAAACGAAGGATGCGGACGATTGAAGATCATGATTGTCGAGGATGAGGCGCTGCTTGCCCTCGAACTGGAGTTTGAGGTCGAGGCCGCCGGTCACGTCGTTGTCGGGACTGCGGCTTCGCGGAAGGCCGCCTTTGACATTCTCGAACAGAGCAAGCCCGACTTCGCCTTTGTGGATGTGCACCTGAGCGATGGACCCACAGGCATCGATATCGGTCGCCGCCTAGCCGAAAAGGACGTTCCCTTTGTCTTCGTCACCGGAAACATCAAGCGGATCCCCGAGGATTTTGTCGGGGCGATCGGCGCGATCGAGAAGCCTTATACGATGAGTGGGCTGCAGAACGCCCTGACCTATATCTCGGCAGCCGTTGCGGGAGGCGACACTTTCACCCCGCCACCAGGTCTCATACTAGCAAGCTGATTTTACTGGCCTCAGAACGAGGCCAGTTCACACGGCTGCCGCGGGCCGCCGCCATAGGGCTGGTAGGTGTTGTCGGAAGCGCGGTAGGAACGGTAGCGTTCCATACAGCTTACAACATGATCATCCCGCAGCGAGTAACCGTCGGAAGATGAAGACTCGCTGCTCACGGTCATTACCTCGGCCTCACCTTCCCGATACTCTGCCGGCGCTTCAATCTCATACGGTGACACGCAATCGCGCAATTCGCCGTTGAAGCTACGATAGGTGTTATCGAGCGAATCATAGGAACGGTACCGCTGCGAGCACCACCCGATGTGTTGTGGCGACAGGGTATCCAGGGATGCCTCCGAGGGCTCATCGTAAACCGCGCCGGTCGACGTCAGGTCAATCTGAGCGATTCTTGAGCCGAGATCCTCCTGAGCCGAATTTGCCGCCGTTTCCTGAACCTGCGGTGCCGGTTCACGCATGACCACGTGGCTGGCATAACGGGGTGGCAGTCGTTCCAGATTTTGTGCCTCACGATCGATGCGCACCGGCTCGGCTGTCCAGAGGTCCCGGATATCGAGGCCTGTGAATTGGTGTGTTTCTTCTTCAGGCGAAAGGGCAGCGGAGGCGATGACCACGCCGCCGATCACCATGCCTGCCGACAGGGCGGATGCGGCGAGCAGTTGCAGGACGGTTTTCATCGGGATCTCCATTTTCGTCAGGTGACAGAAGAATGAAGTTGTCCGAAGACGGTTCCCGATGAAGTTGTTTTATCCCCTGATTTTGCAGTGGTATTTCGAAAGGCGAAGCATCCCTGCCACGCCTTCTGGTCAGTGGTTGTGACGGGGCGGCGTTTTGGAGATCTGACGGAAGTCTTCCGCGTCACGAATGGTGGCCCCATCGGCGAGCTGGGTGACCGTCTGACGATAAAGACGCTGCCACGGGGTCGCATCCCTCGGTACCGCAGGTATGCCGTCCGCTTGGCGTTTCGCAATCTCGCTTTCGTCGACCAGCATGTCGCAGCGCCCTTGGTTGAGGTCGATCCGGATCGTGTCGCCGGTCCGCACCCAGGCAAGGCCACCGCCTGCTGCACTTTCCGGCGATGCGTTCAGGATCGATGGGCTGTCGGCGGTGCCGGACTGCCGTCCATCGCCGATCGTCGGCAGGCTCAGGATGCCCTGCTTGATCAGATGATCCGGTGGCTGCATGTTGACCACTTCCGCTGAGCCCGGCCAGCCAAGGGGGCCGGCACCTCGAATTACCAGGATGCAATTCTCATCAATCTCAAGGGCCGGATCATTGATCCGCCGGTGATAGTCCTCGGACCCGTCGAACACGATGGCTCGACCCTCGAAGATCCCTTCGCGTCCGTTTTCCTGAAGATAACGCTGGCGGAAGCCCTCTGAGATCACGCTTGTCTTCATGATCGCAAAGTCGAAGAGATTGCCTTTCAACACGATGAAGCCGGCGCGCTCCCGCATCGGCTCATCGTAAGGCTTGATCACCTCGCGATCCGTCGCTTGCCTGCCTTGCAGGTTGTCGGCCATGGTGCTGCCTGTGACGGTGCGACAGGTGCCGTCAATCTTGCCGACCTGCATCAGCTCCCACATGATCGCCGGCACGCCGCCGGCCCGGTGGAAGCTTTCGCCGAGATAGGCGCCTGCGGGTTGAACATTGGCAAGCAGCGGAATGTCGTAGCCGTGAACCTGCCAGTCTTCGGGTAGAAGTTCGACGCCGGCATGCTTGGCCATGGCCATCAGATGCGGCTGGGCATTGGTCGATCCGCCGATTGCGGAGTTCACTCGGATGGCATTGACGAAGGCGTCGCGTGTCAGGATGTCTGACGGGCGAATGTCCTCAAGCACGAGTTCGACGGCCCGCTTTCCCGTGCGATAGGCCATCTGGCCACGCTCGCGATAGGCGGCAGGAATGGCGGCGCAGCCGGTGAGGGACATGCCGAGCGCTTCTGCAATGGCGTTCATGGTCGAGGCCGTGCCCATGGTGTTGCAGTGACCGACGGAGGGGGCAGAATCGAGTGCCCGTTCGAGGAATTCCTCCTTGGTGATCTCGCCGGCTGCATATTTGCGCCGGGAACGCCAGATGACCGTGCCGGAACCCACCAGTTCGCCATCATGCCAGCCGTCGAGCATCGGGCCGCCTGACAGAACGATGGCCGGAATGTCGACCGTGGACGCCGCCATGAGGGCGGACGGTGTTGTCTTGTCGCAGCCTGTCGTCAGCACCACGCCATCGAAGGGGTAGCCGTAGAGCAATTCGACAAGGCCGAGATAGGCGAGGTTGCGGTCGAGGGCTGCTGTCGGGCGCTTGCAGTTTTCGAACAGAGGATGCGACGGGAATTCGATCGGGATGCCGCCGGCATCACGGATGCCGTCGCGCACGCGCTTGGCCAGCTCGAGGTGATGGCGGTTGCAGGGGTTGATGTCCGAGCCCGACTGAGCAATGCCGATAATCGGCTTGCCGGAACGCAGCTCTTCCGGGGTGGTGCCGTAGTTCATGAAGCGCTCCAGATAGAGCGCGGTCATGTCGAGATGATCGGGATTGTCGAACCAGTCCTGCGAACGAAGGCGGCGTTTCGGCTTTTCAGTTTCAGTCATCGGCTGCACCTTTGCGGTGATTGTGCTTTTCCAGGTGAAGGAGAAGGGCGCTGTGATCGAGGTCGCCGTTTCCGCCTGCCACGAAGTCGTCAAAGGCCTGGCGAATGTCCGCCGTGAGCGGGAGTGTCAGGCCGTAGGTTTCAGCCATGGCGGCCACGGCATTCAGGTCCTTCAATTGCAGGCGGGATGGGCCACCGGGCTCGAAACGCCGGTCGACCATGCGTTGGCCGTGCAGTTCCAGGATTCGGCTTTCGGCGAAGCCGCCGCGGATTGCCTCGCGGAACTTCTCACGCGATGCACCGCCCGCTTCCACCAACATCATGGCTTCTGCCACGGCGCCGATGGTGATTGCGACGATCTGCTGGTTGGCGAGCTTGCAGATCTGGCCAGCGCCTGACGGGCCAACATGGGTGACGCGGCCGAGCGGAGCGAAAACCTCCGCGAGGTCTTCGACAATGTCCGCGTCGCCGCCCGCCATGATTGCCAGCGTGCCGGCTTCAGCGCCCACGACGCCACCCGAGACAGGTGCGTCGATGTGGGCGATGCCGACTTGGGCAAGCCTTGCCGCGTGGTCTCTCGCGATCGGTGGCGCGATCGAGGAGGTGTCGATGACGACGGCACCCTTCTTAAGAGCGTTTGCGGCGCCTTTGACGAAGAGCACATCCTCGACTGCGGGACCGTCCGACAACATGGTGAAGACCACGTCGGCATCTTTGACGGCCGCTGCCGGAGTGTTTGCCAGCTGCGCACCGACTGCTGCCAGCGGTTCGGCTTTGCTCGCATCGCGGTTCCAAACCGTCACCGCAAAGCCTGCGGCGAGCAGACGGCGCGTCATTGGAGCGCCCATCAGCCCAGTTCCCAGAAAGGCGAGCTGCCTTGTGGCTTTTTCCGTCACAGTTTCCCTCCCAGTTCGTCCTCGATATGCACCCGGATGATCTCGTCAAAGGTGCTTTCCGCCGTGAAGCCGAGCGCGCGGGCGCGTGTTGCTTCAAAGCCGGGCGCCCATCCGGCGCAGATGCGCATGATCATCTCGTCGGGTTTATGACGGATCAGCTTGACGGCCTTCTCGCCCGCCGCGCGGCGCAATGCTTCGATCTGTTCTCCGACGGTCGCGCTGAGGCCGGGCATCGAAAGGTTGCGCCGTGGGCCGACGGTTTCCAGGTCGATGGTGGCACCATGGATGAGGAAGCCGACGGCGGAGCGGGGCGAGGCGTGCCAATGGCGGACGTCTTCGCTTACTGGGAGAACGGCTTCCTGGCCGACCAGCGGTTCTCGCAGGATGTTGGAGAAGAAGCCGGAGGCGGCCTTGTTCGGCTTGCCCGGGCGAATGCAGATGGTCGGGAGGCGAATGCCGATGCCGTCGAGATAGCCCTTGCGGGAATAGTCCGAAAGCAGCAGCTCGCAGATTGCCTTCTGTGTGCCGTAGCTGGTGAGCGGCGTCGTGTGGAAATCGTCCGGGATCGGATAAGGGAGCGGCGCTCCGACGACCGCGATCGACGATGTGAAGACGACCCTCGGTCGGTATCCATCGGCCATATGGGCAAGGCGGATCGCTTCGAAGAGATAGCGGGTTCCGTCCATATTGATCTGGTAGCCCTTCTCGAAATCGAGCTCTGCTTCACCCGAGACGATCGCGGCGAGGTGGAAGATCACATCCGGGCGGGCGGCGATCAGGCGTTCTGCTGCTGCGGGTTCTGAGAGGTCGACGGTCTCGATCATTACTTTCCCACCGAAGCCTGAAGGCGCCTCGGCTGCGATGACATCGGCGAGCGTCATCGCCGTGATCTGTCGTCCCTGCAGCTCGCCGTCACGCGTCAGTCTCTGCGCGAGCTTTCGGCCGACCATGCCGGCTGCACCAATGATCAGAATATGCATGAAATCGTTTCCTCCCGTGTCATTGTTCGACCCAGCGCCTCTCGACACAAGGGCCATTTGCAAAAACAATTTGTAAGGTTGTCTGATAACCTTATATCATTCGGTTGAAAACCGAATTCTTGGCTCACAGGTCGTGAGCCGTCTGGGGGACTGCAGATGGCCGTGGAAAGCCCGATACAACGAGACGAATTCAGCTCGAACACTGAGGATGCCGCTTTGGCACTGGTTCGTCTGCTTGGCACCGATCTGGTGTTGTGCGGCGCGGAGGTCGAGCGCTACTGCCGTGACTGGCATGGGGACGTGACGACGGGTGCGGTTGCGGTTGTGCGTCCGCGCAGCACATTGGAAGTGTCCGAAACCGTGCGCGCCATCAGGTCGCTCGGTCTCCAGATCGTGCCGCAGGGTGGCAATACGGGTCTTGTTCTTGGCGGCACGCCGGACCAGCCGGCCAGCCAGGTGGTTGTCAGCCTGGAGCGCATGACGGCGATCCGGCGCATCGATGCGGATGATTTCTCGGCCGTTGTCGAGGCGGGTGTCATCCTGTCCGAATTCAAGGACAGGGTAGAGGAAGCCGGCCTTTACTTCCCTCTGGCGCTCGGGGCGCAGGGGTCCTGCCGGATTGGCGGCAATGTCTCGACCAATGCCGGGGGCATCAATGTGCTCCGCTACGGCATGACGCGGGAACTCGTGCTCGGTCTGGAGGTGGTTCTTCCCGATGGTTTGATCTTCGAGGGATTATCGACCCTTCGGAAGGACAATCGCGGGATTGATCTGAAGCAGTTGTTCATCGGGGCCGAAGGCACACTCGGTATCATCACGGCAGTTGCGTTCAAGCTGGCCCCACCGGCTGAAAAGATGGCGACGGCCCTGCTGGGGCTCGGGGCTCTCTCGGATGCGATCACGCTCTATCGCCGGGCAAGACGCGACTGCTGCGATCTCATGTCCGCCTTCGAATTCATGCCGCCGGTTGCCTTTACCCTTGCCCAGGAAGCGATGTCGGATCTGAGCCTGCCGATGAGCGGTGACTATCCGGCGTATGTGCTGATGGAGATCTCCGGCTCGGGTCTCGTCGATATCGATGACCTGATGCAGCGTTTCCTTGAGGGTGTGATGGAGGACGGTCTGGTGCTGGATGGCGTAATTGCCTCTTCGCGCAGCCAGGCCAAGAGCCTCTGGCTGTTCCGGGAGGGCATGAACGAAGGGCAGGCCAAGCGTGGCGCGCATCTGCGAACGGACGTGTCCGTGCCGTTGTCGCGTCTTCCAGAATTCGTCGAGAAGGCGGAGGCTGAAATCGCAGCGCGGCTGCCCGATTGCCTTTGCGTGTCCTATGGTCATGTGGGTGACGGTAATGTCCATCTCAACGTGCTTCCACCGGGCGGGCTGACGCGCGAAGACATTGCGCAGCGGATTTACACGGCCAAAGGGATCGTCAATGCGGTACTCGACGTGTTCGGCGGCTCGATCAGCGCCGAGCATGGGATTGGTCGTTTGAAGAAGCCGGACTTTCTGGCGCGGGTGCCGCCCACGCAATTGCAACTGCTGACAGCGATCAAGCAGGCGATTGATCCCGCGGGGATCATGAACCCCGGTTGCCAATTGAATTGTGGTGCGGATTCATGAAATACCGGAGCGGTGGCAAGGAGACCAGCAGGCATGTCGATCGACCTCGGGCAGATCAGCTTTGGACAAATCAGGCGCAGTGAACACTTGCCTGCCCGGATCGCCGTGCAACTGGCCGAGGAGATCAGCCAGGGGCGATTGAAGCCCGGCGAGCGTTTGCCGACGGAGCATGTGCTTGCCAAGACCCTTGGGGTCAGCCGCTCTGTCGTGCGCGAGGCCATTGCACAATTGCGCAATGAGGGCCTGGTGGAAACGCGGCAGGGCGTCGGCGCCTTTGTCAGCGAGCCCTCGGCACGTCCGATCCGCATCAAGGACGGCGAGCTTTCCACGCCGCAGAGTTTTCGCGCCCTGTTCCAGTTGCGCGTTCCGCTGGAGATCGAGGCAGCGGGCCTGGCGGCCGTCCATCATACGCCTGACGATCTCGCGAAAATCGACGACGCTCTGTCGCGCATGACCGGTGCCGAAAAGTGGACGGAGCAGGGGATCGTCGCCGATCTTGCCTTCCACCGTGCGGTGGCCGAGGCGACCCATAACGAGTATTTTGCACTTTTCATCGGTTTCATTGCCGAGCGCATCAGTCTTGCCATCGATGCCGCTCGCTCGCGCGCCGTTCTGGAGGAGATCGTCGAGGTGACGATCGCAGAACATGTGCGGCTCAGAGATGCGATTGCCAAGCGCGACCCTGTCGCTGCTCGTGAGGCGATGCGCGGCCATCTGCATGGGGCTGCTAGCCGCATCGATCTCAGCCTCGAGCAATTCTGATACGGGGCGACCGTTGTCCGGTTGTCCACAAGGATGCCTTTCGGGCTAGACAGCCGGAATTTCTGACCATATGAATGCAGGTCAACAGTTGTCAGACATCCTGACAATATGGCAGGGCGATAGGAGCGTCGTGCCGTAGGACATGGAGGAGGTCCATCTTGCTGCGTCGAGAACGTCTGGAGTCCGTCTATATTTTGCCCTCGGATGCGTCCGATGCGGTGCTGGTCGGGCGTGTCTGGTCCAATGCGGCCGGCGGGCCATGCCCGGTGCTGATCCGCGATGGAAAGGTCCTCGACCTCACGGTGCTTTCGCCGACCGTTTCAGGCATCTTCGAAATTGAAGATCTTGCCGAACGCCTGGCGACGCAAGATGGCCTGACGGATCTCGGCGCGCTGGACCAGTTCCTCTCCGGCGAGGCAGGTCATCTGCTCGCGCCGATCGACCTTCAGGCCGTCAAGGCTGCGGGTGTCACCTTTGCCGACAGCATGCTCGAGCGGGTGATCGAAGAGCAGGCGAAGGGTGATGCCGGCCGGGCGCAGGCAATCCGGGAAAAGCTGGCACCTGTGTTGGGCGACAGTCTCCGTGGCCTCGTTGCAGGCTCCGAGCAGGCCGCCAAAGTGAAGGCCCTGCTGCAGGATATGGGGCTGTGGTCGCAGTATCTCGAAGTCGGCATCGGGCCGGATGCCGAGATCTTCACCAAGGCGCAGCCGATGTCTTCGGTCACTCGTGGTGACGACGGTCGGGCATTCATCCGATCTCCAGATGGAACAATCCCGAGCCTGAGATTGTGCTGGCTGTCAATTCAAAGGCGGGTCGTGCAGGGCGCGGCGCTCGGCAATGACGTCAACCTGCGCGATGTCGAGGGCCGCTCGGCGCTGCTGCTCGGCAAGGCCAAGGACAACAACGCCTCCGCCCGATCGGGCCCTTCGTCAGGCTCTTCCATGGTGGCTTCACGATGGATGTGCTGCGGACGGTTCGCGTTTCTCTGCTCGTGCGGGGTGAGGACGGTTTCGAGATGACGGGGGAAAGTCCGATGGAAGCGATCAGCCGCACGCCGGAAAACCTGGCCTCGCAATTGCGCAACCGCAATCATCAATATCCCGACGGTGCAGTCCTCTTTCTCGGCACCATGTTTGCTCCGGTCAAGGATCGGCGTGGTGCAGGTCTCGGGTTCACGCACGAAGTTGGCGACCGGGTCGAAATTGCGACGCCGAAGCTCGGTCGTCTGGTTAACTGGGTCGATCGGACCGATGCCTGCCCGGAATGGACCTTCGGCACGCGGGCTCTCTTCGAGAACCTTGCCCGTCGTGGCCTGCTGCAAGGGAGCTGAGGGCATGTCCAAGGCGGTCAACCTGTTCTACCGGTTTCTCGAATTGCTCCTGATCCTGCTGCTGAGCGGCATGGCGATCATGGTCTTCGTCAATGTGGTGTTGCGGTATGCCTTCAATTCGGGCCTTACGGTCTCGGATGAAATGGCGCGCTATTTCTTTGTCTGGCTGACCTTCATCGGCGCCGTCGTCGGGTTTCGCGAGCACGGCCACCTCGGGGTCGAATCCCTCGTTGCGATGTTCGGGAAACGTGGCCGTGTCATCTGCATGATCCTGAGCAATATCCTGATCTTCGGCGTTTCATTGCTGTTCTTCTGGGGCACGTGGAAGCAGTTGCCGATCAATGCCAGCATGAGTGCGCCGGTCACGGGGCTTTCCATGGGCTGGGTCTATGGCATCGGTTTCTTCACCGGCGCAGGCTGTGGTCTGATCGCGCTTGAGCGTCTCTTCCGCCTGCTCACCGGGCGCGTCACCGACAGTGAAATCGCGGCCTTTGCCGGCGAACACCAAGGTGTCGAGAAGCTGGTGGAGCGCGCCTGATGACCCTTATCGTCTTTATCGTCTCGCTGCTCGGTTCCATGGCCATTGGCGTACCGGTGGCATTTTCGCTGATGTTCTGTGGCGTTGCCCTCATGTTTTACATGGGCATGTTCAACAGCCAGATCATCGCCCAGAACATGATCGCGGGCGCTGACACATTTACCTTGCTGGCGATCCCCTTCTTCGTTCTGGCCGGCGAGTTGATGAATTCCGGCGGCCTTTCCAAGCGCATCATCGAGTTCGCAATTGCCTGTGTCGGCCATATCAGGGGCGGCCTCGGCATTGTCGCCATCATGGCAGCCGTCATCATGGCCAGCATCTCCGGGTCAGCCGCTGCCGATACGGCAGCGCTTGCCGCGATCCTCATTCCGATGATGGCCAAGGCGGGATACAACGTGCCGCGATCCGCCGGGCTTATCGCCTCCGGGGGCATTATCGCCCCAGTCATCCCACCCTCCATGGCATTCATTGTCTTCGGCGTTGCTGCCAATGTCTCGATTACCCAGCTCTTCATGGCAGGGATCGTGCCCGGCATCTTGATGGGTCTCGCACTTGTCGTGGCCTGGCAGATTGTGGTCCGCAAAGATAACGTCCAGCCCTTGCCCAAAGCCCCTGCCAAGGAGCGGCTGCGCGCCACTGGACGTGCTGCCTGGGCACTCGGCATGCCCGTCATCATCCTCGGCGGCATCAAGGCTGGCGTGGTCACGCCGACGGAGGCGGCCGTCATTGCCGCGGCCTATGCCATGTTCGTGGGCATGGTGATCTATCGCGAGCTGAAACCCAGGGATCTGCCAAAGGTCATCCTGCAAGCGGCCAAGACCACCTCGATCATCATGTTCCTGGTCTGCGCTGCTCTCGTGTCCGCCTGGCTGATTACCGCTGCTAACATTCCCGGCGAAATCACGGGTTACATCGAGCCCCTGATCGATCGCCCCATCTTGCTGATGTTCGTCATCATGCTGCTGGTGCTCCTCGTCGGCACAGCGCTGGACCTCACGCCAACCATCCTGATCCTGACCCCTGTCCTGATGCCGATCATCAAGCAGGCGGGCATCGATCCGGTGTATTTCGGCGTCATGTTCATCATGAACTGCTGCATCGGCTTGATCACCCCGCCGGTCGGCGTCGTGCTCAACGTCGTCAGTGGCGTCGGGCGTGTGCCGCTCGGGAAGGTGATTACGGGCGTCACGCCGTTCCTGTTGGCGCAGGTGCTGGTGCTCCTACTGCTCGTCTTGTTTCCCGACATCGTCATCGTACCCGCCCAGTGGCTGCGGTGAAGACTGCGACTAAACCAACTCATTTCAATCCAAGGGAGGATATATCATGAGGAAAATACTACTCGCGACGACAGCAATGGCATTTGCCATTTCCGGAGCAGCTCCGGCATTTGCTGAATTCAACGAACGCACCATCCGTGTCTCGAACGGCATCAATGCTGACCATCCGGTTGGCAACGGCATCGAGGCCATGCAGAAGTGCCTGGACGACAAGTCCGGCGGCAAGCTGAAACTCCAGGCCTTCTGGGGCGGCGCGCTTGGCGGCGACCTTCAGGCCACGCAGGCCCTGCGCTCTGGCGTTCAGGAAGCTGTCGTCACCTCGTCCTCGCCGCTCGTCGGCATCGAGCCGGCACTCGGCGTCTTCGACCTCCCGTTCCTGTTCGGCTCGGCTGACGAGGCCTACAAGGTTCTCGACGGCAAGTTCGGCGAGATGATGAACGAGAAGCTCGCAGCCGTTGGCCTCGTCAATCTGGGCTATTGGGAGAACGGTTTCCGCAACCTCTCGAACTCGGTACGTCCCGTCACGAAGTGGGAGGACTTCGAAGGGATGAAGGTTCGCGTGATGCAGAACAACATCTTCCTCGACACCTTCCAGAACCTTGGCGCGAACGCGACTCCGATGGCTTTCGGCGAGGTGTTCTCGGCTCTCGAAACGAAGACGATCGACGCCCAGGAAAACCCCTATGTGACGATCGATACCTCGAAGTTCTTCGAAGTTCAGAAATACGTCACCGAGACCAACCACGCCTACACACCGTTCCTCTTCCTGTTCTCGAAGGCAATCTTCGATACCTACACACCGGAAGAGCAGGCAACTCTGCGCGAATGCGCGACCGTCGGTCGTGATGTCGAGCGTTCTGTTATCGCCGACCTCAACAAAAAGTCGCTGGAGAAGATCAAGGCCGCCGGTCTGGAAGTAAACGTGCTGTCGCCGGAAGAGCAGCAGCGCATTCGTGAGAAGTCTGCCGTGGTCTATGAGAAGCACAAGGGCACCATCGGTGCCGACGTCGTAGACGCAATCATGGCCGAGCTCGCCGAACTTCGCAAATAACCTCCCTGGTCGTGGCCCTTAGGGCCGCACCAGAAGAAGCCCGCAGCGGGAGCCCGCTGCGGGTTTTTTGTATTCTATTCGGGAACGGCTGGCAGGACCTTGTCCTGCTTTTTCAACTGCTGCTCGCGGAAGAAGATGAAGAGGCCCGAGCCGACGATGAGCGTTGCGCCGATGACCATTGTCATTCTCGGCACTTCATCGAAGAAGAAGTAACCGAAGACGACGGCCCATAGGAGCAAGGTGTATTGAAGAGGCGCCACCGTGGCCGCGTCTGAGATCTTCAGGGCACGGTTGACCAGCATATGGGCGCTCATGGCGACGATGCCGAGCAGTCCCAGCAGGAGCACTTCCGAAGCGGAAGTGAGCGGCGTCCAGCCGAAGGGAGCCGCAACCAGACCGACAATGGCGGCGCCACCGGTCTGGAACAGCACCAGCGTCTTGTCGGGCGTGCCTCTGAGGCTGCGGCCGGAGAGCATCATGAAGGCGAAGGCAGCCGTGCCAACGATCGAGATGAGTGCGGGAGCCGTAAACATCGCGCTCGAGGGCTCAAGCGTGATGATGACCCCGATGAAGCCCACCCCAATCGCAGTCCAGCGCCTCCAGCCGACCTTTTCTCCCAGCAGGAAGGGGGCGGCGGCTGCCACGTAGATGGGTGCGGCGAGCCAATAGGTCATGACATCCGCCAGCGGCAGGTACATGACTGCATAGTAGAAACAGAAGAGCTCGAGCGTCGATAACACTACTCGTGTGAACTGCAGCCACGGCCTTTCCGCTTCGACGATCGGCTTGAGGCCGGCGGCCCACAGGAAAGGGGCGAGGATCAGAAGTGCTGCAATGCTTCGGATCAGGATCACCTGGCCAAGGCCGTAATTCGCCACGAGCCATTTGCCCATGGCATCGTTCATCGCAAAGAGTAGCATTCCGAGAAGCATGACCGCTGGTCCAGCCATGCCCGCGATACCGGGCAATCTGCTGGAGGTGTTATCCGTTGCCTGCGTTGTCATGGTTCCTCCTCACAAGACCATAGGATCGAATTTGCTCTGTCATGTTGTCTGACAATTCCGTATCCCTCATGTCCGATGGGGACCGTATTGGCAAGCCTTGTAAGGCCTCACCACGGGGCGGACAATCTAATGGGATATCGTGTCCAGGTGCCATGCGGATGGTGTCACTCGACATGGCCGTCTGAAATAGAGAGTCATTTTTCGAACCTCCCTATCTTTAGAATACCAATCTAGTCGTGATTATTGACCCGGGGCTGATTATGACGAAAATATGTCAATATCAGCCGGGGCCAATGAGTGGCTCCGTTCGTAGGAGACTGCCATGTCACATGCGATCGCGAAGCTTTTTGGTGAACCCAGGTCTTGGCGCTCGGCCGAGGCCTGCAGACAGCGGGTTGCTACGGCTGCCGCCATGCTGTCGATCGCTTTCCTCGCGGTGTTGATTGTCACGCTCTAAGCGTCACCGACGTGCTCTCGGCCTGAGAGAACAGGCGGCTGGCTAGCCAGCTGTAAGCCTCAATTCCTGCCCGATATCGCGTGCCATTCTCCGGCATATTCATCAAGGCCTTCTATGCAGCGCGTGATGCGCTGCATGGGTACATCGAGCTTGATCCCGCTGAGTAGCGCTGCGCCAATGGCTGTGCCGGTCGTTGCCTCGGAGGCGTAGACCGGGCGCTTCATCAGGGTGTGAAGGGCCTCGAGATAAAGCCGGTTTGCGGCGAAGGGGCCTTCGACCACGATTGGACCTTCAGAGGCGATCAGATCAAGGCATGTCTGCGTCATCATGGCTTCGTAGAGGCTGGCACTTGCCCGGCGTTCCGCAGCGAGGTCAGGTTCGGCCTGCCAGCGGGACCGTGAATCCGGGAAGGGGCCGGTGCCCATCACCACGCTGGGCAGGATCATCGCGCGAGCCTTGATCACGGAAGGGGCTGCGTCGAGTTCCTCTTGTTCGGTAGCGGGTGTGAGATCCCTGGTGAGGAGGTCCCATTCCCGGCCGCCCATGAACCGGGCGGAGGGAACGGCTGTACCATTCGCATCGACATTGACCAGCGTGTCGCGAGAGGGATCGAGCCGCTGCGGCTTGGCGCCTACGCCGAAACTGATCACCCACGTGCCGGTGGAGACGACTGCGCAGGGGCTGCCGAAACCGACGAGGTGTGGCAGCAGCGAAGCGTTGGAATCGTGGATGCCGCAATAGACCGGGACAGCGGACGCTAGGCCTAACTCAGCAGCGATTTCCGGTCTGATGGGGCCGAGTGCATCGAAGGCGGAGCGTAGGGGCGCCATCCGCTCGCGGATTTCCAGAGTGTCGACCAGATCCGAGTATCGTTCTTCGAAGGGGAGCCAGAGATCCGTGTGGCAGCCGAGCGATGTGCGCTCGTTGGCGGCGATCCCGGTCAGCCTGTGAGCCCAGTATTGCGGATAGGTGAGGATAGTCGCAACCTTGCCGAAGAGCTCGGGGAAGGCCGTCTTCTGATAATGCAGCTGCGCGCCGAGGTTCAGCCCACCTGTGAGGCAGGGTGAGAAGGTCTGCGAGAAGTCCGGTCTCAGCCTCTGATAGGCATCGACGATGGCGTCGGGATAAAGGTGCTCGTAGTCGAGGACCGGCATCGCCAAGTTGCCCTCGGCATCGAGCAGTGCTGCTGATGCGCCATGGGTTGTGATCGACAGGGCATCGAACCCGGGACCGGCGGCGAAGTGCTTCAAGGTTGCCAGCAGGAAGCGCCAGAGGGCCTCGACGTCGAAATGTGGGTAGGGTGGGCCCTGCAGAACGCTGTTTGCGGTCTTGCGAACCGCAATCTCCGCACCTGTTTTCGCGTCGACAAGAACCACCTTGGCGTTGGTCTTGCCAATGTCGATCACGGCTATCCGTTGGAAGGATCCTGTCATGGCATGTGGAAGACGGGCTTCAAATCGACGGCCCAGGGAGAGTTGTCGGCGTTCGTTGCCATGATATCGGCCATATGTGCCCACCACCGTTTCATGACGGGGTGAGAGGGCAGGTCCGCCATACCATGGGTCTTGGTGCGGGTGAGCACGCCGATCAGCAGGTTGGTCTCCGCATCGAGATGGATCGTGTAGTCGCTGACACCGGCTTCATGCAGGAGGTCAACGAGTTCCGGCCAGATCTCGTCATGGCGCTTGCGGTATTCCGCTTCCATGCCCGGATTGAGCTTCATCTTGAAGACGTGGCGTTCGGTCTCGCTCATCAGGCGTTCCTCGCATGCTTGATGCGCCGCGCGACTATGGGGAGCGCGATGGTGATGATCAGGAGCAGGCCAATGAAGATCGACATGACGATGCCCGGCACGTTGAGGAGGCCCAGGCCGAATGTGACGAGGCCCATGACAAAGGCGGCGATGACCACGCCGGCAATCGTGCCGGAACCGCCGAGAATGGAGACGCCGCCGAGCACGACCATGGTGACGACTTCGAGCTCCCAGCCTTGAGCGATCGAGGGGCGGGTCGAGCCGAGGCGCGAGGTCAGGCAGACGGCTGCGATGCCGCTCATCAAGCCGGTCAGCAGGAAGAGGATGAACTTCACGCGTTCGACCGGGATGCCGGAGAAGCGCGCCGCCAGCGGGTTGTTGCCGATGACATAGACATGCCGGCCGAAATTGGTCCGGTGCAGCAGGATGGCGAAGATGACGGCCATCACCAGGAAGAGGACGAATTCGAAGGAGATGACCCAGAAGACATAGCCCTGGCCGAAGAAGGCGAATTCCGGCGGATATTTGCCGAAGGCCTGATCGCCGAGAACCAGATAGGAGATGCCGCGGAAAAGGCTCATCGTGCCGATCGTCACGACGATCGAGGGCAGCTTCAGGCCGGCAACGAGCAGGCCGTTGAAGGCGCCGCAGGCGAGGCCGGTGGTGATCCCGATCGCGACCAGACCGGGTGCACCGACGCCGAGCTGTGCGGCATAACCCATGGCTGTCGAGGCAAGTGCGATGATGGCTGCGACGGAGAGGTCGATCTCGCCAGCGATGATGAGCAGCGCCATGGCAAAGGCGATCAAAGCCTTTTCCGTGAAGTTGAAGGTGGCGTCCGACAGGTTCCAGGCATTCAGGAAGTAGGGCGAGGCCAGCGAGTTCGCGATGAAGATCAGAACTGCGACGGCAAAGAGGAGAACCTCCCAGCTTCCGAGCAAGCGACGGAAGGGTGTCTGCAGGCGGTCAGGAATGACGCGTGGGTTGTTCATCTGTTCGTTTGCGGTGTTCATGCCGTCGCCTCCTTTCCTGCTGCGCGATCGCGCAGGATGATACGGCCCTTCTTGCGCTCGGCGCGGGCATTGAAGACGACCGCGAGCACGATGACGATGCCGGAGATCGCCATCTGGGCAAAGGGCGAGATGCCGATGACCGGGAGCGCATTCTTGATGACGCCGAGGAAGAGAGCGCCGAGCACGGTGCCGATCACGGTGCCGATGCCACCCGCAATCGAGATGCCGCCGATGACGCAGGCAGCGACGCTGTCAAGTTCGAAGCCAGCGGCGATATCGACATAGGCGACGGCGTAGCGCGAAACCCAGAGATAGCCCGAGAGGCCGGCAAGCGCGCCCGAGAGCACGAAGGCGAGGAAGCGGGCGCGACCGACATCGATGCCGGCATAGATGGCCGCAACCGGATTGCCACCGGCGGCGTAGGCCGAGCGACCGAAGGGGGTGCGGGCCAAGATGAAGCCGATCAGCAGGATGACTGCGATCGCGACCCAGGAGAGGATCGGCAAGCCCAGCACCGGCAGGCGAGGCACGCCGAGAAAGTCCGGCTGCATCTGGTGGGCATTCACCCAGGCGCCGCCCGAGAGCACGAAGCTCATGCCGCGATAGATGGTGAGCGTGCCGAGCGTGACGACAATCGGCGGGATCTGCAATGCCCAGACGAGGAAGCCATTGATCGCGCCAAGTGCCGCACCGATGCCGATTGCAACAAGCACGAGGAGCGCGAGTGGCAGGCCGGGATAGGCGCTGTCGAGCATTGCGACCGCCATGCCGGTGAAGGCGAGATTGGCGGCGACCGACAGGTCGATCGACTTGGTGAGGATCACGACCATCTGGCCGAGTGCCAGGATGATCAGGATCGAGGTGTCGTTGAAGATGTTCGCCAGGTTTTCAGGCGAGGCGAAATTGGGTGCGCGGGTGGTGAAGCTCAGGATCATGCCGATGATGATCAGGCCCAGCAGCATTTCCCGGTTCTTGAAGAGGTTCTGCATTGTCATTCCTCACGCATTGCCGGTTGCGGCGCGCACGAGCGTCTCGGCCGTCAGGCCTTCGCGCTCGAAGATGCCGGCCTGCAGGCCCTCGCGCATGACCATGACACGGTCCGACATGCCGAGGATTTCGGGCAGTTCCGACGAGATCATGATGATCGAGAGGCCTTCGGAGGCTAGCTCGGAGATGAAGCCGTGGACGGCGGCCTTGGAGCCGATGTCGATGCCTTTGGTCGGTTCATCGAGAATGATGACCTTGGGCGAGGTGGCGAGCCACTTGCCGATCACGACCTTCTGCTGATTGCCGCCGGACAGCGTGCCGACCGGGACGGACAGCGCGGCTGCCCGCAGGTCGAGCCGTTCGGCGAAGCGGCGCGCCAGCTTCAATTCATTGGCCGCCTTCAGGAAGCCCGAGACCGAGGTCCGGATCAGGGAGGGCAAGGACATGTTCTGGTAGATTGGTAGTTCGAGCGCCAGACCGTGGCGTCCGCGTTCCTCTGGCACGTACACGATGCCGGCGTTGATCGCGTCTGCGGTGTCTCTGATGGTTATGTCCTTGCCTTCAAGCTGAAGGGCACCTGATTTAGGGCGGGTGATGCCAAAGATCGATTGGCAGAGTTCCGAGCGGCCGGCACCGATCAGGCCGTATACGCCGAGGATCTCGCCTTTGCGCAGATCGAAACTGATGTCGCGGAATTCGGTTTCGTGGCTGTAGCCGCGGACGCTCAGGACCGGCGCGCCGATGACGGCTTCGACCTTCGGGAAGACATCGTGCACGTCGCGGCCGACCATCTGCCGTACGATCTCATCCTGAGGCGTGTCCTTGAGTACGCCCGAGCCGACCATGCGGCCATCGCGGAAGACGGCATAGTTGTCCGCGATCTCGTAGAGTTCATCGAACTTATGGCTGATGAAGAGGATCGCCTTGCCCTGACGCTTCAGGCCCTCGACGATGCGGAAGAGATCGTCGATCTCCTTTCGGGAAAGGGCGGCAGTGGGCTCGTCCATGATGACGATGCGCGCGTCGACCGATAGCGCCCGGGCAATGGCCACGAGGTGGCGCTGGGCGATCGAGAAGTCCTTGAGTTTCGTCGTGGGATCGATGTCGCTTTCCAGCGCCTTCATCAGGTCGCGGGAGCGTTCGTTGATGGTGCGCCAGTCGATCAGGCCGAAGCGCGTGCGCGGTGCGTGGCCGAGGAAGATGTTCTCACCGACGGTCAATTCATCGAACAGCACTGTCTCCTGATGGATGGCTGTCACACCTGCGTCGACCGCCTCTTGGGCGTTGGAGAAGGTGGTCGGCTTGCCGTCGATCAGGATCTCGCCCTCGTTCGGGCGATAGATGCCTGTGAGGATCTTGACCAGCGTCGACTTGCCGGCGCCGTTCTCGCCGATCAGCGCGGTCACCTTACCCGGATAGAGGGCGATATCGACCCGATCCAGGGCTTTTACACCCGGGAAGATCTGGGAAATGCCCCGCATTTCGAGAATGGGCTCGCCAGCCGGGATCGCGCCCGCCGCGAGCTTGGCAGATTGAACGGTCATCATGTGCTTACCGAAAGAGTGAAATCCCGGCGGCTTGAGCCGCCGGGTCTGGTCCGCCGCGATCAGAAGATCTTGGAGAATTCCTCGATGTTCGAGGCGTCGTAGACGAAGGGATCGGCCATCGCGGCTTCGCCACCGTCACCAACCTTGATCTTGCCCATGCGGCCGGCTTCGATTTCGGAGCCAGGAGCCGCATCGGTTTCGCCCTTGGCGAGACGATAGGCGATCTGGGTGGCGGAGTAGCCGAGGTCGATCGGGTTCCAGATGGCGAATTCCTTCGTGGCGCCCGACTGGATGGCGCCCGCCATTTCGGAGGGGAGGCCGAGGCCGGTGACATAGACGTCGCCGATCTTGCCGGCATCCTTGACGGCCTGCGAGGCGGCGAGAACGCCGACCGTTGTCGGGGCGACGATGACCTTGACGTTGGTCTGCGAGGTCAGGAGGCCGTTTGCTTCGCGGTAGCTCTTGTCGGCGAGGTCATCACCATAGACGGTCGTCACGAGGTTCAGGCCGGGGAAATCCTTCAGCTGTGCCTTCATTTCCTCGATCCAGATGTTCTGGTTCGTGGAGGTGGTGGTGGCCGAGAGGATCGCAAAGTCACCCTTGCCATCAGGCAGGTGGTTGGCGGCGAGCTGCAGGCACATCTTGCCGATCAGCGCGTTGGACGAGGGATTCAGGTGCATGATGCGGCCTTCGGCAGCAACGCCTGAGTCCCAAGAGATGACCTTGATGCCGCGGTCCATGGCCTTCTTGAGAGCAGGGACAACTGCATCCGGATCGTTTGCCGAAATCGCGATGGCGTCTACGCCCTGGGCGATCAGCGAGTTGATGACTTCGATCTGGCCTTCCGCCGTGGTCGAGGTCGGGCCGGTGTAGATCACTTCCACGCCGCCAAGTTCCTTGGCTGCTTCCTGCGCGCCCTTGTTGGCAGCTTCAAAGAAGCCGATGCCGAGCGACTTGACCACGAGCGCGATCTTCATGTCGGCTGCCTGTGCGGCAGAGCCCATGGTGGCGAGTGCAATGGCTGCACCGGCCAGCAAAATTTTCGTCAGTTTCATGTTTTCCTCCCAGGTTGATGAACTGCTTACCCTTTCCTCCCGGCCGCCTCCTCTAGGCGACTGACGAGGTATCCTCCCTTGCCGATGAAGCCATGGGCTTCACGGTCATGAGCCTTACGCCGGCGTCGGTGACCATGGCGGCCGCCTCGTCGGAAATTCCATCGTCGGTGATGATCGTCGAGACCTTGTCGAGCGAACACAGGATCAGGCTCGACCGCTTGGCGAACTTGCTGGAGTCGACCATGACGATCAGCTCTTCGGCCTGGCGCACCAGCTTCTGTTCGCTCTGGATGACGAGCGCGTCGGACTCCATCACGCCGAGTGCATTGATGCCCTGCGCGCCGATAAAGATGCGGCGGGCATAGAAATTGCGGATCGCGTCATTCTCGAAAGGCGAGAGGATCAGGCTCTGGTCGCGATAGATCGCGCCGCCCGGAACCGAAACCGTGCATTTCGAGTGCTTCACCAGATGTTCTGCGATCGCGAAAGAGTTGGTCATGACCTGCAGGCGGCGGGCCGACATGAAATGCACCATCTGGAAGGTGGTGGTGCCACCGTTGATGATGATCGAATCGCCTTCTTCGCAGAGATCGACGGCTGCGCGCGCAATTGCGCGTTTCTTGTCGATATTGACCGATTCGGAAACGCGGAACGGGCGTGCTGCGAGATTTCCAAGCTGCGGCGGGTGTACGGCTTCTGCGCCGCCACGGACGCGTCTCAGCTTTCCCTGCACATGAAGAGACGCGATATCCCTGCGGATCGTGGCTTCTGAAGCCTCGGTCAGCTCGGCAATGTCCTGCACCGTGATCACAGGCTTCTCCTGGATCGCGCTCAGAATAATGCGATGGCGTTCGCGTTCGTGCATGGGGTCCTCCTGACGGTGATTTATTCGCAATGTTTTTACGCTGTCAATCAGAAACGATCAAAAATAATAATACCGCAGCGCACAATGAAAAGAAATGATCGAAACTGATTGACAATCGGTCGAGGGCTGCGCGATATCTGCGAACAAGATGGAGATGAACCGGCATTGCCGGCTCATGAGATAATTGCAGGGAGGATGTCATGACGGGCCAAACCCGCCTTCTCGAAAATCGTTGGGATGATGCTTATGCCGCCACGCTCGATGAGCCCGGCAAGCTTCTGTATCGATCCAACCTGCTGGGTGCCGATAAGCGCATCACCAATTATGGGGGCGGCAACACCTCTGCCAAGGTGATGGAAATCGATCCGCTGACGGGGCAGACGGTCAAGGTTCTCTGGGTCAAGGGATCCGGCGGCGACGTCGGCACGATCAAGCTCGATGGTTTCGCCACGCTTTACCAGGACAAGCTGGAAGCACTGAAGGGCATTTATCAGGGTGTGCATGACGAAGACCGGATGGTCGGTTTCCTGCCGCATTGCACCTTCAACCTGAACCCACGTGCGGCATCCATCGACACGCCGCTGCATGGTTTCGTGCCGTTCACGCATGTCGATCACATGCATCCGGACGCGATCATTGCGATTGCGGCCTCTAAGAATTCCAAGGAATTGACGCAGAAGGTCTTTGGCGCGGAAATCGGCTGGCTGCCCTGGCGCCGTCCCGGGTTCCAGCTCGGTCTCGACCTTGAAGCCTTCGTGAAGGCCAATCCGACCGCCAAGGGCGTCGTGCTGGAAAGCCATGGCCTGTTCACCTGGGCCGATGATGCCAAGGACTGCTATCTGCTGACGCTCGAGATCATCAACAAGGCGATCGAGTGGTTCGCGAAGGAAACCGAGGGCAAGACGATCTTCGGCGGTGCCGTGTCGAAGAGCCTGCCGGCAGACGAGCGCCGCGCGATTGCCGCGCGTCTGATGCCGGAGATCCGCGGACGGATCGGCAAGGGCGAGCGCAAGCTCGGTCATTTCGACGATCAGGATGCGGTGCTCGAATTCGTCAATTCGAGCCACCTGCAGCCGCTCGGCGCGCTCGGAACGTCCTGCCCGGACCATTTCCTGCGCACCAAGATCCGGCCGCTGATCGTCGATTTCGATCCGGCAAAGCCGGATGTCGATGCGGTTCTTGCCGGTCTGGACAAGGCGCTCGAAGCGTATCGCGCCGACTACACCCGCTATTACGAGACCTGTAAACACGACAATTCGCCTGCGATCCGCGATCCGAATCCGGTGATTTTCCTGGTTCCGGGCGTCGGCATGTTGTCCTTTGCCAAGGACAAGGCGACGGCCCGCATTGCTGGTGAGTTCTATGTCAATGCGATCAACGTGATGCGTGGCGCCTCGACGGTCTCCGAGTATCAGGGGCTGCCTGAGCAGGAAGCCTTCGACATCGAATACTGGCTGCTCGAAGAGGCAAAGCTGCAGCGCATGCCGAAGCCGAAGAGCCTGGCCGGTCGCGTCGTCTTCGTCACCGGCGGTGCCGGCGGCATTGGCCGGGCAACGGCGGATCGGCTGATGGCGGAAGGGGCCTGCGTGGTTCTGGCCGATATCGATGCGGCAGCACTCGAGCAGACGGTCGTCGACTTCTCGAAGAGACATGGTGCGGACGTGGTCCGCTCCGTTCAGCTCGATGTGACGCGTGAGGATGCGGTTATCCGCTCTTTCGCCGAAGCCTGTGTGGAGTTCGGTGGTGTCGATATTCTCGTGTCGAATGCCGGGATTGCCTCTTCGGCGCCGGTCGAAGACACGACGCTTGCGATGTGGGACAAGAATATCAGCATCCTGGCCACCGGGTATTTCCTCGTGTCGCGCGAAGCCTTCCGTCTGTTCCGGCGTCAGAAGCTCGGCGGCAACGTTGTCTTCGTTGCCTCGAAGAATGGTCTTGCGTCATCGCCTAATGCTTCCGCCTATTGCACGGCAAAGGCGGCCGAGATCCATCTCGCCCGCTGCCTGGCGCTCGAAGGCGCAGATGCCGGCATTCGGGTGAACACGGTCAATCCGGATGCGGTTCTGCGCGGTTCGAAGATTTGGAATGGAGAATGGCGCGAGCAGCGCGCGGCCTCCTCGAAGATCGAAGTTACCGATCTCGAGGAGCATTACCGCAATCGCTCGATGCTGAAGCTGAATGTCTTCCCTGAAGACATTGCGGAGGCGATCTACTTCCTCGCCTCCGATCTCTCGGCGAAATCCACCGGCAACATCATCAATGTCGATGCCGGCAATGCGCAGAGCTTCCCGCGCTGATCTCCCAAGCCGTCGCGGCGCATGCGCCGCGGCGGGATCCTACTTGCGGATGATCACCCAGATGGCATGGATGATGCCCGGGATATAGCCGAAGAGCGTGAGCAGGATGTTCAGCCAGAAATGCAGGCCAATGCCGACCTGGAGGAAAACGCCGAGTGGCGGCAGGAGGATGGCAAGCAGAATGCGAAGAACGTCCATGATGACTCCGATATTGATTTGAGACAGCAGATAAACGCGCTTCGATGATATTCGTTCGCGCGACGTGGAGGAAAGAATGAGCGAAATCCGAATTCCGGTCGATATCGTCGCGGCGGAAAACGAGCGGCGCGAGGCGGCTCACCGCAGCGACTTTCAGGCGCTGGGCGAGAAACTCGCGCGCAACTCCATCGATATCGAGAGCGTGACCGCGAAGGTCGCGGATTTCTTCGTCGCCGTGCCCTCCTGGGGCGTCGGGACCGGCGGCACACGTTTTGCCCGCTTTCCGGGACAGGGAGAGCCGCGGCACATCTTCGACAAGCTCGATGATTGCGGCGTCATCCAGCAGTTGACGCGGGCGACGCCGACCGTCTCGCTGCATATCCCCTGGGACAAGGCGGATCCGAAGGAGCTGAAGGCCAAGGCGGATGCTTTGGGGCTGGGCTTCGATGCGATGAATTCGAACACCTTCTCCGATAGCCCTGAGCAGCCGCATTCCTACAAGTACGGCTCCCTTAGCCATGTTGACGCCGCGACCCGCCGGCAGGCCGTCGAGCACAACATTGAATGCATCGAACTCGGTGCCGCACTCGGATCCAAGGCGCTGACGGTCTGGATCGGTGATGGATCCAACTTCCCCGGGCAGAGCAATTTCACCCGCCAGTTCGAGCGTTATCTCGACGCGATGCGCGACATCTACAAGGCGTTGCCGGACGACTGGCGTTTGTTCTCCGAACACAAGATGTACGAGCCGGCCTTCTATTCGACGGTCGTCCAGGACTGGGGCACGAACTACCTGATCGCGCAGACGCTGGGTGAAAAGGCCCATTGCCTGGTCGACCTCGGGCATCATGCGCCGAACACCAACATCGAAATGATCGTCGCTCGGCTTATCCAGTTCGGTAAGCTCGGTGGCTTCCACTTCAACGACAGCAAGTATGGCGATGACGATCTGGATGCCGGGTCGGTCGAACCCTACCGTCTGTTCCTCGTCTTCAACGAGTTGGTCGATGCGGAGCATCAGGGTGTGAAGGGTTTCCACCCAGCGCATATGATTGACCAAAGCCACAACGTGACAGATCCGATTGAGAGCCTGATTTCCAGCGCCAACGAGATCCGCCGTGCCTATGCGCAGGCGCTTCTGGTCGATCGCGCGGCACTTGAGGGCTACCAGACCGACAACGACGCGCTGATGGCATCCGAAACACTAAAGCGGGCTTATCGCACCGATGTCGAGCCAATACTCGCCGAGGCAAGACGGCGGACGGGCGGGGCGATCGATCCGGTCGCGACCTACCGGGCCAGTTGCTACCGGGGCCGAGTTGCGGGTGAGCGTCCGGCGGTCAAGGGTGGCTCCGGCGGTATCGTCTAAGCTGGGTCTCATTCTCATCTCGTGAAAACGCCCGGGCAAAACCCGGGCGTTTCTTGTTGAGGCGTTCTCCCGACGCGTTTTTATCTTATTCTTCGCGCTGACCGGTGAGGCTCAGCAGCAGCTGGAACAGGTTAACGAAGTTGAGGTAGAGCGACAGAGCGCCGAAGACGGCGAGCTTCTGCTGGCTCTCCTGGTCAAAGTTCTCGGCATACTGTTCCTTGATGTTCTGCGTGTCCCAGGCGGTCAGGCCGACGAAGACGACGACGCCGATGACCGAGATCGCGAACTGCAGGGCGCTGGAGCCCAAGAAGATGTTGACGATCGAAGCGATGACGACACCGATCAGACCCATCATCAGGAACGAGCCGAATTTCGACAGGTCACGCTTCGTCGTGTAGCCGTAGAGGCTCATCGCGCCGAACATGGTTGCGGTGATGAAGAAGGTGCGGGCGATCGAGGTTCCGGTGAAGACCAGGAATACGGACGACAGCGACAGACCCATCACGGCTGCGAAGGCCCAGAAGGCCATTTGCGCGGTTGCGGCCGACATCGCGTGGATGCGGAACGAGAAGAAGAAGACGAAGGCGAGTGGTGCCAGCATCACGACCCACTTGAGCGGGGTGGAGAAGATCGGCACGTAGAGCGCCGGCGTCTGGCTAACCACGAAGGCGACAATGCCGGTGATGACCAGACCGAGGCCCATGTAGTTGTAGACGCGCAGCATATGCTTGCGCAGACCTTCGTCGAAGATTGCTGCGGACTGGGCCTGAGCGCCGTAGCCGAAGCGGTTCTGGATAGGATCCATAGTCAGTTACCTCCTTGGGATCAGTAAAGGGTACGGGCAAGCCAGCGGGCCTGTTCGGCCAGCTCGTCCGCATTTTCGGTTTCGGAGATCAGCGCGTAGGCAACCTCGCCGATCTGCCAGTAGGCGGCGTTGGTCTGGCCTTCCTGTTTCAGCAGCACTTGCTGAACAGAGAAATTGCCAGGCCGGACGGCGAAGAGGGACAGCCTCTCGCCGGATTGGGGCTCCACTTCGAGCTCGACGCTCGGGCCGTAGGTGGAGGGGAAAACCTGCGCATCGCGCACGGACCATTCTGCCGGCATCGTGGGCAGCACGATCGCTGTCGCCGAACGGATCTCAGCCGGGTCGAAGCGGCTCACTTCCGCCTGGGACGACATCTGCTCGCGCAGTTCTGCCGTCTGATGGGCGCGCATGGCTTCCTCGACGAATTGCGGCGGCGGCACGGAGGCCACCACTTCGCCGATGCTGCCGGGCGCGATCCAGGCATGGGCAATCCAGCCGGCGCCGATCAACAGCGCAACCGATGCCGCACGCCGCATCACGTCGAATGTGCGCGGACGGTTCAAGGCGCTTTCCAGGACCCGCGCTGCCTCGCGTGTGTCCTGACGGACGCCCGTCGGCATGCCTGCCAGCGCCAGCCGCAACTCATCGCGCACCCGCAGATCCGCCATCACCGTGGCGGCGATGGACGGATTCTCCGAGAGATAAGCCTCGACCTCAATGCGGCGGCCGACATCCAACTGGTCATCGACATAGGCGTGCAGGTCGGCCTCGATCACGGGATCATTGCTTGTCATCGGGGTTTCCTCCAACGATTCTCAGGTGTGGCACAGCGCTTGCCTGCTCGCCGCCTTCCATCGCCCGAAGTCGGGCGCGGGCGCGAGAGACGCGGGACATCAGTGTGCCTACGGGAATGTTCAGGACATCGGCGGCTTCCTGGTACGAAAGCTCCTCGATGGCCACGAGATGCAGTGCTTCGCGCTGGTCTTCCGGCAGGGACAAAAAGGCGTCCCGCACCTGGGCGAGCCGTACTGAATGTTCCTGTCCTGCGGGTGCAACCGTTTCGGACAGTTCCAGGGCTGCGTCGTGACGGCGATTGACCGCACGGTCGCGGCGGAGCCGGTCGATATGGGTGTTGTGCAGGATCGACATCAGCCAGTTGCGGATGCTGCCGCTGCTGCGAAACGTCGATTTGCGTTCCAGCGCCCGCACGAGCGCGTCGTGGACGAGATCTTCTGCCTCGTCTGGATTCCTGACGAGCGAGCGGGCGTAGCGTCGCAGGGCTGCGAGCTGGCCAATCACGTTGAACGGGTTCGAAGTCGTCGTCATACCCCAGTATACGGAGCCGATCGCGTTCCTATTCCATCGCGGTGAAGATTTTTTCAGGGGCCAACGATCGAGCCCAATCCCCAGGCGGCGGCGTAGACAAGACCGCCGGTCGCGCCAAGCGCAATGACGCCCATGGCAACGCCGAGGATGGCCACGAGACCATCGCGTTCCATGAGGCCTAGCGCGATCATGACGAGCGCGGCTACGGGGAGAAGATTGCCGAAGGGGATGGGCAGTGCGACTGCGATGGCCAGAAGAAGGACGGGCACGCCAAGAAAGGCTTGCGCCCTCGGGCCGGCAAAATGGCGCATGCGGTTCCTGCGCAACAGCGTTTCCAGACGCGCGACCATGGGGGCGGTGTATCGCACCATCAGATCAATCGTGCTGCCAGATACCTGGCGCCGCACGAGAAATTGCGGCAGCCAGATCCGGCGAAAGCCGGCGATGATCTGCAGGGATACGATCGCGAGGCAGCTGCCGAAGACGAGGCCGAAGGGGCCAGGGATGGGGGTCAGCGCCGGGAGCGAAAGGATGAGAATGGCAAAGGCTATGCTGCTTCTCCCCATGGCAGACGTCAGCTCGTCGAGCGTCACTGAACCCGCTTCTGCAGCATGGGCTCTGAGCCTTGCCAGCCGCCGCGAGGCAACACCGGTCTCGACAGCCGGTTCGTCATTCGGGGCCGCGCTGCTCATCTTTTCCGATCTCCTGTCACCGCGGAGATGTAGGAGCGCAATTCCAACACGCAAGACACCTGCGGCGGTTTTGAGCACGGATGCCTTGGGTCGTGGCCGGGTCAGATGCCCCCAGCTCCATCGCCCGGTGGACCGTTGTCCTCGTCACAATGTTCTCAGTCGATCCGCTTTTTCGGATCGAGATCCACGCCCTGATCGGTCGGTTCCCTCAGGGTTGGGTGGTTGGAACCTTCTGGCACGACTACTTGTTTCTCCTTACCATGAACGGAGACAATCCATGACCGAAGAGATTTACAAGGCCGAGAAGCGACAGTCGCGCGGAGAGAAGTCGACGGCAGAGACCATGCCGGCAGCCGGCCCGCACGACAAGCCGGAATTGCAGGATCCGATGAAGACGCCGGGAACGGGCTCCCTGCCGAAGGTCGGATCTCAAGGCTCGGATGTCGGACCGGACTGAGCATCCGGTCTCTGAAACGGAAAAGGCCGGCGAAAACGCCGGCCTTTTCTGATTGTTCGCGAAGCAATCGCTCAGATGTTCTCGGCCACGGTTTCGTGGGCGAGGCGTTCCTCTTCCGCCCGTTCTTCGCGGTTGTACTTGATGGACGACCAAAGCGAGATACCGATCAGGGCTGCGCCACCGAGACCTGTGATCACTTCCGGGATGTGGAATAGCGTCTGCACATACATGATCACCGAGAGGATCAGGATGGCGTAGAAGGCGCCATGTTCCAGATAACGATATTCCGCCAGTGTGCCCTTCTCGACCAGCATGATGGTCATCGAGCGCACATACATGGCGCCGATGCCAAGGCCGATGGCGATGATGAAGAGGTTCTGCGTCAGCGCGAAGGCGCCGATGACGCCGTCGAAGGAGAAGCTGGCGTCGAGCACTTCGAGATAGATGAAGGCGCCGAGGCCACCCTTGGCCGCTTCGCTCATGGTCTTCTGCGAGGCATCCAGCAGTCCACCCAACACTTCGACGGCCAGGAAGGTCACGAGGCCGTAGATGGCGGAATAAACGAAGGTCGTCGATTCCTCGCCTTCGAGCAGGTTGGAGAACAGCAAAATCAGGAGCAAGACGAGCGCGATCTCGATGCCCTTGATGGAGGCCGAGCGCGCCATATGCTTCTCAAGCCACACGATCCAGTGCACGTCCTTCTCGTGATTGAAGAAGTAGGTGAGACCGACCATCATCAGGAAGGTGCCGCCGAACGCCGCGATCGGAAGATGCGCGTCGTTCATGATGCGGGCATATTCCGCCGGCTCGCGTGCTGCCAGGATGATCGCTTCAATCGGTCCGATCTGGGCGGCGATGACCACGATGAGCAGCGGGAAGACGATGCGCATGCCGAAGACGGCGATGATGATGCCCCAGGTCAGAAAGCGCTGCTGCCAGACGGGGGTCATGTCCTTCAGCTTGTTGGCGTTGACGATGGCGTTGTCGAAGGACAGCGAGATCTCAAGGACCGCCAGAACTGCGCAGATGAAGAAGACGGTTGCCATGCCGGCGATCGTGCCGGTCGACTGCCAGCCGAGAACACCGCCGAGGATGAGGCCGATCGCCGTGACGATGAAGGCCCAGCGGAAATAGCCGAGGGTGGAGCTTCCACCGGTTGCTGCTGCAGTGCTCACGTGCGGTCCTCCTGGCTGGAGGACAGAGACAGAGTGGAGATGCGAAGCGCCCTGCACGCCTTCGCATGAAGCATGATCGAATTGTTCATTTTTATAGAATCCGCCGGCTCAAATTGCTGGCGGTACCGACATCACGAGAGCGCCGTAAACTCTCGCCAGAGGGGCCCGGCACCAGGTTCGGACGCGGTGATGCTGAAATCACGGCGCCTCACGTTCTTGTTAACGAACATTGCTCAAACGTCAAGATTTAAGGCAGGCGTGGCGCCATAGTTGATCGTATTGCGAAACGGCGGTGCACCCGAAAATGGCGCGATCTCGATCGCGTCCGAAGGTAAACGAATACCCCGGCGAAATCTCGCGATGCATTGAGGTTGCGGCTTCGCCGTTTGCTGCCAGGCGTTGCCGATCACCAGGGTCGGACGCACGGCAAGACTGTTGCTGACGGTGCAGATTTCTTCTGCGCGGTGGGCGATCGCCTGTTGCTGCTCCAGGTCGAGTGCGCCTTGGAAGACGAATTCTACCGTGAAGCCGATAAAGCGGGACGGCTCGTCGACGGCCTTTTCACCGCTGACCACCACTGCGACGCCTTCGAAGCTGCGCGCAAGGCCGATTTCGCGGGCGGCTATGCGGGCGCTCATGCTCATGCAGGCAGCGAGCGAGGCGAGCAGCAAGTCGAGCGGATTGAAGCCCGGCTGCGTGGGCCCCGTTACGATTTCCAGTTCGCCGCCGGTGACTGAGCGAATGGCCGGATAGCCGGTTTTGCCGAGACTGGCGGTCGCCCCGATCGGTCGGTCCTTCAAGTCTGCCATCTGCGTCCCCAATCTCCAACTCGGACAGAATAGGGACCCGTAGCAGGAGCGGCAAGCAATGTCAGATGCTGCTGCCGATGCAGGCCGTGCCGGTTTCGCCATTGTCGCGAATCCACTTCAGGCGCTTGTCGCCGGTGCGGATCAATTCGAAGCACATCGGCGCCCCCTTGTACCAGCTGGTGAACTGCTGGCAGAGGCGATCGCCCTTGATCCACCATTTGCCCTTGTCGTTAGGCTTGGCGAAACGGCCGAGGCCGAGCGCTTCACCTGATCCGTCGACCTGGCCATCAAGGCGGTAGTTGAGCGGGAATTCCCCGCCGAAGGGTACGGCAAGGTAAATGCGTTTGCCGATGATCTCGCCCTTGATGTCATTGGCTGTGAAGCGCTCGTTCGCCATCGCAGCGGATGAAGCGAAGGCGAGCGTCAGGAGCGTGATCAATCCGGCGCGCAAGCTGCTGGTCATAGTGAAGATCTCCCGTTCGAATTGGTTGACGGAGATTTCTACGGCGCGGGAGCGCGACTGGATCACGGGCGTGATGCTCGGGGCCCGTCAGTTCCGGATGAAGACGTTGACCGAGGCTGCTCTGCCTTCGGCGTCGATGACCGTCAAAGTGGATTGCCCGGAACCCTCCGGGTGCCATTCGCCGGTTCGTCGGCGTGTGCTGTCGCTCATCGGCTTGCCGTCGACCAGCCAGCGGAAGGGCGCGCGCCCTGCCTGCATCTTCATGACGACCGGCAAGGCTTCGCCATCCGGCCCTTTGCCGAGTTCGAGAACGGAGCCTTCCAGCGGATAGACGATCTGGGGTGGACGCTCGCGAGCCGAGACGGAGATGAGGCCGTTCGGACCGACGGAGAAGCGGCGAAGGGATTGCGGTAGCTCGGAGGCAGCGATGCGGTTGGCGCCACTGGGTGCGCGGGGCAGGGCGGTTCCAGCCAGACCCGACTTCGCAAAGGCCTCGAACAGGATGGGGGCTGCCGTCTGATAGCCGGAGATGTCGGGGACTGCGGCATTGTCCGGCCGGCCGATCCAGACGCCGAGCACGTAGCGACCGTCATAGCCGATGGACCAGGCGTCACGGTAGCCGTAGCTGGTGCCGGTCTTGTAGGCGATGCCGGCGGGCGGGCTTCCCGTTGGCGGCAGGACGTCGCCGAGCACGTCGGCGACCGTCCAGGCGGCTGCGGGTTCGAAGAGGGGCTGTTCGTCGATCAGTTGGGCCAAGTCGCGGATGCCGTCACCGAGCCTGACCGGCTGTTCGCGATTGGCGAGGCCCGCATAGAGCTGGACGAGATCCTTCAGCGTGATGCCTGCACCACCAAGCGCAATCGCCAGACCTGGGGCCTCGTTCGGCGGCAGTTTCAGCGTCACCCCGGCGCGGCGAAGGCGCACCATCAGGCGGGAGGGGCCGACGGCATCGAGCAGGCGCACGGCGGGCACGTTTAGCGACAGTTGCAGCGCCTGGCGGATGCTGACGTCGCCCTGATACTGCATGTCGAAGTTCTTCGGACGGTAGCCGAAGAAGTCGGCCGGGCGATCCTCGACGATGGTTTCCTGGGCAACCAGACCCTGCTCGAAGGCCAGGCCGTAGATGAAGGGTTTCAGTGCCGAGCCGGGCGAGCGTTCTGCCCGCGTCATGTCGATCCAGCCGGAGCGGGAGGCATCGAAATAGTTGGCTGCGCCGACTTCGGCGACGATCTCGCCGGTGGTTGCATCGGCCATCAGCAAAGCGAGCGAGACTTTGGGGTCGAGCTTGCGGCCCGCTTCGAGCGCCACCTTTTCCAGGGTCTCCTGTACCGGTCGCAGGATGGTGGTCTGGTGGGTGCTGGCCTCGGGTGCCTTGCGGCGTGCGGCTTCGGCGAGATGTGGCGCTAGCGCCGGTAATTGACGGCGAACGGTCGGGAGCGAGGCGTTCAGCGCCAGCTCGACCTCCGTCCCGTCGACGACGTTAGCTTCGCGGGCCCGCTCCAGAACGCGTTTGCGGGCTTCGAGCGCGTTGTCGCGGTAGCGGTCCGGGCGGCGCTTTTCGGGCAGCTGGGGCAGGGCGACCAGGAGGGCGGCTTCCGCTGTCGACAGGCGTTTGGGTTCCTTGCCGAACCAGGCGAGGCTTGCCGCGCGCACGCCTTCGAGATTGCCGCCATAAGGGGCGTGGGTGAGATAGAGGTTGAGGATTTCCGTTTTCGACAGGCGCCGTTCGATCTGGATCGCGCGGGCGATCTGGATGAGCTTGGCGCTAATCGAACGTTCCCGACGGGGCTCGATGAGGCGGGCGACCTGCATGGACAGCGTCGAGGCGCCGGAGACGATGCGGCCGTTGGCGGCAAGCTGCCAGGCGGCGCGACCAAGCGCCAGGACATCGACGCCGGAATGCCTCTCATAGCGGCGGTCCTCATAGGCGACGAGCATTCTCAGCAAGGCCGGATCGACGTCATCGATTGTGGTTTCGAGCCGCCAGAGACCTTCGCGGGTCGCGAAGGCGCGCAAGAGCTGGCCGTCGCGATCGAGGATTTCGGTCGAGACCTCCCGCGCCGCGTCCAGCGGGGGAGGGTAATTCCTGTCTGCCCAATCCAGCGCAGCAAGGGAGGCGGTGGCCGCGATGGCGACAGCCCCGATGCTGATCCCGATGCGCCTCGCCCGACCCATCAGGGTGCGGTCGAGACCGTCATCGCGCCGGCTGCCGTGCGCGCCGACAGCTGCGGGCGATACATGTCTTCGACGCTCGCTGCCGGCAGGTCATAGGTGCCCGGCGTGACCGCGCGGACGACATAGGCCAGCGTGATGGTGCCGTTTTCACCTTCGCCGCGATTGATCGCTGCCACGAAGCGATCACTGCGGAATTCGAGATGCGCCGTTTCGGTCTGGCCGATCCAGTCGAAGTTGGCGAGGGCGGCACTGTCCACCAGGCTCGGATTGTCGATCTCGAAGCCGGCGGGGAGCAGATCGGTCACCAGCAGCTGCGCCGGCCATTCGTCTTCCTCGGTCACTTCCAGCACCACAACATAACGTTCGTTCTGGATGACGTCGGTGATGTTGGCTTCCTCGCCTGTCAGGCTGTAGTAGGTCTTGGTGATTTCGAGGCCCTGACCCCCGGCTGCCGGCGGTTCGACCGGGGCTGCGACCGTTGTGATTGCCGCGCTGACCGGATCGAGACCCTTGTTGGTCAGTGTCACCGGCGCCTGGAGCAGGGCATCGCCCGGTATCGTCACGGCATAGGCGCCGGTTTTTTCGGCACCGTTGATATCAAGCTTCAGATCCTTGTCGTCCTGCTGGAGCGCGCGGGCGGCGAGCAGCATCCAGGTCTGTTCCTGTGTGCTCAGCGTCTGCTTTGCCTTCCACTCATCAGCCACGACCTTGGTCAGGATCGGGACGACGGGCGGAACCGGGCGGCTTTCAGCGGCAAGGGCCAGAACGCCCGCGGCATCGCGAAGGGCGGAGCCATAGTCAGAGCGCGAGAAGCTGACCGGCGTCAAGCGGGCCTGTTCGCTCATGCCAGCGGCATCGAGGAAGACGCCGTTGGCGCGTTCGCTGTCGCCATAGAGCGACAGGGCTGCCGCCAGATGCGCTTTCGAGAGCGGCGTCGGGAAGTCGCCCAGCATTGTGTCTGCGTAGTAGCGTAGGTCGCTGAGAGAGGCCTTGCGGCTGCGGGCAAGCACATAGAGCGCATAGGCGATCTCGTTGCCGCGCGTGCGGATGTCGTTGTCATAGGCGATGCGGTTCTGCAGGTTCTGCAGCGCCTGGACGAGGGCTTCTTCCGGCACGTCGAACTTCTGCTCGCGAGCGCGGGTCAGGAAGTCGGTGACGTAGGCGTCGAGCCAGAGTCGCTTTCGGAACCCGGGTGCCCAGAGGCCGAAGGCGCCGACGAGACGACTGGTAGGCCAGCACGCGTAGGATGCGCGTCCTGAACGCGCTTGTTGATTGCCTCGTCTTCCGGCAGGCCGGAGAGCTTGGGCCAGTTCATCGAAGTAGAGAAGCGGCAGCGCTCGGCTGGTCGTCTGTTCGGCGCAGCCATAGGGGTATCGGTCGAGCGCCATCAGCAGGCCCGGAATGTCGAGGCCATCGGCACGGGCGACGTTGAGGCTGACCGAGGCGCCCTGCAGCAGGCTGTCGGCCAGCAGGTCACCATCGACGGTCAGGCTCTTGCCCGGTCCCAGCGCAATGACCTGCCGCTCGGTGATCGGCAGGGTGGCCGGGCGAACGGGGAGATCGAGGACTGGCTGACGGCAATGCCGTCGGCGCCAGAGAGGGCAATGTCGATTGCGCCATCGCCAGGTGTGTTGGCGGTGAGTGGCAGCGTCACGGTTGTCGTCTCACCTGCTGTCAGCGTAACCTCCTGGCTTTCGGCGCCACCAACGCTGACCGGACCGTTGCCGGTGACGGCGAGGGTGTAGGTACCTGATGGAGCGTCGGTCGCCGCGATATCGAGGCGCAGGCTGCTCTGGTCCTCAGGCGCGAGGAACTTCGGCAGGCTTGCCGTGACGATGACCGGATCGCGGATGATCACGTCCGTCTCGCTGTGGCCGACGCCGGTCTTCGACCAGGCCCAGGCCATGACACGCGCCGTGCCGTTGAACTGCGGAATGTCGAAGGAGACGGTTGCCTTGCCCTCCGCATCCAGCTTCACCGGACCCGAGAAGAAGGCCACGAGCTTTTCGCGCGGCGGGTTGCCCTGCAAAGCCACCTGACCACCGTCACCGCCGGTGCGCAGGCGTCCGGTGGCGCCAAGCGAGCCGTCGATCAGGCGGCCATAGAGATCGCGCAGTTCGATGCCGAGGCGGCGCTGGCCGAAGTAATAGCTTTCCGGATCGGGTGTCTTGTAGCGGGTGAGGTTCAGGATGCCGACGTCGACGGCGGCGACCATCACATAGGCTTCCTCGCCGATGCCAGCCCCGGTGACTTCCACGGCGATTTCGAGCGGCTGGCGGGGCAAGGTCTTTTCCAGCGGCGAAAGCTTGATCGCCAGCTTGTCGGCACCCGGATCGACGGCGAGCCAAGCAATGCCGATCGCACGCGCCGGCATGCGGCTTTCCTCGGCGTCACCCGGACGGAAGAGCGTTGCCGTCACATAGGCCCCGGCGCCGAAATCTGCTGTCACGGGGATCTCGATTTCCGTGCCAATGGCCGGGACTTCGGCAACCTGGGTGGAAATCAGCGCATCAGTGCCGGAGGTCACGATGACCTGGCCGGCAAAGCGCGGTGAGATCTTCAGTTTAGCGGTGTCGCCAACCTGATAGGATGGCTTGTCGAGGCCGATTTCGAGGGCGTCCGGCGTCTCGGTGGAGCTTGCAGTGACGAACCAGCCGGCATCGAAATCGACGCTGGTGATCGCGCCACCCTGCTCGACTTCCAGACGGTGGCTGCCCCAGGTGACGGGCACCGAAAGCGGGGTGCCATCGGCGGCGATGTCGACCGTGCCGTCGGCGATCGAGCTTGGTCGTGGTGATCGGCTCGTAACGCCAGGACGATCCGTCGCGGTACCACTGATAGTTCCGCTCCAGCTTGATCAGCTTCCAGCGGGCTCCCGTCAGCGCCTGACGCTGACCATCGGGGCCAAGGGCGATCAGGTTGAAGGCGGCATTGGTGTTTTCGGCGAGATCGCCCTCGAATTCCGGCTTGATGCCGATCATAGGACCTTCCGGCGTGACCGGCAGGGTGAGCTTGCGTTCGACGGCGCGACCACCGCCTTCGCGCAGGCGCAGGACCACGTCGGCATTCAGAAGTCGCGTCGTGGAAGGCAGGTCGGTGAGGGAGACGTCGATGGTGGCGAGACCTTCGTCATCCAACGGTGACAGGCCTTCGAGCGGGACACGCATGTCTTCGATGCCTTCTTCGTCCGCCAGGCCGAAGCTGTAGCGGTCGAAGTCCGGATGGCTTGTTGTCGGGCGGATGACGACTTCGCCTTCAAGCGTGAGGCCGGCTGCCGGCGCGCCATAGAGGTAACGGCCATCGGCGGAGACGGTTACGGGCTCGTCAGGGGAGATTGCCTCGGCTTCGCTTGAGAGTTTCAGGTCGAGCCGGTCGGGCACGAAGTCGTCGACGAGGAAGGTCGACTGGGCGATGGCCGGCTGCTTGGGATCGGTGTGGATTGCGACCGTCCAGGTGCCGCGCATGGCATTGGCCAGGATCGGCAGATCGACGGCATAGCCACCCAGCGTTTCGCTTGACACGGCCATGCGGCGGAATTCAACACCATCCGGTCGCGAGAAGAGGAAAGTCAGCGGCAGGCCAGAAATGGCATCGGCATTGGTGTCACGGGCCAGGGCTGCGGCGTGCACGGTTTCGCCGGGGCGGTAGATGCCGCGCTCGGTCCAGGCGAGGATGTCGACCGGGCCCGGTGCCGGGCGACCGGTGACGCCACGGTCGGAGAGGTCGAAGCCGGCGCGGGTCATGTCGAGGAAGACGTTGTCGTCTGCGCCGCTCCGGGCTGCGATGACGGCCGGAGCAAGGGCTGCGCCGCCACGAACGAGACCGGCATCAAAGCGGGCGCGGCCCTCGGCATCGGTCGTCGCGGTGCGCGAGGATCTCGTTGTTCTTGGCGATCAGCTGCAGCTCGATATTGGCAAGCGGGCTTGCCGATGCGAGCGAACGGGCGAAGACGTGCAGGCCGTCGGTGCCGGCAAAGGTCGAAAGGCCGATGTCGGAGACGACGAACCATTGCGTCGCGCGGCTGTCCCAGTTCTCGTTCACGGAAGTCGGCGAGACGGCGGTCATCACATAGATGCCGGGCTTGCGGGTGGGCAGCGCCTCCTGAAGCGGAATGCTGGTGACGACTTCCTTGTTCTGTTCGTTGGCGATTTCGACCGAGCCCTGCCAGACGAGTTCGCCTATCTCGTCCCTGACGCGCCCGGCGGTGTAGCCGTCCATCTGGGTCAGGAACTGCGAGGATGCCAGAAGCGGAGCGATGTTGCGGTCGCCGATCCGGTAGAGTTCGAGATTGGCGCTTTCGCTGTTGATCGAAACGAGCGGAATGCCCTGGCGGGCGGAGGAGGGGAGAACGAAGGCGTCGCCGGTGAAGCGCACCGTAGAACTGCGGTCGCGGACGTAAAGCTCAAGCTCGACCGGGGCTTCCAGGTTCTCGTCGACCGAGGAGGGCAGGCCGGCGCGGAGCGCGAGGCGGTAGCGGCCGCCATGCTCCAGGCCCTCGACGCAGATCTGGTTGTTCTTGGCTTCGAGCGCCTTCGGCGTCTTGCCGTCGAGGGTGACAAAGGACGAGTAGTCGACGCCGCGCTTGACCAGCGGTTCGGAGAATTCGACGCAGGCGCGCGGTGAGGCGCTATCGGAATCGACCGTGTTGTTGACGACGCGGAAGCCCTGGCGGGAACGGAGGTCTTCGAAGGCGGCGCGCACTTCGGCGTTCGACGCGAGTTCCAGGCTTGCCTTGTAGGCACTCAGCGCCGGGCGCCAGGTCTCGCTGTTTTCGAGTGACTTGGCGAGCGTGGCCAAGGCGTCGGCGCGGGTCGTGGCGCCACGGGTCAGCAGATAGCCGTTGATCGAGGCCATCGCCCCTTCATTGGCCATGGAGTAATTGCCGGTCACGGTGTTTGCCATGCGGGCCAGTTCGAGCCACAAGGCCTGATCATCGGGATCGACCGACAGGGCGCCTTTCATCGAGACGATGGCATAGTCGATATTGCCGCCAGTGAACGCCGCGCGACCGGTTTCGATGAGGGCGTCGCGTCCGAGCCCTTCCTGGTCCGGCACGACCGCGAGATTGTCGCGTTGGTTGCGGGCCTCGGTCTTCAGGTATTCCGAAACAAAAGGCAGTGCCGGCGGGGCGCCGATGTCTTCCTCGGCTGTCTGGACGACGATACGGCCCGCGATCGCTCCTGGAAAACTGTTCAGCTGGTCATAATCGGACTTGAGGAAGCACCAGTTGACCTTGGGATTGTAAGTGAAGGCCCGGCAGGAGGCGTCACCGATGCAGCTTGCCTCGCATTCGTCGATCGAAACGTTCTTCTCGGTTCGCAGGTCGAAGCCGAAATAGTCGGCATCATCGACACGTTCGATGGTGCGGATGTCTTGCGCGGAAGCGGGGAGGGATATCGGGACAAGGGCCAGCGCGAGTGCGAGAAATCCCGAAAAACGGTGTGTGAACATGGTCCCCTCCGAGCCTGATCATGGCTTTCGAAGGTTAGTCTTTGCTCATGACGATAGGTTGTCAATCGGCACAGGACACAGGTCGAGAGTCTTTTCTGGGTGCTCTTCAACCGCTTGTCGGGCGTCGCTCGCTGAAGGCTTTCGCTTGCTCCAGGATCCAGGCTGCAAAGGTGCTGGCCGGCCCATAGGCCATCTTCGACAGGGGGCGAACGAGGTAATAGGCGCTCGCGCTTTTCACCTCGTGATCCCAGGCGCGGACCAGCTGGCCGCTCGCCAGTTCCGGCTCGATCAGGAAGGTTGGGACAAGCGCAATGCCGAGGCCGGCATGGCAGGCCTGGACGACGTTGGAGAATTGCTCGAAGCGCATGCCGCCGCCTCGGCCTTCGCCAATGTCGAGGCTCGCGAACCACTGCTCCCATGCGCGTGGACGCGAGGCCATGTCGAACAGGGGCTTTGTCAGCAGGTCTTCAGGCCGCTTTACGGGGTTTTCCGCGAGGAACGTCGGACTGCAGACGGGGGCTACCATCTCATGCATCAGGAACTGGCAATCCGTGCTGGGCCAGTTCGGTTCGCCAATATGAATGGCTGCATCGAGGCCCGATCCCTCGAAATCGAACTGGCCGATGCGGGTGGCGAAGTCCATGATGATTGCCGGGTTCTTCGACAGGAAATCCGGCATGCGCGGCATCAGCCAGCGGGTGCCGAAGGTCGGCAGGATGGCGAGCCGCAGATGGGTGTCATCACGGGTGGCCATGGCTTCGAGCGATAGCGTGCGGATCGTGGCCAGCGCGTCACCGATACCCTTGGCGTAGGTGCGGCCGATCGAGGTCAGCTCCACGCCCCTGTTGGTGCGCTCGAAGAGCCGGACGCCTAGCTGGTCTTCCAACAGCCCGATCTGGCGGCTGATGGCACCTTGCGTCAGTGCCAGTTCATTGGCGGCAGCCGAAAAGCTGCCGAGCTTGGCAACTGAATCGAAAGCGGCGAGCGCGCTGGTCGAAGGCAGGAAACGGCGTTGATGTGTGAGCATGCGATATGAATAGACCTAATAGCAACATGAGTAAACATGGCTTGAATTGTCGTCAGGCATGAGCAATATGGCATAACGAAACAAATGGATGAGACCGATGAGCGAGATGCGACCCTTTTCCTGGAGTGATCCTTTCCTGATGTCCGAGATCCTCAGCGAGGATGAGCGGATGATCCAGGATGCAGCGGCGGCCTTTGCCGAAGCCGAACTCGCTCCGCGTGTCTCGGACGCCTATCTCGACGAAACCGTCGAGCACTGCGAACTCTTCCGCGTGATGGGCGAGGCCGGTCTTGCTCGGCGTCAACATTGCCGGAAGAAGTATCGGCGGCGCTCGGCGCCAGCTATGTGACCTACGGCCTGGTCGCGCGGGAGAGTCGAGCGCGTCGATTCCGGCTATCGCTCGATGATGAGCGTGCAGTCGTCGCTGGTCATGTATCCGATCTACGCCTATGGCTCGGAAGAGCAGCGCAAGACAAGTATCTGCCCGGGTCTCGCTTCCGGTGAGCTGGATCGGCTGTTTCGGCCTGACCGAGCCGGATGCCGGCTCCGACCCGGGCGGGATGAAGACGCGCGCCGAAAAGATTGAGGGTGGCTACCAGCTCTGCGCGGCTCCAAGATGTGGATTTCCAATGCGCCGATCGCCGATGTCTTCGTCGTCTGGGCGAAGTCTGAAGGGCGCGAATGGCAAGGACGAAATCCGTGGCTTCATCCTCGAAAAGGGCATGAAGGGTCTCTCGGCTCCGAAGATCGGCGGCAAGCTGTCGCTGCGGGCGTCGATCACCGGCGAAATCGTCATGGATGGCGTCGAGGTTGGCGAAGATGCGCTGCTGCCCAACGTCTCCGGCCTCAAGGGTCCGTTTGGCTGCCTCAACCGCGCCCGTTACGGCATTTCCTGGGGCGTTCGATGGGCGCCGCCGAAGATTGCTGGCACCGCGCCCGCCAGTATGGTCTTGACCGCAAGCAGTTCGGCAAGCCGCTGGCCGGCACGCAGCTCTTCCAGAAGAAGCTCGCCGACATGCAGACCGAGATCGCGCTTGGTCTGCTGGCGTCACTGCGCGTCGGCCGCGCTCGATGGACGAGCACCAGTTCGCGCCCGAGATGATCTCGATCGTCAAGCGCAACAATTGCGGCAAGGCGCTCGACATCGCCCGCCATGGCCCGCGACATGCACGGCGGCAACGGCATCCAGATCGAATATCACGTCATGCGCCACGCGCAGAATCTGGAGACCGTCAACACCTATGAGGGCACGCATGACGTGCATGCGCTGATCCTGGGACGTGCGCAGACCGGCATTCAGGCGTTCTTCTGATCTCATAATCGAGCCGAGCAGGCCGGCGCCCCCACCCATTGATGGGTTTGGGCGCCGGCCTGCCGCATTCTTGCGACACTGTTGCAACTCCGGGATTCCAGCTTAAACATTCATACACTTGTCGGGGCCTAGAAACACGTTCAGAAGCCCGTATGTTTGCTTTATGCTGATATCAGGCGATTCCTGCTTGAGGAGGCAGGATGAGGGTGGTTTGCACCACGGCCGGTTGTGGAGGAAGCGTCATGTATGCCCTAACAGTGCTCGACCACTCAGCGCTCGAGGCGTTTCGCAACGAGCACCCCTGGCTTGAATTTCCCGAGCATGTCTCAGAGGTTTGCGTCTATTTCGACGACAATGGCGGACCGAGCGGTATCACCGCGCTCGAGGTTGGTTCGGACGGTAGTATCGTCTCATCCGACGTGAACCGGTTCGGTGTCGATACAATCCTCAGTCTCATCCGATACGCCCCGCTTGGAACAGCCAAGCAGGAGGAGTGTCCCGAGGAGCGCAACATCTGGGCCCTACTCGAAGACCTGCCGGTTGCAGATGGTTCGCGCCCTGTAGACGAGGTCGAGGCTGAACGGTCTGCAAAGCTGCAAGATGCCTACGTGATCCTCTACGATATTGCACTCGGCAAGCTTAAAAGCCTGCTGGCAGGCGCGCGCAACGACCGCGAGATGCAGCGTCTGTCGGATGCCATCGACAAACTGCCGGTTCAGCTTGAGGATGTCGACGATAGTCACAAGCCGCAGTTTCTCGAGATCGATCTCTGGCGTTTCGTGGCCATCCTGCGTGACGAACTGGCCATGCCAGCCGACTACGAGATTGGGTCCAGCGGCGACGACAAGGTCCTTTCCCGCGAGATCATCGAACAGGCCGAGACAAACGCACTCTCCGGGCCTGTCATCCAGGCGCTGTTCGAACTTTCCCCGGTCGCCTTCTCGATCTCGAGCATTGGCCAGAAGAGCTCGCGCTACGTCAGGGTCAATCAGGCCTATCTCGACCTCGTTGGCAAAAGCTGGGACGAGATCCGGGGAAGCGAGATGGTGGCCTCCGGCGTCGTGTCCGGCAGCGAGGCCCGCGCCGAGCGTTCTGATGCTGCTCGACCGCGACGGTGGTTATGTCGGAATGCGGGGAGAGATCCGGGATGCGGCGGGCAATGTTGTGCCCGTGGTCATCTCTGCCCGGCGTATTTCAGTTGCCGGGCAGCTTTACGATTTCGAGTTGCTTCAACGCGCCTGATAGGCTCGATCGAGTAGATCAGGCACGCCGGAAGAGCGCGAGAGATCTTGCCTCAAGGCGGAAGGGCTTGCCTTCCTCGGCGACATCGCCGTGCCGCTCGACGTCGAACGTGCTCAGCTCAAGCAGCCAGTTGCCACCGCCGGTGTCGGGAAGGCTGAAATCAATGTCCTCCCCAACCGGGTTGAACAGCATAAGAACTTCAGGCCAGGCGCCTTCCTCGGCTTCGAGATCCTGACGCTGGAGTTTCAGGGCCAGCGGGTTGCCATCGAGCCAGTGCTCCGCCTCCTGATGGCCACCCCCGACATTGTACCAATCGATGATCGTGCCGTCGCGCCAGCTCTCACGGCGCAGCAGCGGCTGGGTTTTGCGGAGCGCAATGACGCGGCGGCTGAATTCCCTCAGGTCTTCGCAGGACTCCGGCAGGTCTTCCCAGTGCAGCCAGCTGATTTCGTTGTCCTGGCAATAGGCGTTGTTGTTGCCGCCTCTGGCTGCGCGCCGAACTCGTCGCCGCCCAGCAGCATGGGGGTGCCGTGCGCGACAGAACAGCGGTCGCCAGCATGTTGCGCATCTGGACGCTGGCGCGATCTCGCGGATCGCCGTGATCGTCGGTCGGTCCTTCGACGCCGTAGTTGTGCCGACAGATTGTGGCCGTGGCCGTCGTTGTTGTCCTCGCCGTTGGCCTCGTTGTGCTTGCTCGTCGTAGGTGACCAGGTCGGCCAGCGTGAAGCCGTCATGCGCGGCGACGAAGTTGATCGAGGCCCAGGGGCGGCGTCCGCGCTTGTCGAAGCAGATCGGCGGAGCCAGTGAGGCGCGCCGCGAAGCTCGGGCAGCTGCCCTGTCGTCGCCGCGCCAGTAGCGCGCGCACCGTGTCGCGGTAGCGGTCGTTCCATTCGGCCCAGCCCGGCGAGAAGCCGCCCGACTTGGTAGCCGCCCGGGACCGATGTCCCAGGGCTCGGCGATCAGCTTGACCTGCGACAGGACGGGGTCCTGTCGGAACGGCAGTCGAAGAAGCCGCCATCGCTCGTCGAAGCCGTGCGGCTTCGCGACCCAGGATCGTACGCCGAGGTCGAAGCGGAAGCCGTCGACATGCATGTCGTTGGCCCAGTAGCGCAAGCTGTCCATCACCATCTGCAGCACGCGCGGGATGGAAAGGTTCACCGTGTTGCCGGTGCCGGTGTCGTTGATGTAGTGCCGCGGGTCGGGCGCGAGCGCGGTAGTAGGACGACGTTGTCGATGCCCTTGAAGGAGAGCGTCGGCCCCAGCTCGTTGCCTTCGGCGGTGTGGTTGTAGACCACGTCGAGGATGACCTCGATGCCGGCATCGTGCAAGGCGCGCACCATGTCGCGGAAGCTCGGCGAGGCGGTCCGTTGGTCCGCAGATAGCGGCCGGCCGGGGGCGAAGAAGCCGATGGTGTTGTAGCCCCAGTAGTTCTTCAGGCCTTTGTCGAGCAGATAGCTGTCGTCGACGAAGGTGTGCACCGGCAGCAGCTCGATTGAGGTGATGCCGAGGCTCTTCACATAGTCGACGGCTGCCTTGTGGCCGAGGCCTTCGAATGTGCCCCTCAGGTTTTCCGGGATCGCCGGATGCAGCTTGGTGAAGCCCTTGACGTGGGTCTCGTAGACGATGGTTTCTGCCCATGGAATGCGTGTGAAGCTGTTCGAAATCCGGCTCTCATCGGGATCGATCACGCGACATTTCGGTGAGCAGGACGCGCTGTCCAGCGTGTTGAAAGAGAGATCTTTCTCTTCCGCATCCAGGTCGTAACCGAAATGCGCGTTCGACCAAGCGTAGTCGCCGACGATTTCGCGCGCGTAGGGGTCGAGAAGCAGTTTGTTCGGGTTGAAGCGGTGACCGTTTTCAGGATCGTAGGGGCCATGCACGCGGTAGCCGTAAAGCTGTCCCGGTTTCACGCCCGGCAGATAGCCGTGCCAGATTTCGTTGGTGTATTCCGGAAGCTCGATGCGGGCGATCTCGACGCTGCCGCTTTCGTCGAACAGGCAGAGTTCGACACGCTCGGCGTGAGCGGAAAAGAGAGCGAAGTTGGTACCCTCTCCATCGAAGCACGCGCCGAGTTGGTGCCACTGGCCCGGCGTGACATGAAAATGCGTGCTCTTGGCGTCCATCTGATCCTCTGATGTCTGGAGTTGCGCAGCTTAATTCGCAACCGCCCGCCTTTGTTCCGGTGCTCCGAGCCGTCAGGAACTTTCCCCTCATTCACCGGTTTTCATGCCGCATCCCATGAAAGCTGCGAGACTAGCGGAGAAGCGAATGCCAGCGAAATCGAAAGCACAACAGAAGGCTGCGGGCGCTGCACTGGCAGCCAAGCGTGGCGACGCCAAGCTCTACGATCTGAAGGGGGCATCCCGCAGCATGGAAAAGAGCATGACCGAAAAGGAGCTCGAAGAACTCGCCTCCACAAAGCGCGGGAACAAGCCCGAACATGTGGAGAAGCAGAAATGAGCCGTGCTGAATTCGAGGGCCAAACGGCACTGGTGACGGGGGCGGGTTCCGGCATCGGAAAGGGTGCGGCGCTCACGCTGGCGCGGGGCGGTGCCTATGTCGGCCTGTTGGGCAGAACGGAGGACGAGCTCGAGGAGACACTCGCCGAAATCCGTTCGGCTGGTGGTAAGGGGAATGGTGCTGCTTGCCGATGTGAGCCAGGAAGACGAGATGGCCAAAGCCATCGACCGTTTAATCAGCGAACGCAAAGCCCTCAACATCGTCGTCGCCAATGCCGGTATCAATGGAACCTGGGCGCCCATCGACGAACTCAAACCCGATGAATTCGACAAGACGATTGCGGTCAATTTGCGCGGGACATACCTCACTCTGCATCACACCGTCCGCCACATGAAGAAGAGTGGCGGATCGATCATCGTCATTTCCTCGATCAACGGGACGCGCACGTTCACCAGCCCTGGTGCCACCGCCTATTCTGCCACCAAGGCAGCGCAGCTCGCGATGGTGCAGCAGCTCGCCCTCGAACTTGGGCAGCACGGCATCCGCATCAATGCCATCTGCCCGGGTGCCATCGGGACCGAGATCGACGACAATACGAGCATGCGGAAGAAGGCGCAGACGGAGGTTCCGGTCGAGTTTCCGGAGGGCGACATTCCACTCACGGGCGGTGAGGCCGGTACGATCGAAGACGTCGCCGAAGTCATTGCGTTTCTTGCCTCAACGGCGTCGAGACATGTGACGGGCACGCCGATCTGGGTGGATGGAGGGCAAAGTCTGTTGCGGTGATAGGGAGTCACCGCCTCCCAGCCTTTCAGTCGGTGTCGCGCGGCGGTAGTGGCAGATGGCGTTCAAGCCGCTGCATCAGGAAGAGCACGGCGCCCGCGAACATCGTCGCGATCAGACCATTTTGCCAGAAGCCCAATCCGCAGATGAGGAAAATGGAGCCGGCGAACAAGAGGCCCGGAAGGACGATCGGCAGCCGCACGATGTTGGAGGAGAGTTCGAGGGTGGTCGGCGCCCCGAACCTCGTCAGTTCTAATGGCATTTGATGATCGGCGGGCACCTGTTGATACCCGCCGTTTTGTTCAGTGCTTGTTTTCGGTTGCGCCTGCGGTCGAGGTGTAGGTCGCCGAGACCGGATCACTTGCCGGATAGGTGTCTTCAAGGCCTTCCTGCAGGGCGCTGCCACCGCGTTCACGGTTTTCCTGCTCCTGACGGAGGCTTTCGACGGCGTCGCTCGGCTCGGATTTATCAGACGAGGCGTCATCGCCGCCATCTTCCGACAGGCCAAAACGGCTGGCCTGCAGCAGAACCACCTGGGCCTTGGCCAAAGCATTATCCCGGCTCAAACCGCCGCTCTCCGACTGTGCAAGACGCACGGAAACGCTTTCACCGCCGTCGCCCAGGAATTCGACGAGGAAGCCCTCGGTGGAGCCGTTCGCTTCTGTGACTTCGGTGCTGATGATCTGCATGACACTTCTCCAGATTTGAGTTGGCGGAGTAACGCCGGACTATTCGGGATGTTCCATGGGCGCATGTAGCTGCACAGATGTGGGAACCAGGCGCGATGGTCATGAGTTTGTCAGTCTGAAACGAAGTAACCGGCTTAACACATTGTTTACCATGTTGTTTGGCAATTTAAGAAAATCTGAACAAACCCCGGTTGAGGGCGTTGAGGTCGCAAAGGGAGTACGAACATGAGACCAGGACAGGCTCTAGCGATCGATACGATCCTCATCGTCGAGGACGACGTCTTCATTTCCATGGATGCAGCCGACGCTGTTGCGCGGGCCGGCGTCAACGTCATCACGACGGAAACCGTTCGGGATGCGCTGGAGATACTCGAAACGGAACACATCTCCGGTGCGATCCTCGACTTCAAGGTTCGTGACGGTGACGTTACACCCATCGTGCAGCGGCTGCGCCGCAGCGGTATTCCGTTCCGGATCGTCTCAGGCTCAGCGATCCGGGAGATTGAAGAGAATGGTATCCCGCAGGCGCTTTGCGCGCCGAAGCCCGCAGACTACCGTCAGGTGTTGGTTGCCCTGATGAAAGACGTGCCGCAGCTCGGGTCACATACCAGCCATTGAGCGAGCGCGCAGATCAGCTGCGCTTGGACATCAGCCGCTCGAGCGTGCGCTCCACAACATCCACCATGACCATGGTCTGATGATCGACCTCGATATTGAGGGCGTCACCGGCTTTGTAACGGGGGAAGGTTGTCTGGCGGAGCGTCTCGGGGATGAGGTTGATGGTGAAGGTATCATCTTCAGCCTCCGCGACCGTCAGGCTCGCGCCGTTTACGGCGAGATAGCCGCGCTTGAAGACATATTTCGCCCATTCTTCCGGCACACGAAAACGAATGAATGCGCCGGGCATCTCCATCTTCGCTGCCACGAGCTCGGCCGTTGTCGCGATGTGACCGGCAATATTGTGTCCGCCGTTTTCATCGGTCGGCTTGGCCGAACGTTCGATATTGACGGGATCTCCCGTTTTGATCGTGCCGAGGTTGGTACGCTCCAGCGTCGCGTCCATGGCGTCGAACGTGACCGTGTTGTCGGTCATCGAGGTCACGGACAGGCATACGCCTTCGACCGAAACGCTGGCGCCGATTTGCAAATCCACCATCAACCGTTCCGGAAGCTCTATAAAGAACGTGGTATAGCCGTCGTGGCGGACGACGGACTTGATCGGGGCGACGGTTTGCACGATGCCGGTATACATGGCTGCTGTTTTCTTTCCTCGGTGGACGCGCAGCGAAGGTAATGTCTCGGGAGCCAAAGACAATCCCCGGACTGCGATCTCAGTGTTCAGCTTTTTGCACATGCGGTAAGAGTGCGCCGGTCCTGGTCGGGAACTTGCGCCTAACGACCGGGTTGCGGCTGCATGCCTGCGCGTCCTAGATCTGTCGCATCGATATTGCAGTATGCAATTCTCCTCCTCAGCGACTGGTTCACTCGATGACAAAAATCCTCTGCCTCGCGCTCAATCCTGCAATCGATATCTCCAGCGATGCGGAGATCGTGCGCCATACGCACAAGACCCGGACACACAACCAGCAACAGTTTCCTGGCGGCGGTGGCATCAATGTTGCCCGCGTCATCGCTAGCCTTGGTGGGACATGCGAGCTGATGTTCCTTTCGGGGGGCGCTGCGGGGGAACTTCTGGAGGCGATGTTGAAGCCTCTGCCGGTCGTGGAACGGACATTCAAGATTCACGATCCCGTTCGCGTCGCCTATGCGGTTCACGAGACTTCGACCAATCTCGAATATCGCTTCGTGCCGGAAGGACCGCTGGTGACCGAGGCTGAACTTGCTCCGGTGTTTGAGGCTATTGCCGCGAGCGATGCGGACTATGTCGTCGCCAGCGGCAGCCTGCCGCGCGGCGCCCCTGATGACACCTATGTGCGCTTGGCTGATATCGTCAGGATGAAGGGCACGCGCTTCGTTCTCGACACATCCGGCCCGCCGCTTGCAGAGGCATTGTCCCGATCGAATATGTTTCTCGTTAAGCCGAGCCTTGGAGAGTTCGAGGCCTTCCTCGGGCGCAAGCTGTCGCACGAAGAAGTGGGGGCGGCCGCCCAGGCCCATGTTCGGACGGGCGCTGCGCAGTATATTGCGGTCACGCTTGGCGGCGATGGTGCCGTGCTTGCGTCGACCGACCGGATCATCCGCCTGCCTGCCATCGACGTGCCGGTCAATTCGGCCACCGGTGCCGGAGACAGTTTCGTCGCCGGCATGGTTTGGTCCCTCGCCGAGGGGTTCGAGATCGAGGAGGCCTTCCGCTTCGGCCAGGCTGCCGGTGCGGCAGCGGTCATGACGCCCGGGACCGAGCTTTGCCGACGTCAGGACGTGACCGAACTCTACGAGCGGGAACGACAGCGCGGTTGATGCTCGCTGATCGATAACGGTTGCGGGAAAACCGCGCGCTGGTTGTTTTATTACTTGTCACGATTAATCAAGTTTTATATGGGGAACGCAGCGTACTGGTGCGGCTACGGCGCCAGGTTTTCATCATCAGTTTACAAGGAGCTCCCAATGTCGCTCACTCATTCGGGACCTTCGCTCAAGCGATTTGGCGTTCTGCTTCCCCTTCTTCTCGGGGCTTCCCTTGCTTTTGCTCAGCAGTCGGCGCCGACCGCAACGGAGCCTCGGGTCGTTCCTGCCCAGCCTGCTCCGGTAGTCGCACCTTCGCAGTCTGTCTCTCCCGTTCAGGCGCCGGCCGTTTCTGCGCAGCCGACGACATCGACGGCTCCGGTTGCAACCTCCCCGGCATCGCCTGCGACTTCCGCTGCGCCCGCTGATCTGGTTGTGAACCAGCCGGCAGCCCTCGAGGCTCAGGCCGCTCCTGCCACCACGCAGGCCCCTTCCGCGCCGAGCACGCCTGCTGTGGCACCGACGGCGGCGACCCCGGTTGAACCCGTCAATGATGCCGCCCCGGTCGGGCCGGTGTCGCCTCTCGCTCAGGAAGCACCCGAAGCTGCGGACAAGGTCATGCCGCATGATCTTTCGCCGGAAGGCATGTTCATGGCTGCCGACTGGGTGGTCAAATCCGTGATGATCATGCTCGCGCTCGCCTCGGTCCTGACCTGGACCGTATGGCTTGCCAAGTCGCTGCAGCTTTTCGGCGCACGGGCCCGTGCCAAGCGTGGTCTGAAGGCTGTCACTCATGCGCGCCAGCTGCGCGATGCCCTGCAATCGCTTGAAAACCGTGGTGGTGTCGTGGCGACCATGGTGCGCGCCGCCCAGCACGAGATGAGCCTGTCGGATGCCGCGATCGACCAGGTCGGTGGCGACGGCGTGAAGGAGCGTGTGGCCTCGGCGCTTGCCCGTATCGAGGCAAGGGCAGGTCGCCATATGTCGAACGGCACCGGCGTGCTCGCCAGCATCGGCTCGACGGCGCCCTTCGTCGGCTTGTTCGGCACCGTCTGGGGCATCATGAACTCCTTTATCGGCATCGCTGAGACACAGACGACCAATCTCGCCGTCGTTGCCCCCGGCATTGCCGAGGCGCTGCTCGCGACTGCTGTGGGCCTCGTGGCCGCCATTCCTGCTGTGATCATCTACAACGTGTTCGCCCGCTCGGTGACCGGATACCGCCAGCTGCTCGCCGATGCCGGTGCTGGCATCGAACGGTTGGTGAGCCGCGATCTCGATTTCCGCAAGAGTGCCCGGATCGCCCAGGCGACCAAGGCCATGTCGATGGCGGCGGAGTGAGCAGATGGCCGGCGGTATCAGGGAAAACAGTTCGGGCGACGATCTCGTCGAGAACCACGAGATCAACGTAACGCCATTCATCGACGTGATGCTGGTGCTGCTGATCATCTTCATGGTCGCAGCCCCGCTCTCGACGGTCGATGTGAATGTCGACCTGCCGGCGTCTACGGCAAAGCCCGCCGAGCGTCCGGACGAGCCGGTCTACGTGACGCTGAAGGAGGATATGAGCCTCTCTCTCGGCAATGACACCGTGCCCCGCGAGGCGCTGGGCATGTCGCTCGACCGGATGACCGAAGGAAACAAGGACGCGCGCATCTTCCTGCGTGCGGACAAGACCGTCGACTATGGCAAGTTCATGGAGGTCATGAACCTGCTGCGGGACGCCGGCTATCTGAAAATCGCTCTCGTCGGTCTGGAGACCGTGCCTGCGGCACCGGCACCGGCAGACGCGGCTGGAGCGCCGGCGACTGGCGTGGAGACCGCGCCATGATCGAGCCCCGCTCCACGAGGCGTGTCGTCGGCGAGGGGCTATTGTGGACCACGGCCGGCCTCCTGATTGCGACCGCGCATGCGGGAGCCGTCGCGGTTCTCCTGCGGGAACCGGAGATGGTGATCGCCGACAGCGGACCGCCACCGGCGATCATGATCGAGCTTGCGCCAGAGCCCGAGGCCGTCATTACCGAAGAGAACGAGATCTCCACGGAGCAAGTCGACTCCGAAGAGGTGAAGACGGCGACCAGCGAGCCTTTGCCGGAGCCGATACCGGAGCCGGTCGAGCAGCCCTTGCCTGAACCTCCGCCACCGGAGCCGGAGCCTGAGGTGGCAGAGGCCCTGCCGGAGCCGCCGCCGCTGATCGAACCGGAACCTCTTCCGGAACCCGTGCCGGAGATCGATCCGATCGAGCAGATGGTATTGGCCGAACTTGAGAACGTCGAGGTTCCGATCCCGATGATGCGTCCGCCGGTGCCGAAGCCGGAGGTGGAGAAGAAGAAAGAACCTGCGCCCAAGAAGGTCGTGAAGAAGCAGGTCCAGCCGCCGGCAACGCAGGCGGCGCGGACTGCCAAGGCCGAGGTTGTCCAGTCGAACCGCAATGCGGCGGCTGCAGCGGCCAATGGGGCTGGGCGCAGTGTCTCGCCGGCAAAATGGCAGTCGCGTTTGATGTCACATCTGGAGCGCCGCAAGCGCTATCCGAGTGCGGCGCGCAGCAATCGGGAAGAGGGGACCGTCTATGTGCGGTTCCGGATCGATGATTCCGGCAATGTGCTGTCGGTATCGCTGTCGCGGTCCTCGGGCTATCCGACGCTCGACAGCGCCGTGCTCGACATGGTGCGGGCGGCTTCCCCGGTTCCGGCGCCGCCGGAAGGCGTGAACAAGACGATTACTGCCCCGGTGCGGTTCAACCTTCGCTGAGTGGCAGCCATAGAATCAGAAAAGGCCGGCGGGATGACCGCCGGCTTTTTCAGTCGATATCGAAGGAGACGCCCTGGGCGAGCGGCAGGGTGCGACCGTAGTTCACGGTGTTTGTCTGGCGGCGCATATAGGCCTTCCAGCTGTCCGAGCCGGATTCACGGCCGCCGCCGGTTTCCTTCTCACCCCCGAAGGCGCCACCGATTTCCGCACCCGACGGGCCGATGTTGACATTGGCGATGCCGCAATCCGAGCCACGGTCGGAGACGAAGGCTTCGGCTTCGCGGATGTCGTTGGTGAAGATCGACGAGGAGAGGCCCTGGGGAACGTCGTTGTTCAGCGCCAGTGCATCGTCGAAGTTCGCATACTTGATGACGTAGAGGATCGGCGCGAAGGTTTCCTCGACCACCGGCCCGCACTGCTCCGGCATCTCGACGAGAGCCGGGCGCACGTAGAAGGCGTCGGTTGCTTCGTCAGAGCGTACGCGGGCACCGCCGTGCACCTTGCCGCCATTGGCCTTTGCGGCCTCAAGCGCGTGCTGCATGCGGTCGAAGGAGCCCTTGTCGATCAGCGGTCCGATCAGATTGCCGGCTTCGAGCGGGTTACCGATGGTGACGGAGCCATAGGCCTTGATCAGGCGCGGGACCAGCGTGTCGTAGACGCTTTCATGCACGAAGAGACGACGCAGCGTGGTGCAGCGCTGGCCGGCGGTGCCCATGGCCGAGAAGGCGACGCCACGCAGGGTCAAGTCAAGATCTGCGGTCGGGCCGACGATGGCGGCATTGTTGCCGCCGAGTTCGAGGATCGAGCGGCCGAAGCGGGCGGCGACACGCGGACCGACGGCCCGGCCCATGGCGGTCGAACCGGTTGCCGAGATCAACGGGACCTTCGGGTGATCGACGAGGATCTCGCCGATGTCACGACCGCCGATCAGGAGCGTCGAGAGATTGGCCGGAGCCTTGCCGCCCTGGGCGTTGTAGCGCTTCACAGCCTTTTCGAAGATCGCCTGGGTGGCGATGGCGGTGAGCGGGGTCTTTTCGGAGGGCTTCCAGATCGTCGAGTTGCCGCAAACGAGTGCCAGCGCTGCATTCCAGGACCAGACAGCGACGGGGAAGTTGAAGGCCGAGATGATGCCGGTGACGCCGAGCGGATGCCAGGTTTCCATCATGCGGTGTTCGGCGCGTTCGGTCGCGATCGTCAGACCGTAGAGCTGGCGCGACAGGCCGACGGCGAAGTCGCAGATGTCGATCATTTCCTGGACTTCGCCGAGGCCTTCCGAGGTGATCTTGCCGACTTCGATGGAGACGAGGCGACCGAGCTCGGTCTTCGCTGCGCGCAGTTCCTCGCCGAGCAGGCGGATCAGTTCGCCGCGCTGCGGGGCGGGTACGAGGCGCCATTCGACGAAGGCCTTGTGAGCTGCATCGATCGCCTTGCGGGTGTCATCGGCGGAGATTTCGGCGACCGCTGCGATGGTCTCGCCGTTGATCGGCGAGCGAACAGAAAGCGTGCCGCCGGTCAGTGCCTTGGCGTCGACGCCGAAGCTTGCCATCAGCGTTGCCGTTTCGGCGGAGAATTTGAGAGTGGCGAGGGTCATGGTGGTCCTTCCGTCAGGTCTACCTGGTTCTTGTTCGTTCAAAATCGTGCGCCGGCCAGATGCGCCACCTGGGCGCCGGCCTCGTACCATGCTTCCTTCAGGGTGCGGAAGGCCGGTGCGTGGGGATCGGTGAGGGGCAGGGGCAGTTCTTCCTCTGTCATCTGGCCGAGGATGTGGCTCGCGATCGTCTTGCCGAAGACAGTGCCCGGAGAGATGCCGCGGCCGTTATAGCCGGAGAAGCCGATGACGCCGGGCGCAAACTTGTGGAAGCGCGGGAGCGCATTGGTCGTCATGCCGATCTGACCATACCACTCGCTTTCGAAGGCGATCTCGCCGATCTGCGGGAAGATCGCTTTCAGTGCGCGTTGTGCCCAGGCGCGATGGATGCCAAGGCCTGTGCCGCGCAGGGCGCCGACGCTGCCGAAGACCATGCGGCCGGCCTTGTCCATGCGGAAGGAGGAGAGGACTTCCTTCGTATCCCAGCAGCCCTGGCGTTCCGTCAGTATCGACTTACGCAGGTTGTCGCTGAGAGGGACGGTCGCGAAATTGAAGTAGGGGAGATGAACCTGTTCTTCGCGCACGGCGGCGAAGGGGCCATGGCTGTAGGCATCGGTTGCGACGACGATCCACTGTGCATCCACGGTGCCGTCCGCAGTGGTGACCCGCCAGCCTTCGGCTGTCTTGTCATAGGCTTCGACCGGGCTTGCCGTGTGAAGCACCGCTCCGGCCTTCTGTGCTGCATGCGCAAGGCCACGGGCATAGGCGAGCGGCTGTAGCGTGCTGGCACGGCGGTCGAGAAGTGCGCCTTGGTAGGCGCGCGTGGAAATCTTGTGCTCGGTCTCCGCCTCGTCGAGCAGTTCTACCGGCGCGCCGCGACGCTGCCACTGTTCGGCGCGTGCCTCGATCTCCTTGCGGCCTGCCGTGCCCACAGCGCAATGCAGCGTGCCGGAGCGTTCCAACTCGCATTCGATTCCGTGCCGGTCGATCAGATCCATGACCGTGCGTGGCCCGTTGCCGAGCAGATCAAGCAGGCGCTCACCATAGACGGGGCCGAGTTCGCCAGGCAAATCGTCGGGCATCACCCACATGCCGGCATTGATCAGACCGACATTGCGGCCCGCGCCGCCGAAGCCGATCTCCTTGGCTTCCAACAGAATGACGCTGCTGCCCGCTTCCGCCAGATGGAGTGCTGCGGAAAGCCCGGTGTAGCCGCCGCCGACAATCACGACATCCGCCTTTGCCGCACCCTGCAAAGGTGCTGTCTGCGGAGCAGCAGGGGCCGTCTTTTCCCAAAGTCCGTGGGAGCGAGGATCGTTCAGCATGGTGTGGCCCCGGTCTCTCAATGGATCCGAGGCCGGCTGTCCGGACATGTGTCCTGTCCGATATCATTCCGCCTCGTACTGTCTTGTGATTTCTAGAAGACCGTTCTACCCCATTCCAGCGATAAATTCTCAAGAGATCATTCCGAAAAGGCATGACTAATGCTACCGGCGCGTCGCTTTCTTCCGTCGCTTTCCCTGCTGACGGCCTTTGAGGCTGCAGCCCGGACGGGCAGCATCACGGCTGCTGCCCGTGAGCTTGACCTCACCCAGAGTGCCGTCAGTCGCCAGATCAAGGCGCTTGAGAACCAACTCGGTGTCGAACTCTTCCTGCGCGAGAGGCAGACCATACGGTTGACGGTCGCCGGCGACAGCTATGCCCGCGAGATCCGCGAGGCGCTGCGGCGCATTTCGAGCGCATCGCTCAATCTGCGGGCAAATCCGCATGGTGGAACGTTGAACCTCGCAATCCTGCCGACCTTCGGTGCGCGCTGGCTTGCGCCGCGCCTGGGGCAGTTTCTTGCAGCCAATCCCGGGATCACGATCAACTTCGTGACTCGGCTGTCTCCCTTCGACTTTCGCCTGGATTCGATCGATGCCGCGATCCACTTCGGTGATGCCGTCTGGCCGGGCGCCGAGCTGACATTGCTGATGCAGGAGGAAACCGTTCCTGCCTGCAGTCCGGAGTTCAAGCGCGCGCATGGGATCGAGGTGCCGTCAGACCTGCTTCATGTGCCGCTTCTGCATCTGACGACACGTCCTGACGCCTGGGAACGCTGGTTCACGGAGACGGGGGTCGCGTTCGAAAGCGTGCATGGCATGCTGTTCGACCAATTCGCCACGTCCTCACAGGCGGCGATCGGCGGCCTGGGTGTGGCGCTCCTGCCGACGTTTCTCGTCCAGGAGGAGCTCAAACGCGGCGAGCTTGTTCCGGCAGTGAACAGACCCATGCCGAGTGCTCAGCGCTACTATCTTGCTTTCCCGCGTGAACGGGCGGCCTATCCGCCGCTTGTTGCGTTTCGCGAATGGATCGTCCGCGAATTGTCGCGGACGTGAAACCTCTCGATCAAGCGCCGCTTGCTGCCGCTGCGATCCAGACTGCGAAGGCCAGATGGGTCAGGTGATGGAGGGTCTGGTCTACCCCGAGGAGCCACCAATAAGCAGCCTGCTCGACCTTGAAGCGGAAACGATGCTGGATCTGCGTCTTGCTCTTGTCGATCAGGCCGTGGACGATCAGGTCCACCAATGCCAGCCACGCCATCTGCGGCGCGAGGAGCAATGCGATCATAAGCGTGCCGACGGCATGCACCGCGATGTGGGCGAGAAGGGGCGCAAACCAGCCCTCGACGCGCTCCTTGCCCTTTGCCATCCAGCCGGTCTGCAGAAGAAAGTCAGCCGCCAGGTGCTTGATGATGAACAGAGCTACGGCCCAGATCAACAGCTGGGTGGAGATTTGCTCCGGCAGGATGGGCATGGGTATTCCTTCGGCTTACTTTTGTCCGAAGATAGACCACTCTTGAAAACCCTGTGAAGCCGCCATTTAGTCTACCCAGATTTGGGCTTTGCGTTTCCTTTACGTGATGGCGCGTTTTCGCGACCATCTGTTAGGCAGATGGTAGTGCCTGGAAAGCCCATCACCAGCCGTCGGAAAGTACCTTTTCCAGCATTTCCGCGAAGAAGTCCGCGCTTTCCGGCGTGAGGCACAGCGGCGGCTTTATTTTCAAAACGTTAAGATGGTCGCCTGTCGGTTGCATGATGACGCCGAGATCAAGCAGCCGGTCGCAGATCGCGGCCGTTTCCTCGGTTGCTGGCTCCAGGGTTTCCCGGTCGCGGACGAATTCCAGGCCAAGATAGAGGCCCATGCCGTGGACAGCGCCGACAATCGGGAAGCGTTGGCCTAGCGCCTCGAGGCGGGCCTTGAGGTAATCGCCGACATCCCGGGCATTCGCTTGCAGGTTTTCGTCGCGCATGATGTCGAGGACAGTCATGCCAACGACGCAGCTGACGGGGCTGCCGCCGGAGGATGAGAAGAAGTAGCCCTCCTTCTCCAGGCTGTCGGCGATGTCGCGGCGGGAGATCACGGCACCGAGCGGCTGGCCGTTGCCCATGCCCTTGGCGACCGTGACGATGTCAGGAACGACGCCCTGCTGTTCGAAGCCCCAGAAGTGGTGACCAAGGCGCCCATAGCCGACCTGCACCTCATCTGCGATGCAAAGGCCGCCGCGTTCGCGCACCAGGGCGTAGACCTCCTGAAGGTAGCCAGGGGGCAGGGGAATGCCGCCGGCATTGCCGTAGACGCTTTCGGCGATGAAGCCGCCGAGATGCAAGCCACGTGCCTCCATCTCCGCGATCTTCTCGGCAACCGCCTGAACATAGCCTTCGGTCGCGCCGTCACCGCGATACTGGCCGCGATAGGTGTTCGGCGAGAGCACCGGGTGAACCCAATCGGGGCGCGTCTCCAGCGCGCGTGGATTGTCTGCGAGCGACGTGGAGACCGCGTCGCTTGCGACCGTCCAGCCGTGATAGGCTTCCAAGAGGCTCAGGATATTGCGGTGGCCGCTATGGGCCCAGGCGAGACGCAGAGCAAGGTCCACGGCTTCCGAACCCGAATTCACCAGAAATACCGTGTCCAGGCCTTCCGGTGCAAGAGAGGCGAGCCGGTCGGAGAACTCGGCGACCGCTGCGTAATGGAAACGCGAATTGGTGTTGAGCATGGCCCATTGGCGCCCCACCGCTTCCGCGAGGCGCGGATTGCCATGACCGAGGATCGTGACGTTGTTGACCATGTCCAGATAGGCGCGGCCTTTGACGTCGAAGAGGTGTTCCTTCCAGCCGCGCTCGATCTGGGGCGGATCGGCATAGTAGTTCTTCTGAGGCTTGGCGAAGCTCTTGTGGCGACGTGTCAGAAGGCTTTCGCTCTCCGGTGCCGGGGCATCGATGCCGATGCCGAGCAGGCGGGAAGGCGACGGGCAGATCCGCCGCCAGATGGCGCTTTGCTGCGGTTTGGCAAAGAGCGGGGGAACCAGATCCGGATCGCGGCAAAACTGGATGCGCAGGCCTCCGACGCCGCCAGCGGCCCCGGCAACAGCGCCAATCGCATCGCCGGCCTTGACGCTTGCTCCATCCTCCAGGCTGCAGTCGATGCCGTCGAGATGCAGGCAAAGGTCAGGCGTGGAGAGGATAAGGTGATGGCCGTCGAGCATAATGGTTGCATCGAAGGGTGCGAAGGCCTCCGTGCCTCCCGGCAGGCACACATCGATGTGAAGCGCGAAGGTTGCCGGTGGCGTCTGCGAGAGAGGCTTGGTGTAGGACAAGCGATGCTCGCCGTAGCGCGTTGAGGCAATGCCGGTCTCCATCGCGGCGCGGGCGAGAAGTTTCCAGTCGATCTCCTGATCGGCCCAGCTGCCGCGCAGCAGATCCGGACTTGTCACCGTGAGGTCGGTCAGCCGGAAGTCCGCCGCGTTCAACGATGGCAGAAGAGCATGCGAGCCCGTGACGTCCGGTGCTTCGGGAAGTGCGCCCGCAGCCTCGAGAATGGCGGCTTCCATCAGCGGATAGGGCACCGAGGTCGCGACCTCGAAGATCATTCGCTCGTGGTCGATATTGCCCAGCACATAGTCGTTGTCCGGATCTATCGAGAGCTGCTGCTCGCTGCTGGCGACGAGAACGCCGGCCCTGGCGATAATCAGGGGCCATAGTGCCTTCAGCTCCGCCTGGTTCAACGGATAGCGTGCGTGGAAGGCCTTGACGGCGGGCAGAATGAAGAAGGGGTCGCCGTCGGCATGATGGAGTAGGGCGGCACAGGTCACGGCGAGGTCGGCCACCAGCCAGCCATAGAGGACATCGCCAAAGTCGATGACACCGTCCGGCATGAGGCGCCGCGAGGCATTGGGCGTCGCCACAACATTGTCGTCGGTGATGTCGTGGTGGATCGCCTGCATGCGAAGTTCGGACGCGAGCGGCTGGAGGCGCTTTACAGCCATGATCATGGCCTTGGCGATGCGGTCCCGCTGTTTCTGGTCCGTCACGGATTTGAGGAGATGCAGGGCGACGGGGCCAGCTCGGCGCAGGTCCCATTGCAGGTCGCGTTCCAGGCCCGCGTGACGGAAGTCCTTCAGTCCGGTTGCGACGCGCGCAACAATGTCGCCGAAAGCGGCGACGACGTCCGGCGCGAGATATTTCTGGCGCGTAAGCGGCTGGCCGTCGAGATAGGAAAGCAGCCGGATCCAGTAGTATTCCTCACCGAGCTCGATCTGCGGAATGTATTCACCCGTGAGGGCGGGGATCGGTTCGGGAATGCGCAAGCCGATATCGAGATTGCGCAGATGGTCCATCGCACGGTTCTGGGCATCCAGCTCGTGCTGGGGATAGTCGGCCCGCGTGACCTTCAGGACGAGGCGCTCGTTGCCGGTATCGATGAGGAAATTGCGATCCTGCTGGCTGCCGAGTTCCCGGATCTCGCCGCTGAAGCCATAGAAGTCGTTGAAGATGATCTTGGCATCGGCCAGCGAGACGTTCGGGCGCGGCAGTTCTGTGCGCTGGAGCAGAGCCGAGTCGGCCATACATTTCCTCCCAGGGGAATCATGACTGGAGATTAGCAGAGCGCTGCTTGGCGTCTATCCCGCAGAACCGTTGGAGGAAAAGACAAAGGGCGCCGTTTCCGACGCCCTTGCGATCCTTAGCCCATGCGCTCGGAGGCGTAGGAGCCCGGGCTTGCCGGGAAGACGACCGTGCGGTTGCCGTTGATGAAGGTGCGGTGGTGGATATGGGCGTGGATGGCCCGCGCCAGCACCTGGCTTTCCACGTCGCGGCCAATCGAGACGTAATCCTCCGCCGACTGGGCATGGGTGATGCGGGCAACGTCCTGCTCGATGATCGGGCCTTCATCGAGATCGGCCGTAACGTAGTGGGCGGTTGCCCCGATCAGCTTCACGCCGCGCTCGAAGGCCTGCTTGTAGGGGTTGGCACCCTTGAAGGACGGCAGGAAAGAGTGATGGATGTTGATGATCTTGCCGGACATCTTCTTGCACATGTCGTCGGAGAGCACCTGCATATAGCGGGCAAGCACGATGAGTTCGGTGCCGGTCTGCTCAACGAGATCCATGATCCGGGCTTCGGCTTCAACCTTGTTTCTCCTTCGTCACCTTGATGTGGTGGAAGGGGATGTCGTGGTTCACGACGACCTTCTGGTAGTCGAAATGGTTGGAGACGACGCCGACGATCTCGATCGGCAGCGCGCCGATCTTCCAGCGGTAGAGCAGGTCGTTCAGGCAGTGGCCAAAGCGCGAGACCATCAGGAGGACCTTCATGCGCTTGGCGGCGTCGTGGAGATTCCAGGTCATGCCGAACTTCTCGGCGACAGGGCCGAAGCCCTTTTCGAGCTTGCCTTCGTTCGCACCTTCCTCGGAAATGAAGGAGACGCGCATGAAGAACTGGCCGGTGTGGAGATCGTCGAACTGGGACGAGTCGACGATGTTGCAGCCCTGCTCGGCGAGATAACCCGAAATCGCCGCTACGATGCCGCGGGTCGACTGGCAGGATACGGTCAATACATAGCTCGTCATCGGTTCTCTCATCTCCTCGGCGTGGCGCGGGCGCCGTGTCTCTAGCGCATGTCCGGCACGATCGGAAGCGTGCAGCATCGCTGATTGTTGTCGTCCTCCAAAGGCGGTCGGCTTTCGTCGATGCGAGGCCCTTCCTTTGCGATGGCCAGAGATTAGGGCAGGAAAAGCAAAACCTCGTTCCCATTGCGTCTTTCGAAGGCGCATCTTCGCCGTCGCCATATGGCCGGTGCAGAAAACTTCAGGCGTGTCCTCAGGCCAGAACGGGTGTGAAAACGTGACCTTAACGGTTTTCCGTTAGGCAGAGCGCATGAAATCGACCGTTGCTACCCAGAATGAAGGTGCGGCATGGAAAGCATGAACGCGTCACGGCCGAGGAGCGCCCCTGGCTTTGGCAGGGGAACGCGGATCGTGCAGATCGTGCGTCAATACACGCCGAGCCGGGGTGGTCTGGAAGACGTTGTGTCTAATCTGAGCCGTTCGCTGGTCGAGCGCGGTTTTGCGGTGCGGGTAGTGACGCTCGATCGGTTGTTTCAAGCGCCTGATGTCGCATTGCCCACGTCCCAGATCATCGACGGTGTGGAGGTGGTGCGTATTCCCTGGCGTGGCAGCAGCCGGTATCCGGTGGCGCCCGAGGTGTTTCGACACATTGCCGATGCGGATCTCGTGCATGTGCATGGCATCGACTTTTTCTACGATGCCCTCGCCTGGTCGCGTCCGTTTCACCGCAAGCCGCTTGTCGCCACCACGCATGGCGGCTTTTTTCATACGAAGAATTACGCTGCGATCAAGAAGCTCTGGTTCGGCACGGCAACGCGTGCCTCGGGATGGGGATACGACGCGCTCGTATGTTGCAGCCAGTCTGATCTGCGGATGTTCGAGCCGATTGCCGGCGCTAAGGTGCGCCTGATCGAAAACGGCGTGGATATCGGAAAATTTGCAGGGCTCGCCAGCGAAGCGCCGGTGCGCCGGATGGTGACGATCGGGCGGTTCTCGGTAAACAAACGGCTCGACCGGCTGATCGAGACCATGGCTTCTCTCAGAGACTTGGCGCCCGGCTGGCAGCTCGACATTATCGGCTCTCCTTCCGACCAGACGGAAGCAGATCTTCGTGAGGCGATTGCGGCACGGGGGCTTGAGAACGTCATCCGTCTGCATGTCGGCATTAGCAATGATGACGTGCGAAAAGTCCTGGCGCGGTCTTCGCTGTTTGTCTCGGCCTCGGAGTACGAGGGGTTCGGCCTCGTCGCCGTCGAAGCGATGAGCGCCGGGCTGGTGCCTGTACTTCACGGCAACGACGCCTATCAGGCACTCGCTGCCCGCCATCAGGGCCTCGTTGTCACCGACTTCTCCCGCCCTGCCCTTGCTGCTTCGGCTATTGAAGCGGCGTTCCAGCGTCTCTCAAGCTCTCCTGTGTTCCGAGCGCAGATGATTTCGGGCGCGTCCCAGCACGGGTGGGACGGGGTCTGCGATCAGCATGTTGCTCTTTATCGCGAGGTTCTCGGACCGCGGCTGCAGGAGGCGTTTGCGTGATGAAATTCTCGTCCAAGCGGATACTCGTCGTTTCAGGCCACCACTTCGCTGATGCGCCACGCCGCGTCGACCTTCATTTCATGTCGGATCAGTTGCGCGCTGAAGGTGCCGCCGTCGATTTCCTGATCTGCCGTTTAAGCCCGATCAGCCGCTTCATTCGTGATGGCCGCTACAAGCATGCCCTGACGCGCCCAATCAACACCTGGTTTCGCCTTGACGAGCGGCTTGAGGAGTTCGTCTGGTTTGCGCCGTTTCACCCGGTCAACCTGCGCTTCGGCTGGCTCAACGCGGTGGTCTCGCCGATCTACAGGCGATACGGGCATTTTCTGCCGAAGGCAGTCATCGATCGCCTGTCCGAGTATTCCCACATCGTCATCGAAAGCGGGCCTTCACCGCTGCTGACGCGGTATCTCCGCCAGCATGCGCCGAAGGCCAAGTTCATCTATCACGCCGCAGATCGCCTGGAGACGATCCGGGTGCATCCCTGCGTGATCGAAGAGTTGAGCAGGACACTGCCGCTCTATGACCGGATCCGGATCATGGCAGAGGCCATGCGGGCCGATTTCGCCTCCCAGGATCGCGTCGTCTTCGTTCCACACGGGATCAGCAAGACGCTGTTCGATGAGGCGGCCGTCAGTCCTTATCAGGGCGATCGTCACGCCATCAGCGTCGGTGACATGATGTTCGACGCCGGTCTCATCGAGACGCTGGCTGTCGCCAATCCGGACTGGACCTTCCATCTCTTCGGGAAAAAGGCGCAACCGCTGCAGCCCCGGGGCAATATCGTGGTACATGGGGAAGTTTCATTTGCGATGATCGTCCCCTTCATCAAGTTCGCCGATGTCGGGATTGCGCCCTATCGGCCGGGCGCCGGTGCGGACTATCTCAGTCAGTCCAGCCTGAAGATGATCCAGTACAGCTACTGCCATCTGCCGATCGTGGCGCCGCGTTTTGCAGCCGCCGGTCGCGATAATGTGTGTGCCTACGAACCTGATGATCCGGCCTCAATGCGGGAGGCCTTCGAACGCGCAAAGGTCATGGACCATTTGTCCATCGATACGTCCGACATCCTGACGTGGGAAGAAGTGGTCGCACAGCTTTTCCACGCTACCGACGCATGATTTTGCGTAGAACGTGCCGGCTGCGAGGCCCGTTCAAGACAGGGTCAGGATCGAGCGGCTGCCGAGATGTCGGAGTGTGCCCTCAGGCCGCGGGGCCTGATCGGCACCCTCGCGCGGGTAGAGCCTGATCCGCTTCGTGCGTCCGGGCGCCAGGTGGAACCAGTCTTCCTCGGGGCGGAAATACTCGAAATCGAGGTGCACGGATTGGGCAAACTGGTTCGTCGTCAGGCCAATCCACCAGACGCCATCGATCTGATGAAAGTCGTGTTCGATGCGGGCGGCATGGCTCGCCGATTGGCGCCCGAGCGGAAAATGGAAGGCTTCCGAAACTACCGATCCCTCACTGTCGATTAATCTTGCCACGGTCACGTCGTGTGATGGTGGGCCAAAGCGATAGGCATAAGTCGTGTCGAAAAATGCACCGAACAGGTCGGTAGCTGCGATGAGATGGGCCGATCGCCCGTCCAGTGACATCGCCCGGCTTGCCGATATCACCGGCTGAGCGCCGTCGCGCAGGCATGCAATCTCGAGCGTCACGCTTCGGCTTGCTGCGGTCTCGTTGATGACGTGGATATCAAGACCATTGGTTCCTTCGTCCGTCAGAAGCACCTGGATTGGGCGAAAGGCACGCTTCAGGGCATACCAGACGGATTTCGGCTCTCCCGTTGCATCGATCACGCCCCAGCCGGGGCCCGCCTGAAGGTCCTGGAAAGTCCAGGTGATCGCGCCGCGGCAGGATGATCCAGTCCTGCGCCATTCGGCATAGGTCTCGGTGACCACCTCCGCCGTCGTGGCGCGGGCGTGGTCGAGATAGGCGGCCGCATCTTCCCGGCGCAGTCGCGCGGGTTCGATTGGATAAAGTTCGCTGAGGTAATGGTCGCGCACATCCTCAAAGTCCCAGGACGCGCCGCGATCACGGGGGACGCGCGCTTTCCATCGGGGATCATGGACCGGGGATGCCGGCAGATGAGCGTCGAGAGTGCGCTGCTGCGGAACATGCGCAAAGGCAAGGCACTCGGCGGCAAAGCGGACATTGGCGCGTCGGGCGTCTTCGAGGGGGCGCTGGTAGGCGCCAACGCCATAGTAGTGCGTGACACCCTCATTCGGAGCGAATGGCATGCTACCGCCATAGGGTGAGTTCGGGACGTAGGCAACGTCCGGGCGGTAGTCCTTGACGAGCTGAGCCAACGTTTCGGTGAAGAACGCGCCTTTCCAGATGCGGTCCGGAAGCCCGAGCATGGCACCCTGCTGGAAGACTTCGCTGCCTCCAGCGACAACGACCAGCGAGGGGTGGCCCTGAAGCTCGCCGAGGAGGCTTGCCACTTCGGTCTTTGCGCGCGTCGCGAAGGCTTCGTCGGCGAAGGGATAGTCGAAATTCGCAAACATCAGGTCCTGCCAGACCATGATGCCCAGTCGGTCGCAAAGGCGGAAAAAGTTGGCGCTCTCATAGGTCATAGTTCCGCCGATGCGGATCATGTTCATGTTGGCTTCGGCGGCCAAAGCGAGCCAAGGCGCATAGGCTTCGGCGGAGCCCGACAGTCGCAGTAGGTCGGCGCTGGTCCAGACGGAGCCGCGGCAGAAGACCGGCACACCGTTGACCTTGAGCCCGAAGCCCTTGCCGTCTTCGTCGTGGTCCACCTCGATCCGCCGAAAGCCGACAAGTCCGAGGGGGTGGATACGTCCGTCTATCGCCAGCGTCACATCGTGAAGTGTGGGCTCGCCATGTGTTCTCGGCCACCAGGCGGCCACGGCTGGCAGCTCAAGGCGCGCCGTCATCCGCCCATCTGCCATTTTCTCCAGCTGTGCCGTGCGACCGCAGCAGAGGATTGCCATCTCGGGGCCCGTCTGTTCCTGCAGTTCGACCGTCAGGTGTCCGGTGCCGAAATCGTCGAGATCGGCTTTAATGCGCAGACCGGAGATCGCGTCGCGTGCCGGGCGAATGAGAGAAATCGGCCGGTAGGGGCCAACGGGATGGATTTCGGGACACCAGCCTGGCATGCGGCCGAGGAGGGTGGTGCGCACGAGACGCAGTCCCTGATGATCCATCATCTGTGGGCGCCAGCGTGCCCTTGGGCCCTTCTGGTCAAGATGGGGCTGTAACGCCCGAAAGCAGATCGCCAGTTCGTCTTCGCCTGAGAGGTTGAGCGCGAGATCGAAGGGTTCGAACATGCTGACGCTTGCGTGCCGCAATGCGCCGTTGACGAAGACGTCTGCGATTGTCGCCAAGCCTTCGAAGCGCAGGATTGCAGAGCCAGGCGTCTCCCCTGCCAGAGAGCGAAGATACCAGACATCCTTGTCATGCAGGGGGCTGGGATTGGCGGGATCGTATAGGCCTGCATCGGTCAGTGCCCCGGCTGCCGTTCCGGGCACGGAAGCACGAATGTGGAATGCGGCGCGAGGAAGGTCTGATGGGACAGCGTAACGTCCCGCTTCCGTCACCATGAGGGTCCAGCCGTGCTCCAGAGGACGTGTATCCGCCCTCAGATAGATCGTCCCCGTCATGTGTCAGTCCTCACGTCAGCCTCTGGCCCAGATCATCCATCAGCCGCTCCCAGGCTGCAATGGCCGGATCAAGGGCCGTTGCCAGCGGATCGAATTTCTTGCGGGTCACCGCGCGGGCTAGCTGGAACTGAACGGTCTTGGCGCATTCGCTGATCTTCAGTGCCTCGGCAATGGCGTTCCCATGCTCTTTCTCGTCCAGCCAGGCAAGGTGGCTTGCCAGCAGTTCGAAATTGGCGCCGAACTGGCGCAGCGTGTTGAAGGCGTATTTGTGGAAATAGCCAAAGGGGCGTTCGGCAACCGCCTCGACCTGCTTCGGGAACACGGAGGCGAATTCGGCAATTGGATTTTTGTCGGGTCGGCGCATGAAATGGCGGCGCAGGAGAGCCGTCGCCGTTGTCGGTTGGTGAGCGCTCGACGGCTGTGTCTTCGGGAATTTGGCGAATTCGGTGTAGGGAAGGAAGGGCAGGGTGCCTTCAGGAAGATTGCGCTGGAAGACGCCGTCGAAATCCTCTCCCTCAAGGCGGAAGAAGCCGCCGTTGTGGAAATAGTCCATGACCCGGTTTGCCATGTCGAGCCGGTTTATGCCGACGGTCGTCTTGCCGTGCTCCTGCCGGTAGCCGACACCTTGCGTGTCGGGCATGAAGTAACTGTCCATCTCGACGAGGCAGAGGCGGCCGCGGGCGATCTGCTCGGAGACGTGGCTCTCGACCGTGTCGAAGATGGCAAGCTCGGTCACCCTGACGTCATAGAGCTCTTCGAGATCCTCTAGCGGCACCTTGAAGAAAGTGAACTGGTCGCCCTCGAAATCCTGGGTCAGCGTGAAGCCGAGCATGGCTTCCGGAGTAAAGCATGCTGCGGCCAGTAGCTCGATCCAGAGATCGACATAGCAATTGGTTTCCGGCCACATGCGCTCCTGATTGTGGAGCGCATGGGGAGAGTAGTTGTCCGGATCGAGGCCGGGGAAGACCGATGTCATTGCGGGTTCAACCCCAAAGCGTCTTGCGCACGGTTTCCGGCCAAGAGGCGACGTCGAGGCCATGCTGGGCGAAGAGGGCAAGCGCAATGCGCTCCAGACCGAAGCCGACACAGGCGGTGTGAGCCACGGATCCGTCGGCGAGCGAGAGGCCCCATTTCTGCCCGAAGGCGTCCTGGTGGTAGTTGAAGCTCATGCAGGCGGTCTTGTTGGCGTGCGAGGTGACCGGGATGAGCAGCTCGAACTTCAAGTTCTGGTCGCGCTGGTTGTTGGCAAGTAGCTTGCCGGCGCGGCCGAAGAAGGGGTCGTTTGCGACGTCGATTTCGACGTCGAGGCCGATCGACTTCATCATCTCCACGCCGCGATCCATCCAGGTCTGGCGGAAGGTCGTGACGTGGGCTTCTGTGCCCATGCAGACATATTCGCGCATCCGGAACAGTTGCTGGCGTGCCGGATCCTTGGACGGTTCGTGGCGGAAGCAGTAGGACTGCAGGTCGAATAGGCCACCGTCCATGGAGATCGGGCCGCGCTTGGCGACTGTCGGATAGAGCGGGTAGCAGGCGGCCGGGGTCAGCGCGATATCGGTCGCCTTCTGCTCCTTCGTCCAGTCCTTGCCCTCTTCCATGCACTGGAGCAGGCTCATGTGGTCGTGGTCATTGCCGCAGAAAGAGTGCACGGTGCCCGCAAGCTGCGGGAAGCTCTTCATGTAGCCGCTCTTTTCGAAATAGGCGCGGTTCATGCCGGGCGGAAAACGAATGGCCTCTGCGCCATCGGCACCGCCGATCTTGTCGATCAGGCGCTCAAAGGCGGCGATGACGTCTTCGAACTGACCGCTGCGGCCATAGAGGCCGTCGACGCCCGTGTCGATGAGAAGGCCGCTCTCGAAGAGGCGGTCCAGAAAGCTCACCTGCATATCCATTTGGTTACCCCAACAATCCGGTTTCTTGCTTGTGCACGAGCAGCATGGTCGACGTGTTGCCGAGAATGCGGTCGTTGGAAATCATCAGTTCGGCGGAATGCGCATCCCGCAGATGGCGGCCGAGACTGTAGGGCGTGCCGTTCTTGTAGCCCATGATGCCGCAGATCCTGAGCGCCTGATGGATCACCGGCAGGATCATCTCCGAGGAGGCGATCTTGACGTTGTTCATCGCCACCGCAAAGCCCATGGAGGATAGACGGTCGGGATCCTTCAGGGCCTGTTCGTAGGAGGCCAGTCCCGCCTGGATGTTGGAGCGGATCACCTGAAGCTGGCTCGACATCTCTGCCAGCTGCACAAGGCCTGGAGGCTGGGTGCCCGGCGTCTTGCGGGCGGCAGCGCGGATGAAGGTCTGGGCCTTGGTGAAGGCGTCTAAGGCGATGCCATACCAGAGTGCGCTCCAGAGCAGATGCGAACTCGCGAGCATGGACTGGGCGGCAATCTCGGCGAAGGGCTTGGGCAGGATTTGTTCTGCGGGTGCCTCGCCCTTGAACAGGAAGCCATCGGAGCAGGTGCCACGCATGCCGAGCGTATCCCAGACATGGGTCTGTTCGAGCGTGTACTGGTCTTTCAGGAACACCGTCATCACCTGATCGGTCGGCGGGGCGTCCTTGTGGGCGCGCGATGTAATCAGGATCGCGTCGGCATGTTTGCCGTAGGAGATGACGGTCGCGTCCTTCTCCAGCCGGCAGTGATTGCCGTCGATCTCTATGGCACAGATCGAATTGCGCAGGTTTCCGCCGATGCCGCCTTCGGTGGTGGCGGATCCCAGCAGGAATTGGTCGGCGCAGATCCGGCGCATGAAGTCGCGGTACCAGGACGCCTCTGTGCCATGGGAGACGAGGCTCGATACCTTGATCTGGTGCATGGCGAAGATCATCGCGCTTGCAGCGCAGCCCTGGGCCATGATGGTGCAGAGTTCGGCGATCTCCGACGTGGAGCGACCTTCGCCGCCGCATTCGACGGGGATCTGGATCCCCATCAGTCGCTCCGCCTTCATGGCGTCCACGGCTTCTTTCGGAAAGCGGCCGGCCTTGTCGACGTCGTCGGCATGCATCGCGGCTATGGCTGCGACGCGGGACGCGCGCGCCTTCAGGCTCTTGTCCGTCGACGTGGAGGAGAGGTCCATCAGGCGACCTTTCTGTCCCCGACGATGGTCGCGACCGTCGCCTCGATGGCGGCAATGCTGGCGAAGGACTTGCGGTTCAGGAGATGGTCCGGGAACTCCATGTCGAAGGCTTCTTCGAGGCCCAGCATCAACTGGACGGAGGCGAAGGACGACAGGCCGGCGGCATAAAGGTCAGCTTCGTCTGCAAGCGTCTCGACAGCGACGGGAAGGCCACCGAGTTTGGCCAGCAACGTGCGAATGGTTTCGTTCATCGTTTTCCCTCCGACCGGACGTTCGAAATCTATTGAGCGATTTCTTACAGAGGAAAGACGAAGTTTCCGCTAAGCGTTTCGGTAAAATCAGAATGAACGGGCCGCATGAGCCGGCGGAAAGGCGCCGGTTTTTGCGGTTTCAGCTACGATCGGGGTCGATTTAGCCCTCGTAGACGTGTTCTTTGCCGTGGCGGTCGAGAACGATGTATCGATTTGGTTCAACTTGGCGCAGGCTATCCGAACCGATCTCAACCTTGCCGTGGCCGCCCGGCAGGTCGAGGATGTAGTGCGGAATGCAGAGGCCGGAGAGCTTGGTGCGCAGGTCTCGCATGATGGCCTGGCCCTCGGCGATGGTCCGCCGGAAATGTCCGGTGCCGGGTGCCATGTCGGGATGGTGCAGGTAATAAGGCTTCACACCGATCTCGACAAAGCCGCGCATGAGATCCGCAAGCGTATCGGCATTGTCGTTTACACCTTTCAGCAGAACGCTCTGACTGACCAGGTGCACACCCGCTGCAACCATACGGGTGCATGCCTGGCGAACCTCTGGCGTGAGCTCGCGCGCGTGGTTCACATGCAGTGCGAGATAGAGCGTCTTGCTGCCGGACTGAAGCGCCTCGGTCAAGGCTTCGGATATGCGCGCCGGATCGACGGCCGGCACGCGGCTGTGAATGCGAACGATCCGGACATGGGCGATCGTCGCCAGTTCCTGCATGACCGCGCGCAGACGTCGTGGCGAGAGGATCAGCGGATCGCCGCCTGTGAAGATCACTTCCCAGATCCGCTCGTCGGCGCGGATGTAATCGAGTGCCGCCTTCAAGGCATCGGGAGAGAGATTGCCGTCGCCCTGAGGCCCGACCATTTCGCGGCGGAAGCAGAAACGACAATAGACCGGACAGGTGTGCACGAGCTTGAGCAGGACCCGGTCGGGATAGCGGTGCACGATGCCTTCGACCGGAGAATGCGGATGGTCACCGATCGGGTCTGCCCGTTCGTCGGGATGTTCGACAAGTTCGGCGGCCGTCGGCACATATTGGGCGGCGATCGGATCGCTAGGGTCGTTGGGATCGATCAAAGCCCGAACGGTCGGCGTCAATGCAATGGCGTAACGCTCGGCGACGGCATCAAGCTGCGCTGCCTCAGCCGTCGTGACAATGCCTTTGGACAGGAGGTCGCTGACACTGCGCAGGGTGGTCGCCTCAGCCAAGATGCGTCTCCGCGACCGGCGCCCAGATCACCTGATCGATCCTCAATGCGCCGGTTGCCAGCATGACGAGGCGGTCAAAGCCAAGCGCGATCCCTGATGCTTCCGGCATGGCTTCCAAGGCTTCGAGGAAGTCCTCGTCGAGCGGATAGGTTTCGCCGTAGACACGCTGCTTCTCTGCCATTTCTGCATCGAAGCGGCGGCGCTGTTCTGCCGGGTCCGTCAGTTCGCCGAAGGCATTGGCAAGCTCGACACCACAGGCATAGACCTCGAAGCGCTCTGCCACGCGCGGATCGTCGGCGCAGGGGCGGGCAAGGGCTGCCTCGGCGACTGGGTATCGGTCGAGAATCGTTACGCGGCCGTTGCCGAGGTTCGGTTCGACCTTCTCGACGATGACGCGGCTGAAGAGGTCGGCCCATGTATCGTCATCGGCTGTTCGGATGCCGGCCGTCTGCACCTGCTTCAGCAGCGCGTTTCGATCCGTGCTGCCATCTGTGCCAATGGTGGCCAACAGGTCGATGCCGGCTTGGCGGGTGAAGGCGTCTGCCACCGAGATGCGTTCCGGTTCTGCGAAAGGGTCAACGGTCTTGCCGCCATAGGCAAATTTCTGCGTGCCCGCAGTCAGCGCAGCGAGCGCGATCAGATCGGCGCAGTCCTGCATCAACTGCTCATAGCCCGCGCCGACTCGATACCATTCCAGCATGGTGAATTCCGGATGGTGCAGGGGACCGCGTTCCCGGTTGCGGTAGACATGGGCGAAACAGGCGATTTTCGGCTCGCCGGCAGCCAGCAGTTTCTTGCAGGCGAATTCCGGCGATGTGTGCAGGTAAAGAGGCACAGCAGATCCATCGTGGCCGATCGCTTCGGTTTGGAAGGCATGCAGATGGGCTTCGTTGCCGGGCGAAACCTGTAGGGTCGCAGTGTCGACCTCCACGAAGTCGTCCCCGGCGAAATGCGCGCGGAAAGCGGCCTGGATCCGATTGCGACCGATCAGGAAAGGGCGACGGTCCGCATGCACGGAAGCGCGCCACCACGGAGGGGATGATCGGCGGCTGTCAATCATGCCGGAATCTCGGTCCATTTCTCAACACGGGCTGGCTATTTTACCGGATTTGGGTTAGTTGCGCCCGAGAAATTCATAGAGGTCCGTCGGGACCGCCGTCCTTTACGACGGGTCTTACGCAGATACAAGGAATTCCAATGGTCAAGATTATCGCCTCGTCCGTGCGCAAGGGCAATGTCATCGACGTGGACGGCAAGCTCTACGTCGTGCTGACTGCCGAAAACTTCCACCCGGGCAAGGGCACGCCGGTCACCCAGGTCAACATGCGTCGCATCGTCGATGGCGTGAAGGTTTCGGAACGCTGGCGGACGACTGAGCAGGTCGAGCGGGCCTTCGTTGAAGACGTCAATCACCAGTTCCTCTACGAGGACGGTGAAGGCTTCCACTTCATGAACCCTGAGAACTACGACCAGGTCGTCGTCGATGTCGAAACCATGGGCGACCAGAAGGCCTATCTGCAGGAAGGCATGGTTTGCATCCTGTCCATGCATGAAGGCGTCGCACTTGCCATCCAGCTGCCGCGTCACGTGACGCTCGAGATCGTCGAGACCGAGCCGGTCGTGAAGGGCCAGACGGCCTCGTCGTCTTACAAGCCGGCGATCCTGTCGAACGGTATCCGCACGATGGTACCCCCGCATGTCGACGCCGGCATCCGCGTCGTCATCGCGACCGAAGACAATTCCTACGTCGAGCGCGCCAAGAACTAAGAGCTGTAGTTCGACCGATACCAAAAGCCCGGCGTGGATCACGCCGGGCTTTTTTGTATTTTCGTTGTTTGCCCTAATGCCGGCGGGGCGCAGGGTGCCCCGCCGGCCGTTCTCGCCGGTCACGCTTGCGCCATCACGGAGCGCTTACGTGATCAGCGTCCGGCGAGAATGGGACTGCCGAAGTTCGATGCCTTGGGACGGGCGGCAGTTGCCTTCATGGCATCGCCCCGCTCGAGCAACATGATCTGCTCCTTCAAGTGCAGCTTGATCTTCTTCAAGGCGCGGACCCTGATGCCATCAGGCTGCGGACGGCGCTGTTCCTCGTCAATCTTGGCGGCGACGATCGAATGGCGGGCTCTCAGGGCTTTGAGCAGTTGCTTCATGGCGATCTCCTTTCGTGCCACTCGAATATGCGGTCGATCGATTGATTGTTCCAATTCATTGATTATATAAAACTGATAGTTTTTCTCTATGAGGCGCGACAATGCCTTTTCGGCCCAGTCATCGGCAGTTGGAGTATCTCGTCACGCTGGGCGAAACAGGGCACTTCGGAGAGGCTGCAAAGCGTTGCAACGTCTCGCAGCCGACGCTCTCGGTGCAGGTGGCGCTGCTTGAGAAGCAGCTCGGGGTGACGCTGATTGATCGCATGCCCGGACAGGTCGTGCCGACGCCCGTCGGTGCCGAGGTGATCACGGCCGCAAAGGTGATCCTCAATGGTCTCGATGAAATCCGTGCGGTTGCGACAGGATCGAAAGCCAATCTCGGCGGCGCCATCCGGCTAGGTGTCGCACCCTCGTTCGGACCCTATTTCCTGCCCTATCTGCTGCCCCCGCTGCACAAGCGCTATCCTGAGCTCAAGATTTACATCCGCGAGGATCGGCCACGTCAGTTGGAGAAGGCGGTGCTGCAGGGGGAGACCGATTGTGGATTAGGACCTCTGCCATCCTCGGAAGACGGCTTCGTCTCGCTCCAGATCTGCCGGGAGCGGATCCTGCTCGGCGTGCCCAAGGCACACCGGCTGGCTGCGTTCGATACGATTTCGCCGGATGAACTGAAGGGCGAGAAGCTGCTCACACTTGGTCCGGGGCATCGCTTGATGGATGAGGTGAGGCGTCTCGCCGATATGTCGGGTGCCACGCTCGCCGAAGAGTACGAAGGGTCGAGCCTCGACGCTATCCGCCAGATGGTCTCTATCGAGATGGGGCTTTCGCTCTTCCCGGAACTCTATGTCCGATCGGAATTTGCCAAGGAAGACGGGATCAAACTCCTGACGATCGAGTATTGGCAGGGGGTACGGGATATCGGCTTCTTTTGGCGGCAGGCGTCTGCTCGACAAAGCCACTTCGAGGCACTGGCCCAGCTGGGCCACTCGGTGGCGGATCGGATCTTTTCACCGAGTGAGCCGAAATGAAAATCCCCGGCGCAGGGCCGGGGATCTCGCATGCGCTCAAGCGATGCCGCCGAGGCAGATGTACTTGATCTCGGTATAGTCATCGATGCCGTATTTCGAGCCTTCACGGCCAAGACCCGACTGTTTTATGCCACCGAAGGGTGCGACTTCCGTCGAGATCAGGCCGGTGTTGACGCCGACCATGCCGTATTCGAGGGCTTCCGCGACCCGGAAGATCTTGGCGATGTCCTTCGAGTAGAAATAGGAGGCAAGGCCGAATTCGGTTGCGTTGGCGAGTTCGACGACTTCGTCTTCGGTCTCGAATTTGAAGAGCGGTGCCACCGGGCCAAAGGTCTCTTCAGTCGCGACCTTCATATCGGTGGTTACACCGGTGAGGATCGTCGGTTCGAAGAAGAGTTCGCCAGCCGAGGACGGCTTGCCGCCGAGGGCGACCTTGGCACCCTTGGAGACGGCATCGGCGACGTGTTCCTTGACCTTGTCGATCGCCTTGGCATCGATCAGCGGGCCGGTGGTCACACCCTCGGCAAAGCCGTTGCCGACCTTCAGTTGGCCAACCTTTTCGGCGAGCTTCTTGGCAAACGCGTCGTAGATGCCGGACTGAACATAGAGACGGTTGGCGCAGACGCAGGTCTGGCCGGCATTGCGGTATTTGGAGATCATCGCGCCTTCGACGGCGGCATCGAGATCCGCATCGTCGAAGACGATGAAGGGCGCATTGCCGCCGAGTTCCAGGCCCAGCTTCATGATCTGGTCGGCACCCTGGCGCATCAGGATGCGGCCGACATTGGTGGAGCCGGTGAAGGTCAGCTTGCGGACCTTGTCATTGGCGCAGAATTCCTGGCCAACCATGGCTGCATCGGTCGAGGTCAGCACCGAGAACAGGCCGGCTGGCAGGCCAGCGCGCTCGGCGAGGATCGCAAGGGCGAGTGCCGAAAGCGGGGTCTGGGCGGCAGGCTTCGATACCATGGCGCAGCCGACGGCGAGCGCCGGTGCCACCTTGCGGGCGAGCATAGCGTTCGGGAAGTTCCACGGCGTGATCGCGCCGACGACGCCGACCGGCTGCTTGATGACCATGATCCGCTTGTCAGCCTGGTGGCCGGGGATGGTATCGCCATAAACGCGCTTGGCTTCCTCGGCGAACCATTCGACGTAGGATGCACCGTAGAGGATCTCGCCGCGGGCCTCAGTCCAGGGCTTGCCCATTTCCATCGTGAGGATGGTTGCGAGATCGTCGGCATTGGCGACCATCAGGTCGTTCCACTTGCGCAAGATCGCGGCGCGTTCCTTGCCGGTCTTCTTCGCCCAGGCCTTCTGTGCCGTGTAGGCAGCATCGATTGCCTTCGTCACTTCCGCCTTGTTGAGGTCGGGAAGGACCGCGATCACGTCACCCGTTGCCGGGTTGGTAACCTCGAAGGTCTTGCCCGACTGGCTTGCTGCCAACCAGTCATTACCGACCAGCGACTTGTCGGTCGCCAGTGTCGGGTCCTTCAGCTTGTCGGTCAGGGTTTTCGAAATGGTCATGCCTCAGGCTCCTGCGGCTTCGATCATCGCGCTTTCGAGAATGTCGAGCGCCTCGGCGAACACCTCGTCCTGGATGGTGATCGGCGCCAGGAAGCGGATGACGTTGCCGTGCACGCCGCAGGTGAGCAGGATCAGGCCCTTCTCCAGCGCCTTCAGACGTACCGCATTGGTGAAATCCGCATACGGCTTGTCGGTTCCCGGCACCTTGAATTCGACGGCGTTCATGAAGCCGAGACCACGGATATCCATGATGTGGGGCACGTTGGCGCGGATCGCTTCGAGGCGCTGCTTGAGGCGGTTGCCGAGCTGGTTGGCGCGGTCGCAAAGCTGCTCTTCCTCGATGACGTCGAGGACTGCATGGGCAGCTGCGATCGCCAGCGGGTTTCCGGCATAGGTGCCACCCAGGCCGCCGGGGCCGGGGGCATCCATCAGTTCGGCGCGGCCGGTGACGGCCGACAGCGGGAAGCCGCCGGCGAGGCTCTTCGCCATCGTTGTCAGGTCTGGAACCACGTCATAGTGCTCCATGGCGAAGAGCTTGCCGGTGCGGGCAAAGCCGGTCTGGACTTCGTCGGCGACGAGCAGAATGCCGTGCTGGTCGCAGATCTCGCGCAGGGCCTTCATCAGAGCGCGCGGCACATCATAGAAACCGCCTTCGCCCTGGACAGGCTCAAGGATAATTGCAGCCACGCGCTTCGGGTCGACATCTGCCTTGAACAGCTTGTCGAGCACGTCGAGGGAGGTCTCAACGTCGATGCCGTGCATTTCGAGCGGGAAGGGAACGTGGAAGACGTCGCCCATCATCGGGCCGAAGCCGACCTTGTAGGGCACGACCTTGCCGGTCAGCGCCATGCCGAGGAAGGTACGGCCATGGAAGCCGCCGGTAAAGGCGATCACGGCAGAGCGGCCCGTGGCGCAGCGGGCGATCTTGATGGCGTTTTCAACGGCTTCTGCACCCGTCGTCGCGAAGATCGTCTTCTTCTCGAAGTTGCCGGGGACCATCTTGTTCAGGCGCTCGGCAAGTGCGACATAGTTCTCGTAAGGCACAACCTGATGGCAGGTGTGGGTGAAGCGGTCGAGCTGGGCCTTGACGGCTTCCACGACCTTCGGGTGGCGATGGCCGGTGTTGAGAACCGCGATGCCGCCGGCGAAGTCGATGTAGCGGCGGCCCTCGACATCCCAGATTTCCGAGTTCTCAGCCTTGTCGGCATAGATCTGCGTGGTCATGCCGACGCCGCGGGAAATGGCGTCATTCTTGCGGGCTGAGATTTCGGCGTTCTTCATCGTTTTCGTCCTGTGCGAAGGGTTGCCAGCGGCGTCGCGGATGGTTGCGATCGTGTGGTGAGATATTTCCTACATTTTTTCTGTAGACTTGCAATATGCTTTGTCGGCATTATCACGCATGACAGCGACATTTCGTTGAGGGCAGCGTGGACGACATCCGATTCAAGATTGCGGAGGCTGCAAGGATGGCGGGAGTCTCGCCGTCCACACTTCGCCTTTGGGAGACGCAGGATCTCATCCAGCCTATCCGCACGGCGACGGGGCAGAGGCTTTATGATCGTGCACTGGTCGATCGTCTGAAGCACATTGCCTGGTTGAGGAGTGAAAGAGGCCTGAACCCGGCAGCAATCCGCGAGAGCCTGCGGGAGGTTTCCTCAGAGGCCGATGAAGACGTTGTCGAGGGTGAGGACGATGCCTCCGATATCCGCCCTGGCACCCGTATCCGTCGCTTGCGACGGGAGGCTGGAAAGACGCTGGAAAGTGTAGCGCAGGCGACGGGGGTTGCGGTTTCGCAGCTGTCGACGTTCGAGCGCACCTCCCAGGGCCTGTCCTTCACAGCCCTGCATGAGGTGGCGCGCCATCTCGGCACGACACTGGCCTCGCTGAGCGGCCAGGAAGAGGGGAGGGGCGGAGAGTCCCTGATCCGCGACGGCAAGTGGGCTTCATGGCCCACCACCTCGTCCGGCGTTGCGGTGCAAGTGCTGGCCGAGGGCCGGAACGCGATGGAATGCAACCGTTTCCAGCTGGCGCCCGGTGCATCGAGTGAAGGTGCCTATCAGCACGAGGGGGAGGAGTTTCTCTACATGCTCTCAGGTAGCCTGGAGATCATTCTCGATGGCGACAAGTTCTTCGAACTCAATGCCGGAGACAGCTTCTACTTCGAGAGCCGCAGACCGCATTCGTGGCGGAACATCTCAAGCGGGGAAACCGTGCTTATCTGGATCAACACGCCGGCCACTTTCTAATTCAGACAAAGAAAAACCCGGCGACCGTTTCCGGTGCCGGGCTCTCGTATGGTTTGGCTGCAGGCGCTTACTTGCTTGCGACCACTGTCTTTGCGCCATCCCAGGCATAGCCGCCGCCGATGGCAACGTTGAGGGACACATAGCCATTCGCCAGCTGCTGCACGGCCTGGGCGAGGTTTGCCTGGGCGCTTGCAACGTTGCGCTGGGCATCCAGCACGTCGAGCAGCGAGGATGCACCGTCACGGTAGCTCGCGGTGGCGAGCGACAGGGCTTCTTCGTAGGAGCGGACGGTGGCAGTCAGGGCCGATACCGTCTGGCGCGTGCGGCTGACGGCAACGAGTGCGTTCTCGACTTCGGAAACGGCGTTCAGCACGGTCTGCTTCCACGCAAGGTACGATTCACGCGCTGCCGCTTCGCGGGCCTTGATGTTGGCACGGCGGGCGCCGGCGTCGAAGATCGGCAGGTTCAGGCTCGGGCCGAAGCCCCAGGACGTGGCCTTTCCGCTGGCAAGCGATGTCGCGACCAGCGTCGGCGAGATCGAGCCGCTGAGCGAGATCGACGGATAAAGCGCTGCTTCGGCAACACCGATTTCGGCAGTGGCGGCTGCGAGACTGCGTTCAGCCGCGCGGATGTCCGGACGGTTGCGGATGAGGTCGGCGGGAACGCCGGCGCTCACGCCGCGGCGCGCATAAGGCTGAGCCGCGCCCTTCTGAAGGTCGGCCAGCAAGCTGGTTGCGGGCAAACCGAGCAGCAGCGAGATGCGGTGGACCGACTGACGGAACGAGATTTCGAGGGCCGGGATTTCGGCGAGCGTGGAGTTCACTAGGCCTTCGGACTGGACGACGTCCAGACGCGAGGCGGCACCTGCTTCGAGCTGAAGGCGGGTCAGTTCAAGCGTTTCGCGGCGCGATGTCAGGTTCTTGCGGGCGATCGCAATGCGCTCCTGATAGTAGCGCGCATCGACATAGGCCGATACGACACTCGACAGGAAGGTCAGGCGCGCCACGTCAGCGCTTGCATAGGCTGCGTCGAGCGAAGCCTTTGCGCTTTCCTTCGACCGGCGATACTGGCCGAAGAGATCAATCAGCCACGAGACGCTGGCAGTGCCAGTCGACGTGTTGGTCGTGTCGCTGTCACGGCTCGAAAGCGCGCCGCTGCCATTGGTCTTCGACACCTGATGGTCCGCACCTACGTTGAGCTGCGGGAAGGCTGCAGAGTCGGCTGATTCGAAATTGGCTTCCGCCGAGGTGATTCGTTCAATTGCCTGGAGGACGTCGAGGTTCTGGGAGAGGCCCGTTTCGACCAAGCCGTTCAACCGGCGGTCGTTGAAGGCGGTCCACCAGGGTGCCAGTGTTACGTCCGCTGCGGCACGCGTGCTGCCCTCGGAAAACTTGACGGGAAGTGCCGTTTGAGGGGCCTCGTGATCGGGTCCAACGACACAACCGGAGAGGAGGAGCATTGCGAGAGGTGCGGCAGCGCGAATTTTCAGCATCACGTGTTCCTGTATTGGTCCCCCGGTCGAGCCGCGAAGGTTCTATTGATACCTTGGCCAGCGACCGCTTTACTCACGCAGGCTACCGCAGCAGCCTACGCAATAATTCCTTAACGTAGTTTGTCAATCACCCCTTAGACAGCTCTTCTTTCGGTTTTGCACCGCCGAAGAGTTGCCGAATGATCACGAAAAACGACGGTACGAAGAAGATTCCGAGCGCTGTAGCGGTGAACATGCCGCCCAGAACGCCAATACCGATCGAATTTTGCGCCGCAGAGCCTGCGCCAGTAGCAATTGCCAGTGGCACAACGCCCAGTATAAAGGCGAGAGACGTCATGATAATCGGACGCAGTCGGAGCTTTGCAGCTTCGAGTGTTGCATCAATGACACTCAATCCGGCAGCCTGACGGTCCTTGGCGAACTCCACGATGAGAATCGCATTCTTCGCTGCCAGGCCGATGGTGGTCAGCAATCCGACCTTGAAATAGACGTCGTTCGACTGGCCGAAGAAGTATGCCGCCGCCACTGCACCGAGCACGCCGACGGGAACCGCCATGATGACCGAGAAGGGAATCGACCAGCTTTCGTAGAGTGCGGCGAGGCAGAGGAAGACGATGAGAACCGACAGCGCGTAAAGCAGCGGTGCCTGGGACCCGGACAGTCTCTCCTGGTAGGAAATGCCCTGCCACGCGACCGTATAGCCGCCGCTCATGTTCGCGGTCAGCTGCTCCATCGTATCCATGGCGGTGCCTGAGCTTATGCCTGCGCCTGCCGCACCTTCCATCGAGATCGCACCGACGCCGTTGTATCGGCTAAGCGTCGGGGCACCACTGATCCACTCCGTCTTGACGAAGGAGGAGAAGGGGACCATCTCGCCGGTCGAATTGCGGGCGTGCCAGTCGTTGATCGCGGTTTCCTGCATACGGTAGGGCGCATCGCCCTGCACGTAGACCGGCTTCAATTCGCCGTTCAGCGTGAAGTCGTTCACGTCGCGGCCGGCGAAGATGATCGACAGCATGCTGTTCACGGTCGCCACGTCGAGACCCATTGCGCCCATCTTTTCCTGGTCGAGCAGCAGCTTGAGCTGTGTTTCGGCCGGTGGGTTGTTGGTGCGCAGCGAGCTGACATTGGCGTTGGCACTGCCGGCCCCCATCAATTGCTGGGCAGCAGCCGTCAGTGCTTCGGTGCCGTTCTTACCACTGTCGACGAGATACATCGAGAAACCGCTCGATGTGCCAAGACCCGGGATTGCGGGCGGCTGCAGCGGGAATACCTGAGCGTCACGCAGGGTGAAGAAGTAGCCCATGGCGCGCTGGACGACTGCAGAAGCGGCAAGCTGAGGCTCCTCGCGCAGTTCGAAATCCTTGAGTTTGGCAAAGACGAGGGCGTAGTTCTGGCCCGAACCGGTGAACGAGAAGCCAGAGACGGAGAAAACGTCCTGGATCGCGTCCTTTTCCTTGTCGAGATAGAAGTCCTCGATCTTCTTGATGATCTCTTCCGTGCGCGTGACCGTGGCGCCGTTCGGCAGCTGCACGATGGTCATCAGCACGCCCTGATCTTCTTCCGGGAGGAAGGAGGAGGGAAGGCGCAGGAAAAGCCAGCTCATGCCGCCAATCACGATCGCGAACATCAGCATCACCCGCAGCGGGCGCTTCAGCAGATAGCCGATCGTGGAGACATAGCCGCCGGTCGCGCTGTCGAAGTTGCGGTTGAACCACGCGCCGAGGCCGCGCTTCTCCTTGTGGTGGTCGATCGGCTTCAGCATCGTGGCGCACAAGGCCGGTGTCAGCACGATGGCCACGAGGGCCGAGAGCAGCATGGCTGAGACGATCGTCACGGAGAACTGGCGATAGATGATGCCTGTGGAACCGCCGAAGAAGGCCATCGGGATGAACACGGCGGTCAGAACGAGGGCGATGCCTACGATCGCGCCGGTGATTTCGCCCATCGACTTCTCTGTCGCCTCAAGCGGCGAGAGACCTTCCTCCGACATGATGCGTTCGACGTTTTCGACCACGACGATGGCGTCGTCTACAAGCAGGCCGATCGCAAGCACCATGGCGAACATGGTGAGCGTGTTGATCGAGTATCCCGTCAGCGCAAGGATGCCGAATGTTCCGAGAAGGACCACGGGCACTGCGATCATCGGGATGATTGTTGCGCGCAGGTTCTGGAGGAAGACGAGCAGGACCACGAAGACCAGAACGATGGCTTCGATCAGCGTATGAACGACCTTCTCGATTGACAGCTGTACGAAGGGCGTCGTGTCATAGGGATAGGTGATGACGACGTTTTCCGGCAGCGAAGGCGCGATCGTCTCAAGCTGCGACTTAACGCGGGCTGCCGTATCAAGTGCATTGGCGCCGGTCGCAAGGTTGACGGCGAAGCCGGTTGCCGGGTTGCGGTTGGAGCGGGTCTTCGTGCCGTAGCTCTCCTGGCCGATCTCGATACGAGCGACGTCGCTCAGGCGCACCGTTGCGCCGTCGGTTTCCGTCTTCAGAATGATGGATTCGAAGTCAGAGACAGACTGCAACTGGCTCTGTGCCGTCACCGTCACGGTCAACTGCTGGCCTGCTGGTGCCGGCTGGCTGCCGAGGGCGCCGACGGAAACCTGCGTGTTCTGGGCCTGGATCGCTGTGGTGACGTCCGTGGGGGTGAGCTGAAACTTGTTGAGCTGGAACGGGTCAAGCCAGACGCGCATGGCATAACCGGTGCCGAAGACTTCGATGCTGCCGACGCCTTCCAGACGCTTGATCTGGTCCTCGATCTGCGAGGAGAAGATATCGCCGAGTTCGACGTTGCTGCGTGCACCGTCCGTCGAAACCAGGGCGCCGACGAGCAGGATGCTGGACGTGGAGCGCGTGACCGAGATGCCGGCCGTCTGGACGATGTCGGGCAGCTGCGACTGGACGAGCTGCAGCTTGTTCTGGACCTGAACCTGGGCGATTTCCGGATCGATGGAGTTGCCGAAGGTCAGGGTTACGCTTGCGGAGCCGGTGCTAGACGACGAGGTCATGTAAGTGAGATCGTCGAGACCGGTCATGCCGTCCTCGATGATCGAGGTCACGGACTTCTCGACCGTTTCGGCGCTTGCGCCGTTATAGCTTGCCGAGATCTGCACCGTCGTCGGCGCAATTTCCGGGTATTGAGCGATCGAGAGCGTCGAGATCGCCAAAGCGCCCCCGAGCATGATGATGATCGCGATCACCCAAGCGAAGATCGGGCGACGGATGAAATACTGGGCCATGGGTTATCCTTTACGCCTCGGTTGCCTTGCCTGTCGCACAATTACGGCTGTGCAGCAGGGGCGGCAGCCGGAGCCGCGGCCTCTTCGACGATACCGTCCGCGTTGATCTTCGCTTCGACTGGCTGGACAGGTGCCCCATCGCCAATCCACTGGAACCCGTCGACAATCAGCTTGTCACCGTCGGAGATGCCGGAGGCGACCAGCCAGTTGCTGCCCGAAACCTGGGCGTTGTCGAAGATGCGTGTCTCGACCTTGTTGTCAGCGGTGACGAACTTTGCCGAAAGCTCCCCGTTGGCGCTGCGGGTCGCGGCGCGCTGGGGGATCAGGAAGCCTTCTTCGGTACCAACGCTCACGGTTGCGCGGACATACATGCCTGGCAGGATGAGACCATCCGGGTTGTCGAAGACTGCACGGATCGAAAAGGTACCGGTCGTCTGGCTCACGGCCATTTCCGACATGTCGAGCTTGCCAACAACCGGATATTCATGGCCATCTTCAAGGGTCAACCGGATGTCGGTCGCGCTGTTTTCAGTGCGGTTGATGCGACCGGCGGTGATTGCTTCACGCAGACGCAGGAGATTGACGCTCGATTCCGTCAGGTCGATATAGATCGGATCCAGCCGGCGCAGCGTCATCAGCGTGTCGGTCTGGTTTGCCGTCACCACATTGCCGATCGAGTAGCGCGATGCCGTCGTCACGCCTTCGAAGGGCGCACGGATCTCGGTCAGGGCAAGTTCGATCTCGGAAGAGCGCAGGGCGGCTCTGGCCTGGGCGACATCAGCCTCTGCCTGAAGAAGCGTCACGCGGGCATTTTCCAGCTCAACCTGAGTGGCGCCGCTGCCGACGAGGCGTTCCTGGCGTGCAAGGTTGGATTGTGCGGTCGGCACACCGGCCTCCGCCTTTTGCAGGCTCGCCTGGGCCTGTGCCTGGGCTGCGCGATAGGTGTCGTCCTCGATCTTGTAGAGCAGATCGCCTTCCTTGACCTCGTTGCCTTCCTTGAAGGCGATTTCCTTGATCACGCCGCTGACGCGCGGACGGATTTCCGCCATCTGAAAGGCGGAGGCGCGTCCCGGGAGTGTCGTGGTCAGCGTCTGCGGTGCCTTCTTCATCAGCACCACGCTGACGGCTGCGGGTGGCCGCTCGCCGCCGGGGGCTCCGCCGCCGGCGTTCTGGGCCGTCTCCTGATCGCTGCAACTCGCGAGTACGGCGGTGCAGGTAAAGAGAACAGAGACGAACTTAAGGCTTCGGCGCATGGAAAATCCCAAAATATGGCGGTCGTTGAAGGCGAGGGACGCTTGCGCCAGGAGGTTAAATCTCCTCAACGCAGAACAATGCCCCGACCGTCTGACGCGATGGCAGGTCTCGATGAAAGTGACGTAATCCAGGTATCGTCACTTAACAAGTGGCAAGCGCATGGCTGCGTCGATCAACGCGACAACATCCTTGCATCGTGTTGCCATAATGTCAGCCTTTTCCAATCCTGTCATGACAGGATGGATCACGCAGGACAGGGCATCGAAGGCCGCATTGGCGAAACGCGGAATGTCGGTCACGTGGTAGCAGCCCTCGCGGATGCCAGCCTCGATGATGTCCATAATCATTTCGACGACCATCTTGCGGAAACGATCACCACAATCGAGTTCTTCGGTGATGGTCACGAGGATCATCTCGAAGACAAAAGGAGCATCCAGTCGACCTGAGACGTGCTCCTGCATCAGATGGTGGGCCAGCGCACATAAGCGTTCCGGAGCCGGACGTTCCTGTGGCAGCTCCCGCATGGACGTAACCGTTTCTTCGATGGCGCGGGTTGCGATCGCATCGACCAGACTGGTCTTCGTGCGGAAATGCTTGAAGACGTTCGCTGGTGACATGGAGAGGGCCGCTGCAATGTCGGCGATCGCTACTCTGGCGTAACCATGAGTGCGGAATAGGCTTTCGGCCGTGTTCAGGATCTCTTCACGGGTTTCCTCGGCAGATTTGCGCGGGCGGCGCACTACCTTGGCTTTCTCAGGCCCTGCACAGCTGCCTGGTGGGGTGCGAAAACCGTGATCCATGACGTTTCGGCCTCCTCCTAGCCCATATAGCGTACCAGATTATCGTGGACCCGAGCCGATGGGCTTTCGCCACGGTCATCAGGCACGAAGGTCTCTCCAGTAATTGCTTCATAAGCATTTATATAGACCCTGGAGGTCTCATCGACCAGCGACTGTGGGATTTCCGGGATTTGGTCGACATAGGGGTCGCAGCGCTCAGCGACCCAGGCCCGGACGAAATCCTTGTCAAAGCTCTGCGGGCGCTCGCCCTTCTCGAAGCTCGCGCTAGGTCTCGGCGATCCAGTAGCGGCTGCTGTCGGGTGTGTGAATTTCGTCTGCCAGGATGATCGTGCCGTTTTCATCCGTGCCGAACTCATACTTGGTGTCGACGAGGATCAAGCCGCGTTCCGCGGCGAGCTGCTGCCCGCGGGCAAAGAGCGCAAGAGCGTAGCGCGATAGGGTCTCCCACTGCTCGGCGGTCAGGAGCTTCTTCTCCACGATTTCGGCCGGTGTGAGCGGCTCGTCATGGCCACCGTCAAACTCCTTGCTCGTCGGCGTGATGATCGGGGTCGGAAGCTTCTCGTTGTCCCGCATGCCGTCGGGAAGGGTGATCCCGTACATCTGGCGCTCGCCCTTCTTATAGAGAGTGAGGATCGAGGTACCCGTCGTGCCGGCGAGATAGCCGCGGACAACAATCTCGACGGGAAGGATATCGAGGCGCTTGCCGACAACGACATTCGGGTCCGGATAGGCGATCACATGGTTCGGGCAGATGTCGCTGGTCTTGTCGAACCAGTAGCGAGCGGTCTGCGTCAGAACCTGGCCCTTATAAGGTATGCAAGTCAGAATACGGTCGAAGGCGCTGAGGCGATCGGTCGAGATGATGATGCGGCTTCCGTCCGGCAGGTCGTAGTTTTCACGTACCTTGCCACGATAGTAGTTCGGCAGTTCCGGGTAGTGGGCTTCGGACAGGACGCGCATTGTTATCCTCGAGGTCTTCGCGATCGGAGCACGCATTAAAGGTGCGGTTTCTGCCTCGCGGTACCCGAAAGCGGGGGCTGTTTCAAAGAAAAAGCGCATGGCATGGGCCATGCGCTCTCTCAACGTCATCTTATATCAGGTCGCTGCGTGGTGCAGGCGATCGTTGAAGAACCCGTTGTCGGTTGCCTTGTGCAGTGTCTTGGCGGCGGCAAGCACGCCGAGATCGACGAGCGGTTCAACAAGGATCACGGTCATATAGGCGGCACCGAAGGTGGCGATGCTGGCCAGGCTCTCCGTCGTGAAGCCATGACCATAGAGGGCCCAGAACGCGACCCAGGCGACGATGCCGCCCTGATAGGTGGTCGAAAGAGCGAGCGCATCGCGGTAGCCGACGTCAACGTAAGCCTTCTTCTCCGGGATGATCCGGCGAGCGATATGGCTGATGGCAAACAAGGGTACGATCAGCGTCGTGACGTTCATGCCGTATTGCGGCAGATCGAAGGGCGCGAAGAACAGCCCCTGCAGCAGGAGACCAAGTGCCAGACCGATCGAGGCAGCACCGGCGCCGAAGATCAGGAACAGCGTCGAGCCAAGGATCAAGTGCACCTCGGATACGCCGACCGGATGATGTGGCAGAACCTCAAAGAAAGAGAAGACGAGTGCGGTGGTCAGCAGTGTCCTGCCGGCAAGGCCTGATGGTGATGTCTTGGCCTGCAGGTCGTCCTTCGTCATCTTGGCCATCAGGCCAAAGGAAAGAGCTGCGGTGGCATAGCTGAGTGCGAGTTTGGCGCCGTCGATGACGCCGGGTTCAATATGCATAACAATGTCCTTTCGTCCGCGCCCACCGCGCGGGAAGAGTAATGCCGTGTTCACGGCGCCAAGTGATGGCAGGTCTCCTGGCTCACGGGTCAGGGCTTCAGTCCGCCTTATCAGCACGGGGCCAATGGCATGTCGGACGTCG